>JBBRAI010000042.1:0-35673 GCA_038206915.1 Burkholderiales bacterium | reverse complement strand
GCCTCGCGCGCACCCTGCAGCACGGATAGCGGCTTGCCGCTGATGCGGAACACCTCCAGCGCGCGCTGGATGCGCTGCGCGTCGCCGGGCTTGATGCGCGCGGCCGCCGCCGGGTCGATGCGCGCCAGTTCGGCATGCATTGCGGGCCAGCCCCTTTCGCCCGCTTCGGCCTCGAGCCCCGCGCGCACCGCGGCGTCCGCCTGCGGCAGGTTCGACAGGCCCTCGCGCAGCGCCTTGAAGTAAAGCATGGTGCCGCCGGCCAGCAACGGCACGCGCTCGCGGCCGTCGATCTCACCCATCAGGCGCAGCGCGTCGGCGCGAAACTGCGCCGCCGAATAGCTCCGGTCCGGATCGACGATGTCGATCAGATGATGCGGCACCGCAGCGCGCTCGTCGCGGTTCGGCTTTGCCGTGCCCACATCCATGCCGCGGTACACCTGCGCCGAATCGACGCTGACGATTTCTACCGGGAAATGCCGCGCGATTTCCAGCGCGAGCGCGGTCTTGCCGCTGGCCGTGGGCCCCATCAGCAGTATCGCCGGGGGCAGGCGCGCCTGCGCGGAATGGCTCATGCTGAAGGCAAACCCTGCAGCCGCGCCGGCCGGATCTAGGCCGCTGCACCCCGCTGTCGCCGCGCCTCGTATGCCTGCAGATGGCAATAGGCCGCCGCAAGCAGGCGCGCGTCGGCGCCGGCGGCGCGCGCAGCCCGCAGCATGTCGCCGACGATGTGATCGGCTTCAACGCGCCCGCCGGCCTCGAGGTCGCGCAGCATTGAGGCGGTGAAGGCCGAGCCGCGCGCGAACAGCATGCCTTCGGTGCGCTGCAGCGACTCCGCGCGCGGCGCATGACCCACCGCGGTGGCCGCCGCGACGCAGCTTGCGAGCGCCTCGCGCATCAGCGCCTCTCCGTCCGCCGCCGCGAGAATTTCGCCCACGCTGGCGCGCATCAGGCAGGTCATCGCGGCCAGGCTCGCCAACAAAACGAATTTCTCCCACATGTCCTGCTCAATATCCGCGCTGAGCTTGCACTCCACGGCAACGCGCTCATAGGCCTGCGCGAGCTCCTCCAGCACCGATCCTGCATGCGCGTGATTGCCGCGGCGCTGGCCGCAGGTGATGCCCTGGAATTTGCCCAGATGCCGAATCGCGCCGTCCGAGTCCATGGTCGAGGCGATGTAGCAGGTTCCGCCGAGCACGCGCGCGCCGCCGTAGGCGCGCTCCAGCCGCGGCAGCTGCGCCATGCCGTTAAGCAGCGGCAGCACCAGGGTGTCCGGCCCCATCGCTCCGCCGATCGCTGCAATAGACGCATCGAGGTCATAGGCTTTGCACGACAGGATCACCAGGTCGTACTCCGGGCGCGCGGCCTCCTGCAGTACCGTGTGCACCGGAATCTGTGCATCTCCGAGCGGGCTCTTGATCACCAGTCCGCCGCGCGCCAGCTTTTCCGCACGCTGCGGCCGCACCAGGAAGCTCACGTCTGCGCCGGCCTGCACCAGGCGGCCGCCAAAATAGCCGCCAACCGCGCCGGCACCGAGTATCAGTACTTTCATTGCAGCTCCCTAAAAGCTTGATTCAACTCGAGGGGATCGCTCCCCTCGCGCTCCGCTAAACCCGGAGTCATTGCAGAAATCCCGCAATGGGCTTCCTAATCTGACGTTCATCTTCCGCGTAGAAACAATTTATCCAGATCGGCCAGGCTCATCTGATACCAGGTGGGCCGGCCGTGATTGCACTGGCCGGAACGCTCGGTGATCTCCATTTCGCGCAGCAGCGCGTTCATTTCGCTCACCGAGAGCGGCCGATGCGCGCGCACCGCGCCGTGGCAGGCCATGGTGGAGAGCAGTTCGTGCTGGTGCTCGGTGAGCACGCGGCTGCCGCCGAATTCGCGCACGTCGCGCAGCAGCGCGCGCGCAAGTTCTGCGACGTCGGCGCCGGCCAGCATAGCCGGCACTGCACGCACCGCAAGCGCGGTCGGCGACAAGGGCGCCAGGTCGAAGCCCAGTTCGTGCAGCACGCCGGCGTGCTCTTCGGCCGTCGCCACCTCAAGCCGCTCGGCATTGAAGCTCGCCGGTATCAGCAGTTTCTGCATGCTCATGCCGCGCGCATCCAGCGCTCCCTTGAGGCGTTCGTACAGAATGCGCTCGTGCGCCGCGTGCATGTCCACCAGCACCAGACCCTGCCGGTTCTGCGCCAGGATGTAGATGCCATGCAGCTGCGCGAGGGCGTATCCCAGCGGCGCGTCACCCTCGAGCGCCGCCGCCGCCGCACCGGCGCGTATGCTTTCGAATGCCGTGCGCGCTGCCGCGGCTGCCGGTGAAGCAACAGGTCCGGGCGGCGCGGAAAACATTGCCTGATAGGCGGCCACCGGCTGCGCCACGCCGAGGCTCGCCTGATAGGGCGCGCGCTGGAAGTTCATGCCCCCGGCCGCCGGGACCGGGCGCACCGCGGCGGCGGCGGTCTGCGCCGCATTGCCCGACAGCGCCTTGCTCACGGCGTGGAACACGAACTGGTGAATCGCGCGCGCATCGCGAAAGCGCACCTCAGTCTTGGCCGGATGCACGTTCACGTCCACGCCCAGCGGATCGAGTTCGAGGAACAGCACATAGGCCGGATACCGGTCGCCGTGCAGCATGTCGCGGTAGGCCTGGCGCAACGCGTGCGCGAGCAACTTGTCGCGCACAAAGCGGCCGTTGACGAAGGCGTACTGCGCGTCGCGCGAACTGCGCGAGAACGCGGGCGAACCGGCGAAACCCGTCAGGCGCAGCCCCGAGGAATTTTCCTCGAGTGCGCGCGCCGCGCCGGCAAATTCCTCGCCCGCTACCGCCGCGATGCGCCGCGCCGCATCGCCGGCCGGCAGGTGCGACACCACGCGCCCGTTGTGCTTCAGGCTGAAAGCGACATCGGACCGGGACAGCGCGATGCGCCGGTACACGTCCTCGCAATGGCCGAATTCGGTGGCCTCGGTGCGCAAGAATTTGCGCCGCGCCGGGGTATTGAAGTACAGGTCGCTGACTTCGACGCTGGAGCCGGGCGCATGCGCCGCCGGCTGCACCGCGCCCTGCTCGCCGCCTTCGGCGCCGAGGCTCCATGCATGCGCCGCGCCGGCGCTTCTGGTAGTGAGCACGACGCGCGCGACCGAGGCAATCGAGGCCAGCGCCTCGCCGCGAAAGCCGA
The DNA here is from genome assembly GCA_038206915.1 of Burkholderiales bacterium. GTDB lineage: Bacteria > Pseudomonadota > Gammaproteobacteria > Burkholderiales > SG8-39 > 2-12-FULL-64-23. The sequence goes on along the minus strand of JBBRAI010000042.1, from coordinate 32,500 downwards.
GCGAGCGCACCTGCTCGAGTTCATCCAGGCTGGCGATCTTGCTGGTGGCATGGCGCGCGAATGCCAGCGGCAGATCTTCCGCCTCCATGCCGCCGCCGTTGTCCGTCACCTTGAGCTGCTTGACCCCGCCCTGCACCAGGCTGACGCTGATCTCGCTGGCGCCCGCATCAAGGCTGTTTTCCAGCAACTCTTTCAGCACCGAAGCCGGCCGTTCCACCACTTCGCCCGCGGCGATCTGGCTGATGAGCGTGTCCGGAAGCAGGCGTATCGAGGGCATGGCGAATTATAGCCGGGTTAGAATACGCCCTGCCTCCGCCAGTGGAATACGCCCGCCTTGGAACTGCTGCTGTTTTTCTGGGACCTGCTGGTCCACCTCGACAAGCACCTCGCGACCCTGCTGCAGCAATACGGCCCCTGGGTCTACCTGCTGCTGTTCACGATCGTGTTCTGCGAGACCGGCCTGGTGGTGACGCCGTTCCTGCCCGGGGATTCGCTGCTGTTCGTGGCGGGCACGCTTTGGGCGGCGGCCGGATTGAACGTGCATGCGCTCGCCGCCGTGCTCATCGCGGCTGCGATTCTCGGGAACACGACCAATTACTGGATCGGCCGTTACATCGGACCGAAAGTATTCCAATGGGAGGATAAGCGCTGGTTCAATCGCCGTGCGCTGGAGCGCACGCGCCAATTCTACGAGCGCCACGGCGGCAAGACCATAATCATCACGCGCTTCGTGCCCATCATCCGCACGTTTGCGCCATTCGTCGCCGGCGTCGGCAGCATGAACCACGTGCGTTTCCAGCTGTTCAACGTCGCCGGCGGCGCGCTGTGGGTGGCGAGCCTGCTCTACGCCGGGTATTTCTTCGGCAACATCGGTTTCATCAGGAACAATCTGACGCTGGTGATATTCGGCATCATCGGGCTGTCGCTGGTGCCGATAGCGCTCGGCTACGCCAGACACAAGCTGCAGCGGGCCTGAGCGACGTCGCAACGCGCCGCGCGTCTCTAGTTGGACTTGTCGAGGACGGCGAGCGTGGACCTGGCCAGCGGCGGGTTCTTGGTGAAGTAGCGCTTGATGCCCTTGAATATCGCCTGCGCTATTTTTTCCTGATAGTCCTCGTCGTTGAGCTTGCGCTCCTCGTCCGGATTGCTGATGAACGCGGTTTCCACCAGGATCGAGGGGATATCTGGCGCCTTCAGCACGGCGAACCCCGCCTGCTCGACCCGCCCCTTGTGCAGATCATTGACGTCACCCAGTTCGGACAACACCGCCTTGCCCAGCTTCAGGCTGTCGTTGATCTGGGCGGTAAGACTCAGATCCGCCAGCGTCATCGCCAGGTAGCGGTCCTTCACGTCGAGGTTGACGCCACCGATCAGGTCGGCGTCGTTTTCGCGCTTGGCCAGCCACTTCGCCGCAGTGCTGGTGGCACCGCGCTCGGACAGCGCGAACACCGAGGAGCCGCGCGCATGCGGCTTGACGAAGGCGTCGGCGTGCACCGACACGAACAGGTCGGCGTGCACCCGGCGCGCCTTCTGCACGCGCACCTGCAGCGGAATGAAATAGTCGCCATTGCGGGTGAGTACCGCGCGCATGTTCGGCTCGGCGTCGATGATGGCCTTGAGCTTTCTCGCGATGGTGAGCGTCACGTTCTTCTCGCGGCTGCCGTGGCGGCCTCTGGCGCCCGGATCCTCACCGCCGTGGCCGGGATCGAGGACGATGGTCACCAGACGCGCGACTCCCGGCTTGACATTGGCCGGCTCGGGCCGGGCTGCGGATTTCGCCTCGGCTGCGGCCGCTTGCGCCGGCGCGGGCGCTGCGGCATCGGCGGCGGGCGCCCCCATCTCGGCCTTCACTTCGGGCTTCTGCAGCAGCGCCATCAGCGGATCGATCGGCACCAGCGGATAGACGTCGAGCACCAGGCGATAGCCGTAGTCGCCTACCGGCTGGAGTATGAAAATCTGCGGCTTGACCTCGGTCTTGAGGTCCAGCACCACGCGCACCACGCCGGGCTTGTAGCGTCCGGCGCGCATCTGTCCGATGTATGGGTCGGAGGGCAGTACCTTGCCGCCGAGCTCGCGCTGCACGCTGTCGAAATCCACGCCGTCCAGATCGAGCACCAGCCGGTCCGGGTTCTTCACCAGCAGCAGCTCGTGCCGGATCGGCTGCGGCGATTCTATGGTGATGCGGGTATAGTCCGGCGCCGGCCAGACGCGCAGCGCGGATATGCGCTCGGCCGCCACGGCGCTGCCGGCGGCAGCCGCAGCGATCGCGAGCAGGATGAGACTTGCGAAAAGCCGCTGCAGAACTGCGGCGGCGAAACTTGAAGCTGAAGCGTCTGTGGAGAAGCGTCCCGTCGATTCAGGCTCGGGCTTGATCAAGCGGACAAGCGCATGTTTGTCGCTGCGGAAAGGAACGTTCAGGGCGGCGTCTGCGAGTATCGGTCTAAACATGCTTGGCCACTTTCGGTCCCGGCGCGGATGCTCAGGTCACGCCCGTCGCCGGCGAACTCGAGCGCGATGTCGAGATCGGCGGTAGGCAGCAGGCCGGCCGCTTTTTCCGGCCACTCGACCAGGCACACTGAAGCGTCGTTGAAGTATTCGCTGAAGCCCGCATCGCGCCACTCCTTCGGGTCTCTGAAGCGATAAAAATCAAAGTGGTACAAGTTTAACCTAGAAACGGGATAAAGTTCAACTAGGGCGTAGGTTGGGCTTTTTACCCGGCCGGGGTATCCCAGTCCGCGCAGCATTCCGCGCGCGAGCGTGGTCTTGCCGCTGCCTAGATCGCCGTGCAGGTATAGCGCCAATCCCGGCGCGATCACGTGCGCAAGGCGCGCGCCCAGCGCCAGGGTCGCGGCTTCGTCCGGCAAATGCATTGTTACTGCGCTGTGGTTATGATGGGCCATGTCCGAAGCAGCATGGAACTGCGATTACGCCCCGCTCGCGCTTGCGATCAAGGCATGGGGGCGCGAGCTCGGGTTTCAGGCGGTGGGCATCGCCGACACCGATCTCGGCGCCGCGGAGGCCGGGCTCGCCGATTGGCTCGCCGCCGGTTACCACGGCGAAATGGATTATATGGCAAGGCACGGCGTAAGACGCGCGCGCCCGGCGGAACTGCGCCCCGGGACCCTGCGCGTGATCAGCGCGCGCATGAACTATCTGCCGCAGGCGGCCGCGGGCTGGCCGGTGATAGGCGCTGGCGAGAAGGCTTACATCGCGCGCTATGCCATGGGACGCGATTACCACAAGCTGCTGCGCGGCCGGCTCGAGCAGTTGTCGCGGCGCATCGAGGGTGAGATCGGCGCTTTCGGCCACCGCGTATTTACGGACTCGGCGCCGGTGATGGAGGTGGAACTGGCCGCGCGCAGCGGCCTGGGCTGGCGCGGCAAACACACCCTGCTGCTTTCGCGCGACGCCGGATCGTATTTTTTCCTCGGCGAAATCTACACCGATCTGCCGCTGCCCGTCGACGCGCCGGTCGACGAGCACTGCGGCAGCTGCAGCAAATGCCTGGACATCTGCCCCACCGGCGCGATCGTCGCGCCCTACCGGCTCGACGCCAGGCGCTGCATCTCCTATCTCACTATCGAGCTCAAAGGATCGATTCCGCTGGAGCTGCGTCCGCTGATCGGCAACCGCGTCTACGGCTGCGACGACTGCCAGCTCGCCTGCCCCTGGAACCGCTACGCCGAAATCAGCGGCGAAGCTGATTTCCGCGTGCGTCACGGTCTGGACGATGTTGAGCTGGTCGAATTGTTCGCCTGGACCCAAGACGCTTTCCACGAGCGCATGGCCGGCAGCGCGATCCACCGCATCGGCTACGAGCGCTGGTCGCGCAATCTCGCGGTGGGCCTGGGCAACGCGCCGGCCTGCGCCGCCGTAGTCGGCGCGCTGCAGGCGCGCGCGGCGGATGCATCGTCGCTGGTACGCGAGCACGTCGCCTGGGCCCTCGGGCGCCACGGCGTCTGATACAGTCGGCCGACCGGGAACCGCTGCGACCATGCGACTGCGCCAGCTCAAGCTCGACTTCATGCCAGAACAGGACCGGCTGCTGCTGCGCGTGAGCACCGACGACCGGATCGAGGTGCGCCTGTGGCTGACGCGGCGCGCGACACGCCTGCTGTGGCCGCTGCTGCTGCAGATGCTGCGCGCCACGCCCGAACTCGCGCGGCAGGGCAACCCGCAGGCGCGTGATGCACTACTGGGCTTGCAGCACGAACAGGCGCTGGTGCGCGCAAATTTCGACGACGCTTTCGAGGAAGTGGCGCGCGAAATGCCGCTCGGCGCCGAGCCGATACTGGTGGCTCAGTTGCGCGCGGCCAGGGACACGCAGGGCAATCACGTGCTCGGGCTGCTGCCGCAGCAGGGACAGGGCATAGACCTCACGCTGGACAACATACTGCTGCACTCGCTGTGCAAGCTGCTGCGCGATGCCGTCTCAAAATCCGACTGGGATATTGCGCTGGACCTGCCGAGCCTGATGACTGCGTCGGATACCGATGACGGGGTTACCCGCAAGACATTCAACTAGTCACCCAAGGTCTCCAATTCGGCCTGTAGCGCCAGCCATTCTTCTTCCGCCTTGGTCAGTTCGCCAGCCAGCTTGCCCTCGCGCACGAGCTCAAGCTTGAACTTGTTCGCGTCGGCATAACTTTCCGGATCGGCCAGCCATTTTCCCAGCAGCGCGCGCTCGCGCTCCAGCCGCGCAATCCGCTCCTCCAGCTTGGCTATGCGGTTTTGCAGCGGTCGCTTCCGCGCATAGCGCCGGTTGCGCGCCTCGGCCTGCTCGCGTTTTTGCTGCTTGCGCGTTGCTCCCGCCGGCTCGGCCGCCGCAACACCCGCCTCGCGCAGGCGCAGCCGGTCGCGGTAGTCCTCCAGATCTCCGTCGAACGGCTGCACCGCGCCATCGGTGACCAGCCAAAAGCTGTCTACGCTGGTGCGCAGCAGGTGCCGGTCGTGCGACACCAGCACTATGGCGCCCTCGTACTCCTGCAGGGCGAGCGTGAGCGCGTGGCGCATTTCCAGGTCGAGGTGATTGGTCGGTTCGTCCAGCAGCAGCAGGTTCGGCCGCTGCCACACCAGCAGCGCCAGCGCCAGCCGCGCTTTCTCGCCTCCGGAGAAAGGCGCAATCGGTTCGAGCGCCATATCGCCGCGAAAATCGAAGCCGCCGAGGAAGTCGCGCAGTTCCTGTTCGCGCGTGCGCGGGTCCAGGCGCATGAGATGGCGCAGCGGCGATTCGTCGGGCCGCAGCACCTCGATCTGGTGCTGGGCGAAATAGCCGATCGCCAGGCCCTTGCCCTCCTGGCGCGTGCCGGCAAGCGGCGCGAGTTCGCCCGCCAGCAGCTTGATCAGCGTCGACTTGCCCGCGCCGTTGCGTCCGAGCAGCCCGATGCGCGCGCCCGCCGCGATGTTGACCCGGATGCCGGAGAGCACGGCGCGTCTGTCATAGCCGGCCGCGGCATCGTCCAGCACCAGCAGCGGATCGGGGCCGGCCAGCGGCTCGCGCATGCGAAAGTCGAACGGCGTGTCGACATGCGCCGGCGAGATGATCTCCATGCGCGCGAGGGCCTTCAGCCGGCTCTGCGCCTGGCGCGCCTTGGTCGCCTTGGCGCGAAAACGCTCCACATAGGAATGCAGGTGCGCGATCTCGCGCTGTTGTTTCTGGAACGCCGCCTGCTGCTGCGCCAGCTGCATCGCGCGCTGCTGTTCGAACGCCGAGTAGTTGCCGGTGTAGAGCTTGGCGCGGCGCTGCTCGATCGCAAGGACGTAGCCGACGGTGCCGTCGAGAAAATCCCGGTCGTGGGATATCGCCAGCAGCGTGCCGGCGTAGTCGCGCAGCCATTGCTCCAGCCAGATCACCGCGTCCAGGTCGAGGTGATTGGTGGGCTCGTCGAGCAGCAGCAGGTCCGAGCGGCACATGAGCGCGCGCGCCAGCTTCAGGCGCATGCGCCAGCCGCCGGAGAACGCGTCCAGCGCGAGTTCCTGCTCGCCCGCGTCGAAGCCCAGTCCGTGCATCAGGCTCGCGGCGCGGCTGCGCGCGGCGTAGCCGCCGGCGTGCTCATAGGATTCGTACAGCGCCGCCAGCGCCTCGCCGTCGTCGTGCTCGTGCGCGCGGGCCAGTTCCTGCTCCAGTGCACGCAGCGGGGCATCGCCGTCGATGACATATTCGAGCGCCGCCTGCGCCCCCGCCGGAATGTCCTGCGCCACGTGGGCGACGGCCAGCCGCCCGGGCAGTTCCAGATCGCCCGCTTCCTGGTGCAGTTCGCCCAGCAGCAGCGCAAACAGGCTGGACTTGCCGCAGCCGTTGGCGCCGACCACGCCGATTTTCTGACCGGCGTGCAAAGTCAGGTCGACGCCTTCGAGCAGCAGCTTGCTGCCGCGCGCGAGTGTGAGTTGGCGTAGGGTGATCACCTGTGGTCCGGATGGGCGTCGCGGCCGGCCGGCGCGCCAGTGGCGCCGGCGCCGCGCGCAATCGCCGCGGCTAGCACGCGGGGTGCCGCGGCATTACTTGATTTCTTCGGCCGGATCGAGCTTGCGCGCCTCGTCCTCGAGCATCACCGGTATGCCGTCGCGGATGCCGAAGGCAAGGCGGTCGGCCTTGCATAGCAGTTCCTGCTCGGCCTTGCGATAGAGCAAGGGCCCTTTGCAGATCGGACACACAAGGATATCAAGCAGTCTTGAGTCCATTTAGCTTCGCCAGGATAAAGTCGGAAAACGCCGGGGCCAGTTCGGCCTCGACCTGCAGCGCAAACCAGTGCTCGCGCGCAAACGCTTCGCATTTTACCGCATCCTTCGCTGTCATAAGCAGCGCGTCGCAGTCGGCGAAATCGAGATCGCCGGCGCGAAAGGCGTGGTGATCAGGAAAGGCGTGATTTACGCTGGCCAGACCCAGGCGCGCCAGATGATCGAAGAAGCGCTTCGGATTGCCGATGCCGGCAATGGCGTGCAGCCTTTTGCCCGCAAGCGCCGCCGCCGGCACACTGTCGCGCGGTGCGGCCACGCGGCGAAACTGCTCTCCGCGCAGATCCATGCGGAAGGCCGGAGCGCGCGTCCGCGCCGGCGCCGCGTTGAGCACCCAGGCATCGACCCGGCGCGACTCCGGTTCGCGCAACGGCCCCGCCGGGAGCAGCAGTCCGTTGCCGGCGCCGCGCTCGTCTTCCACCGCAATCTCGATATCGCGCGCCAAGCCGTAGTGCTGCAGGCCGTCGTCGAGTATCAGCACGTCGCAGTCCGGATGTGCGCCGAGCAGTCCCGATGCCGCGGCGAAGCGATCGCGTCCGATCCACACCGGACAGGCGCCGGCGCGCGCCAGCAGCAGCGGCTCGTCGCCGACCTGCTCCACCGGGCTGCCGGCGGCGACCGCGATCGGCGCCGCGGCGCTGCCGCCGTAGCCGCGGCTGACGATGCCGGGCCTGCGGCCGTGCCGCTTCAGCATGGCAGCCAGCCACAGCACCAGCGGTGTCTTGCCGGTGCCGCCCGCCACGAGGTTGCCCACGACGATCACCGGCACCGGCAGGCGCAGCGCGCGCAACACGCCGCTGCGGTAGCCCAAGCGCCGCAATTCAAGCAGCAGCCGAAACAGCAGGCTCGCCGGCCACAAGGCGAGCGACAGCGCGCTAAGGCGATACCAGTGCTTTTCCGGAAAGCTAGCACCCACTGACTGCACTCCCCGGCGCGGGCCGCTACAGAGGCTTACTTGGGCTGGGTCTGCGTGGCGAACGAAATATGTCCGAAGCCGGCCAGCTGCGACGCTTGCATGACATTGATTACCGATTGATGGGTGGCGTTGGCATCGGCGCTGATCACCACCACCGGATCCTTGAACTCTCCCGCGGCGCGTCGCATTTCGTCCGACAGGCCGCTTACGTCGTGAAACGTCACCGGTTTGCGGTTGATGGTGTACTGTCCGCTCGAACTGACGGAAATGTTGATTTCATTGGGACGCTCCAGCTGCTTCTGCGCATCGGCGGTCGGCAGGTTGATCTGCAGCTCGGCGTATTTCGAATAGGTGGTGGTGATCATCAGGAAGATCAGGATCACCAGCAGCACATCGATCAGCGGGATCAGGTTCATCTCCAGGGGTTCCCTGGCCTGGAAGCGCTGGAAATTCATGCCTTATCCGGCGTTTGGCGTGCGCTGGCGGGATCGAAGTCGAGGCGCTCGCCGTGGATCAGGTCCACCAGCTTGCTCGCCTGCTGCTCCATGTCGACGAGGAAGCTCTCCACCTTGGCGCGGAAATGGCGGTAGAAAATCATCGCCGGTATCGCGACCACCAGGCCGAGCGCGGTGTTGTACAGCGCCACCGAAATGCCATGCGCCAGCACCTGCGGATTGGTGCCCGTGGGCGCCTGCGAACCGAAGATCTCGATCATGCCGACCACGGTGCCGAACAAGCCCATCAGCGGAGCAATCGTGGCGAGCGTGCCCAGGGTCGTCAGAAAACGTTCGAGCTCGTGCGACACGGCATGCCCGGCTTCTTCGATCGCCTCTTTCATCACATAGCGCGAGCTATTGTGATTTCTCAGACCGGCCGCGAGCACCTGCCCGAGCGGGGAATCTTTGGCGAGCTGGTCCAGCATCTGCGGATTTACGCCCTGCTGCCGGTAGGCGTTCACGACCTTGCCGAGCAGATCCGCCGGGACGATTTTCTCCTTGCGCAGCATCATCAGGCGCTCGATGATCAGGGCCACGGCGATGATCGAAGCGATCAACAGCGGATACACAGGCCAGCCCGCAGCGGTGATCATCGCAAACAATGCACTCTCCTGGAAATTTTTAACCGCCGTCACTTTAGCTTCTGCGCGGCGTTTCAGCAAGGCTTGCACGACCTGGCGCGCACGCCGAAACGCCGCACCCGGCGTGCTTTCCGGCGTACGCATCGCGTGCGTCGCGGCGGTGCTTTCCGCCTTGCGCCGCGCGTGGCATCAGCGTCAAAACTTTATCCACAAATTGTGTGGATAAAGTTGTGCACAGTTTGCAGAAAAGCGGCTTAAGTAGACCGTGTTAAAGGCTTTTTTCCCGCCGCCCAAAAATTGAACCGACTTTTTTAGCCTTTTAAAACAGCTTGTTACAAGCCTCTGCTAGGAGAGCCGCTTGCCTAATAAACGGGCAGGGCGCGCGTAAGCGCTTGCTGTGGATAGTGTAATATCGACACATGCCTCCGGAGCCAGAATTGACGCGGGTTTCCAGCCTTCTCCCTGCGGAGATTATCAGCGTATCCGAGCTCGCCCGAAGCGTGCGCGACCTGCTCGAACACCGCTATCCGCTGCTGTGGGTGGCGGGCGAAATTTCCAACTGCGTGCGCGCCAAATCCGGGCATCTGTATTTCTCGCTCAAGGACGAATCGGCGCAGGCGCGCTGCGTGATGTTCCGCAATCGCGGTCAATATATGGACTGGGAACCGCGCGAAGGCCTTCGGGTCGAGGTGCGCGCGCTGGTGACGCTGTACGAGGCGCGCGGTGATTTTCAGCTCAACGTGGAATCGATGCGCCGCGCCGGCCAGGGTGCCTTGTTCGAAGCTTTCTTGAAACTGCGCGACAAACTCGACAAGGAAGGCCTGTTCGATGCAGCGCACAAGCGGCCGCTGCCCGCCTATCCGCGCCGCATCGGCGTCGTCACCTCGCCGCAGGCCGCGGCCTTGCGCGACGTGCTCACCACACTCGCGCGGCGCAACCCTTCGATTCCGGTAATCGTCTATCCGGCGCAGGTTCAGGGCGAAGGCGCGGCGCAGCAACTCGCCGGCGCCATCGCCGCGGCGGCAAGGCGCAAAGAATGCGACGTGCTCATCCTGTGCCGCGGCGGCGGCTCGATCGAGGACCTGTGGGTCTTCAACGACGAAGCGCTGGCGCGCGCGATCCATGCCTGCTCGATACCGGTTGTAAGCGGGATCGGACACGAGACCGATTTCACCATCGCCGAGTTCGTCGCCGACCAGCGCGCGGCCACGCCTACCGCCGCTGCGGAGCTGGCCGCACCGGCGCGCAGCGAAATACTCGCCGCGCTGCGCCGCAGCGGGCAGTCGCTGCGGCGGCAGATGCGATTCTCGCTGGAGGCGAAGGCGCAGCGCGTGGATTCGCTGGCGGGCCGCCTGCAAAGCCCGGCGGACCGCCTGGCGGCGAGCGCCGCGCGCCTCGGCCTGGCGCGCGCGCGCCTGCGCGCCGCGTTCGCCCACACCACGCGCGAAGCGGAATGGCGCCTGTCGCACGCGGCGCGGCGGCTCGCAGCCGCGCTGCCCAACCTGCAGCTCATCGGGCAGCGCGTCGAACAGTCGGAGGCCGCGCTGCGGCGCGCGGCCGCGCGGCGGCTGGAAGGCCTGGCCGAAGAGCTGGCACGCCTCACTCTCGGCCTCGCGCATCTGGACCCGGGGGCGGTGCTGGAGCGTGGCTACGCCATTGCGCGCCGGCCCGACGGCAGCGTTGTGCGCACCAGCTCGGGCCTGCAAGCCAACGATTTGCTGGAACTTTCATTCGCGCGCGGCGCGGCCTCGGTGCGCGTGGAGAAACCCCATTGAGCGCACGGACTTCGTTGCCTGCGCCGGCGCTTATCGCCTACAATTGGCGCTTCAGAGTCTTTGCCCAAGCGAAGGACGCATCCCTTCGTTCCGCGCAAAGCCGGCTCGTTGCAGAATGAAAATGCAACGGCTTTCTAATCTCGATATCCGCGACAGACAAACAAGGAGAATACGGAATGGAACACAAATTGCCGCAACTACCCTATGCGATGGACGCATTGCAACCGCACATCTCCAAGGAAACGCTCGAATTCCATTACGGCAAGCATCACCAAGCCTACGTCACCAATCTGAACAATCTGATCAAAGGCACGGAATTTGAAAGCGCCAGCCTCGAGGACGTTATCAAGAAGGCCTCGGGCGGCGTGTTCAACAACGCGGCCCAGGTCTGGAATCACAGCTTCTACTGGAACTGCCTTTCGCCCAAGGGCGGCGGTGCACCCTCGGGCGCGCTCGGCGCGGCGATCGACAAGAAATGGGGCTCGTTCGCGGCATTCAAGGAAGCCTTCTCCAAATCGGCCGTCGGCAATTTCGGCTCGGGCTGGACCTGGCTGGTGAAAAAGGCCGACGGATCGGTCGACATCGCCAACACCAGCAATGCCGCCACGCCGCTTACCGGCGCGGACAAGCCGCTGCTGACCTGCGACGTGTGGGAGCATGCCTACTACATCGACTATCGCAACGCCCGGCCCAAGTACGTGGAATCGTACTGGAACCTGGTGAACTGGGAATTCGTGGCGAAGAACCTCAGCTGATGCGCCCCAGCCGCGTGCGCTCCTGCCGGACTGCGCGCGTGCCCAGCCAATGAAGAACCCGCTGGATTCGCTGCCGGCCACGGTGGTCTGCGGACTCGCGCTGACCCTGGCGCTGTATCTGGTCGTGCGCTACGCGATCGGGAGCTGACGTGGAAGCAATCCCGCCGCTGGCGCGCTGGTTCCACTTCATGGCGGGCATCATGTGGGTCGGCCTGCTCTATTACTTCAATTTCGTGCATGTCGCCGCACTGAAATCGGCCGCTGCCGACGCCAGCGCGGCGGGCATCAACCGGCACGTCACGCCGCGCGCGCTCGCATGGTTCCGCTGGGCCTCGGTTGCGACCTGGCTCACCGGGGCGGCGCTGCTCGGCGGCAATTTCGCCGCCGCGTTCGCCCTGCAGCCCGGTCATCGCGCCATCGGCATCGGCGCCTGGCTCGGCACCATCCTGCTGATCAATGTCTGGGCGCTATTGTGGCCGGCGCAGAAAATCGCGCTGGGACTGGTGGAGGCGAGCGAAGCGCAAAGAATCGCGGCGCGCCGGCGCGCGTTCCTCGTATCGAGGCTGAACCTGGCCTTGTCCTTTCCTTTGCTGTTCTTCATGGGCGCGGCGGGCCACGCCTCGGCCTATTTCTAGGAACTCGCAATAAGGACTGTTCCGCCGCGAACCGCGTCCAGCGGGGCGAACAGCTGCGCTGCCCGCGCGTTGCCAGCTACGCCAGTGCGCTTCAGCGCGCCGGCGGGCGAAACCGCTCCAGTCCCTGGATCGTCGTGCCGGCGGCGATGCCGCGCTTCTTGAACCAGCCCTGATTCATTTCCAGCGCGAAGCGCGCTGGCCGCGTCGCGCAGTGCGAAGTCTCGTCCAGCGGCTGCATGTCGGCGATATTGACAATGCGGCCGCGCTCGTCGATGAACGCCACGCTCAGCGGCAGGAGCGTGTTCTTCATCCACATGCAGTGTGCCGCAGATTCGTCGAACAGGAACAGCATGCCGGCGCCGGTGGCCATCGACTTGCGCTGCATCAGGCCGCTCGAGCGCGTCGGCGGCGTGCCCGCGACCTCCGCCTGGATCACATAGATGCCGGCGGTGAGCGCCACCGCCGGAAGCTCCGGCTGCTGCGCCAGCGCAGGCCCCAGGCCGAGCATCACACCCGCAATGACGGCTGCGGGAATTCGCAGCAACTGTCGCCAATCAATGCGGGAATTGCGTTTCATGGAATGATTCGATTTCCTGCAGATAGGATCGACCCGGACGTTCCGCTCGCACCGCGCCGCTCGAGGCGCCTTACCGTTTCCGACTGGGCCGGATTCTACAATAAGAAAGCCGGCGTCAGGGCCTGCCCCGGCGCCGGCTGTCCGCGATCGGATTACTTGGTTTCCGCGGCTTTTTTGGCTTTCTTATGCTTGGCTTTTTTGGCCTTGGCCTTGGCCTTGGCTTTGGGCGCTTTCGCTTCGGCTTTGGCTTCTGCTTTGGGCGCTTCTGCCTTCACCGCCGGGGTCGCCGGGGCTGCTGGCTCGGCCGGTTTCGCTTGAGCAAATGCGGTCGCGCTTGCAACTGCGAACACGGACGCAACCAGTGCGGAGATCAGTTTTTTCATGAAAATTCCTCGAAAGAGTTAAAGTCGGGCGACAAGGAAACTTTGCAATGTCACGCGTATTAACGTGGGCAGGCACTTCCGCGTTGACAGCTTAGCCCCAATTCCTCGGCACGCTGGCCTCGCACCACCCCCCCGGCGCAAGGCCTTCCAGCGTCCACGGCCCCACGGCCCAGCGTATCAGGCGCAGCGTCGGGTGTCCGATCCGGGCGGTCATGCGCCGCACCTGGCGGTTCTTCCCTTCCTCCAGTTTCAGTTCGAGCCACGCAGTGGGGATATGCAGCCGCTGCCGGATCGGCGGGTCGCGCGGCCACAGGCCTTCAGGCTCCCCGATGCGCCGCGCGGCGCACGGCATCGCGACGAATTCGCCCAGGTCGAGCCCGCTGCGCAGCGCCTGCAGCGACCGCTCCTGCGGCAGTCCTTCAACCTGCGCCCAGTAGGTCTTGGCCAGCTTGCGGCGCGGCTCGGCAATGCGCGCCTGCAGCGCACCGTCGCCGGTGAGCACCACCAGCCCCTCGCTGTCCGCATCCAGCCGCCCTGCTGGGTAGATGTCTCCGATCGGAACGTAGTCCTTGAGGCAGGCGCGCCCCGTATCGGAGGTGAACTGGCACAGGACGCCGTAGGGCTTGTGCAGAAGGACTACGCTTGCCATGATGGACTTCCGGCCGCGGTGCATGCGCCGCGCAATGAAAAACGCCGCAGCAAAAATCGCTGCGGCGTTTGACCGGGCGGTACTGCGCTCAGGCGACGGCCTTGATCTGCTTTGCCGTGTCGAAGAACTGCTCGTCCTCAGTCGATCCGTGCAATGCCGTGGTCGAGGATTTGCCGCCCTGCACCACCTGCGTCACGTCGTCGAAATAGCTGGTTCCCACTTCGCGCTGGTGCTTGACCGCGGTGAAGCCCTTTTCGGCGGCAGCAAATTCCTTTTGCTGCAGTTCGACGAAGGCGGTCATGTTGTTGCGTGCGTAGCCATATGCCAGTTCGAACATCGAATAATTGATGGCATGGAAACCGGCCAGCGTAATGAACTGGAACTTGTAGCCCATGGCGCCGAGCTCGCGCTGGAATTTGGCGATAGTGGCATCGTCCAGATTGCGTTTCCAGTTGAACGAAGGCGAGCAGTTGTAGGCGAGCATCTTGCCGGGGTGCTTCTTCTGCACGCCCTCGGCGAATTTCCGCGCGAATTCCAAATCCGGCGTGCCGGTTTCGCACCACACCATGTCGGCGTACTCGGCGTAGGCGATGCCGCGGGACAGGGCCTGGTCGAAACCGTTCTTGACCCGGTAAAAGCCCTCGGCGGTGCGCTCGCCGGTCAGGAACGGCTTGTCATTCTCGTCAACATCCGAAGTGACCAGGCTGGCAGCCTCGGCATCGGTGCGCGCCAGAATCAGCGTAGGCACGCCCATGGTGTCGGCTGCGAGCCTCGCGGCGACGAGCTTCTGCACTGCCTCCTGCGTCGGCACCAGCACCTTGCCGCCCATGTGGCCGCATTTCTTCACCGATGCTAGCTGGTCCTCAAAATGCACGCCGGCCGCGCCCGCGTCGATCATCGCCTTCATCAGTTCGTGGGCGTTGAGCACGCCGCCGAAGCCGGCTTCGGCATCGGCCACGATAGGCGCGAAGAAATCGATATCCCCCTTGCCCTCCATGTGCTGGATCTGGTCGGCGCGCGCAAGCGCATTGTTGATACGCTTCACCACCGTGGGAACGCTGGTCACAGCATACAGTGACTGGTCCGGATACATCGACAGGCTGTCATTGCCGTCGGCGGCAACCTGCCAGCCCGACAGGTAGATCGCCGGAACCCCGGCCTTCACCTGCTGCATCGCCTGGTTTCCGGTGACTGCGCCGAGCGAATTGACGAAGGGCATCTCCTGCGTCATCTTCCACAACTTTTCCGCGCCGAGTTTGGCCAGCGTGTGCTCGATTTGTACCGAACCGCGCAGTCGATACACGTCTTCCGCGCTGTAGCCGCGCTTGACGCCTTTCCAGCGCGGATTCTCTGCCCAGTCCTTCTTGATCCTGGCAATTTCCTGTTCGCGATTACTCATGATTTCCTCTTCGAAAACATTGATGGGCAGTGCGCATGTTGCGCCTGTCTTGTGTAGGCGGTCGAAGAGGCCCTGCTGTATGAGACTCTCGCCTTCCCGCCATGCGTCACCCTGTTTGGGTGCGCCATCACTCGCGGCGCGGTATCGTCACCGGCCGCCGCCCGGGCACTGAACGCGGTCAGCGTCGGCCCGGGTTAAACCGCACGGGAACTGCCCCCGTGCCACCACCTGATCCAGCATAACGATGTCGCTGCTGCTACGCAACACAATTATTTACACATTTAAACTATTAAAATACAGCATGTTAGAAATAATTGGCCGCCGATTTTTTGCGATACAAAATAATGTTTCACAATATTGGTGCGTTGCCGCAATCGACCACTGCGAAACCGCGAGTCAAGCCATAAAAACACGCTGCGTAGCGGAGTAAACTGTGAGCCTGTCCGCATTCCTATCGTGTATCATATATAAGATATAAGACTTGTCAAGCCCCTCACCGATTTCATCCACAACAGGAGTTCCCATGGCCAGCTATAAACACATCAAGGTCCCGAGCGCAGGCGAGAAGATCCGCGTGCGGCCGGACAATTCCCTCGAAGTGCCGGATCAGCCGATCATCCCCTTTATCGAGGGCGACGGCACCGGCGTCGATATCACGCCGGTGATGATAAAGGTGGTGGACGCAGCGGTGGCCAAGGCCTATGGCGGCAAGCGCAAGATCTCGTGGATGGAGATGTATGCGGGCGAAAAATCGTGCAAGGTCTACGGCGAGAACGTATGGCTGCCCGACGAAACGCTGGAAGCCTCCAGGGAATACGTGGTCTCGATCAAAGGCCCCCTGACCACCCCGGTCGGCGGTGGCATCCGCTCGATCAACGTGGCAATACGCCAGCAGCTCGACCTGTACGTCTGCCTGCGCCCGATACATTACTTCCCGGGCGTGCCCAGCCCGGTAAAAGAGCCGGAAAAAACCGACATGGTGATATTCCGCGAAAACGCGGAAGACATCTATGCCGGCATCGAGTGGGCGGCGGGGACCCCCGAGGCGAAAAAGGTCATAGATTTCCTGATCAAGGAAATGAAAGTCACGAAAATCCGTTTTCCCGCAACCTCCGCCATCGGCATCAAGCCGGTCTCGAGCGAAGGCAGCGAACGCCTGATCCGGAAAGCGTTCCAGTACGCGATCGACAACAAGCGCAAGTCGGTCACCCTGGTGCACAAGGGCAATATCCAGAAATTCACCGAAGGCGCATTCCGCGACTGGGGCTATGCGCTGGCGCAGAAGGAGTTCGGCGCCAAGCTGCTCGACGGCGGTCCGTGGATGAGCTACAAGAACCCGAAGACGGGCCAGGACATCGTGGTGAAAGACGTCATCACCGACGCCATGCTGCAGCAGATCCTGCTGCGCCCGGCCGAGTATGACGTGATCGCGACGCTCAATCTGACCGGCGACCTGATTTCCGACGCCCTGGCCGCGCAGATCGGCGGCATCGGCATTGCCCCCGGCGCCAACATGTCCGACACCGTCGCCATGTTCGAGGCCACCCACGGCACCGCGCCGAAGTACGCAGGCAAGGACTACGTCAACCCCGGTTCGGAGATTCTCTCGGCCGAGATGATGCTGCGCCATATGGGTTGGGTCGAAGCCGCCGATTTGATCATCAAATCGATGGGTGCGGCAATCAACGCCAAGACCGTGACCTACGACTTCGCGCGCCTGATGACCGGCGCCAAGCAACTCTCCTGCTCAGGCTTCGGCCAGGCCATGATCGACAATATGAAATAGCACGGTTGCACGGCGCGATTCGGCGCCGGTCATATCCGCGCGGCGCCGGCGCAGAAAGAAGGCCGCAGGCATGGCGCCTGCGGCCGCTTTTTTGCCATATCGAACGCGACAACAGATCGCCGCGCCCCTCCCTTGGTTCAGGGCTGAAACATACCGCTACAGCTGCAAACCGAACCGGCGCCGCGCGGGCGCCGGACTCAGGCCGCCGACTGAATGCTGGAGGCTTGCTTGCCTTTGGGGCCCTGGGTCACTTCGAATTTGACCTTCTGGCCCTCTTTGAGTGACTTGAAACCGTCCATCTGGATGGCGGAGAAATGCGCGAACAAATCCTCGCTACCGTCGTCGGGCGTGATGAAACCGTAGCCCTTGGCGTCGTTGAACCACTTTACCGTACCTGTTGGCATAAAAACATCCAAAAAATAACGCAATCGGAAGCTTCCCCTGTTCGTGCCCCCGATGCGGCATCCGGATTGCGTAACGCACACCGCCTGAGGCCGGGCAACAGGCGTTTTTTACTCAGTTTGCCGACGCAAGTCAAGCCTCCGCCGACCCGGCTTGAAATGCCCCGCAAGCGCGAGCGGCGCGAACATTGCGCCGCGTCGCGACAGCGATTAGGATTACACTCAGGCGACGCACATATTCAGGCGATAATGCAACGCAGCGTTGAATTATCTGCGGCGCATTACTGTCCAAGGTAAATTGACTGGCCGCAGAATGTGGCATAGTGTTCAGGTGGGTGAGCGAGTATGGCGAACCGGGCGCGTGAAGGGACCGTTTTAGAGGCGAAAAAGGCCAAGGTCAAGCCACCGCCGCTGTTCAAGGTCATGCTGCTGAACGATGACTATACGCCGATGGAGTTCGTGATCATCGTACTGCAGACCTTCTTCAGTCTGAGCCGCGAGCAAGCGACGCAGATCATGCTGAAGGTGCATCGCGAGGGGATGGGCGTATGTGGCGTCTATCCCAAGGACGTAGCGGTAACGAAGGTGGAGCAGGTGGGCAGTTTCGCCCGCCAGAATCAACATCCGCTTCAATGCGTGATGGAGGAAAATGAATGATTGCGCAGGAACTTGAAGTAAGTTTGCACATGGCCTTTGTCGAAGCGCGGCAGAAGCGCCACGAGTTCATTACCGTCGAGCATCTGCTGCTGGCGCTGCTGGATAATCCCACTGCAGCCGAGGTGCTGCGCGCCTGCGCCGCCAACATCGACGAACTGCGCAAGAGCCTCTCCGGCTTCGTCGCCGAGCATACTCCGACCGTCGCCGGAACCGAGGAAATCGACACCCAGCCGACGCTCGGCTTCCAGCGCGTGATTCAGCGCGCGATCCTGCACGTGCAGTCCTCGGGCAAGAAGGAGGTGACCGGCGCCAACGTGCTGGTGGCGATATTCGGCGAAAAGGATTCGCACGCCGTGTATTTCCTGCATCAGCAGGGCATCACGCGGCTGGACGTCGTCAATTTCATCTCACACGGGATTACCAAGACCCCGCAGTCCCAGGGCGCCAACAAGCCCGACACCAGCGAGGAGCAGCAGGACGAACAGGCCAACCATGGGGCGCTCGAAACCTACACGCTTAACCTGAACGCCCAGGCCCTGGTCGGCAAGATCGATCCGCTGATCGGACGCGAACGCGAACTGGAGCGCGTGATCCAGACGCTGTGCCGGCGGCGCAAGAACAACCCGCTGCTGGTGGGCGAAGCCGGCGTGGGCAAGACCGCCATCGCCGAAGGCCTGGCGCGGCGCATCGTCGAGGGCGCCGTGCCCGAGGTGCTGGCGCGCTGCCAGGTGTACGCCTTGGACATGGGCGCGCTGCTCGCCGGAACCAAATACCGCGGCGATTTCGAGCAGCGCCTGAAAGCGGTGCTGAAGCAGTTGCTCGACAACTGCAACGCGATCCTGTTCATCGACGAGATCCACACCCTGATCGGCGCGGGCGCCGCGTCCGGCGGGACCCTGGACGCGTCCAACCTGCTGAAACCGGCGCTATCCAGCGGACAACTGAAGTGCATCGGCGCGACCACCTATAACGAGTACCGCGGCGTGTTCGAAAAAGACCACGCGCTGTCGCGGCGCTTCCAGAAGATCGACGTGACCGAACCCTCGGTGGAGGAGACCGTGGCGATCCTGCGCGGCCTGAAGAGCCGCTTCGAGGCGCACCACGGCATCAAGTATTCGGCCGCAGCGCTCACCACTGCGGCCGAACTGTCGGCGCGCTTCATCAACGACAGGCACCTGCCGGACAAGGCCATCGACGTCATCGACGAGGCCGGCGCGGCGCAGCGCATCCTGCCCAAGACGAAGCAGAAGAAGGTCGTAGGCAAGCTCGAGATCGAGGAGATCATCGCCAAGATCGCGCGTATCCCTCCGAGGAGCGTATCCTCCGACGACCGCGAGTCGCTGAGGAACCTCGACCGCGACCTGAAGGCGGTGGTATTCGGCCAGGACAGGGCCATTGACGCACTCGCGGCTTCGATCAAGATGGCGCGCAGCGGCCTGGGGCAGCCGACTAAGCCGATCGGATCGTTCCTGTTTTCCGGCCCCACGGGTGTGGGCAAGACCGAGGTCGCGCGCCAGCTCGCCTACTGCATGGGCATCGAGTTGATACGCTTCGACATGTCCGAATACATGGAGCGCCATGCCGTGTCGCGCCTGATCGGCGCGCCGCCGGGCTACGTCGGTTTCGACCAGGGCGGTCTGCTGACCGAGGCGATCAGCAAGAAACCGCACTGCGTGCTGCTGCTCGACGAAATCGAGAAGGCGCACCCCGACATTTTCAACATCCTGCTGCAGGTCATGGACCACGGCACGCTAACCGACAACAACGGTCGCAAGGCGGATTTCCGCAATGTGGTCATTATCATGACCACCAATGCGGGCGCCGAGGCCCTGAACCGCGCCAGCATCGGCTTCAGCCAGTCGCGCACCACCGGCGACGAACTGGCCGAGATCAAGCGCATGTTCACGCCCGAGTTCAGGAACCGGCTCGACGCGATCATCTCGTTTGCCGCGCTCGACCAGGAAATCATCCTGCGCGTCGTCGACAAGTTCCTGATGCAGCTCGAAGAGCAATTGCACGAGAAGAAAGTTGAGGTGGTTTTCACCGACGCGCTCAAAGCGCACCTCGCCGAGCACGGCTTCGATCCGCTCATGGGCGCGCGGCCGATGGCACGCCTGATCCAGGACACGGTGCGCCGCGCGCTCGCCGACGAGCTGCTGTTCGGGCGCCTGGTGAGCGGCGGCAAGGTCATCATCGACATCGACGCGGACGACAAGGTAAAGCTTGTCTTTCCCGACGATGCGCCGGTCGAACCGCCGCCGGTGGTGCAGGCAAGCTGAAGCGACAGCAGCGCAAGTAAAAAGGCCGCGATGAGCGGCTTTTTTCATTCGCACGCGCCCCGGCGCTAAGCCTTGCCGGTGCTGCCGAAGCCGCCGGCCCCGCGCTCGCTCGCGGCAAAGTCGTCGACCACATTGAGCTCGACCTGCAGCACCGGCACCACCACCAGCTGCGCGATGCGCTCCAGTGGATTGAGCGTGAACGCGCTTGAGCCGCGGTTCCACAGCGACACGAAGATCTGCCCCTGGTAATCGGAGTCGATCAGCCCGACGAGGTTGCCGAGCACGATGCCGTGCTTGTGCCCCAGCCCCGAGCGCGGCAGCACCATGGCCGCGAGCCCCGGATCGGTCAAATGGATGGCGATGCCGCTGGGTATCAGTTCGGTTGCGCCTGGCTTGAGCTCGACCGGCGCGTCGATGCAGGCGCGCAGGTCCAGCCCGGCGGCGCCGTCGGTGGCATAGTGCGGCAGATTTGCCTTGAGGCGCGGGTCGAGAATTTTGACGTCGAGTTTGTGCATGTCTGAGCGCTCTACCTGAGCATGGGGGACAAGGGAAACACAAGGCCGGGCGCCGGCGGCGCGCCGCGGTTCAAGACTCACTATTTCTTCGGCAACAACTCGGCAATGTGTGCGATGAGCGCACGCGCGAGCGCAAGCTTGGGTGCGCGCGCTAGCTCGTGCCGGCCGGCGTCATCGAACAGGATCAGCTGATTGTCGTCGGCGCCGAACGCAAACTGGGCGAGGTTGGCGGCGAGCAGCGGCACTTTCTTGCGCCGGCGCTTGGCGTCGGCATACGCGTCCAGATTCTCCGTCTCCGCAGCGAAGCCGACACAGAACGGCGCTTTCCTGCGCGCCGCGACCGTGCCGAGGATGTCCGGGTTCGGCTCGAGCTGCAGCGCCATCTCGCCCGTACCCTTTTTCAGCTTGTGCGTTTTGGCTTCCTTGGGCCGGTAATCGGCGACCGCAGCGACGCCGATGAACACATCGGCCTTGGCCACGCGCGCCATCACCGCGTCGTACATCTGCTGCGCAGTGGCGGCGTCGATGCGCTCGATGCCGCGCGGCGCCGCCAGCGAGGTGGGTCCGCTCACCAGCGTGACCGTGGCGCCCGCGTCGCGCGCAGCGCGCGCCACCGCGTAGCCCATTTTCCCGGAGCTGGTGTTGGTGATGCCGCGCACGGTGTCGATGGGCTCGAAGGTCGGGCCGGCGGTGATCAGCACGCGTTTGCCCGCCAGCAGTCGTGGCTGAAAAAACGCATCGATCTCCTCGAACAATTCCTCCGCCTCGAGCATGCGCCCCATCCCTACTTCGCCACATGCCTGGTCGCCGCTCGCGGGGCCGAGAACCACGATGCCGTCGGCGGCCAGCTGCCTGACGTTGCGCTGCGTCGCGGGCTTGTCCCACATCTGCACGTTCATTGCCGGCGCCACCAGCAGCGGGCATTCACGCGCCAGGCACAGCGTGGACAGCAGGTCGTCGCACAGGCCCTGCGCCAGCTTGGCGAGAAAATCGGCGCTGGCCGGTGCGACTACGATTGCATCGCAGCCGCGCGACAGCTCGATGTGCGCCATGTTGTTGGGAACGCTCGCGTCCCACAGGTCGGTGAGCACCGGATTGCCGGAGAGCGCCTGCATGGTGACCGGTGTGATGAAGCGGCAGGCCGCCGCCGTCATCACCACCCGCACTTCCGCGCCCGCCTGCGTAAGCAAACGGGTCAGCTCGGCCGTCTTGTAGGCGGCGATCCCGCCGGTGAGGCCGAGCACAATGCGCTTGCCCTTGATGTCGGTCATCGAAATCAGCGATCACGCGTTGAACAGGAAAGCGGATTTTACGCCAATTGAAGGTGTCGGACATGGCGATCACCGACTGGCCGGCGCTCGAACGGCCGCGCGAAAAGCTGCTGCAGTTCGGCGCGGCAAGCCTGTCCGACGCCGAGTTGCTGGCGATTTTTCTGCGCACCGGCGTGCGCGGCAAGAGCGCGGTCGATCTCGCGCGCGAACTGCTCGTGAGCTGCGGCAGCCTGGGCGCGCTGTTCGCGCTCAAGCGCGGTGAATTCGTCGGCCTGCGCGGCCTGGGCGACGCGAAATTTTCGCAGCTTCAGGCGGTGCTGGAGATGGCGCGGCGCGCGCTCGCGGAAACGCTGCACGCCAGCGACGCGCTGAGTTCGCCCGCTGCAGTGCGCGATTTTCTGCGGCTCACGCTGGCGCGGCGCGAGCACGAGGTGTTCCTCGCCGTGCTGCTGGACGCGCAGAACCGCGTGCTTGTGTGCGAAGAACTGTTCCGCGGCACGCTGACCCAGACCAGCGTCTATCCGCGCGAAGTGGTGAAATGCGTCCTGGCGCGCAACGCCGCCGCGGTGATCTTCGCTCACAACCATCCATCGGGGGTCGCCGAACCCAGCCACGCCGATCAGGTTCTGACACAGTCGCTCAAGCAGGCTCTGGCGCTGGTCGACGTCAAGGTGCTGGACCATTTCATCGTTGCCGGCGCTTCCGCGCTTTCCTTCGCCGAACGCGGCTTGCTCTGAATCCGGCTGCGCGGTCCGGACCAGCTGGCGCGCAGGTTTCCGATTCGCTTGTAAAACAGTTGCTTGAAGCCGGCCGCGCGCGCCACAGGCCATGTTGCCCGGCGGAATTTCCGCTTGGAATTCCGCGAGATAGTAGCGTATAATTCGCCCTTTTCCGAATTCGGAGTACCGTCATGGCGCGCGTATGCCAAGTAACCGGCAAGAAGCCTATGTCCGGGCACAATGTGTCCCATGCGAACAATCGCACCAACCGGCGCTTCCTGCCCAATCTGCACTACCGCCGTTTCTGGGTCGAAAGCGAGAACCGCTGGATCAGCCTGCGCGTCTCGGCTAACGGCCTGCGCACCATCGACAAGAAAGGTATCGACGCGGTGTTGAAAGAACTGCGCGCTAAAGGGGAGATTTGATCGTGCGCGAGAAAATCAAACTGGAATCGACGGCCGGCACTGGCCACTTCTACACCACGACCAAGAACAAGCGCACCATGCCGGACAAGATGGAAATCGTCAAGTTCGATCCCAAGGTGCGCAGGCACGTGGTCTACAAAGAGACCAAGCTGAAATAACAGCAGCGCGACACACATGAATGAAAAAGGCCGCTTATGCGGCCTTTTTTTCATTGGCACCTTCGTTTCTAAGCGTAACAGCGCAGCCTAAGCGAAAACTCTTCAAGCTGACGGATGCCGCTCGCTTCGGCGCGGCGGCACCAGTCCTGCAGCTGCTTCAGCAGCTGCTCGCGCGAGGCGTTGGAGCGCTCCCACAGCGCGACCAGTTCGCTGCGCATGGAATAGACCGTCGACAGCTTCTCGTTCAGCGCCAGCGCTGCCGCCAGCCGCGCGCGCTGTTCGCCGGGCATTTGTCGCTCATCGCGATGCAGCCAGTGTTTGAGCGCCTTGAGCGACTGCGCTTCCTGCGGGGCCTTGCGCCGCAACCGGCGCAATTCCTCGACATAGGCGTTCCTGAGCGACTTGGCGTATTTCGCCAGCACGTCGTAGCGGCAGGCGATTACCGCCTGCAACGTATCGAAATCTGCGACCGGCTTGGCCGCGGTGAAACGCGGCCGCGGTGCGAGTTTTTTAACCTCGGCCAGCCGCAGCAGCGCAAGAATGCGGATATAGGCCCAGCCGATGTCGAATTCGTACCAGCGGTTGGAGAGCTTGGCCGACGAGCCGTAGGCGTGGTGATTGTTGTGCAGTTCCTCGCCGCCGATCAGTATTCCCAGAGGGAAAATATTGGTGCTGGCATCGGCAGTCGCCCAGTTGCGGTAGCCCCAGAAGTGGCCGATGCCGTTGATCACGCCCGCCGCCCAGAACGGTATCCAGGCGATCTGCACCGCCAACACCAGCAGTCCGGACACGATGCCGAACAAGGCGACGTCGATCAGACCCATGACGATCAGTCCGAGCTTGGCGCGGTTGCTGTAAATATTACGCTCCAGCCAATCGTCCGGCGTTCCGTGGCCGTAGCGCTCCAGGGTCTGCGTGTTGCGGGATTCCCTGACGTAGAGAAACACCCCGCCCCAGAGCACGCGCTTGATGCCGTACACCTGCGGGCTGTGCGGGTCATCCGGCGTTTCACACCTGGCGTGGTGCTTACGGTGGATGGCCGCCCACTCCTTGGTCACCATGCCGGTGGTAAGGCACAGCCAGAAGCGGAAAAAATGGCTCGCCAGCGGGTGCAGGTCCAGCGCGCGGTGGGCCTGGTGGCGATGCAGAAATATGGTTACAGCGGCGATGCTGACATGGGTCAGGACCAGGATCACGATGACCAGTCCCCACCAGGGCAAATCGAAAAGCCCGGAAAAAAACATCAGATCTACATCCCCGCTGATATCAGAAAGTCGGTGTCGATTCTACGTCAATTGCGCTATTGCGCAATGGCCAATTGCGCGGCGCCTGCGGCCGCGGCGCCGCCGCAGCGAATCAGACCGGGGCGGGCGCGGCCGAGCCCTCCGCGCCGGGCAGAATGCGCACTTCGCGCTGCGGGAACGGGATCTCGATGCCGGCCTCCTGGAAAGCGCTCCAGATGTCGAGGTAGATCTCCGAGCGGATCGCAAGCATGCCGTTCTCCGGATCGTCGATCCATACGCCGAGCTGCAGGTCGATGCCGCTGTCGGCGAAGCGCAGCAGGAACGCCAGCGGCGGCGGGTCGGCAAGAGCGCGCGCATGCCGGCGCGCCGCCGCCTCCATCAATTGCATCGCCTGCTTTACGTCGCTGCGATAGGCAATCTGGAGATCGAGTGCAAGCCGGATCTGACGGTTGCTGTAGGAATGGTTGAGCACCGTCGTCGCGATCAGCATTTCATTGGGAATGATGGCCTCGCGCCCGTCGAGCGCGCGCACCACCACGTAGCGCGTGGTGATGTTCTTCACTTCACCGTAAAAATTGTCGACCGTGATCAGATCGCCGATGCGGATCGACCGGTCGAGCAACACGATGAAGCCGCTGACGTAGTTGCTCGCGATCTTCTGCAGGCCCAGACCCAGGCCGACGCCGAACGCGCCGCCGAATACCGACAGCACCGTGAGGTCGATACCCAGCATCGGCAGCACGATTATCACGGCGAGCACCGCCAGCAGCGCGGTGGCAATGCGCGCGAACACCACGCGCAGGCTGGAGTGCAGCGATTCGGCGCGCATCAGCCGCGCTTCAATAGTGCCGGAAAGCCACATCAACGCCAGCAGCGTGATCGCCACCCAGAACAATCCCTGCAGCAGCAGCCACAGCGTGAACTTCTGCGCGCCTATGTGGAACTTGATGTCGTCGAGCAGGTCGATCACGTCCGGCAGCAGGCCGGAAACGTACAGCACCAGCGCGCCCCACACCAGCACCGCAATGGCGCGCTCGAAGGTGCGCGCAACGCTCCCCCGGGTGAACACATGACGCAGCAGATAGAAGAACAGGCGCACCAGCAGCAGCGATACCAACAGCGGCACGAACAGGCGCAGCAGGTCGACTTCGATCCAACGCTTGACCACGCTGATGGCGAACGCCAGCGGCAGCAGCGCGACCGCCGGAAACAGGATGCGCCGCAGGCCGCCGACGCCGAGTTTCCAGATGCCGTCGGCTTCGACGCGCGACAGGCGCAGCACCCGGCCCGCGCCCCAGGCGAGCACGAAGCAGCCCAGCAGGATCGCAATCTGCCAGGCGACCTGCGGATCGTGCAGGTCGATCCAGGCGTTTTGCAGCAGCGTGCTGTAGTCGCCTTTCTTCATTGCCCGGCGTAGGGCAGCGCGTCGGCGCGGTGCCGCCGCCAGTTGGCGGCGTAGGCGTTTGCGACGGCGGGGTTGTGGCGCAGGATCAGCACGTTTTCAGCATTCTTGTACTGTGCGGCGTAGGTCCAATTGTAGCTCCCGGTAATCACCACGGCATCGGGCGTGTCCGCGTCGATCAGCATGACCTTATTGTGCGCGCTTTGGTAGCGCACCTCCAGCAAAACGGGGATGCCCGCGTGGGCGAGATCGGGAATGCGGCTCGCCTCGCCGTCAAACGTCTGCTCCCGGTCGGCGAGGACCTGCACCTCGACGCCGCGCCGCTTCGCGGCGATCAGCGCGTTCGCCAGGTTGCGGCTGGTGAAGCTGAATGCCTGCACCAGAATCTGCTGCTTTGCCTGGTGTATGCCATCGACGATCAGCGCCTCGGCATTGTCCCAGGGCGTGAACGCCACCTGTACCGTTCCCTGCGCCGGAATCTGCGGCGGCGGCGGCGCGGCGGCCGCACCCGTAGCCAATAGCGCGAAAGCGAGCACAGCCCATTTCATTTAGCGCGATCCGCGGCACCCGCCTGCTTCACCAGCAAGGCCGCGAAAAAACCGTCGGTGCCGTGCAGGTGGGGCATCAGGCGCAGGTATTCGCCGGTATCGAGATCGACGCGCAGCCGCGCCAGCGCTGCGTTGGCGGGCTGCAACTCGAACTGCGGGTTGGCGGCCAGAAAGGACGCGACCACTTCGGTGTTCTCGGTGTCGAGCAGGCTGCAGGTCGCATACAGCATCGTCCCGCCAGGCTTTACCAGTTTCGCCGCCGCGGCCAGTATCAGATCCTGCTTTGCGCGGTAAGCCGCGAGCGCATTCTCGTCCTGGCGCCATTTGAGGTCGGGGTTGCGCCGCAGTGTTCCAAGCCCGGTGCAGGGCGCGTCCACCAGCACGCGGTCGAGCTTGCCGGCGAGACGCTTCAGGCGCGCGTCGTGCTCGCTCGCGATCCATTGCGGATGTACGTTGGACAGGCCGGAGCGCGCGAGCCGCGGCTTGAGGCCCGCGAGCCGCTTTTCCGAGACGTCGAACGCGTACAGCCGGCCGCTGGAGCGCATCAGCGCACCGAGCGCCAGCGTCTTGCCGCCGGCGCCGGCGCAGAAATCCGCAACCATCTCGCCGCGGCGCGGCGCGAGCAGCTGGCACAGCAACTGGCTGCCTTCGTCCTGGATTTCAACCGCGCCCTCGAGAAACAGCGCGTGCCGGTTGATCTGCGGCTTGCCCTCCAGGCGCACGCCCACCGGCGAGTAAGGCGTCGCCTGCGCGGCGATGCCGTCGGCCGCGAGGCGCGCGAGCACCGCCTCGCGCTCTGCCTTCATTAGATTGACGCGCAAGTCGAGCGGCGCGCCCGTGTGCAGGCTGTGCGCGAGCGCGAGCAGTTCCTGCTCGCTGAACTGGCGCTGCAGCCGCGCCAGCAGCCAGTCGGGGAAATCGCAGCGCACGGCGAGCGTGGCGTCTTCCGTGCGCGCCTTGAGTCCCGCCAGCCAGTCGCGCTCCTTGGGTTTGAGCGCGGCATCCAGTTCGCGCAGGCTCAGGCCGCGCAGCCGGGTGAGCCCGGCCAGCACCAGCCGGCGCGAATCGCGGCCCTGGGCAAGCGACTCCAGCAGGCGCAGGCGGCGCAGGACCGCGAACACGGTGTCGGCCACGAACGCGCGGTCCTGCTGGCCGAGGACCGGATGGGCGCGCAGGTAGCGCGACACCACCGCATCGGCGGGATATTTGAATTCGAGCACCGCAGCGAGCGCAGCCGCAGTGTGCTCCAGCAGGGGACGGGGGACGGGCATGGTTCCGGGCGGTGAGGCGCGCAGCTGCGTCAGTTGCCGATGTGCGTCAGCACCTGATCGATGCGCGCGCCGTCCTTTTCGAGAACCAGAATGCGCACCGGCAGGTAATCGTGGTCGGACGCAAACCACAGTTCGGTGCCCTTGTCGTCCTTGTTCTCGCGCTGCTTCACCAGGTGCACCGTCTGCATTTCCCCGGCCGGAGTTTTCAGCAGTTCCGGTCCGGCAACCTTGTACTCGAAGTGCGCCAGACCCCTGCCGTCGGTCAGCGTCGCCTTGATCACCCTGCCCGGCTTGAGATCGGGCGCGGCCTGAAACGCAAAGTCGTAGAGAAAACTCAGCCGGTCCTGCAGCTGCGGCGGCATCGCCGCGGTCTCGGACTTGCCGTCGTGTTCCTGCGTCAGCGTCTTCTTCGTCCAGTCGAACTTCGCCACTGCTGCGGGCTTGTCGCCGCGCTGTTCGCGGAATTCGAGCGGGCGCAGGCCGGCGCCGCTTATCTCGCCGCTGCACGAGCGCCTGGCCACGCCCTGATACAGCAGCGCGCCTATGCCTATGCCGCGGCCTTCCGAGCTCAATGTGAAGCGCTTGCCGTCATGTTCCAGCACCTCGGTCATCTCGGCCGCGACGATGCCGTTGTAGCTCAAGTCGTAGCGCAGGCTGACTTTGTGCGGCGGCTGCGCCGCGCAGGCACCGGCGTAGATGCAGGCTGCAATGAGGACAATGCGTTTGATCACGGCGCGTACAACTGTTGGGGAGGATCCCCTTTAACGCGCACCACCCCGCCTTCGATGACCAGACTATCCTCGAGGAACCAGCGCGCCGCCTGCGCATAGATGCGGTGCTCCTGCGCCAGCACGCGCGCGGCGAGCCTGGTTTCGTCGTCGCCGGCATGCACCGGCACTGCCGCCTGCAGGATGATCGGGCCGTGATCGAGCTCGGCGGTGACGAAATGCACGCTGCAGCCGTGCAGCTTTACCCCGGCGGCGAGCGCCCGCGCATGCGTGTCCAGCCCCGGGAACGCGGGCAGCAGCGAAGGGTGAATGTTGAGCATGCGGCCGCGGTAGCGCTGCACAAAGCCTGCGGTCAGTATGCGCATGAAACCGGCGAGCGCGACCAGGCCGGGATCGAAAGCGTCGATCGCGCGCGCCAGCGCCGCGTCGAAATCCTCGCGCGCGGCGTAATCGCGGTGCGACACGACCGCCGTCGCAATGCCGCGCCCGGCGGCGTAGGCGAGCCCGGCCGCATCGGCGCGGTTGCTGATCACCGCCGCGACCGGCAGCCCCGCCTCGACCAGCGCCTGCATATTGCTGCCGCGGCCAGAAATCAGAATGACCATGCTGTTCATACCGACATTCTAAAGCCATTCGGGCATGGCTCCGGCACGATGCAGACTGCGCGTTTCAGGCGCCGGGCTGAGCAGCGTCGGCCGCGACGCGCGGAAAATCCGCAACCGGCCCGACGCTGTCCGCCTCGAACAGCCCGCGCAGCTGCTCGGCCGCCTCCTTTGCGGTTTGGATCATCTTTGCCTCGTCGTGCTTTACCGCGTACTGCGCTTCGAGCTGTGCCTCGTCGTGCTGGCGGAACAGCGCGATCGCGTGCTCAGTCGCAGACGAGCGCAGGCCGAGGCGAAGCAGCGCCTGGCGCGCCAGGTCCAGGCTCGCGGGAAAGGTTTCGCGATATATGGATTTGATTCCGAGGTCGCGCAGTCTGAAGTAATGCACGCGATTGCGCGCGCGCGCGAGGATGGGCAAATCGGGAAAGTGCCTGCGCACCACCGCGGCGGTCTTTACCGAGGCCTCGACGTCGTCGATCGCGAGCACGAACAGCTTGGCCTCGCCCGCCTTGGCCGCCTGCAACAGATCGAGCCGCGAGGCGTCGCCGTAATACACCTTGTTGCTGCCGAAGCGGCGCACGAAATCCACTTGCTGATAGTTCACTTCCAAAGCCGTGAACGGCAGTCCGCACATGCGCAGCACGCGCGACACGATCTGGCCGAAGCGGCCGTAGCCGGCGATGATCACCGGGTTGCCGGGCCCGTCTATCGTGTCGTATTCGGGCGCCGCGCTGCGCGCCAGCCAGCGCGCGAGCGCGCGCTCGTGCAGCGCGAAGAACGGCGGCGCCAGCAGCATCGACAGCGTCACTACCATCACCAGCAGCTGCGCGGTATCCGCGGCGAACACGCCCAGGCCCGCCGCCGCCGCGAACAGGACGAAGGCGAACTCCCCGCCTTGCGCGAGCGCCGCGGCCAGCCGCTGCGCGGATTCACCGGGCGAGCCGCCGGCGCGTGCGATCGCATACATGAGCGCAAACTTGCCGGCCATCAGGCCCAGCGCCAGCCCGAACACCGCGAGCGGTCGCTGCCAGGCGAGATCGAGATTCGCGCTCATGCCCACGGCGATGAAGAACAGGCCGAGCAGCAGGCCCTTGAACGGCTCGATGTCGGCCTCGAGCTCGTGGCGGAATTCCGAATCGGCGAGCAGCACGCCGGCAAGAAAGGCGCCGAGCGAGGCCGACAGGCCGATGCGCTCCATGATCAGCGCGGCGCCGATCACCAGGAGCAAAGCCGCCGCGGTAAACACCTCGCGCCCGCCGTAGCTCGCGGCGCGCTTGAGCAGCGGACGCACCACCAGCCGGCTGCCTGCGATTACCGCGACGATCAC
The DNA here is from genome assembly GCA_038206915.1 of Burkholderiales bacterium. Lineage (GTDB taxonomy): Bacteria > Pseudomonadota > Gammaproteobacteria > Burkholderiales > SG8-39 > 2-12-FULL-64-23. The sequence continues at coordinate 2,265 of JBBRAI010000042.1, read as the reverse complement.
CGCGACGCCCTTGAGCGCCGCGATCCAGTTGCCGCCGGCATGCGCCGCGTTCGCGGCGAGCAGCGGCAGCAGCGCCAGCATCGGGATCACCGACAGGTCCTGGAACAGCAGGACGGCAAACGCATTGCGCCCATGGCGCTCGGCCAGCTGACCGCGTTCCGCGAGCGAGGCGATCACCAGCGCCGTCGAGGACATCGCCAGGCCGAAACCGACGACCAGCGACTCGCGCCAGTTCAGGCCGAAAGCCAGGCTCGCGAGCATCAGCGCCAGCGTGGTCACCGCCACCTGCGCGCCGCCCAGGCCGAATACCGGCCGGCGCAGCACCCACAGCCGGCTCGGCTGCAGTTCGAGGCCGATCAGGAACAACAGCAGCACCACGCCGAACTCGGCGAAGCTCAGCGTCGCCTGCACATCGCCGACCAGTCCCAGCCCCCACGGGCCGATGGCCATGCCCGAGGCGAGATAGCCCAGCACCGAACCGAGCTTGAGCCGGCGGAACAGCGGCACCAGCAGCACGGCGGTCAACAGAAAGATTGCAGCCTGATCGAGCAGATGCATGGCAGCCCCTCTAGATTGGGTGGAAGCGGGCCGGATTTGTGCGTGCCGGCCCTCCGAAACCGGATTGTAGGGGCTGAACGGCGCCGGGTGCGGCTATCGCGCGTGCCTCATCTGACCGCGCTGTCGAACTGCGCCACGCATTCCCCCCCACGGCGGCGCGCCGGACTCATGTGCTCAGCCTGGCGCTCACCTCGACCAGCCGCTGTGCCAGCGACGCGACTGTGGCCTGCTGCTTCGCATCCTTCATGCTGCCGTCTTCGTTGAAGGCCTCGTGCGCCCGGCTTAGCGCGAATTGCTCCGACAATACCAGCACGCCGAGCGTCTGCAATATGGCGCGCAAGTGAACCAGTCCGCGCAGTCCGCCGAGCGCGCCCGTGGACGCGCCCGCGATGGCCGCGACCTTGCCCTGGTAGGGCAGGAGCCCGCTTTCCTTGCCGTCCTGGCGTGAAATCCAGTCCAGCGTGTTCTTGAGCAAGGCCGACACCGAGGCGTTGTTCTCCGGCGACACGATGAACAGGCCCTGATGCGCGATGAACAGATCCTTGAGCTTGCGCGCGTTCGCCGGGAGGCCGTCCCTGGCTTCCAGATCGCCGTCGTAGAGCGGCAGCGGATAGTCGGCGAGGTCGACGAACGTCGCAAGCGCACCAGATGCCTGGAGCGCAGTCGCCGCGGCCCGCGCCAGCTTCTTGTTGAGCGAGCCGTGGCGCGCGCTGCCTGCAAATACTAGAATTCCAGCGGTCATTGTCGTCCTTTCCTAATGCTTGTTCGCGCTCCAGCGGTCGAGTTTGGCGCGCGCGCCGTTTGCCGCAGGATCCATCGCCTGCGCGTGGCCGGGCATTCTGGCTGTCAGCTCGATCACGTAGCCGTTAGGGTCGCGGAAGTAGATTGAATGAATGAATCCATGGTCGGAGATTCCGCGCGTCTCGATGCCCCGCGTTTTTCCCTTGGCCATCATCGGCTCCAGTGCGGACGCTTCGACCTCGAGCGCAATGTGCAGGTCAAAGTCGTGCTGCGGCTTGAACTCGAACGCCACGTCCGGCGCCTCGAAGAACGCAAGGTAAGAGCCGTCGTCCAGTTCGTAAAAGGTATGCAGGGTATCGGTCTTGCGGCCGCTTTTCGTTTCCCCGATTTCGAGCGTGCCGGCCAGGCGCAGTCCGAGGAAGTCCTCGTAGAACTGCCGCGTCTGCTCCGAATCGCTGCAGCGGTAGGCGTTGTGATGCAGTTTCTTGATCATGGTCGAATCCCTCCGGTTCACGCGGCATGCCGGCTTCACGCCGGCGCGTTCATCGCTTCTACGCTTTGTCCCGTCCGTCAATACTAAAGCTTCCAGGGCCGAATGCGAACAGGCCCAGCATGCCGCCCATGATGGAAATGTTCTTCAACAGTTGGATCATTTGCTCCTGCGCCTGCGCCGGGTCGAGCCCTGCCGGATTGTGGAACACCAGCGTGACCGGGATCAGGAACAGAAAGATCACGGCCGCGGCCCAGCGCGCCTTCCACCCAATGGCGATCAGCAGTCCGCCGCCAAGTTCGACCAGGATGGTGAGCGGCAGCAATAGTGCGACCAGCGGCAAGCCCTTGCTCGCCATGTAGCCCGCCGTCCCGGCGTAGCCGGCGATCTTTTCATAGCCCGACATGATGAATATCAGCGCGAGCAGGATGCGGCCGACCAGGGCCGCGGAGTCTTGTAGCTTGGTGTTCATGTGT
>JBBRAI010000041.1:0-36317 GCA_038206915.1 Burkholderiales bacterium | reverse complement strand
TCGTCGCTTCCGCTTCGATGTAGTAGCCATGCAAACATCATGCACGAACTCCAGAGTCTTGAATATGCCTAAACACAAGCACTGGCGCGGCTCTCAGGCCATTTGATGACAGAATTCACCCACTCGACTTCCCGAAGACCCTTTTTTATTGCCGGTGTCATGTCTTTCCTGCTCTTTAACGCACTCACGTACGGAGTGGCTTACGGCATCGGCAGAAAGGATACAGGCAAGGTCCATCCGCTCTCGCAAGATCCAGTCTTCTATTGGTCTTTGATTGTCCTTTACTACTGTGCTGCAGTACCGGCATTGTCATTCGGGTTCGGCGTTGGAGCTAGGCTCACACGAATTTGGCTCACACGAAAGACCGGGCCGCAGACGAATGATTTAGGCATGCGGCGGAAAGTGAAACTCATCGCAAGACCGCATCCGCACGGAGCGCCGTCGGGACCTAAGCGCTTTCGCTTAAAGTATGCAATATTGTTTTTGGGGGGTCTCACGCTTTCCTTGTTGGCCTTTTTCGAATCGAAAAACATCTCCATGCTTGCTCTCATGCTTACCATGGGACTCTTAATCATGATCGTTGGTCTTGGCGGTCTTTTTGGTGACAGTGCCAGGAATGATCCAAATTTTCCTGCCGACAGGGAGTCCACCGACACGTCGGACCTTAACGGCGAGACGAGCGACTCCCCGCCGAAACGATTCACAGGGTCATGGGTTGTCGCCACAATTGTCTACTTTGCGGGGGCGGTGATCGCTCTTTACGTGTACTCGAAAGGCGATTGGGGCTGGAACATGCCGCCAGTCCTCCTGCCTGCCGTTTTTGCTCCGATATTCGTTTCCCTCGGCTTGCTCGCCGTATATACGGGCGAATTTCGGCTTCGGGGTGGCACGTTTCACCGGAGCAAGAACCCCATCTGGTATTGGGCGTGTGTCGCCATGATTCTTTTCCTGGGCATCGGCATGTTCCTGTACGGCATCGGCGTCATTGGCCCATGGAATGAAAACCTGGGTCGCAGGTAGAGATATCATCAAAGGGGCCCAAAAAATGAGGGCAGGGTCGAATTAGAATGCCTAACATTATTTCGAGCGGACGCGCATAAAGCCGCGCGCCGCTTAACAAGACGTTAGAGCACATCCGATGAAGGACTGGGTTCGCTTGGGTCTGGTGGTTAGCGGGTTCTGGATTGGCGGAACCTGTATTTTCGTGATTGTTGAATTCCTTTTGCGAGACCCTGCCACTTGTCGTAGCGCCGGCGCCTCCCTCGAGGCCACGGGGGTTTTTTTTCACTGCCATAGCTTTGCCGATCTAGTGCCCGGAGCTATCGACAGATTCCTTCTCGAGTTTCGACCGGACTATTTCCTGGCTGTCGCGCTTGTGCCGGTGGTGTTTGGTTGGGCTATTGCACAGAAGCTCATCAAGACAGTTCGATGGGTCGTTCAAGCTTTCAAGAAATAATGTGCTCTAACCGCCCGACCAACTCGGACGTGCGTGGAAGCACCGTGCCGCGCAGACGTTTGCGGGCGCGCGCCGGTTGCCAGGGACGTTAATCCAGCCTAACCCGGACTTGCCAGTGGTGCCCAGATTTGCTCTGGTTGGGGAGCCAACGAGGGCTCGAACACGCGATGCCATCAGGCCGCTTTTGGCCGCGTGCTGCCCGATAGGCTCGATAGGCCAAGGTCCGCAGCACCCTTGGCTGCGGTCGTTCAGTACCTGAAGGTCAGGTTACTGGGGTGAAGCCGCCGTCGCCGACTGCGCAGGCTGATTGCGTGCTTTCGACGCAGAGCGGCCTTTCCCGCAACTATGTCTGCGCGCCTTCTATCGCCAGAACCCGCCATCGGTAAAAGGCTGTTGAGGTTTCCTTCTAGAGTCGATTGGCTATTCGATTTCGGCTACTCAACAAGAGCGCTAGGTCTTGTATAAAATATGCGCGTTTTCTTCGATTTTCGACGTTTGACTTGCAGCGTGCAAAGTCGGCCATAGGCAGAGACGTTACTTCAAGCGCACGCCGCAATTGGGGCATCTTGCCGGGTTGAGAAGAACGCCTCTAGTTCCCTGTCTCATCTGGGCCATTGGATTCAGATGGCAGTTTGGGCAACGCATTAGGAGAGGAAGGAGAACAGCCCCGACGCCAATGAAAAGGAACCCGACCAAAGCCAAAGGTAAGTTGGGTATGTGTGGCTTAATACCCAAGAAAAACAGGATGAACCCGAGCGCAACCAACGGCCACACTGCCATGTTCGTCCACCAGCGACTCCGTTGAAATTGTCGAACAATCTTGTCTTCCGACAATTTGGAGGCATAGCTCATTGCCTGTTCGTCTGTAGCATCGCGCTGGCCTACGTGTGTCTCCGTTGCTCCAATGCCTTGCAAGGACCCCTGAACAGAAGCTCCTGGATGCTCCGCGGTTGCAACGGGCGTGGCGGATTCCAAATTGTGTGCGTGCCCGTGCGGCGATGTGCCAAACTTCGCATATACAATCAGGCAGCTGGGACACTGCCACTCCGGGGCGGTATCGGTCGGTTTGCGAACGTAACCGCACTTTGGGCACGCCTGCATAGCGCTCTCTCCTTCACGATGCCGATGAGCATTGGGCGCAACGCTAGCGCTGTCACCGTAGTCGGTCAAGGGTTCTCGGGTTGTTGGCACAACTCACCTATCGTTTCACGGTCGCGAACGTGGGCGCAGCGTTGGTAGCAGCCAGTGTGTCTACACGACTCCAGCGGCCGGTCATGGCCGGGAGCCGAAGTTCCCTGACTGTTTCAAAAGCAGTCACTGGAGAATTTAGCGACTACCGCGAACGGAACCTACCGGCAACGCGGTTTGTAGCCCCAGGGCCGCGTCAGGCACGCACCGATTCCTCTATCGTTTCCTGCAGCGCGTTGTCCACCACCAGCGGTGTGTCGAAATAGCGGATTACCGGCACGCTGCCGAAGGTCTGCATCACGCCGCGGCGCCATTCTTCGTCATGTGCCGCCTGCGCTGCCGCCTTGTTCTTCCACAGGTAGAACGCGCCCGTCTGCCCGGCCTCGGCATCGTAGACGAAGGTCTTGCGAATCAGGTCGGGCGCCGCGCGCCATTTCGGCGCAACTGCGCGCATGCTTTCCACGATCTGCGCGCGGGTCATGTTTGCGGGAACGTCGAACAAAACATATTCCGTGATCATTTCCTCTCCTGCAGGTTTTACCGCTACTGCGGGTATAGTTGTCGCTGTCTATGATCCGCGCTTAACCGCCGGCGCGCAAACCAGGCCTTGTAGAGATACACATGTCCCCTATAAGCGCATTTTCCCCATCCGTGCTTCCTGCCGGCATACGCTCGCGCTTCGTTGAGAACATCAACGGGCTCAGCATGCATGTGCTGGAGGCTGGCTTCCAGAGCCAGTCTCCAGCCAGCGCACGGCCTTGCGTGTTGCTGCTGCACGGCTTCCCGGAGCTCGCCTACAGCTGGAGAAAAGTGATGCTGCCGCTGGCACAAGCCGGCTTTCATGTAATCGCGCCGGACCAGCGCGGCTACGGCCGCACCACCGGCTGGGACCCGGACTACGACGGCGACCTCGCTTCGTTTCGCATGATCAACCTGGTGCGCGATGCGCTGGGCCTGGTGTTCGCGCTGGGCTATCGTTCGGTGGCCGCTGTCATCGGCCACGACTTCGGCTCTCCCGTCGCCGCCTGGTGCGCGCTGCTGCGGCCCGACGTATTCCGCTCGGTGGCGCTGATGAGCGCGCCCTTCGCCGGTCCGCCGCCGCTGCCCTTCGATACCGCGAGCGACACGGCGCAGCAACCGCGCGCCGCCGGACTCGCCGACCCCGGCATGAATGCAGCGCTGGCGCAACTGCAGCCGCCGCGCAAGCATTACCAGTGGTACTACTCGACGCGCGAAGCCGATGCCGACATGCGCCACTGTGCGCAGGGCATCCATGCCTTCCTGCGTGCCTACTACCATTACAAAAGCGCGGACTGGAAACCGAACCAGCCGCATCCGCTCAAGTCATGGGGCGCCGAAGCGCTGGCGCAACTGCCGACCTACTACGTCATGCACCTGGACCAGAACATGGCGCAGACGGTTGCGCCGGAAATGCCAGGCGCCGCTGCGATTGCAGCCTGCAGCTGGCTACCCGACAACGAACTCGCCGTCTACAGCACCGAGTTCAGCCGCACCGGCTTCCAGGGCGGCTTGCAGTGGTACCGCTGTGCCACCAGCGCAAAGTTCGCCGCCGAACTGCAAATATTCTCCGGCCGCACGATAGACGTGCCCGCCTGCTTCATTGCGGGCAAGAGCGACTGGGGCACTTACCAGAAGCCGGGCGACTTCGAGAAGATGCAGAACGGTGCTTGCACGCAACTACTCGGCTGCCATCTGATCGACGGCGCCGGCCACTGGGTGCAGCAGGAGCAAGCACAGCAGGTAAGCGAGCACTTGTTGAAGTTCTTGCGGCGATAGTCCCGCCGGCAGTCATGCTGAGCAGGGAGCCTGTTTCACTGTGTCACAGAAAAACGCCTGCCGAAACACCAAATCTGGCCGCCAGCGCTTTCGCCAACGCCTTGCTGATTTCACGGCGCCCCGAGAGAATGTCACTGATCGTGCCCTGTGAACAGGTCTCGGCAAGACCGCTCTGCCTGAGTGCATGTTCCTCCATCAGGTAGCGCAGCGCGTCGCGCGGTTCCGCAGCTGGCATGGGCGTTTGGCGCCGTTCGTAACTCTGGATCATTTCGCCGAGTGCTTCGACCAAACCGGCCAAGGGGTGCGCCTGGTTCGCGCCGCCGGCATCGAGCAGGCGGTTCAGATGTTCGACCGCCGCGTCGTACTCGGCTTTTTTCGCAATCGGCTTGAGCGGCACCAGTTCGCACAGCGCCTTGTACCGTCTGGCAATTTTGTCGATTTCACCTGCCCCCATCATGGCCTCCAGTGGTCGTATTCGGCGTGTGTCAGGACGGCGCGTACGTAAAGTGTCTGCGTATTGAAGTGAATCGCGGCGACCAGTCTGTAACGATTGCCGGCGACGTTGAACGCGAAATAGTCACCAGCTTTGTCGACGGAGTTGAAAACGCGCTTCAGATCGGCAAAACCAGCGAACGCATTTTGCTCAATCAATTTACGCCAGGCCCGCAGAGGCCCGTCGGCCTCGCGCTGCCGGATCGCAAACTCGCGCAGCGCTTTGTTGCTGATCAGGCGCATGCAAGAAGTTTATCGCAAAATGCGATAATTGGCAAACCCTATGAATACACTGGGCGCGCAGATCGGCGTGAGCCATCATTTTATTTGGCTATCCGTCGCGACAAATAGGCTGAAACGCCGCATCCAGAGCCATTCTTCAGGCATCTCCCCTCTCACTTTCCAAGCCGAGACCCATACTGGAAGCTGTGTCTGTCCCCGGTTTCTCAGCAAGTCTTGGCCGCGCGGCAGGCAGCCACTGCCGGCGCTGCCGGCGCGATCGGACGGCCTTCCTTGGCCCAGGCGACGATGCCGTTCCTGACGTTGTAGACCTTGGCGTAGCCCGCCCGCTGCGTCAGGAACTGGCTCAGCGCCTTGGTGCGGTTGCCGCTGCGGCAGATGACAATCAGCGGATCGCCGGGCTTGGAGATCGCTCCCGCTCTTTGCAACCAGGTGGCCGGATCGGCATTGCCGCGCTCGTCGAAGAAAGTCAGCAGATGGCTGCCGGGAACAATGCCGGTCTGCTCCCACTCCGGTGCGGTGCGGATGTCGATCACCGGTACCCCGGCGGCGGCGAGTTTGGCCAGCTCGGCGTTGTCGATGTCGACCACCTCGGCGCCGGCGGCGAATGCAACGGCGAGCAGGCAGCAGCCTGCAAGAGCCTTGCGCAGAAGATTCCTCAGATTCAGTCGCGCGATCCGCATGCTAAGCCTTCCCCTTTTCCAGCCCACCGAGGTAAAAGCGGTTCCAGGTCGGGCTGATGATGAGTTCGTTGACGCAGGCGCGCGCCGGCAGGCCGGCCAGGAACAGGATGGTCTGGCCGAGATCCTCCGCCTGCAGCATTTTCTCGCGATCTTCCTTCGGCGGCGGCACCGGGCGCTTCTCCAGGATGGGCGTCGCCACCTCGCCCGGCAGCACCGAAGTCGCGCGTATGCCGTGGGCGCATTCCTCGGCGTTGATCGACTCCGACACCGCGATTACCGCGCGCTTGGTGGCGTTGTAGGCCGGGCCGGTGAGCGTGCTCGCATAGCGCCCGGCCCAGGAGGACACGTTGATAATTAGCCCGCCTTTTTGCGCGCGCATCGCCGGCAGCACCGCATGGCAGCAATAGAACAGGCCGGAGAGATTGATCGCGACGACTTCATCCCAACCTTCGATCGACATATTGCTGAGATTGCGCTTGCCCAGGTTGGTGCCGGCGCTGTTGATCAGGATGTCGATGCGGCCATGTCGCGCGAGAATATCCGCGGCCGCCGCCGCCACCACCTTGCGGTCGGAGACTTCGAGCTGCAGCGCCTCCGCGCTGCCCGCGGCCTGCACCTGTTTCAGCGCCGAGGCGTTGGTCGCAGCCGTGCGCCCGGAGATCACCACATGCGCTCCGGCGCGCGCCAGTTCGATCGCGCCGGCGAGCCCGATGCCGCTGCCGCCGCCGGTGATCCATGCCACTTTGCCTTTCAGGTTCATTTTCACTCCTTCGACGATTTCATTGCACAAAGCAATCGCATTTTCCCGCGTGTAGCCACGGGCGGCGATCAAACTTGCGCGGACGGCGTCCCGTCCGCGCGGATCGTCGATGGCGCGCAGATGAACAGCACATCCGCGCGCCATCGACGATCTTGCATAAAAACTACTCGATACCGCTTTTGCTTTTCTCCAGAACCGTGGCTTTTGAACGGATACGTTTTTTATCCGTTCAAAGGCCACGGTTGGCGCGCGCAGCGCGCAAGGTCTTGCATGCGCATAGCAATTGCCCGGCGCTTGATAAAGTCATTGAACCTTACCGCTTCTGATACTGCGTCGCGCCGAACAGCATCTCCTTCGCCTTATCGTCCATCAGCGGCTTGCGCCGGTCGGCGAGCACCGCGAGGCCGCGCTGCACCGCCGGCCGCGCGGCGATGCCGTCGAACCATTTATTTACATGCGGATAGTCGGTGATGTCCACGCCCTGCCTTTCCGGTACGCGCAGCCAAGGCATGATGGCGATGTCGGCGATGGTGTATGCGTCGCAGGCGATGAACTTGCTCTCGGCCAGGCGCCGGTCCATCACGTCGTAGAGCCGGTTCGCCTCCCTGGAATAGCGGTTCATCGCGTAAGCGATTTTCTCCGGCGCGTAACCGAGGAAATGGTGCGCCTGGCCCAGCATCGGCCCGACGCCGCCCATCTGGAACATCAGCCATTGCAGCGTGGACCAGCGCTCGCGGATGTCTTCGGGCAGGAATTTCCCGGTCTTCGAGGCGAGATAGAGCAGCATCGCCCCCGATTCGCACATGGAAATCGGTTTTCCGCCGGGGCCGTCGGAATCGACCATCGCGGGCATTTTGTTGTTGGGGCTGATCTTGAGGAACTCGGGCTTGAACTGGTCGCCCGCGCCGATATCGATCGGATGCACGCTGTAGGGCAGCCCGGTTTCCTCGAGCATGATGTGGATCTTGTGCCCGTTGGGGGTGGGCCAGGTGTAGAGGTCGATCATGGTTTCACTCCTTCTTGTCGGGTTCGCGCTTGCGTATGAGATATTTGTGCGTGCCGTCGAGCACCAGCTCGCCGCGCTGGTTGTGCACCGTGGCGCGCATCACGATCACGCCAGTCGTGCGCTGCGCCACGAGTTCGGTGATTTCCAGTGCCGAATACAGCGTGTCGCCCGCATACACGCCCTTGAGGAAACGGCTCGACTGCTCGATGAAACCCATCAGCGAGTCGTCCACCTGGTGCGGCAGCATGCCGGCGCCGGCCGCGGTCTGGATCAGCACCTGGAAGCCGTGCGCGAGCAGGTCGGGCATGCCGCGCGCGCGGCAGAATTCGCGGTCGTAATGGATCGGGTGATTGTCGCCGCTCGCTGCCTGAAACGCGAGGAAATGCGCGTCCGTCATGGTCCGGCTGGGCAGCCGGAACACTTCGCCGACGCGAAAATCCTCGAACCAGCGCTGCTCGGCGAGCTGGTGCTTGCGCGGATCGAATGCGGGCATTCTATGCGTCCAGGAACATTGTCATTCCGAGGCCCTCTCGACTTCGCTCGGGGCAGGCTCCGGCCGAGGAATCTGCTTCTTGTTTACCATGAAAAGCAGATTCCTCGCATTCGCTCGGAATGACAGAGCAGGCACGATCAGAAATGCCCCTGTAACGGCAGTTCAATTTACGGCTAAACTAGCTTCACCAATTGCTTGCCGAAATTCTGGCCTTTGAGCAGGCCGATGAAGGCCTTGGGCGCAGCCTCCAGGCCCTGCGCCACGCTCTCGCGGTATTTGAGCTTGCCCGAGGCGACCCAGTCGGCGAGGTCTTTCAGCGCCGGCGGCCACAGGTTCAGGCGATCGCTGACGATGAAACCCTGCACCTTGATGCGGTTGGTCAGGATCGCCTGGAACGTCTTCACGCCGTAGGGCTCGGTCGCGTTGTACTGCGAGATCAGGCCGCACACGGCGATGCGCGAGAACGCGTTGGTGCGCGCCAGCACCGCGTCCAGAATTTCGCCGCCGACGCTCTCGAAATAGCAGTCGATACCATCGGGGACCGCCGCCTTCAGGTCCTGGCGCAGCCGGCCCGCCTTGTAATCGACGCAGGCGTCAAAGCCGAGCTCCTTCACAACGTAATCGCATTTCTCCTTGCCGCCGGCGATGCCCACTGCGCGGCAGCCCTTGAGTTTCGCAATCTGGCCCACCGCGCTGCCTACCGCGCCCGAGGCTGCCGACACCACCACGGTTTCGCCCGCCTTGGGCTGGCAGATGTCGAGCAGTCCGACCCAGGCCGTCACGCCGGGCATGCCGACCACGCCAAGGTAGGCCGACATGGGCACGCGGCTCACGTCGATCTTGTTAACGCCGGCGCCGTCCGAGCAGCCGTACTGCTGCCAGCCGTACGGTCCCGTGACAACGTCGCCGACTTTGAATTTTGGGTTCTTCGATTCGATCACTTCACCTACCGTGCCGCCGACCATGACCTGGTCGATCTCCTGCTTCGCGGCATAGGACTTGGTGTCGTTCATGCGCCCGCGCATGTACGGGTCGAGCGAGAGATAGTGGATGCGCACCAGAATCTGCCCTTCGGCGGGCGCCGGCACCGGGGTGCTGGCGATCTTGAAATTCTCTTCCGTCACCCAGCCGGTGGGACGGCTGGCGAGCAGGACCTGCATATTGATTGTCATGTGCACCTCAAAAACGTTTCAACGGGAATTGTGGGAGGCCCGCCCCCGGGCCGATTTCACTTCGATTACGCACCGATCGCGGCGAGGGCGCCGCTCCTACAACAGCACCGATCGCGAAACGGGGTCGTAGGAGGCCCGCCCTCGGGCCGATTTCACCTCGATTACGCACCGATCGCGGCGAGGGCGCCGCTCCTACAACAGCACCGATCGCGAAACGGGGTTGTAGGAGGCCCGCCCTCGGGCCGATTTCACTTCGATTACGCACCGATCGCGGCGAGGGCGCCGCTCCTACAACAGCACCGATCGCGAAACGGGGTTGTAGGAGGCCCGCCCCCGGGCCGATCGGTCTTTGCAACTGTCCTGCGATGTCGGGGCGGGGGCGCCCCTCCTACAATTGCCTCAATCCAGCTGGCGCTTGGCTACGCAGCGTTGGCGAAGCGTTCGGAGTGGTGATCAACGTCGCCCAAAGTCGCGTTGATCATGGCCAGGCGCTTGGCGTAATGGCCCGCGGCAAGTTCATTGCTCACGCCCATGCCGCCGTGCAGCTGTATCGCCTCTTCGCAGATCACGCGGCCGGAGCGGCCGATCTGGATCTTCGCCGCCGATACCGTGCGCTTGCGCTCGTTCGGATCCTCCGATTGCACTTTGACCGAAGCCAGCAGAGCGAGCGAGCGCGACTGCTCGCAGTGAATCATCATGTCCACGGCGCGGTGCTGCAGCGCCTGGAAGCTGCCGATCGGACGGCCGAATTGCTGGCGCGTTTTCAGGTATTCGAAGGTGGCCGCATTCAGCGCCTCCATCGAACCCACCGCCTCGGCGCACAGCGCCGACACGGCAAAGTCGGCCGCGCGTTCGAGCACGGGCAGCGCGTTTTCCGCTTCGCCCAGCAAGGCGTCGGCGCCGACCTTGACGTTGGCGAATTTGATCTCGGCCGCGCGCATGCCGTCGAGGGTGCGATAGCCCTGCACCGCCACACCGGCGCTTTTCCGGTCCACCAGAAACAAGCTGATGCCCTTGGCGTCGCGCGCCCCGCCGGCGCTGCGCGCCGACACTACCAGCTTGTCCGCGCTCTCGCCGTGCAGCACCACCGCCTTGTGGCCGTTCAACACGTAGCCCGCGCCATCGCGCTTGGCCGTGGTCTCGACGCTGTTCAGCTCATAGCGCGAGTTCGGCTCGCCCAGCGCCGCCGCGAGCAGCATCTTGCCCTGCGCCACTTCGGACAGGATGGCCTGTTTCTGCGCCTCGCTGCCGGCCAGGTCGATCAGGCTGCCGCCGAGTACCACGGTGGAGAAATACGGCTCGACCACGATGCCGCGGCCGAGTTCGGTTATCACCAGCATGGTATCGACCGAGCTGCCGCCGAAGCCGCCGTGCGCCTCGTCGAAAGCCACGCCGAGTATGCCCATGTCGGCGAACTGCGCCCATATCTTGTCGGAAAAGCCCTGCTTCGAGGCGATGATCGCCTTGCGCGCCTCGAAGCCGTATTCCTTGCTGATGAATTTCTGCAGGCTGTCGCGCAGCTGCTGCTGTTCGTCGCTGACGATGAAGTCCATGTCTAAAGTCCCAATACCATCTGCGAAATGATGTTGCGCTGGATCTCGTTCGAACCGCCGTAGATCGAGGTCTTGCGGTAGTTGAAATAGACCGCGGCGGCCGCAGCGGCGTATTCGGGCCCGACCGGTTCGCCGTGCCAGTCGCCGGCACGCGCTTCCGGGCGAAACGGCAGCGCGTACGGGCCCACCGCCTCCATGGTGAGCTCAGTCAGCGCCTGCTGGATGTCGGTGCCCTTGATCTTGAGGATGGACGCTTCGGGGCCGGGCTTGGTGCGCGAAGAGAGCACGCGCAGCAGCGTGATCTCGAGCGCCATCAGTTCGACCTCGACCGCGGTGACGCGGTCGCGAAAGCGCGGATCCTGCATCAGCGGCTTGCCGTTCCGGAGCTGCTTGCCCGCAATGGCTTTCAGCTGCTCCAGCTCGCGCTTGGATTCGCCCACGCGCGCGATGCCGGTGCGCTCGTGGCCGAGCAGGAACTTGGCATAGGTCCAGCCCTTGCCCTCCTCGCCCACCAGGTTCCTCGCCGGCACCTTGACGTTGTCGAAGAATACTTCGTTGACTTCGTGTTCCTCGTCCAGGGTGATGATCGGGCGCACGGTGATGCCGGGGGACTTCATGTCGATCAGCAGGAAGGAGATGCCCTCCTGCTTTTTCACGGTCGAGTCGGTGCGCACCAGGCAGAAAATCATGTCGGCGTACTGCCCGAGCGTGGTCCAGGTCTTCTGGCCATCGACGATGTAATGTTCGCCCTGGGCCGATTTTACGAATCGCGCCTTGGTTTTGAGCGAAGCCAGGTCGGAACCCGAGCCGGGCTCGCTGTAGCCCTGCGCCCACCAGTCCTCGGAGGACAGGATGCGCGGCAGGTAATATTCCTTCTGCCACTGGCTGCCGAAATTCTGGATCACCGGCGCCACCATCACCAGCCCGAAAGGCATCACGCGCGGCGCACCGGCATAGCCGCACTCCTCGTCGAAGATGTGCTGCTGGATCGGCGTCCAGGCGCAGCCGCCGAATTCTTTGGGCCAGTTGGGCGCCACCCAGCCTTTTTTGAACAGGATCTTCTGCCAGCGCACCCAGTCGTCCTTGACCAGGCGCTTGTGGTGCAGCACCTTGTCGGCGATGTCCTTGGGCAGGTTGTCATGCACGAAGCCGTGCACCTCATCGCGGAACGCCTGTTCTTCCTTGGTGTAATTGAGATCCATTGGGGGTCCTTGGCAGTGGGGCGATTAACCGAATTTATTATATCACCGCGATTTCTCGCTCGAAGCGAAGCGCGGTCGATTTCAGCCGGTTGAAACGGCGTTCGCACTGCGCATTTCGTAGCGCAAGCGCCCTCGCCTGCATTCAGTTGTTGCAGGCGAGGGCACCTGCGCTACGGCGTCTGCTACAGTGTCTCCTGAAGTATCTCGCGGTTTGGTAATCTTCGATTAACGCAAACAGCTGGAGTAAAGCATGAGCGGACCGTTGAGCGGGGTAAAGGTGCTCGAGATCGCCGGCATCGGGCCGGGGCCATTCTGCGGCATGCTGCTCGCCGACATGGGCGCGGACGTGCTGCGCGTGGACCGGCTGCAGGCGAACGACCTGGGGCTGCCGGTGGCGCCCAAGTACGACATCATGTCGCGCGGCCGGCGCTCGATTGCGCTCGACCTGAAGCAGCCCGCAGCGATAGAAACGGTGCTCGCACTCGCGGCGAGGGCCGACGCATTGATCGAGGGCTTTCGTCCCGGCGTCACCGAGCGCCTCGGCCTCGGCCCGGAAGCCTGCCTCGCGCGCAATCCGCGCCTGGTCTACGGCCGCATCACCGGCTGGGGCCAGGACGGGCCGCTGGCGCAGGCCGCCGGCCATGACATAAATTACATCGCGCTGTCGGGCGCGCTGCATGCAATCGGGCGCAAGGGCGAAGCGCCGCTGCCGCCGCTCAACCTGGTGGGCGATTTCGGCGGCGGCGGAATGGTGCTCGCGTTCGGCATCGCCTGCGCGCTGTTCGAAGCGTGCGCCTC
Organism: Burkholderiales bacterium; assembly: GCA_038206915.1. Taxonomy (GTDB): domain Bacteria; phylum Pseudomonadota; class Gammaproteobacteria; order Burkholderiales; family SG8-39; genus 2-12-FULL-64-23. The sequence goes on along the minus strand of JBBRAI010000041.1, from coordinate 23,477 downwards.
GGGCAAGGGCCAGGTGATCGACGCCGCGATGAGCGAAGGCGCGGCCGGACTGATGGCGATGTTCTATGGGCGCATGGCAGCGGGCCACTGGCGCGATCAGCGCGGCGTCAATGTTCTGGACACTGGCGCGCCATGGTACGACGCCTACGAGACCGCAGACGGAAAGCATGTCGCGATCGGCTCCATCGAGGGACGCTTTTATGCCGAACTGCTGGCGCGGCTGGGTCTCGATCCCGCCGCGCTGCCGGGACAGCACGATCAGAAGCGCTGGCCCGAGCTGCGTTCCGCCTTCAGCACCGCGTTCAAGCGCAAGACGCGGGACGAGTGGTGCCGTGAAATGGAAGGCACCGACGTTTGCTTCGCGCCGGTATTGTCGCTGGCCGAAGCGCCGCTGCATGCGCACAACGCGGCGCGCAAGGCCTTCATCGAGATCGACGGCGTGACCCAGCCCGCGCCGGCGCCGCGCTACTCGCGCACGCCCGGCGCTGTCGCGCGCGGCGCGCCGCAGCGCGGCCAGGGGGGCGCGCAGGCGCTGGCCGATTGGGGCTTCACGCAGGCCGAGATCGAAGGATTTCGCGCGCGCGGCGCTCTGATGACCGGCGACTGAGGGCGCCTGCGCGCGCATCACCCGCGCGCGGCAGCGATCAGCGAGCGCGGAGAGACTGGCGCAAGGCCCGCTTCCACGCCCTTTCCTTGTGCGCGCGCGGCATCGAGGCGTTGGCCGGGCTGGTCGAGGGCAGGCGCACGTGGCTGCGCGGCCCCAGTCCCTCAATCGCGGGCAGTACGTGCCTGCGATAGCAGGCCTCGGCTTTGGCGCCGTTGAAAAACACCTGGGTGATTCCCCTGTGGGCGTGATAGAACGCCGCGAAATCGTTGGCGTGGATGCTGGCGTCGTCGATGGCCGAATCCAGACTGCCCTCGCGCGCGCAGCTGGCGAGCACGTCCCACAAGGCGATGCCGCAGTCTTTCAGCGCGTGCGCCCTCGCCGCGTAGGGCGCGGCCGGCGCAGCGCCGGTGATTTCGCCGAGGATGCACCAGAACAAATTCTGCGCATGCGCGTAGTACTGCCCGGCCTCGAGCGAGGCCCTGCCCGGCATGCTGCCCAGGATCAGCACGCGTGCCTTTGCGTTCGCGATCGGCGGAAATCCCCGAACCCGTGTCATGCGTTCATTTTCTCTGCGGCAGCGTGGCCGGGATCTTGAGCGGCGGCTGTTTCGGCATCTGGCTGCCGCCAAACAGCAGGCCCCAGAAGAACCAGACACCGACCAGCGCAAGCAGCGCGCACACGATCAGCACATATCTCAGGGCGCGGCGTTCGCTGCGCTCGCCCTCTTCGATCCGGTCCAGGGTTTTGCGCACTTTGCGCAATGCCGTTCGTTCGGTGGTGCGCTGCGCATGCTGTTCGATCGCGGCGCGTTCGGCGTCGTCAGGCGATTCGGTGCTCATGCCGGTCTGTCCTCGTCCGCGATGATCTACCCCGAGGCAGATCGATAGGCGCCTAGTTTAGCCCAGGCACGGTCACGGACGCAGCCTCAGCTCCGGTCTAGCCGCGCTCGAGCACCTTGCGCCGGCTGATATCGCGCCAGGTGGCGATGATGCGTGCTTCGTTGTCGGCCCCGCGCACGATCGTGGCGGAAACCGAGCACGGAATGAGGGTCCCGTCGCGGTTCCTGAAAGTTGCGTCCACGTCGATGGCGCGGCCGTATTGCCTGATGGCTTCCAGCATGGCGTCGCGGTCGCCGGCATCGGCGTACAGCGTCTCCGCTGACGTGCCGATGAGATCTTCGCGCTTGTATTGCCCCTGCGACAGTGTCGCGACCTGGGGGCCGATCTCCAATATGATTCCGTCCAGACTGGTCTCGATATAGACGTCCTGCAGGTTGTCGTAGATGCGGCGGAATTTTTCTTCCGTTTCACGCAGCCTCCAGTTTGCCGCCTCCAGTTGCGCCAGCTTGTCCTCGAGCTTGCGCTCGAGCGCCGACTCATGCAAAGCATGAATCGCGGCCTCTTCCAGCGGCGCGGCCGGGGCCGGCGCGACACGCCCGCTCCACTGCTTCAGTACCCCACGCAATTCCGCGAGGAACACGCCGGCTTCGAGCGGTTTGATCAGATAGCGTACCGCGCCCAACGCCAGGGCGAACTGCTCGTCGTCGGGATGAACGTAAGTCGCCGAGTAGAACACGAAGGGGATGTGCCTGAGCGAGGGCTCCTGCATCCACGCGCGGCACAGCGCGAATCCGTCCATTTTCGGCATCAGCACATCCGAAACGACGACGCTGGGCGCGTCGCGTCGCGCGTCGGCCAGGGCCTCCAAACCGTTGCCCGCGGCCGTCACCCGATAGCCGTTCATTTCGAGCAGAAACTTGAGGAGATTACGGTTCTCCTCGTGGTCCTCGACGATCAGCACATGGTCCATCAAACGCCTTCCTGCTGCGATTCAGCCGCGCGCATACGCTTTCCGCCCCGCTCGCCGCCGGGTCGTCGAACTATCGACAAGAATTTGTTGAAACTCCGGCACGTCCGCCTCACGGCAAATAAGCTGGCGTCAAAGCACTGCGATAAATGCGCGTAAGCTGATAATTCTATGAGAGAAACATATTCCTTAGAGGCAAGCTTGATTTGCCTCTTACTTAGACATAAGCAATTTTTGCGCCAGATACAAGAACTTAGGCAAGGCCGCGGCGCTACCGGCGAGGGACTGACCCTGGCTGCGCCTTGTCAGGAGGTACGAAAGCGGATGGGGGTCGTGTGGAATTGCGCCCCGGGTATCACTCGGGCAACTGGTATTGCCGCTCGCGGAACAGGCGCAGGCAGGCATCGGCGACTTCGGCGTCGTAGGCGCTGCCGCGGCCGCGATCGATTTCGGCCAGCGCCTTGTCGATGCCCATGCCCGGACGGTACGGTCGGTGCGAGGACATCGCTTCGATCACGTCGGCCACCGCGACGATGCGTGCCTCGACGCGAATGGCGTCTCCCTTCAGGCCTTGCGGATAGCCGCTGCCGTCGATGCGTTCGTGGTGCTGGAGCGCAACGTCCGCCACCGGCCAGGGAAACTCCACGTCCTTCAGCACGTCGTAGCTCGCCTGCGCATGTCCCTGCACCAGCTGGTATTCGGTCGCGCTGAGTTTTCCGGGCTTGGACAGGATTTCGGCGGGGATGTTGATCTTGCCGATATCGTGCAGATAGCCTGCGACACGCAGCCCCTCCTGCCGGCGCGAGTCGAAGCCGAGTTCGGCGCCGATGGCGACCGCTATCTCGGCCACGCGGCGCTGGTGACCCGCGGTGTAGGGGTCGCGCATTTCGCCCAGGGTCGTCGCCACCTTCACCGTGCTCATGAAGGCGTTTTCGAGTTGTGCGACATATTGCGCGATTTGCTCCTCGGCGCGTTTCTTTTCGGAGATATCCTGCATCATTCCAAGAATTGCGGGCCGGCCAAGATAAGTCGCGCGGTTGCCCTGCAATCCAAGCTCGATGACCGCGCCGTCCTTGCGCGTCGCAGAAAATGCGTGGCTGACCGGACCGATCTGTTCGCCGAACATTCGGCGCAAGGTGTCGTCCGCGGTCAGTAGGTCCTTGCCTACCGCGATCGAAATCAGGTCCTTGCCCAGCAACTCGTCTTCCGAAGCATAGCCGAGTATCTCGGCAAAACGCGGGTTGCAATAGGCGAGCTTTCGATCCTGAATGATGAATATTCCGGTCAACGACTGCTCCACCAGGCTGCGGAATCGGTTCTCGCTTTCGACCAATTCGCGCTCCGCCTGCTTGCGCTCGGTGATATCGCGAAACATGCCCAGCAAGGTGTCCTTGCCTCCCAAACGAATGTGGGCGCCTTTTATGTCGGCGAAAAACACGGTACCGTCCTTGCGCAGTAACGGAATATCCGTATTCAGCGTCGTCTCGCCGCGCACCAGTCGCCCGAACTGTTCCATCACACGCGGCAGATCCTCCTTGCGGTGAATGTCTGCAACACTCATACGCAGGATCTCCTCCACGCTGTAACCGAGCATGCGGCAGATTTCGGGATTTGCGGTGAGAAACTGGCCCGCTTGCACGTCCACGACCAGTATGCCGTCCAGCACGCCTTCGAACATCGCGCGCAGCTTTTCCTCCGACTCACGCAACGCGTTCTCCGCCCGAGTGGCCTCGGTGATGTCGCGGAACGACCAGACCCGGCCGAGTACGGTTCCGTCCAGCGTCAACGGCGCGGAATGGCGCTCGAATATCCGGCCGTTCTTGAATGTCAGCGTGTCCGAATCCACAGCGTCCGAGGCGTAGAGCGCGCGCACTTTGCTGAGGAAGGCTTCGGCATCGTTCAGCTGGTTCAGGACGAAATCCAGCAGCGCCTGATCGTCGAGGGTCCGCACCAGCGAATCAGGTATGCGCCACAATTCGGCGAAGCGCCGGTTCACACGGATTACCTTGCCATCGCCGTCCACCGCCAGGATGCCCTCGGCGGTCGATTCGAGTATGCCCTTCAGCTGGACCTCGCTCTCGCGCAAGGCGCTCTCGGCGCGCTTGCGCGCGGTAATGTCAGTGCCCACGCCGTGATATCCCATGAGCGCACCCGCGGCGTCGAACACCGGGTCGCCGCTGATCGAAATGAAGCGCTCGGTGCCGTCCGTGCCCAAGCGCGAGAGTTCGAAGTTGCGAAATGGCTGATGCGCATCGAGCACTGCGCGGTGCGCAGCCCAGCCGGCGGCATCGGGCGAGAGATGCGGTATCTCCCAGCGACGCTCGCCGATCTGCGCGCCGCGCTCGAACAGCGACACCGAGCTCTTCTTCTTGTCCGCCGACGACCGCTGCATCAGCCGGTGCTCCGTGTCGCTCTCCCAGTAAAAGTCCGAGGACATTTCGACGAGGTTGCGAAAACGCGTTTCGCTTTCCTCCAGCTTGCGATTAGCCGCTTCCAGTTGCCGAATCTTGTCCTCGAGCTTGCGCGCAAGCGCCGACTCGTGCAGGGCATGAGCCGCAGTTTCGTCCAACGGCACGGCCTGGACCGGCGCCGGGCGTCCGGCCCAATCCTGGAGTACCTCACGCAATTCGGCGAGGAAGGCTTCGGCCGCCAGCGGCTTGATCAGGTAGCGCACCGCGCCCAGCGCCATGCCGAGCCGCTCGTCGTCGGGGCGAACATAGGTCGCCGAGTAGAAAATGAACGGGACGGCCTTGAGCGCGGCATCCTGCATCCAGGCGCGGCATAGTTCGAAGCCGTCCATGTTCGGCATGAGCGCATCGGAAACGACGGCGTCGGGCGGATCGCGCCGCGCGGCGTCCAGCGCCTCCAGGCCGTCGCCGGCGCCGGTGACCCGGTAGCCGTTGACTTCGAGCAGCAGCTTGAGAAGCCCGCGGTTCTCTGCGTGGTCCTCGACGATCAACACATGCTTCATGCTGCTCCCTGCCGTCCCTGTTGGCTTGCTTCCTAACACGGTGCAAGGCGTCTTTCGACGCCGATCGACCCGTGTATGTGGTTTACGGTATCACGCCAGCTTGACGAACTGTCTAGGCCGAACGGATGATTCGTTCGAGCCGGAGTGACTACTCACGCACGATGCCGCAGCAGGCGCGGGATCAAAGCAGGAATTGCTTGACCACTGCGACGGTCGCCGCGGGATCTTCCTCTTGCGGCACATGCCCGAGCCGGTCGAACACGACCAGGCGGCTGCCCGCGATCGCGCGATGGAAGCTTTGCGCATCGGCCGGCGGCAGCAGCCGGTCCTGCGCGCCCCACAGAATCAGGGTCGGCAGCTTCAGCGCGGCGATGCGCTCGGGATGGATGTCCAAGGTCGCCTGCGCCAGACGGCGCGCCAGCGCGCGCCGGTTGCCCGCGTGCAGGGTGAGTTCGAAATAGCGTTCGACCAGTTGCGGCGTGACCTTGTCCGGATCGCCGTAGACATTGCGCAGGCTGGATTCGATCACGCGGCGCGGCAGAATGTGCTCCATCAGGCGATTGACCAGCGGAATCCGCGCTATGACAAACCCGAGCGGAATCGATTGCGGCCGAAACGGATAGCCGGCCGCATCGACGAGAATCAGCTTCTCCACGCGCGCCGGATGCGCCAGCGCCGTTTCCCAGGCAACCTGGCCGCCGAAGGAGTTGCCCGCAAGTACGCAGCGCGACACGCCCAGCGCATCGAGCATCGCGGCGACAAACCGGACATAACGCGCGATGGAATAGTCCGCGTCCGGCGGTGCCTGCGTCAGGCCGATGCCGGGCAGGTCGAAGCGGATCACGCGCCGCGCCGGCTTGAGCGCGCCGGTCCATCCATCCCAGGTGTGCAGGCTCGACGAAGTGCCGTGCAGCAGGACGATAGGAAGCGGATCGTCGCGCGGGCCTTCGTCGCGCAGGTGCACGCTCATGTCCTGCACCTGCACGAACGCGGAAGGCGCGGGCGCCCAGCGCGCTTTGAGCTCGGCCAGCGGGCGGTCCGGCTCCCAGGTCGCGGCGACAACAGCCGCAAGCACGAGCAGCGGCGCGGCTATCAGCGCGGCTACGACGAACGCAGCGGTGCTCATGGGTGCAGCATCGATTTACGCGCCGCGCGCCGAGGGTTCTTCATGCAGGAACCTTGCATCCGCCTGCCGTTCCCGCCTACTTGATGCTCGAATAAGCGGTGGGCGTGAGCATGTAGTTTTCGAGATGGTGCAGGATCGGTCCCTTCTCCTCGGTCTTGGCGCGCGCGGCGAGCCACTCCGGATCGACGGAGAAGGCATTCCATTTGCGCTCGCGCTCGGCGAGGCTTTCCCACTCCAGCATGTAATACAGCGCGTGATTCGACGGGCCGATCAGCACAGTCCAGAAGCCGACCTGGCGGATGCCGTGCTTCTCCCAGATCTTGAGCGTGACGTTGGCAAATCGATTGTTGAGATCGCCGAGCCGGCCCGGCATGCAGTGATAAATGCGCAATTCGTGGATCATGGTTCCTCACTTAGGGGGATGGTCGGGGAAGGTCCGGGTCTGCGGCTGCGGCAATTTCGCGATCGCGCCGAAGTATCTCCGACGCCGCCACCGCGGTCAAACCCGGCGAGCCGTCGTGCCGGCGATCGCCGCGGGCAGCGCACCGATTTCCTGAAAGCGTCCGCTGCGCTCGACTTCGTGCACCATCTCGACCAGGACCGCGTTCAGCGGCGTCGCCACGCCCAGTTCCCGGCCCAGGCGCACGACCTCCCCGTTGAGATAGTCGATTTCAGTCGGCCGCCGGCGCTGCAGGCTTTGCAGGGTCGAGCCCAGCAGCGGCCAGCGGCTCTCCAGGCGGCGTGCCTTGGCCGCGGCCACCCGAGCGGCCAGCCACAATGGCAGCCAATCGACCATGCGGATCAGCACTGCGGACGTGTCGGGCAATGACTCCAGCCGGATGCCGGCCCGTCGCGCGACTCGCACGCCTTCGAGCATGGTCTTCACCGCGAGCAGGCGCAGCGCCGGATCCGCATAAATTTGCTGGAAGGTGGCGTTGGTCAGCGCGGGAAACGCGTTGTTCAGATTCATAATCAGCTTGAGCCAATGCACGCCGCGGATATTGTCCGACAGGCGCGTAGGCACGGCATCGCGCAGCGTTGCCGCGATGGCCTCGGTCTGCGCATCGTTCGGACCGAACGGACGCCCCAGGACTACCGGGCCGGGATAGAGCAGGGTCACCGTTCCCGGGACCAGGTAGTTGGCGTGAATGTTTACCACCGCGCTGACGATCTGCTGCGGTGCAAGCACGCCGGCGAGCAACTCATCGCTGCGCACGCCGTTCTGGAAGCTCACCACCGGCATCCCTTCCAGAAACGCGCGGTTCGCCTGCACCGCCGCGAGCACGTCCTGCGTCTTTACCGTAAGCAGCGCGAGCGCCGGGCGGAAATCGAGCGCCTCGGCAGCACCGACGGGAACGGTGAATTCCCCGAGCGCGCCCTCCACGCGCAAGCCGTCGCGGCGGATCGCCTCGGCCTGCGCCGGACGGGCGATCAGGGTGACTTCGTGTCCCGCACGGTGCAGCAGTGCGCCCAGCGCGCTGCCGATCGCGCCGGCGCCGATGATCGCAATCCCTTTCATGGTCTATTCACTGGTCGGGAAGCAGCAGGTGGACGCATATCAAGTGCAGTAAATCCTCGGCGCTCTAGGACCAGAGGCTGCGCAACTTTTCCGCGACATCGACCTTAGCGCTGCCACCGACGCGGATGTGTTCGGCGTCGGCCTCGCCCCAAGTCACCGCTTCGAGGCAGTCCATCACCTCGCGCGTGAGGAAGCGGCTTTTGGCGCCGTAGACATGCCGGTCGCCGCTGCGCGACTGCTGCGTCACGTAGTACTTGAGCGGCGCGATCAGGTCGAGTTCAGTCTTGGCGCGCGTCATCGCCACGTAGAGCAGGCGCCGCTCCTCCTCGACCAGCTCCGGCCGCCCGGTGGAGAACTCGGACGGGAAATTGCCGTCGGCGACGTTGAGCAGATGCACCGCGTCCCATTCCTGGCCCTTGGCCGAGTGAATGGTGGACAGGATCAGGTAGTCTTCATCCAGCAGCGGCGTGCCGGCGAGGTCGCCCGAGGCCTGCGCCGGGTCGAGCGCGAGTTCCGTCAGGAAACGCTCGCGCGTGCCGTACTGCTGCGCGATGCGCTCCAGCTGCAGCAGGTCGCCGGCGCGCACCTGTGCCGCGTCGTGCAGGCGCTCCAGCTGCGGCTGGTACCACTCGCGCACGCGTTGCATCTGGCCCTGCCACGGCCCCTCGGGAACGGCGAGCGCAAGCATCAATTCGGCAAACGCAGGCCAGCACTCGCGCGCCAGGGGTGGCGGCGCGAACGCGTCCAGCGTCGCCCAGGCGTGCGCCGTGGCCGCAAATGCGTCGAAACATTTCGCCGCCGCGGCCGGTCCGATGCCGGGCATCAGCTGCAGCGCGCGAAATCCGGCGATGCGGTTCTTCGGGTTGTCGGCCCAGCGCAATAGCGACAGCGCGTCCTTGACGTGCGCCGCTTCGAGGAACTTCAGGCCGCCGTACTTCACATAGGGAATATTGCGCCGCACAAGCTCGAGCTCGAGCACGTCGGCATGATGCGAACTGCGGAACAGCACCGCCTGGCGTTTCAGCGCCACGCCGCGTTCGCGCGTCTCGAGCACGCGCGTCACCACGTACTGCGCCTGCCCGAGGTCGTCGAGCACGGTCACATAGCGCGGCTTCGCGCCTGCGCCGCGCTTCGCCTGCAGCGTCTTGCGGTACTGACGTTCACCCCCCGCGATCAGCGCGTTGGCCGCATCGAGTATGCCCTGGGTCGAACGGTAGTTCTGTTCCAACGTCACCACCTCCGCCGGCGGCGCATATTGCGCCGGAAAACCGAGGATGTTTTCCACCGTAGCGGCGCGAAACGAGTAAATCGACTGCGCGTCGTCCCCGACCACCGTCATGCCTTCGCCGGAAGGACGCAGCGCCTTGAGGATTTCGGCCTGCAGCAGGTTGGTGTCCTGATATTCGTCCACGAGTATATGGTCGAACTGCGCGTCGATCTCTCGCGCCAGCCCTGCGTCCGCGGCCATCGCATGCCAATAGAGCAGCAGGTCGTCGTAATCGAGCGCCTGATGGGCGAGTTTCCTCTCGACATAGGCGCGATACAGGCCGGTCAGTTCCTCTTCCCACTCGGCGCACCACGGAAAAACGGTGTCCAACGTTTCGCTGAGCGGCCGCTGCGTGTTGACCCGATGCGAGTAAATCGCGAGGCAGGTGTCCTTGCGCGGGAAGCGCTTCTCCGCCTTGGACAGGGCGCGTTCGTGGCGCAGCACGTCCATCAGGTCGGCGGCGTCGCCGCGATCCAGCACGCTGAAGTTGGCGTCCAGCCCGACGCGCGCCGCGTAGCGCCGGATCAACCGGTTGGCGATGGAGTGAAACGTCCCGGACCAGGGCAGCTTCACTTCCTGCTGCACCTCGCCGACGATGCGCCGCGCGCGCCGCGTCATCTCCACCGCCGCGCGGCGCGTGAACGTGAGCAGCAGAATGCGCTGCGGGTTCACCCCTTCGCGCACCAGGTGCGCCACGCGGTGCGCCAGCGTGTTGGTCTTGCCGGTGCCGGCGCCGGCGACGATCAGCAGCGGGCCGGCGCGAAAGCTGTTGTCGGGGGCGCGTTGGCCGTAGCCGGCGGCGGCACGCTGCGCGGGGTTCAGGGCGTCGAGGGTGGAGACCGCTGCCATGCGGCAACTATAAACGAAGGCTGTATGTTTATCCAGTAGCGCAGGATTGCCGCGTTAAGAGCCGGTTGCAGAATGGAATGCCATTCCGAGGGCGCAGCCCGAGGAATCTGCTTCTTGTTTAAAGCAACAGCAGATTCCTCGCTCCGCTCGGAATGACAATTCCTGCGACTGATATTTTGCAACGAGTTGAGTCCCGGCACTTACCAGCCGCTGCCGCCTCCGCCACCACCGCCGCCGCCTGAGGATCCGCCGCCTCCGCCACCGCCACCACCGCTGTCCGACGAACCCGAACTGCTGCCAGGCGACGTCGAAGCGGAGCTGATCGTCCCGCCGAGATTGGAGATCGAATCGGTCAAGTGGCCGATGCCGCCCCCGCCGGAGCTGCTGTCCCATTCGTAGTAGGACGACACCGCCTGTGCCACGGCCGCGGCGCCGAGTACCGCTGCAAATGAATTGGCCCAAGTCTTCTCGACGTCGAGCGCCAGAGCGTAGGGCAGGAACTTGGCGAACTCCTCCGGCGTGCGCGGCGGCAGCTTCAGCCGCGCGAGATCGTCCTTCTCGGCGATGCTGAGGTATTGGCGCAGACCCTCGACCTCGTCCTCGATCTTGCGCCCCTCTACCGTATAGGCAGGCAGCCAGCGCCCAAACAGCAACAACGTGACTGCCATCACGGCTACAACTATGAAAATGGCCGGCGACTCGGCCTGGAGCTTGGTCATCACCACGACCGTGGCTATCGCCATCGGGATGCCGATAAAGAGCGGGCCGCGATTCAGCGAGAACAGCTGCGAGCCGTAATGGTCCTTGAGCGCTCCACCGAGCTTCGCCCACGCGTCCTTCACCGACGGGTCGTAGGTGCTCGACAGCACGACGGAGCCGCGCGCAGGCACCAGGTTCGCGATCGCCTGCTCGCCCGGCAGCCATTCGACTGCCTTGCCGGTTCGCTCGACCGCATACGCGTCCCCTGTCTGGCTGATCCTGAGGAAGCCGCGCTGGCCCAGTCCGAGCAGCGCCGCCGCGAAGCAGCGGTTGTCGCACGTCATCTTGTCGAGGAAGCGCGTTCCCGCCGGCCCCAGCCCAGTCGGCGCTTCGTAGCGCGGAAACACCGGACCCTTGCGCGGATCGCGCCCGAACATCCACCAGCATATGAACAAATAGACAAACAGCAGCAGCGCCCCTGCTGCACCGGCGACTTCGCTCTTGTTGTCGTGCAGCCAGCGCACGTACGGCTCCCACCAGGGCGGCGGCGCGGCGATGCCCTTGGGAAAAGAGAATACGATGGTGAGACCTTCGTACGGTGCCAGCGTTCTCGTAGTTTGGAAATGGGCGGCGCCTTCGCGCACCGTGGTCGTATACTCGCGGCCTCTTGCACCGAGCGGACCGGTGTAGGCCTCGGCCTTCAATTGCGCTGCCGGGACCGGGCGCGGCAGGCTGACATCGGCCGAAACGCTGTCCATGGCGAAGTTCCAGCCGTTGCCGTTCACGTTCCAGTAGAGTTCGTCGTGATCGGCGAAGAAGCCGAGCTGGTAGCGCGTGCGATAACTGATCTCGTACACATGCCGGCCGTGTGGCAGCAGCACATTGGCATCGCCGATCTGTATGCGCACGCCGTTAGCCCACGGTCGCACCGTCGCCGGCTCGCGCTGGCCGTCTCGCTTCACGCCGATCAAATCGAAGGGCACGGTCACGCGCCGCCCGCGGCGGTCGCGATAGTCGGTCGGAAAATCGCGCAGGATGCCGCGCTTGATCTCAAGACCCTCGACTTGCGTTTCTATGGTTTCGGTGACGCTGAGCTCGCCCGAACGGCCAATCGTGATGTCGCTATGGAAGGAAAGGATCCGTTCCCGCGCCCGCGCCTGCGCCAGCGCCTGCGCCTCGGCCCTCGCCCGCGTGAGCGCCTGCACCCTTGCCTGTTGCTTCTCCTGCGCCCTCGCATCCTCCTGCGCCCTCTCCCGCCACAGCTCCTGCGCCCGTGCCTGCATCTTTGCCTGGTCCAGTGCCTGCGTATAGCCCGGGTTCTGCTGCGCCTGCGCTGCGAGCGCGAACCACAGGACAAACAGGCCTGCACACCGCTTCACAGCACCACCTTCACCGCAGCGCGCTCATCGGTCTCGAAGAACGGCAGCGGCGCGAAGCCGAAGGCGCGCGCCACGATCACATGCGGAAAGGACTCCAGCCGGTTGCGGTACTGATTCACCGCGCCGTTGTAGAAACGCCGCGCATGCTCGAGCTGGTCCTCGGTGTCCACCAGCTTCGCCGAGAGGTCGCGGAAGTTTGCGTCGGCCTTGAGCTGCGGGTAGTTTTCCTGCAGCAGCAGCAACTGCTTGAGCTTCGCGCCCAGTTCGCGTTCGGTGCCGAAGCGTGCCTCTGCCGGACCCGGACCGAAGCCAATCGCATTGGCGCGCAGTACGGTCACCGCCGTGAGAGTCGCCTTCTCGTAGGCCGCATAGCCACGCACCGACTCGACCAGCCGCGGCACCAGGTCGGCGCGGCGCTTGAGCTGCACGTCGATGTCGGCGAAGCCTTCGCGCGCGAGGTTGCGGTCGGCGACCAGGCGGTTGTAGATCCAGGCGCCGGCGCCGAGCAGCGCGACGGCCGCGAGAAGGAGCCAGACCAGAGCGCTCATCTGCCGCCCGCCAGATCGATGAAGCTGCCGGTCGCATAGGAAGCCTCGTCCGACAGCAGCCACAGGATCGCGGTGGCGACTTCCTCGGGACGACCGCCGCGTTTCATCGGCACGAACTCCTTGACCCGGTCCACCCGCTCGGGCTCGCCGCCGCTGGCGTGAATGTCGGTGTAGATGAAACCGGGCCGCACCGCGTTCACGCGTATGCCCTCGGTGGCGACTTCGCGCGCAAGGCCGATCGTCAGCGTGTCGACGGCGCCCTTGGACGCCGCGTAATCGACGTATTCGCCGGCGGAGCCCAGGCGCGACGCCGCCGAGGACACGTTGACGATCGCGCCGCCGCTGCCGCCGTGTCTGGTCGACATGCGCCGTACCGCCTCCCGCGCGCAGACGAAGCAGCTGGTGACGTTGGCCGCCAGTACGCGGTTCAGGCGCGCCGCGTCCATGTCCTCGACGCGCATCTGCGTTTCGAGTACGCCGGCGTTGTTGACCAGCGCCGTGAGTATGCCCAGCTGCCGGTCGACGGTCTTGAACATTTCGACGACTTCCGCCTCCACGGCGACGTCGGCCGCGACGGCGATGGCTTGCCCGCCGCCCGCTTCGATTTCGGCGACGACGGCCTCGGCGGCCGTTCGATTCTTGAGATAGTTCACGCACACGGCGTAGCCGCGCGCCGCAGCCAGTCGCGCCGTTGCCGCGCCTATGCCGCGGCTCGCGCCGGTGATCAGGATGACTGGTTTCATGTCTGCCGCAGCGCTCTCATGGACATGCAGAACTGCAATCTATCACAGGGCTGGAAGCCTGCCACCCGGCAAAGCGCGCGGCAGGAGCTTAGAATCCGGTTTTGACCGATGCGGATTCCCATGGATTCGAACACTGAACGCACGCCCTCAACTGCGCTGCAAAACGCGATCGACTTCGCCGTCGCACACGAAGTCGGCTGGAGCCGCGACACCACCGGCACCTGGGGCGTGCATGCCGCCGATCCGCCACCGTGGAACCGCCTGCTCGGACCGGTCTTGCCGCGCGGACCGGTTTCGGGCGTCATCAGGCAGCGCGGCAATCTGCTCGCCAGCTGGGGCGAACCTGGTCGCGCCGATCTCACCTTCAGCGTGGCCAAGACCTACCTCGCCCTGCTCGCGGGCGTCGCTCATGATCGCGGACTGCTGCCCGACGTCAACGCGCCTGTCGTCGCGCGCCTCCCCGGTATCGGCTTCGACAGCGCGCACAACCGGCGCGTGACTTGGGCGCACCTGCTGCAGCAGACCAGCGAATGGGAAGGCGAGTGCTTCGGCGTGCCGGATCAGGTCGATCGCTATCGGTCCTCGCAATTTCAACGCAAGCCCGCCACGGGCAGGAAGGGCGATGCGCGGCCGCTGCAGGCGCCCGGCACGTACTGGGAATACAACGACGTGCGCATCAACCAGCTGTCGCTGGCGCTGCTGCATTTATTTGGCCGGCCGCTGCCGGAAGTGTTTGCCGAAACGATCATGCGCCCGCTCGGCGCGAGCGAGGACTGGCGCTGGGTCGGCTACGACAACGCATGGATCGAGCTGAACGGCGCCCGGGTGCAGTCGGTCCCCGGCGGCAGCCATTGGGGCGGCGGCGTCTCGATCAGCAGCCTGGACCAGGCGCGCATCGGCCAGCTGCTGCTGGACGAAGGCCGGCAACTGATCTCGGCCGAATGGATACGTAGGATGCGCACGCCCTGTGCGCTCGCACCGTTTTACGGCTACCTGATCTGGCTCAACGGCGAGCGCAGCGTATTTCCGAGCGTGAACGCGGCCAGCTATTTCGCGATCGGCGCCGGCGGCTCGTTCACCTGGGTTGATCCGCAGCGGCAGATGGTCGTGGTGGTGCGCTGGATCAATGCCGACCACGCGGACGCGTTTTTCCGCGCCGTGGGCGCAGCGGTCGACGCTTCGGCCTGAACCTCTAAGCTCTAGGGCTGCTGCAGCAGCCGGATCAGCGAGACGCCGCTCAGGGAATGTGCCTGGCCGAAGCCGGCGACAAAACGCAAAGTGTCCGGCTGGATCAGGAACAGCGAGAAGTCGGCGAAGCCGAACATCGGTTCGGCGTCGGGAAAGCGCGCGAGGTAGGCCGCGCCCAATCCGGACGATTCGGCAGGCCCCGGCGCGATCTGCCGCGCCAGTCCCTGCACCGACACGCGCGCCAGCGCCAGCGGCGATGTCGCGCCGACCTCGTCCTGCGCGACCAGCAGGCTCACGCGTGCGTCGGCAAGCATGTCTCTAGTGTGCGCAGCAAGCGTACTCACGTGGACGATGAAGCCGGAGCCGTCCCCGGCCAGCGCATAGGGAACCATGGAGACGAAGGGCGCACCCGCGCGCAGCGTGCCTAGCGCGGCGGTCCGGCGTTCGTGCAGCAGCCGCGCCAGCCGCGCGCCCAGCTCAGCGTCCATTTCCGCAGCCCGGGCGGCTTAGAGCCCGCGCGAAATCAGCTCGCGCATGACTTCCGAAGTGCCGCCGTAGATGCGCGAAACGCGGGCGTCGACGAAGGCGCGCGCGATCGGATATTCCATCATGTAGCCGTAACCGCCGTGCAGCTGCAGCATGTCGTCCAGCCCCGCGCACAGGGTCTCGGTGGTGAACAGCTTGGCGATAGCGGCCTCTTCCACGGTGAGCTTGCGCCGCAGATGTTCGGCGAGATAGTAATCGACCATGATGCGCATCGCGGTAGCCCGAGATTTCAGATCCGCCAGCTTGAACTTGGTATTCTGGAAATCGAACACGGTCTGGCCGAACACCTTGCGCTCCCTGGTATAGCGTATGGTCTCCGCCAGCATCGCCTCCATCTTCGATGCCGCGCCGATGGCGATGATGAAGCGCTCCTGCGCCAGTTCCTGCATCAGGTGCATGAAGCCCTTGTTCAATTCGCCCAGCAGGTTCGCCGCGGGCACGCGCACATCGTCGAAAAAGAGCTCCGCAGTGTCGGCCGCGTTCTGGCCGATCTTCTCCAGCTTGCGGCCTTTCTTGAATCCGGGCCGGTCGGCCTCGACCAGGAACAAGGACACGCCCTTGGCGCCGGCGGCCGGGTCGGTCTTGGCCACGACCACCACCAGATCGCAGTTGAGGCCGTTGCTGATGAAGGTCTTGCTGCCGTTGATGACGTATTCCTCGCCCTGCCTCACCGCGGTGGTGCGGATCGCCTTCAGGTCGGAGCCGGCGCCGGGCTCGCTCATGGCGATGGCGAGAATGCATTCCCCGCTCGCGCACTTGGGCAGCCAGTGGCGCTTTTGCTCTTCCGTACCTAGGCGAAAAATGTAAGGCGCGATGATGTCCGAATGCAGGTAGAAGCCCGGGCCGCTGATGTTGGCCGAGGCCATTTCCTCGATCAGCACAGCGCAATGGCCGAAGTCTCCGCCGCCGCCGCCGAATTCCTCCGGCAGCGAGGTGCACAGCAGGCCTTCCTTGCCGGCCTTGAGCCAGGTCTCGCGGTCGACGCAGCCGGCCGCGTCCCATTCGGCCTGGCGCGGCAGGCACTCGCGCTCGACGAAGCGGCGCACCGTGGCGCGAAACATTTCGTGGTCTTCGCGGTAGACGCTGCGGGTGATCATTGCTGTGCCTCCTCAGTCTCTGCGATCCGGTCTGCCTTGCAGGCTGGCATTTTCAATAACCTCATTTCCAGTACGGATGGTGTATATCCGTACTGGAAATGAGGTTGGCGCGCGCCCCCCAGGAGGACTTGCTTCGCGGCGCAGCGCGCAAGGTTTTCGCAAACCTGCACGGACGATAAACCCGTCCGTGCGGATCGCCGCTTGCGCACGGATGATGAACCCATCCGTGCGCAGTCGGCGATCTTTGAAAAAACAGTCGTGCGCGTGTTGAAAATCGCCGGCTTCAAGCAAACGCTTCGCCGGCTTTCGCCTTGGCGCGCACGATGGCCGGACAGGCGTAACGCTCGCCGTGTTTCGCCGCGAGTGCGTCGGCGCGCGCGGCGAATTCCGCCACGCCCACGGAATTGATGTACTGCAGCGCGCCGCCGGCCCAGGCGGGGAAGCCGATGCCGAAGATGGAGCCGATGTTGGCATCGGCCACGTTGCGCAGCACGCCCTCCTCCAGGCAGCGCGCCGCTTCGATCGCCTGTATATACAGGATGCGGTCCTTCAGTTCCTGCATGTCCCAGGCGACGCCGGGCTTTTCGAACAGGCGCTTCAATTCGGGCCAGAGGAATTTCTCGCTGCCAGCGGGGTATTCGTAGAAGCCGGCGCCGCCGGCGCGACCGGGACGCTTGAATTCGTTGACCATGCGGTCGACCAGCGCGAACGCCGGGTGCTGCCTGTAGGCCTTGCCCTCGGCGGCGAGATCGGCCATCGCCTGCTCGCGCACCATTTGCGACAGTTTCATCGATACTTCGTCAGCGATCGCGAGCGGCCCCACCGGCATGCCGGCCTGGCGCGCGGCGTTTTCGATCACCGGCGCCGGGATGCCTTCGAGCAGCATCGCCTGGCCTTCGCTGACCCAGGTGCCGAATACGCGGCTGGTGAAAAAACCGCGCGAATCGTTGACAACGATAGGCGTCTTGCCGATCTGCTGCACATAGTCGAAGGCGCGCGCCAGCGTTGCGTCGGACGTCTTTTTGCCGACGATGATCTCGACTAACTGCATCTTGTCCACCGGCGAGAAGAAATGCAGCCCGACGAAGTGGTTCGGCTGCTGAGAGGCCTGCGCCAGCCCGGTGATCGGCAGGGTCGAGGTGTTGGAAGCGAATATCCCGTCGGCCGCGAGCCTGGGTTCGGCCTCTTTGGTGACCTGCGCCTTCAATTCGCGATTTTCGAACACGGCCTCGATGATCAGGTCGCAGCCGGCGAGATCCTCGGCCGAGGCGGCGGGCTTGATCAGGTCCAGCGTCTGTTTTGCGCCAGCCGCATCGGCGCGTCCCTGCTTGATGCGCTTCTCCAGCAGTTTGGCGCTGTAGGCCTTGCCCTTTTCCGCCTGCTCCAGGCTCACATCCTTCAGCACGCAGGGAATGCGACGCGAGGCGTTGGCCCAGGCGATGCCTGCGCCCATCATGCCGGCGCCGAGTATGCCCACCTTGCCCGCCTTCCATTTCGGCGGGTCCTTGGGCCGCGAAGCGCCGGACTTGATCGCGTTGAGGTTGAAGAAGAACGCGGTGATCATGTTGCGCGCGACCTGCCCGGTCATCAGCTTGGCGAGATAGCGCGATTCGTTGCGCATCGCGGAGTCGAAGTCCGTCAGCGTGCCCTCGACCGCGCAGGAGAGTATTGCCTCCGGGGCCGGGTACAGGCCGCGCGTCTTCTGCGTCAGCACGGCGGGCGCAGCGACGACCAGCATGCCGTTGCCGGGAGCGCGCGCGCCGCCGCCGGGTATTTTCCAGTCCTTGCGGTCCCAGGGCTGCTTCGGTTCCGGATTGGCCGCGATCCAGTCGCGCGCGCGCTGCATCAGCGCGGCGCGGTCCGGCACCAGTTCGTCGACAAGCCCGAGCTCGAGCGCTTCTTCCGGCCGCATCAGCTTGCCTTCGGCGAGGAAGGGCAGCGCCGCCTGCAGTCCGAGCAGGCGCACCATTTTCGTGATGCCGCCTCCGCCCGGCAGCAGGCCGAGGCTCACCTCAGGGCAGCCGAGCTGGATTTTCCGATCGGCGATGCAGACGCGCCAGTGCGCGGCGAGGCAGATTTCCCAGCCACCGCCCAGCGCGGCGCCGTTAATGGCCACCACCACCGGCCGCCCGCAGAGTTCCAGCTTGCGAAACGCCGCCTTGACCGCCTCGATGCTGCGATACGCCTCGGGCGCATCCTTGTCGCGCAGGCGCAGCATGGCCTTCAAATCGGCGCCGGCGAAGAAACTCGCCTTGCCCGATGCGAGGATCACGCCGCGCAGCTTGTCCTTTTCAGCGTCGACGCGCGCGGCGCAGGCGATGAAGTCCTCGTGCCAGGCCTGGGACATGGTGTTGACCGGGCCGTCGGGGCTGTCAAAGGTGATGGTGGCAATGCCCTCGGCATCGATTTCATAGCGGATCTGGTTCATGGTCTTTCTTCTTGGGGAGTTTCAGGATGATTTGTCATTCCGAGGGCCGAGCCTGAGGAATCTGCTTTTCGTTCGAGGCAACAGCAGATTCCTCGCTGCGCTCGGAATGACAAATTCGGCGGTTACAACCGCTCGATGATGGTGGCGATGCCCATGCCGCCGCCTATGCACAGCGTCGCGAGGCCGTAGCGCAGCTTGCGCCGTTCGAGTTCGTCGAGCAGCGTGCCGAGAATCATCGCGCCGGTGGCGCCCAGGGGATGTCCCATTGCGATCGCGCCGCCGTTGACGTTGACTTTTTCCGCAGGCACGCCGAGTTCCTTCATGAATTTCATCGGCACCACGGCGAAGGCCTCGTTGACTTCGAACAGATCGATCTGATCCACGCTCATGCGCGCGCGCGCAAGCGCCTTCCTCGCCGCCGGCGCCGGCCCGGTCAGCATGATGGTCGGATCCGCGCCCGTGATCGCGGCGGCGACGATGCGCCCGCGGGGGGTAAGCCCCAGCGCGCGGCCTTTCTGTTCGCTGCCGATCAGGACCGCGGCTGCGCCGTCGACGATGCCCGATGAATTGCCAGCGGTATGGATGTGATGGATGCGCTCGACCTGAGGATACTTCTGCAGTGCCACCGCGTCGAAACCGATTCTGCCCGGCTGCTCGAAAGCTACTTTCAATGCCGCCAGCGTCTCCATGGTGGTTCCCGGGCGTATGGTTTCGTCCTGCTCCAGCACCGGCAGGCCGACCCGGTCGATCACCGGCACGATGGACCGGTCGAACCAGCCCGCCGCGCGCGCGGCGGCGGCCTTCTTGTGCGAGCCCATGGCGAATTCGTCCACCTGCTCGCGCGTGAAACCCTCCAGCGTCGCGATCAGGTCGGCGCTGATGCCCTGCGGGATGAAATGGGTTGCGAGACTGGTCTCCGGGTCCTGCGCCCAGGGGCCACCGTCGGAGCCGATGGGCACGCGCGACATTGACTCGACGCCGCCCGCAACCACCAGATCCTCCCAGTCGGAGCGGATTTTCTGCGCCGCGATATTGACTGCCTCCAGGCCGGAGCCGCAGAAGCGGTTCAGCTGAAAGCCTGCGGCCTTCCAGTCCCAGCCGGCCGCGAGCGCGGCAGTCTTGCCGATGCACGCGCCCTGCTCGCCTATGGGCGAAACGCAGCCCATGACCACATCGTCGACCTGCGAAGTATCCAGGTCGTGGCGCTCGGCAAGCGCGTTCAGCGCGCCCGCGAGCAGGTTGACCGGCTTGATGTCGTAGAGCGCGCCGCTGGATTTGCCGCGGCCGCGCGGGGTGCGGATTGCGTCGAAAATCATGGCTTCGGCCATGGTGGCCTCCCGGAACAGATTGAGGGATGGTGGATGTCAGGCGCGGCCGCGGAGCGCCGCAGAGGCTTTATGATACCGCTGTTCGACCAGGGGCGCGTGGCGCCCGGAGCAATGGCGACGCACAGCTCAGGCCTGCCGTGTTGCCGCGACGACCACGAATGCGCCTTCGCCGCGGCCTGTCCGGATCGTGCGCCTCCGAATCTTCGGCCGCCTTAGTCGATAATGTGGTGGACGGGGGCCTTTTCCATCGCCCACTTGCCGCTCTCGCGGTCATAGCGCGACAGGGTGAAGCAATGCCACTTGTTGTCATCCAGCTTCATGTGGTCGCCCCGGTAGTAGTAGCCCGGCCAGCGCGTTTCCTCGCGGAACAGCGTGTGCTGGGCTACGGACTCCGAAGCCAATAATCGGTGCTGCAGCTCCCAGGTGCGCTGAAGCTGATGCAGGTCCTCGGCGCCCATGCTGCTCATGTCTTCCTTGAGCATGCCCAGCAGCTCGATTCCGCGCTCGAGCAACATGCTGTTGGTCACGTAGTTGGCGCTGATGCCGCCCACGTACTCGTCCATGAGCTTTTCGAGGCGCTGCAGACCCTGGATCGGCAGCAGGTAGCTCGGCGAGACCGTGCCGCCTACGATCTCGTTGCGGCCGACGCGGTAGTTCTCCAGCGGCTGGAAGATCGTCTTTTTGAGTTCCTGGACTTCCTGCTCGCTGACCTGGGGCCGGGCGTTCTTCAGGTCGTTCACGTACCTGACCGCCGCCTTGGCGGCGATGCGGCCTTCGGCGAAGGATCCCGAGGAGAACTTGTGCGCGGTGCCGCCGATGGTGTCGCCTGCGCCGAACAGGCCGTCGACCGTCATCATGCGGTTGTAGCCCCACTGGTAATCCGCAGGGGCGAGGTCTTCCGGCCCGCTCGCCCAGGCGCCGGAGCAGGTCGCGTGCGAACCCATGACATATGGCTCGGAGGTGGTCAGCTCGGGATTGATATGCTTGGGATCGATGTTCTGCGACGCCCAGACGACGGCTTGCCCGATCGTCATGCCGAGGAAGTTCTCCCAGCCGACAGTCTCCTTGTGCGGGTCCTGGAACGCTTCCTTGGTCACCATGCGAATCGGGCCGCGGCCGGCTTTCGTCTCCTCGAGGAAGGCGTGGTTCCTGAGGCAAGTCGGCACCGGGTGATGATCGATGTAGTCGCCCACCAGCGCCTTGGTGTGCTCGTACCACTTGGATTCGTACTCCTCGCCATAGCCATTCTGCGTGTACGTCTTCAAATGGAGGAAGTACGCGCCGACGGGACCATAGCCGTCCTTGAAGCGGGTCAGGACGATGCGGTTCTCCATTTGCGTCATCTTGGCGCCGACCTGGATCGGCAAAGCGTACGCGGAGGCGCTGCTCCAGGGCGCATACCAGGTCCGCCCCATTCCCTCGCCCACGGAACGTGGCTTGAAGATGTGCGACGCACCGCCGGCGCAAACGATGACGGCCTTGGCGCGGAACACGTAGTAGTCGCCCGTGCGCACGTTGAAGCCCACGGCGCCTGAAACCCGGTTGGCTTTGCTCTGGTCCGTCAACAGGTGCGTCACCATAATCCGGTTGTAGACTTCGGTCGCAGCCTTGCGCGCCGCCTCGGCGACGATCGGCTTGTAGCTTTCCCCGTGGATCATGATCTGCCACTTGCCTTCGCGCTGGTAGCGTCCGGTCTCCGGATCCCGCATGATCGGCAGGCCCCATTCCTCGAACATGTGCACGGTCGAGTCGACATGCCGGGCAATATCGTAACCCAGGTCCTCGCGCACCAGCCCCATGAGGTCGTTGCGGGCATAGCGGACATGGTCCTCGGGCTGGTTCTCGCCCCATTGCATGCCCATGTAGCAGTTGATGGCATACAGACCCTGCGCGACCGCGCCGCTGCGTTCGATGTTGGCTTTCTCGACGCAGACGATCTTCAGGTCGCGTCCCCAGTAGCGCGACTCGTAGGTCGCGCCGCAGCCGGCCATGCCGCCGCCGATGACGAGGATGTCCGCGTCGACGTTAACCGTCTTCCTGCCTCCGAAAAGTGCCATTAGTCCGCTCCCTGCTTGGTTCCACCCGCACGCCAGGTGGGCAATCCCCCCTCGACCTTGAGCATCTCCGGTTCGTGTGCGAGTTCCTGCCTGGCGAAATCCTCTGGGTGAGGCCGAGCGTACTCGGCCGGCCCCTTGATCGTTCCCCACGGCGTGGTGCGGATCGGCGAGACGAAGTTCTTCTCGCGGCCGTCGCGGAACTTGATCTTCCAGGAGATCGTCGCCTTGGACTCCTCGCGCAGCACCCGCACGCTGTGGCCGAGCGGTGCAAAGTCGGCGTAGCCACGGCAATCGATGGCGTGCTGCGGGCAGGCCTTGACGCAGGAGTAACACTCCCAGCACATGTTCGGCTCGATGTTCACGGCACGCCGATAGGTTTTGTCGATGTGCATGATGTCGGACGGGCAGATGTCAACGCAGTGCCCGCAGCCGTCGCAGCGGGTCATGTAGACGAAGGTCGGCATGGTCCTTCTCCGCTGGGTCAGTAGTGCCGCGGCAGCTCGCGCGCGATGCCGAACTTTTCGGGCTTGTCGGCGGGCGCGGGCAGGTTGCTGCGGGTTTCGTTCGCGTAGGAGACGCGCTTCTCGAACGCCGCCGCGGGCTTGAAGAACATGTGGGCGAACTTGGACCATGGTATCCCCGCGAACAGCAGCGTCGTGGCGAGGATGTACAGGCCGAACAGCACGCCGACCCCGCCGCCGGCCGCGGCCCAGATCAGGCCCAGGGTCACGCTGACCACCAGCGAGACGACGAACAGGTCCGCGCGCACGAAGCGCAGCGGCGAATGGCCCTCGGCGGCGACGTCCACGCGCATGAAGAACCAGAACCAGTAGCCGCCGGCGCACACCATAAGCCCGCCAAGCCACCAGAGCTGCGTCCAGACTGCGCCTGCCGAGGCGTCGAACACCATCACGACGGTGGAGACGACGTAGAGCACGAAGCCGTACATGCCCAGCAGGTGCGCAATGCGCCGGCGCGCGTTGCAGAACTCCCCCGAGGCCAACACGTCGACCACCGCGGTCTGCACCGCGATCGACGCCAGTTCGCCGCCACCGACGCTCTTGGCCCCTTTGTTGCTCTTGGCCTTGCGCCAATTCTGGAAGAAGTACTTGGCGCTTCCCTTGTGCGCCACATCGAACAGCGTACCCGCCACGACCAGGATGATCATGACGACGACATAGCCCTCCATCACGCCAGGCGATAGGGATGTCAGGAGCGTGGCGAACAGATTACTGGTGAACATCTATTTTTCCCTCTCCGGTTTGGCGAAAATTCCAAGCCTCGCCCACAGGCGTTCGTAAGGACGGAAATTGCAACAC
>JBBRAI010000040.1:0-37428 GCA_038206915.1 Burkholderiales bacterium | reverse complement strand
TCAAACGAGTGCCATGAAAGTACCCGACTACCCCTCCCGCGTGCGCGGGTGCCTGCGTGGCGGCGCCGTCGGCGACGCGTTCGGCTACGAGGTCGAGTTCGACAGCCTGTCCGCGATCCGCCAGCGCTTCGGGCCGGCCGGCATCACCGAGCCGGTGCGCCACCGCGGCAAACTCGTCGTGTCGGATGACACGCAGATGACGCTCTTCACGCTTGAGGGCCTGCTGCACGCGCGGGCCGCCGGGTGCCTCGCTGCCTCTGCGGGCCTCGCGAACCTCGCGAACCTCGCGAACTTCGACCCCACGCTGGAGCACATCCGCCTCGCCACGCTCGACTGGCACCTCACGCAGTCTCCGGGCGCCCCACACGCTCGCTACACCGGCGCGCTCGGCCGCTCGCACGTTCTTCAGGCCCGGCGCGCGCCCGGCAACACCTGCCTGTCCGCCTGCGCCCGGGGCGCCACGGGCACGCCCGCGCGGCCGATCAACGACAGCAAGGGCTGCGGCGGCGTCATGCGCGTCGCGCCGATCGGCCTCGTGCGCGAGTACACGGTCGCGCAGGCGTTCGAGGTGGGCTTGCGCGCGGCCGCGCAGACGCACGGCCACCCGGACGGCTACCTGCCGGCCGGCGCGCTGGCGGCGATCGTGCGCGCGCTGGTGGACGGCCTGCCGCTGCCCTCGGCGGTGTCCGAGGCCGTCGAGCTGCTGCGCGCGCAGCCGCGTTCCGCCCCCACCATCAAGGCGCTGCTGGCCGCGCAGGCCCGTGGCGCCTCCGTGCAGGGCCTGGGCGAAGGCTGGGTCGGGGAGGAGGCGCTGGCCATCGGCCTGCACGCTGCGCTGGCCGGGGAGGATTTTGCCGGCGCGCTGAGCCTGGCCGCCAACCACGACGGCGATTCCGACTCCACCGCCTCGATCGCCGGCCAGATCCTGGGGGCAGCGCTGGGGGCGGAGGCGCTTCCCGCGGGTTGGGGCGAGAGGCTGGATTGCGGGGCGGAGTTGTCTGAACTAGCAAGCCAATTGGCTTGAGAGGCGCTATGGTATTGGGTCTGCCTCTATCATAAGTTTGACTTTTGTGGGGAATACTCCATTCCCGGGGCGGATTCCCCATGCGCCCGACCCCTGCTATTCTTTGCGCAACAACCAACAACAACATGCCCCGCCAGAACCGCGTCACCCCTTTCGGCGAGCTCATCGCCACTCCCGCGCGCGGCACGCTCATGGGCAACCGCGGGTGCCTGCACGACGCTTCCGGGCGCATCGTGCGCAACCACCGCGGTGGGTACAACGCCTGGATCTACTGCCTGCTCGAGTTCAAGGGGCGGCGGCGGGAGGTCATGTCGCCGGGGCGGTATACGGAGCTGTTTTTTCTGGATGAGGCGACCGCGCTGGCGGCGGGGCATCGGCCATGTGCGGAGTGTCAGCGGGGGCGGTATAACGAGTTCATGCGGTGTTGGGGGGAGGGGAATAGGGCGTTGCTGGGAGGGGAGAAGCTTCGCGCGCCGCTGGTGGATGCGGTGTTGCAGAGGGAGCGGATGGGGGCGGGTGGGGAGAAGGTGAAGTGGAGGGCGAAGGTGGGGGAGTTGCCGGTGGGGGTGATGGTGGAGGTGGATGACACCAAGTCACAGGCGTTCTTACTCGAAGCGAGTGGCCTTCAGGCATGGCACCCAGGGAGCTATGAAGGCCTGACAAGTACTTCGAAGGATCAGAAGGTTGCGGTGCTGACGCCTAGGTCAACGGTGAACGCGATAGCTTCGGGATTCATGCCGGAATGAAGATCTGGGTCGGAGTCACCGACAAAGACTGGTTCGAGTACCTCACGTGGCTTGGACCGGATGAAGTCAATTTCTGGCAGCCGAGCGGCTCGCGGACATTTCGTGTCCTTCAGCCCGGCGAGCCGTTCCTGTTCAAACTGCATAGCCCGAATAACTTCATCGTCGGCGGTGGGTTCTTTGTACGTTATTCCGCGTTGCCCGCATCGCTTGCCTGGGATGCTTTCGAACGGAAGAACGGGGTCGCGTCGCTTGGTGACCTGCGTACGCGAATACGAAAATATCGAAGGAACGAGGAATTCGTTGATCCGGTCATTGGCTGCAATGTCCTTGCCGAACCATTCTTCCTGCCGCGAGATCTTTGGATTCCAATTCCTTCGGACTGGGCTGGAAATATTGTTTCAGGCAAGAGCTACGACACGCAGACGGCGATCGGACAGGCCCTCTGGAACTCAGTGAATCAATCAAGGTCCTTGCGACATCGGGCATTGGATCCGACCCACATTGATGCCGATTCGGACACGCTGCGCTTTGGCGCCGAGTATCTGACTCGTGGGAGACTCGGGCAGGGCGCGTTCCGAGTACTGGTTACAGACGCATATCAAAGGCGCTGTGCAGTGACCGGGGAGAAGACCCTTCCGGTATTGGAGGCTGCGCATATCAAACCTTACGCTGAGCAAGGCCCGCATCGAGTGAATAACGGAATCTTGTTGCGCTCAGATTTGCACAAGCTTTTTGACTTGGGATATGTGACTGTGACGCCAGAGCTAAAGCTTGAAGTGAGTCCGCGCCTAAAGGAGGAATGGCAGAATGGGCGCGAGTATTACGCGCATCATGGCAGGCGACTAAGTTTTCAGCCCACTGACGCCATGAGCCTCCCGGGAAGGGAATATTTGCAGTGGCACAACGAAAACAGATTTAAGGCATGAGTGAGTCTGGCGCCGATAGGGATTTGGATCGACTACGCGACCAGCTGCGAGCGTTTGCGCTTGAGCGCGACTGGGAGCAGTTTCATTCGCCAAAAAACCTGGCGATTGCACTGAGTGTCGAGGCCTCCGAGCTGCTTGAACATTTTCAATGGGTGACGGAAGCGCAGAGCAGTTCGCTTCCACTGTCTGAAGTACGAAAGGAGATGGGCGACGTGCTTCTGTATCTCATTCGGCTGGCCGACAAGCTTGGAATCGATTTGATAGAAGCTGCGCAGGCGAAGCTGGTAGAGAACGCAAAGAAATACCCTGTCGAGAAAGCGCGCGGAACCAGCAAGAAATACACGGATCTTTGAGTTGAAAGATCGACTGTTGGATGGGGAGGCGGTTTGATCGTCTATCAAAAGAATAAAGCGGATTTCCTGGACGATACGTTCAAGCGAAATATCGAAGAAGTAGTCCTTTCCGAGTTCACTCTCCGCACTGGGAGGCGGGTTGCCGAGTCCGAAGTACGGTCGTGGAAAGAGTCACTTCTGTCGGTCGCGAAGGTACTGAACGATGAGGAAATCCCCGGCGATAGCGGAGTCGCGATCGAATACAACATCCCTCAAACCGGGAAGCGCGTCGACTTCATGCTGGCCGGAAAGAGCGATGCACATGGCGAATGCATCGTAATCCTTGAACTAAAGCAGTGGTCGTCGGTTAAGAAAACCGACAAAGACGCCATCGTGATTACGCAGTACGCGGGGAGGGAGATTGAATGCAGTCATCCCTCGTATCAGGCTTGGTCGTATGCGTCTCTCCTGGAGAACTTCAACGAAGCGGTGCACGAAGGCGGTATTAGTCTTTTCCCTTGCGCCTATCTACATAACTACGAGCCTGACGGCGTCATTACGCACAAGGCCTACGAGCCGCATCTCGCCAAAGCGCCAGTATTCTTGAAGGGCGAGGAAGAGAAAGAAAAGCTCCGCCGGTTCCTCAAGCAGTACGTGAAATATGGAGACACGACGACACTGATCGTTCGTTTGGACGGCGCGAAGATAAGGCCGTCAAAGGGGCTAGTAGACAGCCTACTGAGCATGATCAAGGGCAACGAGGAATTTGTGCTTGTGGATGACCAGAAGGTTGTTTATGAGGACGCCCTGTCGATTGGTCGCCGGGTAGTGCGCGGTGGTGCCAAAGACTCGAAGCAGGTCCTGATCGTGGAAGGAGGGCCTGGGACCGGCAAATCCGTAGTGGCCATCAATCTTCTGGTTGCCCTTACGAACTTGGGACTGGTATCAAAGTACGTGACTAAGAACGCCGCTCCTCGAGCTGTTTTCGAGAGCAAACTGGTCGGCTCACTGAGGAGGACGGCGATTTCGAACTTGTTTTCCGGTTCAGGCGCATTTACCAACTCAGAAGAGGACGATTTCGGTGCGCTCGTCGTTGATGAGGCGCACCGCCTCAATGAGAAGTCCGGTCTGTACGGGAATCTGGGCGAAAACCAGATCGCCGAATTGATACGTGCCTCCAAATACACAATCTTCTTTATTGATGAAGACCAGCGGGTCACTCTCAAAGATGTAGGCACCAAAGATGAAATTGTTCGGCTAGCGAAGGCCGCTGGAGCGAAAGTGAAGCAGCTGGAGCTCTCGTCTCAGTTCCGCTGCAATGGCTCCGACGGCTATTTGGCATGGCTCGATAACTCGCTTCAAGTCCGAGAGACCGCAAACGAAAAGCTGGACACCAGCGAGTTTGATTTTCGAGTGATCGACTCGCCAATCAAACTGCGAGATTTGATCGTCGAAAAGAATCGGTCGAATAACCGAGCCCGCATGGTCGCTGGCTATTGCTGGGATTGGGTCAGCAAGAGAAATCCGACCAAGCCAGATGTGGTTATCCCAGAGCTCGGATTCGAGATGACGTGGAATCTCACAAGGGATGCGGGCCTGTGGATCATCGCCTCCGAGTCGGTCAAAGAGATCGGCTGCATACATACCTGTCAGGGTTTGGAGGTCGACTACGTTGGGGTGATAGTTGGTGACGACTTTGTTATTCGCGATGGGAAGGCGGTCACTCGACCTGAAAAGCGTTCAAAGCACGACAGGTCTCTGAAGGGCATAAAGACACTAGCGAAGTCAGATCCTAAAGAGGCAAAGCGCTGGGCCGACCTGATCATCAAGAACACATATCGCACGCTGATGACCAGGGGAATGAAGGGTTGTTTCGTCTATTTTACGGACAAAGAAACGGAAGCATTCTTCAAAACCCGGTTGATCATTAATGGCAAGCCCGAGGCAGCGACGAACGAGTCGGTTTTCGCCGCGAGCGCCGCCACCATAGTTCCCTTTACGAGACTTGATCCTGCCAAGGCAAAGCCTTACAAGAATTGCGTCCCGCTCATTGATCTAAAGTTTGCCGCCGGTGCATTCAGCGAGATCCAGTCAATGGACGAGGCTGAAAATATATGGGTGTCATTGCCGAAGATGTTCAGGCCTACGCCTGGGCTTTTCGTGGCACAGGTGGTCGGTGAATCAATGAGTCGCCGAATTCCTAACGGAGCGTGGTGCTTGTGGAAGACAAATCCAGTCGGCAGCCGGCAAGGAAAGGTTGTAGTCGCGGAGCACCGGAGTATCAGCGATTCTGACTATGGCGGCGCCTACACGGTCAAGGTCTATCACAGCAAAAAGAAAGCTGCTGCTGAAGGTGAATGGAAGCATGAGCAAATCAGGCTGAGCCCGGATAGTCTGGATCCGGGCTATGCCGAATTTGTGTTCAATGCGGGCGATGCAGACCTTCGAATCGTCGCCGAGCTCGTCGCGGTGCTCTAGCCGATGCCGAAAAGTTTAGATCTTTGCCTAGGTGAGTTCAGATCGTTGAACGTGAACCGTGCCGGCGGGCAGGCGAGCCCACACAAGTCTTGCATGTTGTTGGCTGTACTTGGACTGGCGGAGGCGGGCGATCTAAGACAAAACGAAATTCGGTATGAGCCGGCGCTGCTCGAGCGATACTGACCTGCCCAGGTTCTTTGGACAAAACGTAACTTGAGAGAATGGCTCCGGAACGCGCCAGGGCCTGCGCCGTTCGGGGCACCCTCTACCGGGCGCTGTCGGACAACGACCGCACCAGGGCGATCGAGATCCATCCGATCTACGCCGAAATCCTGGCAGAGAGCAAAGACGCCGGCGGGGACGAAGATCCGGCGTAGAGGTTGATGCAGAACCGGCGGCAGCATTACGACCGGAAACCACAGGCGGCCAGTGCAATTTCCCACATCATCCCATTGTGCCGCGGCGCGTTGGATTGGGGAGACTTGAAATGCCAGTACGGCATCTCGGGTCGTCCCGCCTCTTGGCTGTATGTATCCCATAATATACAATAAGTCCACTTGAATACGATCCAGACCACCGCGTTGTTCGATCGTTGGTTCGAGCGATTGAAGGACCGCAAAGCCAGGGCCCGGATTCAGGTGCGCATCGACCGTGCCGAGGAAGGCAACTTCGGCGACTGCCAGCCGGTGGGAAGCGGAGTCTCCGAGATGCGCATCCACTACGGGGCAGGCTACCGGGTGTATTTCAGGAAGTTAGGGCGTGAATGGGTGATCCTGCTGGCCGATGGCGACAAGTCCACCCAGCAGGCCGATATCAAGGCGGCGCTGAAACTGTCGCGCGATCTGGAAGGGTGACGCATGGCAAAAGTAAAGCTCAGGAAATGGGATAGTGCCGAGCACCTCAAGACCGACGAAGACGTCGCGAACTATCTCGATGCCTGCCTCGAAGAAGCGGGCGACGATCCGGCCTTCATCGCCAAGGCTTTGGGCAACATCGCTCGCGCCCGCGGCATGAGCCGGCTGGCACGCGATACGGGGTTGGGGCGCGAAAGCCTCTACAAGGCGCTGTCGGGCGAAGGCAACCCGAGCTTCGCGACCATCCTCAAGGTGATCAACGCGCTTGGGGTGAAGTTGCACGCGCAAACCAGCTAAGGGGCAGGATGGCAGAGGACCGGCAAGCGCAGGCACAGGTGGTCAAGGAAGTCGTCGCCTGAAAGCTTGTGCCGTGCTACGGGAGCGTCATGTATTTCCTGAACAACCCAACCACCACCCCAAAAATTTCCAGATCCTTCCCCGGACGAATCACCGAGTAAGCCTTATTCGCCGGCCGCAAAACAAAGCGACCTTTCTCCCGATCCGGCCGCTTGAGCGTGAACTCGTTGTCGACGATCGCGACGACGATGTCACCGACGTTCGCGCTGGCGCGCTTTTCCACGACAACCGTATCGCCATCCAGAATGCCGGCGTCGATCATCGAATCGCCTTTGACTTTGATTCTGGTGTCCAGCCTGCCGCACGTCCGGGATCAGGGATTGCGGTTCGTCTTCACGGATAGCCACGCCTACTACCGATGGGCAAATTTTTACGATGACCTGGCGCATTTGGACAAGATCGACTGGCCCATCCTTCAGGCGCGGGATTTCAAGCGTGATCCAGACGATCCGGCGAAATTCGAACGCTACCAGGCTGAGGCCTTGATCCATCAGCACTGTCCGCTCGCAGGGCTGCGTGGGATTGTTTGTTATACGGAAACTGTCAAAATGCAGGTAGTCGAGCAGTTGCAGGGCAATGGGCTCGATCTGCCGGTACACGTTCGCCAGGGGTGGTACTTCTAATGATCAAGTTCACGCAAGGCAATTTGCTGGAGGCCCATGCCGAAGCGCTGGTGAATACGGTCAATACCGTTGGTGTGATGGGAAAAGGTATTGCATTGATGTTCAAGGAGCGGTTCAAAGAGAACTACAAGCAATACGCTGACGCGTGTAAGGCCGGAGAAGTCAAGACTGGCAAGATGTTTGTGACGAACGTCGAGGAATTGGATGGTCCGAAATGGATTGTCAATTTCCCTACCAAGCGGCACTGGCGTTCTCCTTCTAAGATCGAGTGGATTGTCGATGGGTTGAAAGATTTGCGACAGTTCCTGATTGAACATCAAGTGAAATCAGTGGCGGTTCCACCCCTCGGCGCCGGCAATGGCGGCCTTGATTGGGCGGATGTACGAAAGCATATTGAAGCGGCCCTAGGTGATATAGGCGCCGACATAGTTGTGTTCGAGCCGACTGGTCGCTATCAGAACGTTGCAAAGCGAAGCGGCGTAGAGAAACTTACTCCAGCACGCGCTCTGGTTGCAGAACTGGTCAGGCGCTATTGGGTTCTAGGGATGGAATGCAGCCTTCTGGAGATTCAGAAACTGGCATGGTTTTTAGAACGCGCCATTGAACGCTTTCCGTCGGGACGAAATCCGCTCGAATTGCAGTTTGTCGCTCACAAATACGGGCCTTTTGCGAACAGGCTAAACCACTTGTTGAACAGTCTGGATGGCAGCTACCTGCATTGCGAGAAGCGAATCAGTGATGCAGATCCGTTCGATGTGATTTGGTTCGACGATGATAGAGCTGCATTCCTTGAGGCGTTTCTTAGGAACGAAGCCAAGCCCTATGCGCAAGCTTTGGAATACACGACGGCATTGATCGACGGATTCGAGTCCCCCTTCGGCATGGAGTTGCTTGCGACCGTAGATTGGTTGCTTTCAGTCGAAGGCGTTTCTCCCACTGTAGAGTCCGTTCGCGAAGGTATGCGCCTCTGGAGCGGTGGAGCCGACGCGGCTGAACGCAAGATTCGCCTGTTCGATGATCGTGTGATAGGGATTGCATTGGAAAGGCTTACCCAAGGCTCGCCAGGTTTTGTGACGTCCTGAGACAGAAATGTCGAAGTAGTCGGAACTCGAGCGACCGATACTGGAGCTGTTCGGATCCCTCGATTGGACGACTGCCGATCAACGCCGCCACGGCGCGAAAGTCATTAACGCCTTAAACACAGAAAGCAGGACACTGCCCGGCGATCGTATCGAGCGTTTCACACATGAGTGACTTCGCCCTCTTCCTCGGCATCGACTACTCCGGCGCGCAGACGCCAACCTCGCGGCTGAAAAATCTGCAAGTGTACGCGGCGCAGCCGGGCGGCGTGCCGCAGAAGCGCTTCAGTCCCACGCGCTCGAACAACGGGCAGCCATGCAATTGGACGCGGGCCGAGATCGCGCAGCTCTTGCTTGAGCAGGCGCAGCAGGGCACGCGCTTCATCGCCGGCATCGACCACGGGTTTTCGTTTCCGCTCGCGTACTTCCGGCGCTACGGGCTCGCATCATGGCCGGAGTTCCTGGCCGACTTCGTTGGCCACTGGCCCACGGACGGCGATCATGTGCGTGTAGACGATGTGCGCGATGGCGTGCTGCATGAGCGCGGCGGGCCGGCGCCGGGCTTGCGCGTGGGCGAGGCGAGCGAGCTGCGCTTGTGCGAGCGCTGGACTTCGTCGGCGAAAAGCGTGTTCCATTTCGACGTGCAAGGCGCGGTGGCCAAGTCCACGCACGCGGGCATTCCGTGGCTGAAGCGCCTGCGCGACGAGGCCGGCGAGCGCATTCACTTCTGGCCCTTCGACGGCTGGACGCCCGCGCCCGGCAAATCGGTGGTGGCGGAGGTCTATCCCTCGATGTTTCGCAAGCGCTATGCGCGCGAAGACCGGACCCCCGACGAGCAGGACGCCTACGCCGCGGCGCGCTGGATGGCCGATATGGACGCGCGCGGCGCTCTGGCAAGCTACTTCGCGCCGCCGCTGACGGATCTGGAGCGCACGACGGCCGAGCGCGAGGGCTGGATCCTGGGGGTGATGTGATGGCATTTCGCCAAGGTGCTTGCCGGGTTTAGTTGTCCATGATTCGTGGACAGATGACTTTAGTGGACAAATGAGCAACAAAAGACTAATAATAAGTATGTTAGTCCAATATTGACACTTGTCCACGTATCGTGAACAATGCCAATAAATGAACACCAAAACCCAACCCACCGACCGCCCACTGCTCGATGCCGCGCTAGCCGTGGTGCGGGCGCTCGGCCTTACGGCAGAAGTCGTGGAGGAACAGCCTGCGCTCGGCCGCACTCACGCGGACGCGCTGGTGCGCCTTACGCACGGCGCGCGCGAAGCTCTGTATGCCGTAGAGATGAAGCGGGCGCTGCGACCGGGCACACTTGGTGGCGTGCTGCACCAGATGGAGCGTCTGGGGCAGCACGCGCTGCTCGTCACCGACTACGTCACGCCGCCGATGGCCGAGACGCTGAAGGCGCGGCGCGTGCCGTTCATCGACACTGCCGGCAACGCCTATCTGGAGCACCCCGGCATGCACATCTGGGTGAAGGGCGAGAAGCCCGCGGCGCCGTTGGTGCCCCTCGCGCTCGGCCGTGCATTTCAGCCCACGGGATTGCAGGTCGTGTTCGCGCTGTTGTGCAATCCCGAACTGATCAACCGACCCTATCGCGAACTCGCGGCGATGGCGGGAGTCGCGCATGGCACCGTCGGCTGGGTGTTTGCGGATCTGCAGCAACAGGGCTTTGTCGCCGACCTAAAGGGCAAGCGCGGCACGCGGCGGATGTTCCAGCTCGAACGCTTGCTCGCGCAGTGGGTGGACGCCTATGCGCGCCAGTTGCGTCCGCGCACGTTGATCGGGCGCTATTACGTGCCTGCTCTGGAGGCTTGGCGCGATTGGCCGATTGCGCAGCAGGGTGCGCTGTGGGGCGGCGAGCCGGCGGGCGCGTTGCTCACGAACTACCTGCGCCCAGGCGAACTTACCATCTACGCCGACAAGCTGCCGGGGCTGCTTGCCGCCCAACAAAAATTTCTGAAGCAGCCCGAGCCCGGCCACACAGCAGTGGTGAAAGTGCGGCGCAAGTTCTGGAACTTCCCCGGCATTGCGGCGCATCCTGATGTGACGCCGCCCGTGCTGGTCTATGCGGATTTGCTCGCAACGGGAGACGGCCGTTGCATAGAGACTGCCAAAATGGTGTACGACGCCCATGTCGCTCGACTTCTCGACCAAGCCTGAGCTTCGCGGGCTCGCGCTCGTGGCGGGAGCGCTGCAGGCAGGCGCCGCGCCACTCGGCATCGAATTCTTCCTGATGGGTGCCGCCGCGCGCGATTTGCTCTTGCGTCACGCGCATGGCATCGAGTCGCTATCTACGAGACTCTGGGTCTCGTGCGTCTGACTCGCTTGGGGCGTGACAATTCGTGCGCGAAGGCGTGAAGTCTTGTCCGAGAGCCGGATGCGGGAAATCTGCATGTCCGGTTCGATGAGAGGGGTGTGGAAACGGAATCACGGTTCGGCTACTTAGGCACCGCCAAACGAAAGAGGCGGCAAACAGATTGGCCGAACCTACAATCACCGCGCCACATCCCGACTCTACCTGTCCCCGGGTTCGCCCGGTTTCCGCTGTCAAGCTAAATTGCCGTTCCGCCCGCACCGGCCCCACGCATATACCCGATCGACGCCAACGACGTCGAGCAGGCGCTGCGCGCCGACCGCTGACGGACTTGGAGCGCGCGACGGCCGAGCGTGAGGGCTGGATTGTGGGTGTGATGTGATGGCAGGTCGATACGGCGCTTCGCGGTTGACGATCGTTGCTAAAACGGCTACGATCGTCGCTAAATCAGCAACGACAAGCCAACGCCTTGAGTGCAAACCTTGCATCGCTCCTATTCGGCGCCTACCGGCGCGACGCACTTGCGCTGCTGTTGCTGCATCCGGAATTGTCCCTGCACGTGCGCGAAATCGGGCGGGTCACCGGCAAGGCGCCGGGGACATTGCTGCGGGAGTTGAATCAGCTCGCAGATGCCGGCGTTCTCAGCCGCAAACCGGTCGGCAATCAGGTGCAGTTCCAGGCGAACAGCGCCTGTCCCATCTACGAGGACCTGCGCAATATTCTGAAGAAGACCACGGGCATCGTCGATGTTCTGCACGATGCCTTGGAACCGCTGGCCGATAGAGTGCATGCCGCTTTTATCTACGGCTCGATCGCGCGCGGAGACGAGCGCGCCGGCAGCGACCTCGACGTTATGATCATCGGCGACGCGAACTTCACCGAAATCGTGCATGCGCTTGCCGACGCACGGGAAACCTTGCGCCGGGAAATCAATCCCAACCTCTACCCACTTCGCGAATTCAGGAAAAAGGTGGCCGCGGGCGACGCGTTCCTGAAGCGCGTGCTCGCGGACAAGAAACTTTTTGTGATCGGTGACGCCAATGACCTTGGAAAATCTGCTTCGCATCGGCAAGCTGAAAGCGCACGCCGCCGATAAGGCCGAAATCGCGCGCCTGTTAGAGTCTGCACGGCGGGCGCTGGCGGACGCAGGGATCGAAGCCCTGAGTTCGGATGCGCGTCTCGACCTTGCGTACCGTGCCATCATGCAGGCGGCGCTGGCAGCCATGCTGGCGAACGGCTTTCGGCCTGCGACCAGCGAGCCGGGTCACCATCAACTGCTGATCCAGGCGCTGCCAAAAACGGCCGGCGTTGCCGCAGAACGCATTCGCGTTCTGGATGCATACCGGGCCGCGAGAAACCTAAGCGACTATCGCGGCATGCCGGTATCAGATGGTGTTGCCAAGGAGTGTGTGGCCGAGGCGGCGAGCATTCTGGCTGAAGTCGGCGTGTGGGTCGCCGCGCATCACCCCAATCTCACATGATCGGGTCATGACGTGAACTCCGCCATCCGCGCGGGCTACCCGATCGACGCCAACGACGTCGAGCAGGCGCTGCGCGCCGACCGCTGACGGACTTGGAGCGCGCGACGGCCGAGCTCGAGGGCTGGATGCTGGGGGTGATGTGATGGCAATAGCTAACAAGGCTTGCGCTATTCGTGATTCGCGAATAACATAACATCATGATCCTAAAGCCTCAAGACGTCGTAGTATTGCTCAAATTGGTCGCGCTCGGCCCCAAGCCCTGGACCTTCCAGAGCTTGGCCATGGACTTGTCCATCAGCCAGTCGGAAGTCCACGCCGGGGTACGGCGGTCAGTGGCTGCCCGCCTGATGACCGACACGTCAACGTCGTCAGGTCGGCCGGTGCGTGCGGCATTGCTCGAGTTCCTGATTCACGGCGTCAAATATGCCTTTGCGCCCAATCGCGGGCACCTTACCGGCGGCATGCCCACCGGATACGCCGCGCCACCGCTGAATAAAGTCATCGTTCAGCCGAACGAACCTCCGCCGGTGTGGCCGCATGCGGAGGGGATCGTGCGCGGTTACAGTTTTTCACCGCTCTATCCGAGCGTGCCGGCGGCAGCGTCGCGCGATCCGAAGCTTTATGAATTGCTCGCGCTGGTGGATGCGATTCGCGATGGAAGCGCGCGCGAGCGCAATTTTGCCGTAAAGGAGCTCGAGTCCCGGCTTGGCGGTCATGATCGGGCGACCGAGTCGAAGGGGGGAAAGACGGTTGCCGAGAAGCTGCGCATCTCGCAAACCAAGCTGGAGGCGCTGTGCCGCAAATACGGGATCGCGAAACTGAGCCTGTTCGGTTCCGCCGCGAGAAACGAATTGACGCCCGAGAGCGACGTGGACCTGATGGTCGAATTCTCGCCGGATAGCCGCGCTTCGCTGTTTGATATCGCGGGGATGCAGGACGAGTTTTCGGCTGCGCTCGGCGGCCGCAAGGTGGACATCGCCACGCCGGAGATCCTGCGCAATCCTTTCCGGCGGGATTCCATCATCCCGGACTTGAAGTCGATCTATGAAGCCTGAGAGCCGCGACAAAGCCTACCTTTGGGACATGCTTCAGGCTGCCGACGAGGCGCGGGAGCTTTGCCGCGGTTTCACCTTCGAGACCATCGTCGGCGACAGGCGGACGCTGCTCGCGCTGGAGCGCCTCATGGAACTCATCGGCGAGGCGGCGCGCCGCGTATCGGAGGAATTCCAGCTTGCCCATCCCGAAATCGAGTGGCGCAAGATAATCGGTTTGCGCAACGTGCTCGCACACGAATACGGCCAGATCGATCATCGACGCTTGTTCCTCACCGCGACGCACGACACGGCTGCACTGAGCCGCAAGCTCAGCGCGATACTTCCCGACCAGGAAAAGCAGGAACCGTGAACAGCTATGCTAAATTGCCGTTCCGCCCGCACCGGCTCCACGCTGCCTTGATCAACCCGCTCATTCAATCGCAAATCCCATGACCCGCATTCCCGGCAGCCGCCTGCTGCACTCCCCCGGCCCCACGCATATACCTGATGAAGTCCTCAACGCCATGCACCGCCAGCCGGTGGATCATGGCGATCCGCGGCTCGACGCGACGATCACGGCGATCGAGGCCGGCCTCAGGCGGCTGCTGCGCACGCAGCATTCCGACGTGTACATGTTCGCCTCGAACGGCCACGGCGTCTGGGAGGCGGTGGTACAGAATCTGCTCGCGCCCGGCCAGGCCGCGCTGATTCCAGGCACCGGGCATTTTTCCGAGTCGTGGGCGGTGCAGACCGAAGCGCTGGGGCACCGCGTCGTGCGCACGCCGTTTCGCGAGGGCTACTCGATCGACGCCAACGAGGTCGAGCAGGCGTTGCGCGCCGACCACAAGCGCGAGATCGCGGCGGTGTTCGCCGTGCACACCGATACCGCCAGCGGCACCACCAGCGACCTCGGCGCGCTGCGCGCGGCGATCGATGCCGCCGGCCACCCTGCGCTGTTCGTGGCCGACGTGGTGGCCTCGCTCGCGGCCGCGCCGTTCGCGATGGACGAGCTCGGCGTCAACGTCGCCGTGGGCGCGTCGCAGAAGGGGCTGATGTCGCCGCCCGGCATGGGCTTCATCGCCGCCGACGCAAGGGCGGTCGAGGCCGCTGCGAAAAATCCGACGCCGCGGTTCTACTGGGACTGGCGCTTTCGCAAGCACGATTTCAGCTATCGCAAATTCTGCGGCACCCCGCCGCAGAATCTCTTGTTCGGCGTCGAAACCGCGCTGGCCCTGCTGTTCGAGGAAGGCATCGAAGCGGTGATCGCGCGCCACGCGCTGCTCGCGCGCGCGGTGCACACCGCGGTCGAATGCTGGAGCCGCGAGGGCGCGCTGTCGTTTCACTGCCGCGTGCCCGCGGCGCGCTCGGTCTCGGTGACCACCGTCGAAGTGCGCGACGGCATCGACCCGGAGGCGATACGCGCCGTCGCGCGCGAACGCTTTCAGGTCGCCATTGCCGGCGGGCTTGGGCCGCAGACGGGCAGGGCGTTTCGCATCGGCCACCTGGGCGACCTGAACGCCGCGATGATCCTTGGCTGCCTCGCCGGCGTCGAAGCCGCGATGGCGGTGCAGGGTGTCCCGTTCGGCCGCGACGGCGTGCAGCAGGCGGTCGCCTGCCTGGCCGCGGGCTGAATCCGGCAGAGTCTTCGCGCGCGCAGCCGGCGCCAGCCCTGAACCGGCGCATCCAGCGTCCAATTCTCCGAACCCCGGCGACGGCCGCATTGCTGCCCTATGTGCGACAGCGCCCAGACGGCGCGACCCGATGGTGCTGAAATGGCTGGACCGTTACGGCGCTGTCGCCGAAAGCGGGCCAATCACGGAGGTTCGATATGTATATGGGCGGCGGTCTCGGTCTCATACTTCTCATCGTTGTTATCGTCTTGCTGCTGCGCTAAGGCCGGCGGAACAAATCGGCAACAGCCATTCCACACTCAATCAGTGAAGGAGCGCATTGCATGCCTCCCAGCCCGAAGCTAGGCGCAGGGCGGTCGCCGGCGCAAGCGCTATCGGGCCTGGCGCTCGCCATGGCCTTGATCCTGAAAACCGCCGTTCCGTACCTGGCGGTTGCTTCTGTTTGTATCTGGCTCGCCGGCGAGATCTCGGCTAATGACAGCGCGTGGGCATGGGGCCTGGGATGCGGCGCGCTGCTCGGGTTCCTGATGTTCAAAGCGAGGGCATCAGAGAATGCAAAGCGGGCTTCCGCGTACAGTTGGCACCAGGGACATTACCGCGGCTTCTCCGGATTCGCGCGCGCAGGATTGTCGCTATTGTCCCAATTCAATAGCAAGCCGCAGCCGGATAACCGGCGCGATCTGGGCTATGGAAAGGACACGGGCGGGAACGCCGAGCCTGTAGAGGATGAGGTCAGGCGCAAGCGGCGAGCGCTAGGCTACGACGATCCGCCGCCGGATGCGTAAGCGCGGCGCCTGGCCAATACGCAATGCGTTTTGTGCAGCTTTGGACTAGAATTTGTCCATGGCCAAAAGACGCTCAAGCACGACCCCCGGCATCGATCAGATCGCAGCCGAGATCCTCGAGGAGGCGGTAGGCAAGCCTGCTCCCATCACGCCGACCGGCAAGGTGAACCCTGCCGCCGCGAATGCGCGGCGCAAGGGCGGAATCAAGCGCGGCGCGGTCAAGCTCAAGGGCGCGCCCCCCAGGAAGCGCATGACGACTGCAGCCAAGAGCCCCGCAGCCCGCGCGAAGGCCAAATAGCAACGACGCCCGAAATTGCCTCGCGCGACCGGCGCGGACATTTCAGCCAGGACATGAACACAAAAATATTCGCTACGATATGCGCGGCAATGCTGTTTCCGCTGGGCTCGGCTGCGGCTGCCGACGCGCATAGGCAAATGCATGAGCAAATGCAGATGGGCGGCGGCGCAGCGCCGGAGTCGCGGCAGTTCGTCGAGTTCCCCGCGTCCCTGCTGCAGCAGGAGCTCACGCACATGCGCCAGCACTTGGTGATTCTCGGGCAGCTTCAGGCGGATTTGTCCAAAGGCGACTACAGCGAAGCCGCGACTCTGGCCGAGCAAAACCTGGGTATGAGTTCGTTGTCTTTGCACGGGGCCGAGCAGGTGGCGAAATATATGCCGCAAGGGATGCGCGAGATCGGGACCGCGATGCACCAGGCAGCCAGCCGCTTTGCGATAGCGGCTGCGAACGCGGGGGCGACCGGTGATGTCCGGCCTGCGCTTGCGGCACTCTCCGACGTAACGCGGCAATGCGCGGCCTGCCATACCACCTACCGGCTCAGGTAAATTTCCCTCGCGACGAAGGCGCCTGAACGAGAGGGGTGCGGCGCGCATGACGCTTTGAAAGGAACAGGCACCATGCTGGCTCATCCGCACGAGCGCTTTTCCTGCGTAGTCACGCTCACGCCCAAAACCGTCGCCGAATTTGCGCGCGCAGTCGGCGACACCAATCCGCTGCACCACGACGCCGCGTTCGCTGCGGCGAGCCCCTACGGCCGGCTGATCGCGAGCGGCCCGCACACCTCGGCGCTGCTGCTCGCGCTCACAGCGTCGCACTTCTCCAAGAAGGCCGCGGTGGTCGGCCTTGAATTCCTGGTGCGCTTTCGCCGGCCGATCTTCGCCGACGAGACCATCCGGCTCGAGTGGCTGGTGGTGAAAGTCACGCCGAACGCGAAGCTCGGCGGCGACATCGTCGACATGCGCGGGCGCATCCTCGGCGCCGACGGCCGGACCGCGCTCGGCGCCAAGGGGCGGGTGCTGGTAACCGCGCAAACCTAGGCGCTGCGCCGGCGGCGTAAGCCGGCGAACTGGCGTATTCTCGCGTCTCCACTGGGAGGGGGAGCCATGAATCCGTTCAAGGACAAGATCGCCATCGTCACCGGCGCCGCATCGGGCATCGGCGCGGCGCTCGCGCGCGAGCTGGCCGAACGCGGTGCCGAGGTGCTGCTGGCTGACCTGCAGATCGATGCCGCGCTCGGCGTCGCCGCGAAAATCGTCGCCCTGGGCGGCAGGGCCGGCGCGCACTATCTCGACGTGTGCGACACAGACGCGGTGGAGCGCTTCGTCGCGCGCGTCGCCGCCGAGAAGGGGCGCCTGGACTACATGTTCAACAACGCCGGTATCGCCGTCTTCGGCGAATTCCGCGACCTGCCGGTGGCGGACTGGAAGCGCATCCTCGACATCAACGTGAGCGGCGTGTTCGCCGGCACCGCCGCGGCCTATGCGGTGATGATCCGCCAGGGTGCGGGACACATCGTGAACACGGCGAGCGTCGCCGGCCTCGTGCCCTCGCCTGGGCTTGCCGCCTACAGCGCCTCGAAGCACGCGGTGGTCGGCCTATCGACGTCGCTGCGCGCCGAAGCGGCCGCCTACGGCGTCAGGGTCAGCGCGGTGTGCCCGGGATTCATCCGCACGCCCATCCTCGACAGCAAGCGCGTGCGCATGGCCGAGCGCAGCGCAATAAATGCAAAGGTGCACGAGATCGCCATGGCGCCGGAAGAATGCGTGCGCCAGGTGCTGGCCGGTGTGGCGAAGAACAAGGCGATCATTCCGGTCACCGGGCATGCGAAGCTGATGTGGGCGCTGAACCGCTATGTTCCCATGGCGATGCAGCGCCTGAGCCGGCGCATGGGCGCGCAGATGCATCGCGAGCGCGTCGAATGAATGCGAACGCGCGCGACCCCGGGTTCGACGTCGTGGTTTTCGGCGCCACGAGTTTCGTCGGCAAGCTGCTGTGTCGCTACCTCGTGGGGCGCTACGGCGCCGCGGGCGGGCTGAAATGGGCGGCGGCGGCGCGCTCGCGCGCGAAGCTCGAAGCGCTGCGCGCCGAACTCGGCCCGACGGCTTCCGCACTGGAACTGATCGTCGCCGACGCCGCCGACGAAGTTGCGCTGCGCGCGATGTGCGCGCGCACCCGCGTGGTGATTTCCACCGTCGGCCCCTACGCGCTCTACGGCGAGCCGCTGGTGAAGGTGTGCGCGCAGGGCGGCACCGACTATTGCGACCTCACCGGCGAGACGCAGTGGATACGCCGCATGATCGAGCGCTACGAGACGGACGCGCGCGCGAGCGGCGCGCGCATCGTGCACTGCTGCGGCTTCGATTCGATTCCCTCGGACCTCGGCGTGATGTTCCTGCAGCAGGAGGCGCAGCGGCGCCACGACGCGCCCTGCGCGCGCGTGAAAATGCGCGTGAAAGTAATGCGCGGCGGCGCTTCCGGCGGCACCGTTGCGAGCATCCTCAACGTGGTGCGCGAGGCGGTGGCGAATCCGGCGCTGCGCAAGGAGTTGGCGAATCCCTATTCGCTGTGCGGGCCGGGTGCGGGCAAAGGCGTGCGCCAGCCGAGCGTGAACGCGGCCGAATGGGACGCGGACTTCGGCGCCTGGTGCGCGCCCTTCGTCATGGCCGCGATCAATACGCGCATCGCGCACCGCTCCAACGCGCTGCAGGCGCATGCCTACGGCGCGGAGTTCCGCTACGACGAGGCGATGCTCGCCGGGCGCGGCGCGAAAGGCCGCCTCAACGCGTTTGCGATCACCGCGGGGCTGGGCGCATTCATGCTCGGCGCGGCGCTGCCGCCGGCGCGCTGGCTGCTCGCGCGCTTCGTGCTGCCCGCGCCCGGCGAGGGGCCGAGCCCGCAGGCGCAGCGCGAGGGCTGCTTCGACCTGCGCTTCTTCGGCTCAACCGCCGCCGGCCACAGCCTGCGCGCCAAGGTGACGGGCGACCGCGATCCGGGCTACGGCTCGACTTCGAAAATGCTCGGCGAAGCCGGTGCCTGCCTCGCGCTGGACCTGCCCAAAACCGCGCTCGCCGGCGGTTTCTGGACGCCGGCTACCGCGCTGGGCAATCCGCTACTCGCGCGGCTGATAGCGCATGCCGGGCTGAATTTCGAGCTGCTCGAAGAATAGCGCGCGAGGCTCAGGCGCGTTTGCCGCGTCGCGCCGCTTCAGGGAATAAACTTGTGTTTGCCGATACCGCGAGCAAGTAGCCGCAGCGGATTAGCGCGGCGTGTCGTCCGCGCGCGGGGTTTGTGCGTTAAGGCGGCATGCACGCAAACTTTGAGCCGCCCGCACGCAGCATGCATCCGAAGCACCGGGTGGCCCGGCCTATGCGCGCCAGCGCACCGACATGGTTGCGGCGTTCGGCTACCGTTGGCGCAGGTCGGACAGCAGCCAGCTTGGAGACACGCTGACATGGACAGA
The DNA here is from genome assembly GCA_038206915.1 of Burkholderiales bacterium. Lineage (GTDB taxonomy): Bacteria > Pseudomonadota > Gammaproteobacteria > Burkholderiales > SG8-39 > 2-12-FULL-64-23. Next base: position 17,988 of record JBBRAI010000040.1, on the reverse strand, counting down.
TACGCTCGGCACGCAAGCGCGAAGCAGCTTCCGCTGGACCTCGATCTTGATCCCGTGGCGCGGGCAGCACGCGAATCGGCGCTGCGTGAAGCCTACCGGCGCCTGCAGCTCTCGGTGCACCTGAGTTTCGAGCAGGTAATGTCCGATCCGGCCTACGCGATCGGAATCCGCAATCTGGCTCACGCGATGTCGCGGCGCAGCGGCGCTGCGTCGGCGCGGTAAGGAGAGTTCCCCGATGCTCGGCCGGCTATACCTCGCCTGGCGCTATTACGTGCAGCTCGACTATCCCTGGCGCCTGGCCTGGCACAAGGCGGCGCGCGCGGCCTAGAAGCCGCAACAAAACGCGGCGAATCTTCCTTCGTGCTCCCCTGGATCAGGCGCTGTTGATCGCGTCGATGAGCTGCTGCTTGATTTCGTCCGGCGCGTTGATGAATCGGAAGCCCGAGCAGCGCGCGCGGCTGCCGTCCTCCAGCGTGATCATTTCCGAATAACGCACTTCCAGGTCGACCGTGACTTCGCCCGCGCCCGGAATCACGATGCGGCTGCCCGCGAGCACCGTGCCCGGTTCGATCATCACGTCCGGCGGATAGACCAGCACGCTCATGCCCCCGAAGCTGATGTCCTTGATTTTCGCGTCGAAGGGCGCGAAGCCGCCGGCGTCGGCTACGCAATGCAGCATCAGTACCGGCGTCGCGTCGTAGCGCTCGTCCTGCCGGCGCTGCTGCACGCTGACGATCTCTGGATAACGCAGGCGCACCGTGGCGGCGCCCTCGTGTTCGGCCACGCTCGGCCCGGCGCCGACGAATTCAATATGCCAGTTGTCCGGTTCGGCCACCAGCGTCACGCGCGCCAGCCCGAGCAGGACGGCGTTGAGCGCCGCGTCGGCGGCTGCGGCGACCATGATGAAGTCGCCGACCGGATCGGCGATCAGGAGCCGTGTTTCGATTACGCCCTGCCCGTCTGGCAGCTCGACGCTGACGTGCTGGCGCCTGAGTGCCAGCGCCTCCAGCACCGGCGCGATCTTGTTGCGCGTGCGCAGCAGGTGGCTTGAGGTGGTGTTTTCGAGGTTCGTCGGCATGGGCGCAGCGGCATTGCGCCGGCGGTTTCGGCTGCATCCGCGCCGGCAGTTCCGCTATTGTAATCCGTTCGCGCGATGCTGCGGCGGCGCCGCAGGCGCCGCCGCAATCAGGGCTACGCGCGCTTTATGCGTCCGACGCAGCCGGAACTTTCGCCGCGAGCGCGGGATAGTCGGTGTAGCCCTTGGCGCCGGGGGTGTAGAAGCTCGCCATGTCCGGCGCGTTGAGCGCCGCGCCTGCGCGCATGCGCTCCACCAGATCGGGATTGGCGAGGAACGGCCGGCCAAACGCGATCAGGTCGGCGCGCTTTTCGGCGAGCGCGCTCTCCGCGCTGGCCCGATCGAAGCCGCCGCCGAGTATGAATGCGCCCTTGAAACCGTTGCGCAGCTTGAGCTTGAACTCGGCCGGCACCGGCGGCGCGCCCATCGCGGAATGGTCGAGCACGTGCAGGTAGGCCAGGCCGATATCCGACAGCTCTTTCGCCAGCGCGAGGTATTGCGCTTCCTGTTCGGGGTAGGCGCCGGTGCTGTTGAACACGCCGCAGGGCGAAAGCCGCATGCCGACACGCTCGGCGCCGATCGCCGCCACGGTCGCGCGCGCCACTTCCAGCGCGAAGCGGTTGCGGCCGGCGCTGCTGCCGCCGTAGCCGTCTGTGCGCTTGTTCACGTTTGCGTTGAGGAACTGCTCGATCAGGTAGCCGTTCGCGGCGTGCAGCTCGACGCCGTCGAAGCCGGCTTCGATCGCGAGCCGCGCCGCCTGCGCATATTCACCCACGGCGTGGGCGATGTCGACCTCGGTCATCGCGCGCGGCAGGCTATGCGGCTGCATGCCTTTGGCGTCGGTGTAAATCTCGCCGGGACAGGCTTCGGCCACCGGGCCGACGACTTCGGCGCCCGCAGGCAGATTCGCAACGCTGGTGACGCGGCCGGTGTGCATGAACTGCACGAAGATCTTTCCGCCCTGCGCATGCACCGCGCCGGTCACGCCTTTCCAGCCGCGCATCTGCGCATCGTTGAACAGTCCCGGAATGCGCGGGTAGCCCAGCCCGTTGGGCGAGGGCGAAGTGCCTTCGGTGACGATCAGCCCGGCCGAGGCGTGCTGGCCGTAGTATTCGGCCATGAGTGCGTTGGGAGTATTGGCATCGATCGCGCGGTTGCGCGTCATCGGCGCCATGACGAGCCGGTTCTTGAGTTGAAGCGAGTGTGCGAAAAAGGGTTTGAACAGCATGGCAGTCCTTGTTGTTGGTTTCTTGGCGGGAGTCGATGTTATTGGGGCGAAGCGCGGGATTGCAAGCTTTCTTTCGCGCCATGGCGTGAGGCGCGCGCGGCCGGCCCAATGCGCTGGCCGGCAGTTCGGCGCCTAGTTCGCGACGCTCGCGCGCACTGCCCAGGCCCGCGCCGTGAGTGAGATCGACCCGTCTTGCATCACCGGAACGCGCTCGCGCACGCGTTCGCGCAGCTTCGCGCGCGCCGCCGCGTCGAGCGACATGGCGTATGCCGGCGCCGGCCCCTGGCCGCCGAGGAACGGCTGCCAGTAAGCGTCGAAGTTCTCGAACGGCGTCGGTGTGTCGATCGGCTTTACCTCGACGCCATTCAGGCCGGCGCCGGCAAAGAGCTGCTCCAGCGCCTCCGGGCGGCACAGCGGAAAACGCAGGCCTTCGTCCAGCGGCGCGGCGGCCGCGTCGAGTTCGACCGCGGCGTCCCAGAAGTAGCGCATGAGTTCCATTTTTCCGGCGTAGTCCCAGACGTAGGCCGCGATCGTGCCTCCCGCGGCGGCGACGCGCGACATCTCGAGCAGCGCGGCGCGCGGGTCCGGAAAGAAGTTCAGCGCCAGTGCGGAGACGACCACGTCGATCGACGCGTCGCCGAGCGGAATCGACGTTGCGTTGCCCTGATATAGCGCTGCACGGCCTGCAAGATTAACGGTCGCGGTTTTGAGAAAACCCTCCGAAGGTTCGACCCCGGCAACCGCGGCGGGTTGGCAATGGTCCACGATCGCCGCGCACAGCGCCCCGGTGCCGCATCCCACGTCGAGCCACCTGCGACCGGCCGGAACGTTTAGCCAGGACAGAAACGGCGGCGCGATCCGGCGGCTCCAGCGGCCAACGTACAGCTCGTACGGACTGCCGCGTTCCCAGCTGTCGGATATCTGCGTTCGGCCCATGATTTGTCCCTTTGGCGAGAGCGATGTGCCCGGCTGTTGCGGGCGGCGCAATGCAGCTCGAGCGCGCGCGGCGCCGGCTTGCCTATTCCCGCGCGCGGCCCAGGCGCTGCTCGATTGGCGCGCGCCACTCCGGCGACAGCTCCGGCACTTCGAGCGCGCGCTCGAGGATGCGCGCCGCGTCCGCGCCGCCGCAATTCATATAGGCTTCGAATAGTGATTTCACCGCGACACTGTGCCGGCCACGCCGGACGACCTCGACCGCATTTCCTGCTTCGATCACGCCCTCGCGCAACACCGAGAGATAGAAGCCAGTGCGCGCCGATTGCGAAAACATCCTGGGCATGTCTTCGTCGCCCATGCGTATGCCGAGCTTGAAACAGGGCACCCTGGGTTGGGTGATCGCGAACAGGGCGCTGCCGATCTGCAGCTGGTCGCCGATGCAGCGCTCGGATTCGTCCAGCCCGGCGATGGTCAGGTTCTCGCCGAACTGACCCTGGTCCAATTCGCCGCGGTCGAGAAATTCACGCCAGTAAGCGTAATGATCGAGGGAATAGGCGTACACGGCCTTGTTCAGCCCGCCGTGGTTTTCCAGATCCGCCTGGCCGTCGCCTTCGAGGTTGTAACTGCCGACGCGAACCGGTCCGGTCACCGGTTTCTTGAAGATGCCCGTCTTTATTGGCTCGCCGCGGTATTGCACGTCGATCGGTGGGGATACACATATGGATATCAACTGCATGCTCATGCAGCCAGTCTAGCCGAAACTGCGAAGTCGGGCGCTAGCGCGTCGCCTGCTGCTGCGCGCCCGGGTCGGGCTGCCGCTGCAGGCGCAGCTTGTCGATTTGGTCCTGCGATTTTCCGGCAAGCCGCAGGCGCTCCGCGAAGGGCTTTGCCGTGTCGTCGATCACCCGGTCGCCGATGGTTGCAATAACGCGCGGGCCGCGCACGGTCTCGCCGCGACTGTACCAGGCAGGCGGGATGTTGGAGAGCTTGCTCTGCCCGGTCGCCGGGTCGCGCCATGAATACACCTGCGCGAAAGCGGGTGCGGCCGCCAGAAGCAATGTCGCGGCCAGGCCGAAGTTGAAAATCTTGCGGTTTATCACAGTTTTTTCCGCGGGCGAGGTCTTGGGACGCGTTGTGCGCTTAGAATGCAGTCAAATTTTAGGCGCGCGCATGCCGGTCTGAAGTGGAACTTTTTAACGTTTTGCAATTGTTCACAATTGTTCACAATTGATCTTAAACACACGGGCCCTGCATTGCAGCACATGAAATCCACTGCCGGCTTCGGCCCGGAACATAGATGAGCGCCGCGCCCAGCGCACGCGCGCTGCTGAAGGACGTATTCGGCTACGCTGCATTCCGCGGCCCGCAGGAAGAGATCGTGCGCCACGTCGCCGCGGGCGGCGACTGCCTGGTGCTCATGCCCACCGGCGGCGGCAAGTCGCTGTGTTACCAGATCCCGGCGCTGCTGCGCCCGGGCACCGGCATCGTGGTGTCGCCGCTGATCGCGTTGATGCAGGACCAGGTCGCGGCGCTGCGCGAGGCCGGCGTGAAGGCGGCGTTCCTGAATTCCTCGCTCGCTGCCGCCGAGGCCGCCGCGGTCGAGCGCGGCCTGCTGGCGGGCGACTACGACCTCGTCTACGTCGCGCCGGAGCGCGCGCTGATGCCGCGCTTTCTCGAGCAGCTCGCGCGCCTGCACGCGCAAAGACGGCTCGCGCTGTTCGCCATCGACGAGGCGCACTGTGTGTCGCAGTGGGGTCACGACTTCCGCCCGGAATACATCCAGCTCGCGCAGCTGCACCAGCGCTTTCCCGATGTGCCGCGCATCGCGCTCACCGCCACCGCCGACCGCACCACGCGCGACGAGATCGTGCAGCGCCTCGCGCTGGAGGGCGCGCGCACCTTCGTCTCGAGCTTCGACCGGCCCAACATCCGCTACCGCATCGTGGAGAAGGCCAACGCGCGCGCGCAGCTGCTCGCTTTCCTGCGCGCCGAGCATGCCGGCGAGGCCGGCATCGTGTACTGCATGTCGCGCAAAAAGGTGGAGGAGACCGCAGTCTGGCTCGCGGCACAGGGCGTCAGTGCGCTGCCTTATCACGCCGGCATGGACGGACAGACGCGCAACCTGCACCAGGCGCGCTTCCAGCGCGAGGAGGGCGTCGTCATGGTGGCGACCATCGCCTTCGGCATGGGCATCGACAAGCCCGATGTGCGCTTCGTCGCGCACATGGATTTGCCCAAGAGCATTGAGGGCTATTACCAGGAGACCGGCCGCGCCGGGCGCGACGGCCTGCCGGCGGACGCGTGGATGGCCTACGGCCTGGGCGACGTGGTGAATCAGCGGCGCATGATCGAAGCCTCCACCGCCGAGCCGCAGTTCAAGCGCATCGCCGCGGCCAAGCTCGACGCGCTGCTCGGCCTGTGCGAGGCGACGAGCTGCCGCCGCGTGCGCCTGCTCGCCTATTTCGACGAGGCCTCCGCGCCTTGCGGCAACTGCGACGTCTGCCTTGAGCCGCCGCAGGTGTGGGACGGCACGCAGGCGGCGCAGAAAGCGCTGTCCTGCGTCTACCGCACCGGGCAGCGCTTCGGCGCGGTGCACCTCGTCGACGTGCTGCTCGGCAAGGAGACCGAGCGCGTGCTGCAGTGGAACCACCGCGAGCTCAGCACCTTCGGCATCGGCGCCGAGCTCGACGAGAAGGCGTGGCGCGCGGTGTTCCGCCAGCTGGTGGCGCAGGACCTGCTTGCGGTGGACCATGCGGGCCACGGTTCGCTGCTGCTCACCGAAGCCAGCCGCGCGGTGCTCGCCGGCACGCAGAGCGTGTACCTGCGCCATGCGCCGGCGGCGAAGGCGAAAACCGCAGCGAAGCGCTCGACCGGGTTTTCGATTGGACCCGCGGCCGGGCTGGACGCGGCGGCCGAACAGCTGTGGCAGCGCCTGCGCGGATGGCGCGCCGGCGTGGCGAAGGAGCACGGCGTGCCCGCCTACGTGGTGTTCCACGACGCGACGCTGGCCGAGCTCGCGCGTGCACGCCCGCAAAGCCCAGCCGAGCTCGGGCGCATCTCCGGCGTCGGCACGCGCAAGCTCGAGCGCTACGGCGCCGCGCTGCTGGAATTGCTGCGCGACTGAGAGGCGGCGTGGCTTATTAAGTTTTACCTTACTGCATGACAGCTCGCCCTTTGTAGCGCAGGCGCCCTCGCCTGCATTCGTTGATTGGAGGCGAGGGCGCCTGCGCTACAGTGTCTCGCGGTTTGGTAATCTTCAATAACACCTGCTGCACCATGAATTGTCATTCCGAGGGCTTCGCCCGAGGAATCTGCTTTTTGTCCGATTGAAAAGCAGATCCCTCGCCTTGCTCGGGATGACATGAATAACGCTGGCTACACTGCAACGGCGCGCTAAAGTACCAGCAGCATCACCACCCCTGCCACCGTCAGCGCGGCGCCCAGCGCCACGCGCGGTGGCACGCGCTCGTGATGCAGGAACGCGAGGCTCAGCGCGAGCGTGAACAGCGGATAGGTCGCGACGATGGGCGAGATCAGCGCCACCTTGCCGCGCGCGAGCGCGGTATACATCAGGAACAGGCTCGCGCCGTTAAACATGCCGGTGGCGACGAACCAGGGCGCGGCGCGCCGGTCGACCGGCTGGCGTGGCCCGCGCAGGCGCGTCACCGTAAGTATCACCACTGCGGATACGGTGTAGCCGATCAGCCCGGCCGCATAGGGACTGTCCCACAAGGCGAGCCCGGCCTTGGTCAGCACCTGCGCCACCGCGCGCAGCGCCGCCGCCGCGAACGGCAGCGCGAGCGCCCACAGCGGCCAGCCGCGCGCGAGCGCGCCGCCGCTCCAGGTCAGAGCGAGCATGCCGAGCACGATAGCCGCGGTGCCGAGCACGTTGCCCGGGCTCAGGCCCTCGCCGAGGAACAGGATCGCGCCGGACAGCGCGAACAGCGGCGTGGTGCAGGAGACCGCACTGGTGATGGTCGGACCCATGCGCAGGTTGCCGCTGTAGGTGAGCAGCGTCACCGCCGCTGGAAAGAACAGGCCGACCAGCGCGAACACGCCGGCCGCGGGCAGGCTGAAACCGCCGCTGTCGAGCATGAAGGGCGCGAGGCACCAGAACACCAGCGTGGAGGAAGGCACGCCGATCGCCGCGCCCGCCGCGGGGCTCGCGTAGCGCAGGCCCTGGCGCGTGGTGATCATGGCGGCGCCTAGGCCGGCGGCGGCGCCGAACGCCCAAAGTGCGGATTCGACCATGTCTGGTTTTATCACTCCGGTGCCGCGCTGCAAACCGAAATTTGCGTGCGGGCGTCGCCGCGCCTGGATCGTGACGGCGCCTATGCCGAAGCCTACGCGCATCGCCAGCCGCCCTCGGTCTCGTGTAGCGCAGGCGTCTCGCCTGCATTCGGTCGTAGCAGGCGAGGGCGCCTGCGCTACATTCACTAATAGTTAGCGATCAGCGTCAGCCGCAGGCTGCGCGGCTCTATCGGGTGGAAGTGGATGTCGTTCACCGGCGCGGCTAATGCCGGTGGCGGTGGTGCAGGTCGGGCAGGTGCGCATGGCTGTGTTCGAGCGGCGCGTGCTCGTGCGGGTGCGCATGCGGTTCCGGACCTTCGTCGCCGCGGTGCGCGTGGCGGTGGTGCGCGTCGTGCGTATGCAGGTGCGCGTGCGCCTGCGGCGCGTGCACATGCGCATGCCCGTGGCGCTCGGTGAGCGCGAGCCAGGCCGCGGCAAGCATCAGCGCGAATGCCGCGGCGAAGCCCGGGCTCAGCGGCTCGCCGAGCAGCACGATCGCGAGCGCTGCGCCGATGAACGGCGCGGTGGAAAAATGCGCCGCGGCGCGCGCGCTGCCGAGGTGGCGCAGGGCGAGGATGTAGCAGACGAGGCTCACGCCGTAGGCGAGCCAGCCGAGCAGGAGCGCGCCCGCGAGCGGCAGCGCCGGCGGCAGCTGTGCGCCAAACGCGAGCGCCGCGCCAATGTTGACGCAGCCGGCGGCGAGGCCCTTGATCATGGCGATGCTCACCGGGTCGGCTGCGGCGATGCGGCGCGTGAGGTTGTTGTCCAGTGCCCACAGCGCGCAGGCCGCCGCGACCGCGAGCGTGCGCGGCGACAGACCCAGCGCAGCGTCGGGCGCATAGCCCAGGAGCAGGCCCGCGGCGAGCATCAGGCAGGCGGAGAGCCAGATGCGCGCGCCGACCGCCTCGCGAAACAGCAGCGCGGCAATCAGCGCGGTGGCGAGGCTTTCGAGATTCAGCAGCAGCGACACGCCCGATGCGCTTGCACCGGCGAGCCCCCACAGCAGCAGCAGCGGCGCGGCAATGCCGCCGCTGAGCACCGCGCCGGCGAGCCAAGGGTAGTCGCGCGCCTGCAGCGGCGCCTCCTGCACGCCCCCGCGCGCGCGCCGCGCCAGCTGCACCAGCGCGAGCCCGGCGCCGCTGCCGAAATACAGCAGCCCGGCGAGCAGGCCGGGCGAGGTGTCCGCCAGCAGCAGCTTCGCGAGCGGCGTGCTCGCACCGAACAGCGCCGCCGCGGCAAGCGCAAGCAGCGCGTAGCGTTGGGTGGCGAAGTCGATCATGCGCGCCTAATCGCTTCAAGAGCGAGTTGCAAAGTGCATTCCGGTGCCATTGTCATCCTGAGCGCAGCGACGCCCCGAAGGAAGTCCCCGTGGGGGAGGGATCTGCTTTTTTTGCATCGATCGAAAAGCAGATTCCTCGGGCGTAGCCCTCGGAATGACATTGCAAATTGTGCTTCAGTTATCACGGACCGCGCCTCGGAATGACATCGCTGCATATTGCTGGTCGCGCTAGAGATTGGCAATCAGCGTGAGCTGCAGGCCGCGCGGCGTAGCAGTAGTCGATGTCGCGACAGAAGAATTTCATGCAGCGCCGAAATTCAAGGCGTGATCAGTTTCAGGTTGAACACACGCTCGGTCAGCCACAGCGAGGCTATGGCGACGATCGCAACCGAGCCGCCGATGAGCACCACACGCCGGTAGAACCAGCTCGCGCGCATCCAGTAGGCGAGCGGCAGAAAGATTGCGACTATGCTGAGCTGCCCGCCCTCGACGCCGAGGTTGAAACCTACCAGCGCCAGCACCAGCGTGTCGCGCGGCAGGCCGAGCTCGGTGAGCACACTGGCGAAGCCGAAGCCGTGGATCAGGCCGAAGCAGAAAGCCACCACCCAGCGCCGGCCGCCGACCAGCGGCCACAGGTTGTTCAGCGCGGCGAGCACCACCGAGGCGGCGATCGCCGATTCGACCAGGCGCGAGGGCAGCGCGATCACGCCGAGCGCGGCTAGCGACAGCGTGATCGAATGCGCCACGGTGAACGAAGTCACGATCTTGAACACGTCCCAGAACGCATCGGGAAAGCGCGCCACCGGCGTCCAGTGGTGGCGCTCGCGCAATAGCACCGCGGGCAGTAGCAGCGACAGCAGGAACAGGATGTGGTCGTAGCCGATCCAGATATGCCATACGCCTTCGCGCGCGTAGGAGACAAACTGCCGCCACGCAGACAGCTCGCCCAGCACGAAGCGCTGCTTGGCGCGCTCCGGCGTGAACACCAGGCTCTGGATGCGGCCCTTGTATTCGAGGTTGAGCAGGCCCTTGTGCTGCGCGTCGAAATCGAAAAACAGGCTATAGCCGATTTCGATCGCGGCGGGCGCGGCGGCGCAGTCCGCGGCGAAGCGCAGCACCTCGTAGGCGCCGTCGCTGTGGTGATCGACCTGGTGCCCGGTCACCGCCAGCGGGCAGTCCTTGCCATCGCCGGCCACGCTGAGGCGCGCGAGCGCGTAGGCCGCGATGTCGGCCTGGCGCGCGCGCAGCTCGCCCCAGGTGATCTCGCCGTCGCCGTTGGTATCCAGGCCGATCGCCTGCTCCAGGTCGCGCAGCGCGATATCCCACTGGCCGGCGACCTGCGCGCCCTCGATCTTCAGTCGCAAATAGCTGTCGCTGGGCTTGTGCGCCTCGGCGGCGAAGCTCGCGAGCAGGAGCAGCAGCGCCAGGACCCGGCTCATCGCGCCCCCGCCTGGAGTTGCTGCACCAGCCTGGCATAGGCGGGGTCTTCGTAGCCGCTCGCCTGCATCCAGTCCAGCGCCGGCTGCGCCGCGGCGTAGTCTTTCGCGGCGAGCGCCGCCTGCATCAGGATGCGCGCGTCGCGCGGTTCGCGCTGTAGATGGTAGTTCTCCGCCGCGAGCCGTAGCGCGCCCTTGGCGTCGCCGAGCAGGGTGAGGTGGAAGCGCGCCTCCTCCTGCTGGTGCAGCTTGTCACCGCGCAGGGCCGAGGCGTCGAAGCGCTCCTTCAGCATCGCGATGTGCCCCGCCGCAGCGGGCAGCCCGGCCGCCTGTTCGGCCAGCGCCAGGCGCAGCAGCAGGATGTCGGAGCGCTCCCAGTCCTTGAGCAGCGGCACGACTTCGGCCGGCCGGCCATGGTCGAGCAGGAAGTCGGTGTAGGCGCCGAGGATATAGCCGTCGGTAACGCCGAGTGCGAGCCCGGCCTTGAAATGGCGTTCGGCCAGCTCATCCTTGCCCAGCTGCAGCGCGGTCTCGGCCAGCCGCGTCTCGATCCACAGTTTGAGGTCGGGATCGGCGTCGGGGCGGCGCGCCAGCGCCCGGGACAATTCCGCGTAGGCCTGCGCGGCCTTGCCTGTGCGCTCGTCGACGATGGAGTTGCAGGAGGTCACGAGCAGCGCGCTCGCGAGCGGCACCAGCTTGTCGCAGGCGGCGCGCGCACCGGGGTAGTCGGCCTGCACCATCAGGATGGCCGAGCGCCAGGACCAGATTTCGGCATTGCCGGGGTCGCGCTCGGCGGCGCGCGCAAGGTCGGCCAGCGCCAGGTCGAATTCGTGCCGGTACTGGCGCAGCAGCGCGCGCATCACCAGGATGTCCGACGGCGGCTCGGCGGCTGCGGTCCAGGGCCGGATCGCGGCCTCGGCATAGCCGACGTAGCGTGGGTCGCCCTCGGCGCTGGCCAGGTCGAAATAGCGCCGCGCCAGTGCCAGGGCGCGCTCCATGTTCTGCGGCGCTTCGGCCAGCGCGCGGCGCAGCGCGCGCAGTTCCCGGCCTTCGCCGGCCGAGGCCTTGAACGGCAGGCGCTCCAGCACTTCGGCGTCCGACGTGGGGGTATAGGGGGCGGCCTGCGCCGGGCTGCCGGCGAGGCAGAGGATCAGGGTAAATTCCGGGATGAGCAGGCGGCGCGCGTCGGTTCGAAGCATGTAAAGTTTCCGGCCGGGACCTGGCCTGTCGCGGAGGGCGCAAAGTATAGCATTGATTGTTTTATGATTTTTCGATATGATCCGCGCCGGACCGGGCTCGTGTAAGGCTTGTCAACGCCTTGGCGACTCGGCCGTTATTGCCTGTTCCGGCATGGTGACAATCACCGCTGTGCTTGCACCGCGTTAGCAACATCGACTCCTCATAGAAGAGCGATGGGCAGAGGCGGGAGGAAGCGTGCCGGCAATTCAAATCTATTAATGAGGAGTCAAAATGAGCAAGCTTCTGTCGATGTTGGTTGCCGCCGTGTTCGCCGTTTCCACCGCTGGCGCGTTCGCTGCGTCGCATGTGAAAGCCGCTGGCGAAATGAAGAAAGACGAAATGAAGAAAGAAGAAACGGCTGCGCCGGCCAAGGAAGAAATGAAGGCGCCGAAGAAAGCGCACAAAGCCAAAGCCAAGAAAGAGAAAAAAGAAGAAATGAAGAAGTAAGTTTTACTTCTTCGGTTTAGAAGGGCAGGGTTCTCCCTGCCTTTTTTATTTGTGCGTTGTCATTCCGAGGCCCCCTCGGCTGCGCTCGGGGCAGGCGCCGGCCGAGGAATCTGCTTCTGTCCGGATCTGACAGCAGCTTCGTCGCTCCGGCCGCGATGACAGCTTTTGGCTGCGCGGATTGCTCGACGCGACGCCCTCCAGTGGCCGCTGAAATTTGCTAGAGTCGCTCGCAATGAGCGCCAACCTCGCCCAGCTGCTCGTGCGCAGCGCGCACGCCCACCCGAATCTGCCCGCGCTTGCGCTGGGCGAGCGCATCGTCTGCAGTTACGCCGAACTCGCCGCGCGCGTGGCGCGCCTCGCGGCCGGGCTCGCGGCGCGCTGCGCACCGGACGCGCGCGTCGCGCTGGTGATGAAGAACTGCCCGCAATACGTCGAGCTGCTGTTCGCCTGCTGGCACGCCGGCCTGTGCGCGGTGCCGGTCAACGCCAAGCTGCATCCGCGCGAACTCGAATTCATTCTCGCGAACAGCGGCGCGCGCCTGTGCTTCGCGACTGCGGATCTATACGATGCGGTGGCGCCGCTCGCCGCGAGCGTGCCCGGCCTCGAAGAGGTGATAGACGCCGACGGCCCGCGCTACGCGGCGCTCGCCGCCGGCGCGCCCATGGCCGTGGCCGCGCGCGCGGCGCGCGATCCGGCCTGGCTGTTCTACACCAGCGGCACCACCGGCCGGCCCAAAGGCGTGACGCTGACGCAGAACAACGTGATGGCGGCGATCCTGAATTTCTTTTCCGACGTGGACGCGATCGATCCGGGCGACGCCATCATTCACGCCGCGCCGATGTCGCACGGCTCGGGCTTCTACATCCTGCCGCATGTCGCGCACGCGGGCTTGAACGTGGTGCCGGAATCCGGCGGCTTCGACGCGCCGGAGATCTACGTGCTACTGCAGGCGCACCGCGGCGTGAGCATGTTCGCCGCGCCCACAATGGTGAAACGCCTGGTGGACCATCCCGCCGACGCCGACACGCGCAATCTCAAGACCATCGTCTACGGCGGCGGCCCGATGTACGTCGCCGACTGCAAGGCGGCGCTGGCGCGCTTCGGACCCAAGCTCGCGCAGATCTACGGCCAGGGCGAATCGCCCATGACCATCACTGCCATGGGCAAGGCGATCCACTCCGACGCCGGCCACCCGCGCTACGAGCAGCGCCTCGCTTCGGTGGGCCAGGCCTTCACCGGCGTCGAAGTGATGGTCGCCGCTGCGGACGACGCGCCGCTGCACGCGGGCGAGGTCGGCGAAGTCCTGGTGCGCGGCGACCCGGTGATGGCCGGCTACTGGGAAAATCCTGGCGCGAGCGCCGAGACCTTGCGGAACGGCTGGCTGCATACAGGCGACGTCGGCAGCCTGGACGAGGAGGGTTTCCTCACGCTGAAGGACCGCAGCAAGGACGTGATCATCTCCGGCGGGTCCAACATCTACCCGCGCGAAGTCGAGGAAGTGCTGCTGCTGCATCCGGGCGTGAGCGAGGTGTCGGTGGTCGGGCAGACGCACCCGGAGTGGGGCGAGGTTGTGATCGCCTTCGTCGTCCCGCGGGGTCAACGTGACGATTGGCCGGACACGGCGGACCTGGACGCGCTGTGCCTGGACCACATTGCGCGCTTCAAGCGCCCCAAGGCCTACCGCTTCGTCGAGGCGCTGCCGAAAAACAGCACCGGCAAGGTGCTCAAGACCGAGCTGCGCAAGCTGATGCGCGACACCTAGGCGCCGGGCCGACCCGAGTGGCCTGCCGCGAGGCCACAGCGACGCCGGTGTTCGCCCCGCTGCGCACTGCGCTCTCGCGCCGGCGCCGCAGTTCTACTTTCAGCAAGCCTTCAACAACACCATCTACGGCGACTGGAAGCGGATCACGGAAGGCTACGACAAGATGGCCCTGGGCTACTTCGGCAAGACGCCCGTGGCGCCGGACCCGGAGATCGTCGCCAAGGCGGCCAAGCAGCTCAAACTCGAACCCACCACCGAGGACCCGCGCGCGATGAACGATCGCAATCCGGCGAAGGGCGTCGACGCCTGCAGGAAGACGCTGACCGACGAGGATATCACCGACCTCTCCGACGAGAACATCTTCATCGCGGCCACCTGCAAGGAAAAGGGGATCGAATTCCTGAAAGGCGACGCGAGCGTCGACGTGCCCTTGAAACAGCGCGAAGAGGCGAGGGCGTAGCAGCAAGTCTCAAGAAGAAAGCCGGTGGCGCTAAGGCTAGGCCACCGGCTCGAAAGGTGGGGTTCGAGGGAGGAGGAGGAGGAACCCCACAGCTGAATAATACCCACCGGACACGCCGTTCTCCTGTGACATTCGTCACACAAGCGACGACGTTTCGTTCGGATTCCGCCGCCGGACCCGCGCCTGCCATTGCACTGCGGGATGAAGTGCGCGCGCACGCTGCTCGGCCATCGCGGCCGCGCGGACAGGGCGCAGACAGCAGCGCCTCCTGCTAGACTGCCCGGCACATGCCGGCATCGCCGGCATGAGGAGCCGCGATGACTCAGCCGATTCCATTTCTGGTTCCCGCCCTCTGGATCGCGTGGGTGATCTACTGGACGGTTTCCGCGGCGAAAGTAAAGGCCACGGCCCGCAGTGAGTCGTTTTGGTCCCGCGCCGGACATGGCGCGCCATTGATCGTCGCGGTCATCCTGTTTGCCTTGCCGACCCTGCCGGCCGGCTTCCTGTTTGAGCGGATGTTCCCCTTCGGCGCCGTCACGTACTGGACGGGCGTAACGATCGAGGTCGCCGGCCTGACCTTCGCGATCTGGGCCAGGGTATTTCTCGGGCGCAACTGGAGCGCCACCGTAACCATCAAGCACGATCACGAGCTGGTGCGCGGCGGGCCCTATCGCTGGGTGCGCCATCCGATCTATACCGGCTTACTGTTCGCCCTGGTCGGGACCGCGATTGCGCGCGGCGAATGGCGCGGAGTGCTCGCCGTCGCCATCGTGTTCGCGTCCGCGTGGAGGAAGCTGAAGATCGAGGAGCGCTGGCTACGCGAAACCTTCGGCGCGGACTATGCGAAGTATCAGGCCGAAGTCGCCGCGCTGATCCCGTTCCTGATTTGACGCTTCGATTCTGTCCCCCGCCCTGACCTGCTAGACTGCAATTTCGCAGGTTCGCGGCGCAGTCCGCGCCGGCCTGCGCCAAGTTGACGTTGACGTAAACGTCAACTACACTGCCGATTCGCAGAAATCCGCCAGCGGGGTTGCCATGACCGACCTGTCCGTCAGTTCCAAGCTGACCGTATACAAGCCCAAGCACAAGGTGCGCTTCGTCACCGCAGCCGCGCTGTTCGACGGCCACGACGCCTCGATCAACATCATGCGCCGCATCCTGCAGGGCACCGGCTGCGAGGTGATCCACCTCGGCCACAACCGCTCGGTCGAGGAGGTGGTGAGCGCGGCGCTGCAGGAGGACGTGCAGGGCATCGCAATCAGCTCTTACCAGGGCGGCCACGTCGAATACTTCAAGTACATGTTGGATCTCTTGCGCGAGCGCGGCGGCGCCGACATCAAGGTGTTCGGCGGCGGCGGCGGCGTGATCGTGCCCGAGGAAATCGCCGAGCTGCACGACTACGGCGTGGCGCGCATCTACTCGCCCGAGGACGGCCAGAAAATGGGCCTGCAGGGCATGATCAACGACATGGTAATGCGCTGCGACCTCGATATTGCGAAGTTCGCTCCGGGCGAGCTCAAGGCGGTCAAAGGCGGCGACCGGCGCAAGCTCGCGCAGCTGATCACCGCGCTGGAGAACAGGGTTGCCGCGCCAGGCGCTGGCCAGGAGGCAAACGCGAAGCTGCGCGAGGTAGTGCTCAAGGAAGCCGAAGCGCTCGACATCCCGACCCTGGGCATCACCGGCACCGGCGGCTCAGGCAAGTCCTCGCTCACCGACGAGTTGATCCGGCGCTTCCGACTCGATCAGGACGACAGCCTCGAAATCGCCGTGATCGCGGTCGATCCCTCGCGGAGAAAGAGCGGCGGCGCGCTGCTCGGCGACCGCATCCGCATGAACGCGATCAACGGCGGCCACATTTTCATGCGCTCGCTCGCCACGCGTGCCGCGGGCTCGGAGATTTCCGAGGCGCTGCCCGAGGCGCTGGCTGCGTGCAAGCTCGCCGGCTTCGACCTGATCGTGGTCGAGACCTCGGGCATCGGCCAGGGCGACGCGGCGATCGTGCCGCTGGTGGACGTGTCGCTCTACGTGATGACGCCCGAATTCGGCGCCGCTAGCCAGCTCGAGAAGATCGACATGCTCGATTTCGCCGACTTCGTCGCGATCAACAAATACGACCGCAAGGGCGCCGCCGACGCGCTGCGCGACGTGAGGAAGCAATACCAGCGCAACCGCGAGGCGTTCAAGTCCGCGACCGAGACCATGCCGGTGTTCGGCACCATCGCCGCGCGCTTCAACGACGACGGCGTCACCGCGCTCTACCAGCAGCTCGTGCCGCGCCTCGCCGAGCACGGCCTCAAAGCCAGGCCGGGCAAGCTGCCCAAGACCGAAGTGCGCGCCTCGACCAGCCAGGCCGTGGTGGTGCCCCCCGCGCGCGCGCGCTACCTCGCCGAGATCGCCGAGTGCGTGCGCGGCTATCACAAATTCGCCAGCGAACAGGCGCGCGTCGCGCGCGAGCGCCAGCAGCTCACCGCCACCAAGCACATGCTGCTATCGGACTGCGGCGCAGCAAACGCCGGCACCGGCACCGGCACAGGCACAGGCACAATTCCCCTGCCCCCCTTGCAAAGGGGGGCCGACTCGCCGCAGGCGAGCGGGGGGGTGTCTCCGGCGATCGACAAACTGATAGCCCAAAAAGATGCCGCGCTCGACGCCCGCGCCAAGAAACTCCTCGACATGTGGCCGCAGATGCAGAAGGCCTACTCGGGCGACGAATACGTGGTAAAGATCCGCGGCAAGGAGATGCGCACCAAGCTCACCTCCAAATCGCTCTCGGGCACGGCCGTGCGCAAGGTCGCGCTGCCACGCTACGAGGACCACGGCGAGCTGTTGAAATGGCTGCTGCTGGAGAACGTGCCCGGGTCCTTTCCCTACACCGCCGGCGTGTTCGCGTTCAAGCGCGAGAACGAGGACCCGACGCGCATGTTCGCGGGCGAGGGTGACCCGTTCCGCACCAACCGCCGCTTCAAGCACGTCTCGAAAGACATGCCGGCGAAACGCCTCTCCACCGCGTTCGACTCGGTCACGCTCTACGGCTTCGAGCCCGACGAGCGCCCCGACATCTACGGCAAGGTCGGCAATTCGGGCGTGTCGATCGCGACGCTGAACGACATGAAGGTGCTCTACGACGGGTTCGATCTGTGCAGCCCAAACACCTCGGTGTCGATGACCATCAACGGCCCGGCGCCGACCATGCTCGCGATGTTCCTCAACACCGCGATCGACCAGCAGCTGGAAAAATTCCGTGCGGACAACGGGCGCGAGCCGACCGAGGACGAGCGCGACAAGATCAAGGGCTGGACGCTGGAGACCGTGCGCGGCACGGTGCAGGCCGACATCCTCAAGGAAGACCAGGGGCAGAACACCTGCATTTTCTCCACCGAGTTCTCATTGAAAGTGATGGGCGACATCCAGGAATACTTCGTCCACCACAAGGTGAAGAACTTCTACTCGGTGTCGATCTCGGGCTACCACATTGCCGAGGCCGGGGCGAACCCGATCAGCCAGCTCGCGTTCACGCTGTCGAACGGCTTCACCTTCGTCGAGGCCTACCTCGCGCGCGACATGCACATCGACGACTTCGCCGGGAACCTGTCGTTCTTCTTCAGCTACGGCATGGACCCGGAGTACACGGTGATCGGCCGCGTCGCGCGGCGCATCTGGGCGGTGGCGATGAAAAACCGCTACGGCGCGAACGAGCGCAGCCAGAAGCTCAAGTACCATTCCCAAACGAGCGGGCGCAGCCTGCACGCGCAGGAGATTTCCTTCAACGACATCCGCACCACGCTGCAGGCGCTGATCTCGACCTACGACAATACCAATAGCCTGCATACGAACGC
>JBBRAI010000039.1:0-37473 GCA_038206915.1 Burkholderiales bacterium | reverse complement strand
GCGGGAAATGCCTTCGCCATAGAGGATGTCGAAGCGGGCCTCGCGGAAAGGCGGCGCAACCTTGTTCTTGACCACTTTCACCTTGGTCTCGTTGCCGATCACTTCGTCGCCCTTCTTGATGGCGCCGGTGCGGCGAATATCCATGCGCACCGAGGCGTAGAACTTCAGCGCATTGCCACCGGTGGTAGTTTCCGGGCTGCCGAACATGACACCGATCTTCATGCGGATCTGGTTGATGAAAATCACCAGCGTGTTGGTGCGCTTGATGTTGGAGGTGAGCTTCCTGAGCGCCTGGCTCATCAGGCGCGCCTGCAAGCCCATCTGCGGCTCGCCCATTTCGCCTTCGATTTCCGCCTTGGGCGTAAGCGCCGCAACCGAGTCGATGACCACCACGTCGACCGAACCCGAGCGCACCAGCATGTCGGCGATCTCGAGCGCCTGCTCGCCCGTGTCGGGCTGGGAGATGAGCAGGTCCTCCACTTTCACGCCCAGCTTCTGCGCGTACTGCGGATCGAGCGCGTTCTCGGCGTCGATGAAGGCGGCGGTGCCGCCCAGCTTCTGCATCTCGGCGATCACCTGCAGCGTCAGCGTGGTCTTGCCGGAGGACTCCGGCCCGTAGATCTCGACTACGCGGCCGCGCGGCAGCCCGCCTACGCCGAGCGCGATGTCCAGGCCGAGCGAACCGGTGGAAACCACCTGCACGTCGTCCTGGATCGCGTCCGAATCCATGCGCATGATGGAACCCTTGCCGAACTGTTTTTCGATCTGCGCGAGCGCGGCGGCGAGCGCTTTTGTCTTGTTGTCATCCATGAACATCTCCTTCGGTTTCGGTGGCTATATGTGCAGCAACGGACGCCGTGCTGGCAGCGTTGACCTGTATTTTTATACAGTTTTTTATATTTTGCAAGACCCGCCGGAAACGCTTTTGCCGGCAAAGACTTAGGCGCGCTACAAGCTGCGGCCGGCGCGTATGACCCCGACGCCCAGGCCTTCGATGACGAATTCCTCGCGCCGCGTGTCGACCACGATGGGCTCGAAATCCGGGTTTTCCGGGAGCAGCTCGACGATCGCACCGCGGCGGCGCAGGCGTTTCACCGTCACTTCGTCGTGCAGGCGCGCCACCACGACCTGGCCGTTGCGCGCCTCGCCTGCCTTGTGCACGGCGAGCAGGTCGCCGTCATGAATGCCAGCGTCGCGCATGCTCATGCCGCGCACCTTGAGCAGGTAATCGGCGCGCGGCTTGAACAACGCCGGATCGACCTGGTAGTGCGCTTCGATGTGTTCCTCGGCCAGGATCGGCGAACCCGCGGCGACGCGCCCGATCAGCGGTATGCCGCCGCCGTCCTTGAGGCGGATGCCGCGCGCCGAACCTTTGACGATCTCGATCGCGCCCTTGCGCTCGAGCATGCGCAGGTGCTCCTCGGCCGCGTTGGCCGAACTGTAGTCCATTGCCGATGCGATCTCGGCGCGGGTAGGCGGCAGGCCGGTCGTTTCAATGGCCTGGCGGATCAGCGTCAGAATTTCCTGTTGCTTGGAGGTCAACGCTTCCATGGGTGCGGCTCGGCTGGTTGCGGAAGCTGTATTTTTATACAGCTTCGGTCCGAAGTCAAGCGCGCGCGGTTTCTAAACTGTAGCGAGATGCACCGGTATGCGCCGCGGTCCGAATTGCTGCTGCAGGTCGAACGCCTGGTAGCGGCCGGCAAGAACGCCGCCGCATGCATGGCAGCGCCCGTCCGCGCTGACGCGGTACTCGAGCAGCCGGTACCAGTCGCGCACGATCAGCGTCTCGCCGCAATGCGGGCACCAGGTGGTCCCGCCCTCGGTGTCGTGCACATTGCCGGTGTAGACGAACTGCAGGCCGCGGCCAAGCGCGATGCGCCGCGCACGCGCCAGGGTCGCCGCGGGCGTGGCGGGGATGTCGGTCATTTTCCAGTCGGGATGGAACGCCGAAAAATGCAGCGGCACGTCGGGACCGAGTTCGCGCTCGATCCAGACGCACATCGCCTCGATTTCGGCATCGCCGTCGTTGCAGCCCGGAATCAGCAGCGTGGTGATCTCAAACCACACCGCGGTCTCGCGCTTGAGATACTGCAGCGTTTCGAGCACCGGCGCGAGGTGGGCGCCGGTCAGCTTGACGTAGAAATCGTCGGTGAACGCCTTGAGGTCGACATTGGCCGCGTCCATCCTGGCGTAGAACTCGCGCCGCGGCACGGCGTGCATGTAGCCCGCCGTAACCGCGACGGTCTGCACGCCGACCGCGTGGCAGGCGTCGGCCACGTCCATTGCGTATTCGGCGAAGATGACGGGATCGTTGTAGGTGAATGCGACGCTCTTGCAGCCCAGCTTCAGCGCCGCCTGGGCGATCGTTTCCGGACCAGCCGCGTCCGCCAGGCGGTCCATGTCGCGCGATTTGGATATGTCCCAGTTCTGGCAGAACTTGCAGGCGAGGTTGCAGCCGGCGGTGCCGAAGGACAGCACGCTCGAGCCCGGATAGAACTGGTTGAGCGGCTTCTTCTCGATCGGATCGACGCAGTAGCCCGAGGAGCGGCCGTAGGTGGTGAGCAGCATCTGCGCGCCCTGGCGCATGCGCACGAAGCACAGACCGCGCTGCCCGTCGTGCAGCCGGCAATCGCGCGGACACAGATCGCACTGCATCCTGCCATCGGCCAGCAGATGCCACCAGCGCGCGGGATAGCCGCTCTCGGCGACGCTCATGGCCCGCCGCCTTCCAACTCGTCCTCTTTCCATTTCAGCACGCGGTAGCGCTGGATGCGGCATTTGGCCGTGCTCAGCCCCGGCGCGAGGCCGGCCTTGCGCTTGAGTTCGGCAAGGAACTGCTCGGGATCGGGCAATCCGTCCCAGACCTGCGGCAGGAAAGTGGCGCGCGCCGCGCCGCATTCCAGGATGAGTCCGTCTTCGCCGGGCCGAAGCTGCGCGATCAAATCGGCATGATCGGCGAACGCGAGCTGCTTCGGCGTGGACAGCAGTGACACCTCGATGTGCGTGGCGGCGAGTTCCGCGCGCGTCAGCGGCGCAAAGCGCGGGTCGGACAGCGCCGCGGCGCGCGCATTGTGGCTCACGTCCTCTCCCAGCGGACGCTGCGCTTCGAGGCTGCCGATGCAGCCGCGCAGCCTGCCGTCCTGGGTCAGAGTGACGAAGCTCGCACGCTGCGGCTTGAGCCAGGAGGCTTCCGGCAGGCGGCCGGACGGGGCCGCGCCGAGCGCGGCTTCGATGCTGTTGTGCGCAATGCCGAGCAGCGTTCGCCCATGCTCCGCGGTAAAGCGCGGCGCGCCCTCCCAGAACGCGAATGCGCCGTAGCCGACCACCCGGCCGCGCCCGCCGGCGGTGTCGCCGGAATTGCGCAGGTCGAGCAGCTCGGCATTCAGGCCGTGGCGGCGCGCCGCGAGCAGCAGGCCCGCGACCGGGGTCGCGCCGCACGCCTGTTCGTGGTCGATGCCGCTGTCGAAATCGAGAATTGCGCGGGCCGTGCCGCGATCGATGCTGCACGCCGCATCGTACGCGTGGTAGTGCGACAGGTCCGAACTGATGACGATCAGCGTTTCCTCGTCGCCCCAGAGCCGTTCGATGACCTCCGCGACTTCCGCCGGGGTTGCGGTACCCACCGCCAGCGGCACCAGGCTGAATTCGCCCAGCACGCGCTGCAGGAACGGCAGCTGCACTTCCAGCGCATGCTCTTCGGCGTGCACCGCATCGCTCACCACCACCTGCGGCAATGCGGCCAGCAATCCGGCCGCTTCGCGATCGATGCGCACGCGTCCGAGCGGCGTGTCGAACGCAGTCGCGCC
Source organism: Burkholderiales bacterium (assembly GCA_038206915.1). Taxonomy (GTDB): domain Bacteria; phylum Pseudomonadota; class Gammaproteobacteria; order Burkholderiales; family SG8-39; genus 2-12-FULL-64-23. Next base: position 33,667 of record JBBRAI010000039.1, on the reverse strand, counting down.
GGACAGGGCGAGCCCGCGCACGGGAACGCGGTGGCAGGGTCCGAGCAGCACCACGCGGCGCACGATGCCGCGCGCCGAGCGCAGCCGATCGTAGGCTTCGGCCGCAACGCCGCCGGAATAGACATAGCCCGCATGCGGGACGATCAGCGCTTTGGGGAACGCGGGAGCGAAGTCGCCGCCGCTGCTGCGCCCGAGCAGCTCATCCACTTCCCATGCCAGTTCGCGCGGGGCGGCTGGATAGAACGCGCCGGCGACTGCGGCAGGACGTGGCATGGCCATGAAGGAATACCCCGAGTTACAGTTTCATTCTAGACCGGCAGCCGCACAGGTCAAGGCCGGCCGCTTCCGGCAGCACCCGGGCTTCATTGCTCGATCGATAGCAGCAGCGTCTGCAGCGCAAACGCGACCGACTGGCGCCGCACGCTTTCGCGGTCGCCTTCGAAGTGCCGCGTCTGCGTGCCGAGCACGCCGCCTGCGTCCGCCCAGGCGAAGCACACCGTGCCGACCGGCTTTTCCTTCGTGCCGCCGCCGGGGCCGGCGACGCCGGTGATCGCGAGCGCCAGTTGCGCGCGGCTGTGCGCCAGCGCCCCCTGCGCCATTTCGCGCGCGGTCTGCTCGCTCACCGCGCCATGCGCCGCGAGCGTCGCGGCGCTCACCCCAAGCATCTCCTGCTTGGCTGCGTTCGAGTAGGTGACGAAGCCGCGCTCGAACCAGTCCGAACTGCCCGCAATGGCGGTAAGCGACTGCGCAACCCAGCCGCCGGTGCAGGACTCCGCCGCGGCGAGCATCTGGCCGCGCGCCTTCAATGTCACGCCGACGCGCGCCGCGAGCACCGAGAGTGTGTCAACCGACATCGCGCGCTAACCCAACACTGCCTTGCATACGGCCATGGCGAGCAGCGTATAGAACGCCGCGAGGATATCGTCCGCCATCACCCCCAGCCCGCCTTTGAGCCGCGCGTCGACCTGACGCACCGGCGGCGGCTTCACCACGTCGAAAAAACGAAAGCCGAAAAACGCGAACGTCTGCCACTGCCAGTCCGGCGGCGTCAGCATCAGCACCAGCTGGAACGCGACGATCTCGTCCCAGTTCATGCCGCTGTGATCGGCAATGCCGAGGTCGTGGCCGGTGCGCCCGCAGGCCCACACGCCGAGCACGAACGCTACCGCAATGAACGCGAGCATCCCCAGCGGGCCGTAGGGCGCGAGCCACGCGCTTGCAATCCGGTACACGGGAAAGCCGAGCAGCGTGCCTACGGTGCCCGGCGCAAATGGCGACAGCCCGGTGCCGAAACCGAGCGCGATGACACGCGCCGGGTGCGCCAGCATGAAGCGCGCGGTAGGCCGCAGAATCGCATTAGAGTTCATTGCTATATGAGGGATTACTTCCCCTCAAACTTCCCTACGTTTGCCGCGGCAAAATCCAATTTGCAGCGGATTCTTAGTTGCCAAAGTGGTCGAACCCCCTGCGTTCCAGCTGCATGACCTTCCCTTTCGCATCGAGCACCGACACCAGTCCCGGCGCGCCGGCGCTGACGCTGCCGATGCGCGTCAGGGCTAAGCCCAGCTCGCTCGCGAGCGCCTCGATACGCTCGCGCATTTGCGGACCGGCGGTGAATGCCAGCTCGTAGTCGTCGCCGCCGGCCAACAGGCATTCCTGGACGAGCCGTGCATCCGCACAGGCTTTGATTGCGCGCGAACGTGGCAGCGCGGCGTAGAGCAGTTCGACCGCCACGCCGGAGCGCTCGGCGATATGGCCGACGTCGGCCACCAGTCCGTCCGAGACATCGATGGCGCTGCTGGCGATGCCGCGCAGCGCCTGGCCCAGAGCCACGCAGGGCACCGGCGCATTCAGCCGCGCAAGGCAGTGCGCCAGCGCCGCGTCGGTCAGGCGCACGCGGCCGCCCAGGTGCGCCAGCGCCAGCGCCGCATCGCCGCTCGCGCCCGACAGCCAGACCTCGTCTCCCGCCCTGGCGCCGTCGCGGCGCAATGCCAGCTCGGACGGTACCGCGCCCAATACGGTGACCGAAATCGTACGCGGCCCGCGCGTGGTGTCGCCGCCGATCAATTCCACGCCGAAGGCGTCGGCAAGCCGGAAAAAACCCTCGGCAAACTGCCCCAGCCAAGCCGCGTCGGCCGCAGGCAGGGCCAGCGCGAGCGTAGCGTAGCGCGGCGCGGCGCCCATCGCCGCGAGATCGGAAAGATTCACCGCCAGCGACTTGTGGCCCAGCTGCGCCGCATCGGCGCCGGCGAGGAAATGCCGGCCTTCGACCAGCATGTCGGTGGACACCGCCAGCGCAGCACCCGCTTCGGCCGCGACCAGCGCGCAATCGTCGCCCACGCCCAACAGCGCGCGCTTCACCGGACGGGTGAAATAGCGGCGGATGATGTCGAATTCGGAAACCAACGCGCCCCGGGTGGTGAGTGTGCGCCGGCGCTAGGCGGCGGCTTTCCCGCCGCCGGCCCTGCGCGTCCTGACCTCGTCCGGCCGCAAGCGGGCGGCAAGCTTGTCGAGCACCCCGTTGACGAATTTGTGGCCGTCGGTGCCGCCGTAGGACTTCGCCAGCTCCACCGCTTCGTTGATTACCACCCGGTAGGGCACGTCGGGCACATGGGCCAGCTCGTAGGCGCCGATAAGGAGCACGCCGCGTTCCACCGGCGAGAGTTCGCCCACCGGGCGGTCCAGCAGGGGGCCGAACGCGGCTTCGAGTTCGACCGCATCGGCAATCACGCCGTCCAGCAGCAGACGCAGATACGCCGCGTCGGCCTTGTCGTAGCCTTTGAATTCGGCCAGGTGCGCGCGGATCTCCTGCGCCTGCTCGGCGGCGAGCAGCCACTGGTACAGGCCCTGCAGCGCCAGTGCGCGCGCCTTATGCCGTGCGTTTTTCATTGCGGATTTCCCGCGCCAGATTGGCCATCTCCACCGCCGCATCGGCGCAATCCGCACCCTTCTGCCGCACCCGCTGCAGCGCCTGTTCCTCGGTATCGGTGGTGAGTATGCCGTTGGCGACCGGCACTCCCGCATCGAGCTGCACCTGCGTAACACCCGCGGCCGACTCGTTCGACACGACCTCGAAGTGATAGGTGTCGCCGCGCACCACCGCGCCGAGCGCGATCAGCGCATCGTAATGGCCGGTGGCAGCGAGCTTTTGCAGCGCCAGCGGAATCTCCAGCGCGCCGGGGACACTCACCAGCGTCGTGCGGCCGGGCGCGACGCCCAGCGCGGCGAGCCGCTCCAGGCAGGCTGCGAGCAGGCCCGCGCCTATGGGCTCGTTGAAGCGTCCGCGCACGACGGCGATGCGCAGGTCCGCCCCGTCCATGCCCGGCTTGATCTCCCTCATTGCGCCGGCCCGACCTCATGCTGCGACAGCACGTATTCCGACACCTCCAGGTTCCAGCCGGTCACGCTGGGCATCTTGCGCGGCGTCGCCATTAAGCGCATCTTGCCGACGTTGAGGTCGCGCAGGATTTGCGCGCCTATGCCATAAGTCAGGAGTTCCACTTTGGCGTTCGGCCAGGGTTTGGCCTGGCTCGCGACGCGCGCGGCGAGTTGCGTCGCGCTTTCGGCGCAGTTGAGCAGGACCATGACGCCGCAGCCGGCGGAACCGATTGCGGCAAGCGCTTCGTGCACGCTCCAGGAATGCGCGCCCGGCGCGACATCGAGCAGGTCGAGCATGGACAGGGGCTCGTGCACGCGCACCAGCGTGGGCGTGGCGGCATCGATGGCGCCGCGCACCAGCGCCAGGTGGGTCGCGCCTGAGATCTTTTCACGATAGGCGATCATGCGAAAACCGCCGTGCGCGGTGAGGATGTCGCGCTCCGCCACGCGCGCCACCAGCGATTCGGTCTGGCTGCGGAAGTGGATCAGGTCGGCGATGGTGCCGATCTTCAAGCCATGCTCCTTGCCGAACTCGATCAGGTCGGGCAAGCGCGCCATGTTGCCGTCGTCTTTCATGACCTCGCAGATCACCGCGGCGGGCGTCAGGCCGGCCAGCGCGGTCAGGTCGCAGCCGGCTTCGGTGTGCCCGGCGCGCACCAGCACGCCGCCCGCCTGCGCCTCGATCGGAAACACGTGCCCCGGCTGCACGATGTCCTCGGGCCGGGCGTCGCGCGCAACCGCCGCCTGCACCGTGCGCGCGCGGTCGTGGGCCGAAATTCCGGTCGTAACCCCGCTTGCGGCCTCGATCGACACCGTAAACGCGGTGCCGTGGGAGGAACGATTCTCCTGCGCCATCGGCGCCAGCTGCAGCAGGCGGCAGCGTTCCCCGGTCAGCGTGAGACAGATCAGGCCGCGCGCGAAGCGCGCCATGAAGTTGATTGTCTCCGGCGTGACGAAATCGGCCGCGAGCAGCAGGTCGCCTTCGTTTTCACGATCCTCTTCGTCCACCAGGATGACCATCTTGCCGGCCTTGATGTCAGCGATGATTTCCTCGGTGCGGCTTATGCCGCTGCCCGGCTGCGGCTCGAACAGGCGATGTACCTGGTTCATCTGGCGAAACTCCATGCGTAACTCGGCGATTATAAGCGTTTCCCCGCATGACCGGACTCGAGCACGAGGATTACGTCAGGCATGCCGAGGGCGACACGCACTTCGACGCCGCGGAGCGGCGCGACCAGTTGTTCTACGACCCGCTCAAGCAGTGGTATCTGCTCTATACGCTCTATACGCGCTGGATCGGCGAGGCGGTCTACGACGCGCCGGTGATGACCAAGCACAACTTGCGGCGAGAGCATCCTCGAAGGACTCAGGAACCTGTCCGACGACCAGCGCGCCGGCGCTGAGGCTGATCTCCGTTCCTAGTATCCCCGGTAACTTCCGCCGTAGTTTTCGAACGGCGGCCTCCTGCCGACCAGCGCCTCGAGCATGATCAACTCGGCATCGGTGTGGTTCACCACCGGCGCAGGCTCGATCATTTTGATCGGCGTGTCCCCATGGGCGTAGATGTAGCGCGGCGCGTCATGGTGGACGGTGCGGACCGTTTCCTTCGCCTCGGGCATGTTGACCGCCTCCAGGTCCACCTCGCCGTAGCAGGTGCAGACGTAGCTGCGATCGGCCTGGGCTTCGACGTAAATGCCGGTGCCGCGAATGCCTATTACCGCGGTGGGGGTGGTGATGAGGCGCGGCCCGCGTCCGAACACGGAAAGCAGCTTGCCCGTGACCAGGCGCAGCGTCGCGATTGCAGTACTGTCGCCGGCGGTAAGCATCTCGCTGCCGCCACGCAGCAGAAACGCATCCCGGCCGACGACAATTACAGCATGCGCGCCGGGCATGGTGACGATATTGTCGCCCGGCTTCACCGCGGCGCCCGCCTTAGCCGTGACGCCGTTGACCCGGACTTCGCCCCCGGCTTGCATCAGGCCTTCGCGCTGGCCCCCGGCGGCCAGCGCATCGCGCAACAGCAGCGGCAGGCTTGCGCCGGCGAGCACTGCCCGCTTCAGCCACGCGCGCCGCGCGCGTCCGAGCGCGTCGGCGCCACGGTTCATTTCCGCAGGCCGGCGCGATCTCATTTCCCGCGCAATTCCCGGCGCAGAATCTTGCCTATGGGCGTTTTCGGCAGGCTGTCGCGGAATTCGACGTACCTGGGAACCTTGTAACCGGTAAGCTCGCGCTTGCAGTGCTCGATCACCGATTCCTTGCTCAGGTTCGCATCCTTCCTGACGATCACCACCTTTACCGCTTCGCCCGACTTTTCGTCGGGTACGCCTACCGCCGCGCACTCGAGCACCCCGGGATGCGTCGCGACCACGCTTTCGACTTCGTTGGGGTAGACGTTGAAGCCCGAAACCAGGATCATGTCTTTCTTGCGGTCGGTAATGGTCACGTAACCTTTGACGTTCAGGTAGCCGACGTCGCCGGTTCTGAGCCAGCCATCCTGTATGACTTTCGCGGTTTCGTCTGGCAACTGCCAGTAGCCTTTCATCACCTGCGGACCGCGAATGCAGATTTCTCCGGTGGACTTCTCGATCTCGCCGCTGCCGCTCCAGACCGGCAGTTCCTTGAAATTGTCGTCGCGTATGGAAAACTCGGTGGAGGAAATGGGCAGGCCGATGCTGCCGTTCCATGGCGTGCCTAGCGGATTGATGCTCGCCGCGGGGGAGGTTTCGGTAAGCCCGTAGGCTTCCGTCAGATAGCGGCCGGTGACCTGCTGCCACTTTTCCGCCACGGGCTTCAGCACCGCCGCGCCGCCCCCGACCACGACCTTGAGACCGGAGAAATCGAGCTCGGCGAATCCCGGGGTGTTCAGCAGCCCGTTGAACAGGGTGTTCACCCCGGTCAGCACCGACCACTTCCATTTGTTCAGTTCCTCGACGAACGCCGGCAGGTCGCGCGGATTCGTTATCAGCACGTTAACCATGCCTTGGGTCATGAAGTACAGCGTCGTCGTCAGGCAAAAGATGTGATACATCGGCAGCGGCGAAACCACGACTTCCTCACCTTCCTTGAGGTTAACGCCGATCCACGCGCCCGCCTGCTCGATATTGGCGAGGATATTGCGATGCGTCAGCATCGCGCCCTTGGACACACCGGTCGTGCCGCCGGTGTATTGCAGGAAAGCAATGTCGTCGTGGCCGATGCTGACCGGCTTCAACTGGGCGCCGGCGCCGCGCGCGAGCGCGGCACGCAGCGCGATCGTCCCGTCGATGCGCCAATTGGGCACCATTTTCTTTACGCGCTTGACCACGAGGTTGACGATCCAGCGCTTGGGCGCCGGCAGCAGGTCTCCGAGCTGTGTGGTAACGACGTGCTCGACCTGCGTCTTCTGGATCACCTGCTGCAGCGTCGCGGCGAAATTCTCCACGATGACTATCGCCTTGGCGCCGGAATCCTTCAACTGGTGCTCGAGCTCGCGCGGGGTGTACAGCGGATTGACGTTGACCACCGTCATGCCGGCGCGCAGGATGCCCAGCAGCGCCACCGGGTACTGCATCAGATTGGGGCTCATGATCGCGACGCGCTCGCCTTTGACCATCCCCGGCAGGCTTTGCAGGAAGGCGGCGAAGTCGCGGCTGTGCCGGTCCAGCTCCGCATAGCTCAAGCTGCAGCCGAAGTTGCTGTAGGCGGGCTTGCTGCCGAACTTGCGGACCGCGCTCGCCACCAAGTCCGGAATCGAGGCGTAGCGATCGGCGTCGATTTCGGCTGGAACACCTGCCGGATATTCCTTCAGCCAGATTTTATCGGTCACGGCCCACTCCTTCCCTGATTCTGCCAACTCTATGGTATCGGTTTTGGCTTGAACTCAAGGTTAGCCAGAAAGCATGTCGCACGCAAGCGTGGTCATGGCAGGCGCGGTTCCGTTCAGAAATGGATGCCGCGCATGAGCTGCGCAAATGCGATCTGCTCGGCGCTCGGTAATTGCGTCTCGCCTTCTTTCTTTCCCGCCGCCGCGGGCGAATCGGGAAACGTGCGAAAGCTGGTGTTCATGATGATCTGCGCCACGCGCGGCAGCAGCGCGTGCATCAACGCGCCGAATGTCCCCAGGCGCGTGGCGATGCGCATCGGCGCATGCACTATGGCATCCACGATCATGTCGGCGGCATCATCGGGCGTGAGTAAAGGCACGTTGCGGTAGATCTTGGTCGGCGCGATCATCGGCGTCTTCACCAGCGGCATGTTGATGGTGGTGAACTTGACGCCGGTGTCGGAATACTCGGACGCGGCGCAGCGCGTGAACGCGTCCATCGCCGCCTTGGAGGCGACGTAGGCGGAAAAGCGCGGCGCGTTGGTGAGCACGCCGATCGAGGAAATATTGATCACGTGACCGCGGCGCTGGCGCACCATGGAGGGCAGAAGCGCCAGCGTCAGGCGCAGCGCGCCGAAATAGTTGACTTGCATGGTGCGCTCGAAATCGTGAAAGCGATCATACGAAGCCTCGATCGCGCGCCGGATGGAGCGCCCGGCATTGTTCACCAGGATGTCCACCTTGCCGTGCTCCTTCATCACCTGGGCGACGAACGCACCACATTGCTTCTCGTCACCGATATCGGCCTGGTAGACCTGCACCGTGCCGTGCGCGGCGATCTCCTGCTTCGCCTGGGCGAGTTTCTCCGGATCGCGCGCGACGATCAGCACCCTCGCGCCGGCCTCCGCGATCCGTTTCGCCGCCGCTAGGCCGATGCCGGACGATCCGCCGGTGATCAGCACCACCTTGTCCTTCACCTTGCCTTTGAGCGAGCGGTCGATCTGCAGGTCGGGATCGAGGTTGCGCTCCCAGTAGTCCCACAGATGCCAGGCGTAGGTATCGAGCCGCGGCACGGCGATGCCGCTGCCCTCGAGCGCCAGCTGCGCTTCGCGGCAGTCGAAGCGGGTCGGATAGTTGACGAACGTCATGACGTCCGCGGGCAGGCCGAGGTCCTTCATGACGGCATTCCTGATGCGGCGCACCGGGGTGAGCGCCATCATGCCGCGCTTGATGCCCTTGGGAATGAAGCTGAACAGCGCCGCGTTGATGAAAAGTGACATCGGCGGCGCGTGCGCCGCCTTGGCGATTGCATTGAGCACCTCGCCCACGCGCATCGGTTCCGGATCGACCAGGTGGAAACATTTGCCGTCCAGTCCCCGCACGTGGGCAATGTGGTCCATGGCGTTCGCCACAAAGTCCACCGGCACGAGGTTGATGCGCCCGCCCTCGATGCCGATCGTGGGCATCCACGGCGGCAGCATCTGGCGCATGCGCTGGATCAGCTTGAAGAAGTAGTAGGGCCCGTCGATCTTGTCCATTTCGCCGTTGGTGGAATCGCCGACGACGATGCCGGGCCGGTAGATGCGCCAGCGCAGATCGCGCTCCTTGCGCACGATCTTCTCGGCCTCGTGCTTGGTGGAGAAGTAAGCGTGGTCGAGGTTGCCCGCTTCCTCGAACATGTCCTCGCGGAACACGCCTTCATATAGGCCGGCGGCGGCGATCGAGCTCACGTGGTGAAAGCACGCCGCGCCGATGTCCTTGGCGAAGTCGACCACGTTGCGCGTCCCGGTGACGTTCGTCGCCTGCTGCTGCTCGGCGCTTGCGGTGAGATCGTACACGGCGGCGAGATGGAAGAAGTGTTTGATCGCGGCGCCGTCCAGCTTCGCCCGATCCGCCTTGGACACGCCCAGACCAGCCTGGGTCAGGTCCCCGGTCACTGCGATCACGCGCGTTTCGTCCGCGCCCCAGTAGCGGTACAGCGGCTTGAGCTTTGCCGGCGATTTGTCGCGCACCAGGACATAGAGCTTGGCACCTTTGCGCCGAAGGATCCTCTTGACGAGACGCTTGCCGATGAAACCGCTGGCACCGGTAATGAAGTAGTTCATGCTGACCCTCCGCCTGGTTCTGCACTGGTATCTGCGGCGCCTTCGGTCCGCAAGGTGCCCAATTATGCCTGCGCCGCCGCGCGCACGCGAATTCCTCGCGGACTGGCGCACGCATGAGCGGGCCGGACAGAACGCGGCGAGCGATGATCCGATCCCGGGCTCGCTTGGCTCTTTAGTATGAATCCTCTAGATTTTGGGTCTAGTGTGTGGGTTGTAGCGCAAGCCGCAAGAGGCGGCAGAGGGCGCAAGGCGCCGTGGACGGAAATTCAATCAACCGAAAGGAGCATCAACATGGTACGCAAACTCAAGTCGATCGCCGCCGGCAAGGGCGATGGCAAATTGGCACAGACCGTGCGCGACTCGGCGCAGCAAATCTGGCTCGCAGGGTTGGGCGCGTTTTCCAAGGCCCAGGCCGAAGGCACCAAGGTGTTCGACGCGCTGGTCAAGGAAGGCCGGACGATACACGCCAGGACGCGCAAGGTCGCCGAGGCCAAGGTGGGCGAGATGACCAGCACACTGGGCAAGATGGCGACCAAGGCCAGCAACCAGGCCACCGGCAATTGGGACAAGCTCGAGCAGGTGTTCGAAGCGCGCGTGGCACGCGCGTTGAACCGCATCGGCGTGCCTACCCACAAGGACGTGCAGAATCTGGCCAAGCGCGTGGAAGAGCTCAACGCCAGCGTACAAAAGCAAAACGGCGCGCGCGCGCGCAAGACCGCCGTCAAGCGGCCCGCCAAGCGCAAGGCCGCGAAATAGGGATCGTGCTGCGGACGCACCCGCAAGGGTGCGCGCGCAGCCACAGAGCGGGTTCGCCGTAGTGCCGAGCGCGGCGCCCGGCCTGCTGCAATAGCTGGTGCAGCGGGGCGGCGGGTTCGCCTCCGCCATCCGTCCACTCGTTTCCTCCGGGCCGCTGCGCCAAGCAGCGGCATCGGTATTTTTGCTATTCTGTCGCCAGGATGGCGACGACCAGCAACCGCAAGCCGAAGCGGCGTACGCGCGAACGCATCGTCGCGACCGCGCTCGAGCTGTTCAACCTGTTCGGGGAGCCGAACGTCACGACCCAGGCAATTTCGGACGAATTGAACATCAGCCCGGGAAACCTGTACTACCACTTCCGCAACAAGAACGAGATCGTGGATGAAATTTTCAGCGCCTTTGAACGCGAAATCGACGGCACCTTTGCCGCGCCGGCAAGGCGCAGACCCAACGTCGAGGACAGCTGGCTGTTCCTGCACCTGCAGTTCGAACTCATATGGAAATACCGGTTTCTCTACCGCGATTTGAACGACATCCTGTCGCGCAACCGCAAAGTAGAAGTCCACTTCAAGAGTATTCTCGAGCGCGGCGTGCGCACCGCGGCGCAACTGTGCGAAGGGATGGTGGCGGCGGGCGAGATGCGCGCGCAAAAGCATGAGATCGAAGCGCTCGCCACCAACATGGTGCTGGTATCGACCTATTGGCTGTCCTATGCCTATGTCTGCGACCCGCGCAAACCGCTGGAAGGTCCGGCGCTCGGACGTGGGGTGTACCAGGTAATGGCGATGGTGGCACCTTTCTTCCAGGGTGGCGCTCGCCTGCTGTTCGAGAGGCTGGCCGAACAATACGTGGCGGACTGAACCCGCGCTTGCGCCAGGCGCGGCCGCAGGCGCAATATTCGACGCAAGCCGTACTTACATCATCGAGGAGACCTGACATGGCCAAATGGATCGTATTCCCGCACCCGGACAAGGCGTACAACTACACTGCGGCAACGCTGAAGAGCAACTGGGAGCGGCTGCACCGGGGGGACTGCGAACTGTTCCCCAAGGAGGCCAAGGTGCAGGAGGCCTGGATCGCCTACCACGCGGGTGAATTCGAGAAGGCTGCGGAACTCGGCGTAAAAGCCGGCGCTGCCGGCCACAACGCCGCCAACAAGGCGACGAACATCTACGCCAACTACCTGGAGAAATCCGAGGCGCGCAAGCTCAAGCTGTACCAGGAGGTCGCCGCGCGCTGCGAGGAACTGCAAAAGCGCGAGCCGAAGAACGCCAATGCCTTTTACTCCCATGCCTACGCGCTCGGGCGCTACAGCCAGGGCATCTCCATCATCAAGGCGCTGTCCCAGGGCCTGGGCGGCATAGTCAGGGCGAGCCTGGAGCAGGCGCTCAAACTGCAGCCCAAGCACGCCGACGTGTATATCGCGCTCGGCGCCTACCACGCCGAGATCATCGACAAGGTCGGTGCCCTGGTCGGCGGCATGACCTACGGCGCGAAGAAGGATGTCGGCCTGGAGCATTTTCGCAAGGCGCTCAAGCTCAACCCGGATTCGGCCATCGCGCGCATCGAGTACGCCAACGGCATGATCATGATGCTGGGCAGCGGCAAGATGAAGGAGGCGGAAAAACTCTACCAGGAAGCCGCGAAATGCAAACCCGAGGACGCGATGGAGCGCCTTGACCAGGAATTGGCGAAGACCGAACTGGAGGACTAGCGCGCGGCTGTCAGGCCGCCGGGCGGGCGCGGCGCCGGCGGCGCCGCTTGACGCGCGCCGCCGCGGTGTGAGGCGGCCCTTCCGGCTCGGGCGGATCGAGCAGGAGCGACAGCACCAGCTTTTCGAACTCGGGGGCGAAGCGGTTGACGATCGCGGCCGGGTCGGGGACGAACTTCTTGTCGGTCATCAGGCCGAACTGCACGTGGTTGTTGTATGACAGGATAGACACGCCCATGCCGACGTTGCCCGATTGCGGCACCCATACCATCTGCTGGGCGAGCATTGCCCCCGCCATGTACAGAGGCTGCTGCGGCCCGGGCACATTGGTCATCACCGCAGTGCCCTTGTCCGACAGGATGGCGAGCACCTGCTTCTGCACCGGCTCGGGACACATGCCGACCACGCCGAGTATGCCCATCGCCGTCAGCGCCTGATAGGATCCTTTCAGTTCCTGCATCCGTCGGCGCACTTCGTACAGGCGCATGAACGGGTGCTCGATCCCCACCGGCAGCACCAATGCCACCAGACCGAAGCGGTTGCCCAGCGTGCCTTCATCGCCTTTCGCGCGCAGGTTGACCGGCACGAAGGCGCGCAGCTCGACGCCTTCGACTTCGTCACGCTGCTCCACCAGGTACTGCCGCAGCGCGCCGGTGACGCAGGACAGCAGGATATCGTTGACCGAAGAGCCCAGTATGCTGCCGATCGCCTTGATCTCGCCCAGCGGCATCGGCTCCGACCAGGCGACGCGCTTGGCCGTACCGGGCTTGCCCTTGAAGCGCGTCGGTGAATCGTCTGGCATCGTGGCGAGCTCGATCAGCTCGGCGGCGATGGCCGCCGCGAATTTCGCATAATCGACCACCCGCTCCGGCTCGGCCAGCAGGCGCAGCGAGCCGACGCCGGTCTTTCCGGAGATGCGGATCGCCGTCGCCAGCGCGTCGCCCATGGGAGCGATGATGCGCTGCCAGAAATTGTCCTCGTCCTCGCCTCCGCCAGCGTCCACCCATGGCACCGCCGCGCCTTCTTCGGGCGCATCGGGCGATGCATCGGTGAGGGAAAGCAGCACGCCGGTCAGCGCGATGCCGTCGGCGATGCAATGATGGATGCGGGCGATCAGCGCGGCGCCGCCGCGGTAGTTCTCGACCAGCTGGAACTGCCACAAGGGCTTCCCATGGTCCAGGCTCTGGCTGACCTGGCTGGCGACATACTTCTCCAGTTCGTTCTTGTCGCCTTTGCCCGGAAGCGAGACCCGCAGCAGGTGGGAGTCGATGTCGAAGTTCGGGTCCACTTCCCACCATGCGCCCGCGACATCATGCACCACACGCTGGCGGAAACGGTTGTATCTGAGCAGCCGGAACTCGAAGGTGCGTTTGAGCCGCGCGAAGTTGACCGCCCCGTCGAATATCAGAACGCCGACGATCATCATCAGATTGGTCGGGCTGTCCATCCGCAGCCACGCGGTATCGACGCTGGACATGCGTTCGCGTTGAGTCATGGGCACTCGATCCAATTAGCTGTGCGGGGCCGGGTGACGCCCCCTTATGCGTATGATACCTTAGGCACTGTGAGCAAACCGACCATAAGGCTCGCGACCCGGTCCGCCCGCGGCTCCGGCTGCCATTCTCGCCGGATGTTGCTGCCAGCGCCACCTACAGGAGGAAGCATGTCAGACCTGCATAAACAATTCGAGGCCGCGGTCGCGCAGTCGAAGACCCTGCCCGAGCGCCCCGACAACGACACGCTGCTGAAGCTCTACGCGCTCTACAAGCAGGGTACCAGCGGCGACGCGGCGGGCGCGCGCCCCGGTTTCGGTGACCTGATAGGACGCGCCAAGTACGACGCCTGGGCGAAGTTCAAGGGTACGGCAAAGGAAGACGCGATGCGCCAGTACGTGGACCTGATCGACTTGCTCAAGGACTGAGCCGCGTCACCGAGCGGCGCCGGCTCATTTCTTCTTCGGCGCGGCCTTTTTCGCCACCGCTTTCTTCGGCGCGCCTGCTTTGGTCGCAGTCTTTTTGGCCGCGCCGAAGATCTTGTCCAGGTTTTCGTGGATCGCTTGCTCGATCCTGGGCTGCATCATCGCCAGCAGGAAGCCCAGCTGCGCGTCGATCAGCACCTCCTTTTGCCCCAGCATGAGGCAGCCTTCCACGCCGGAGCGCTGGAAACGCAGGACTTCGTCGTCCCAGTCGAACTCCATGTCGAAGGCCTCGCTCAGCTTGGCCGCAATCTTGTTCGCGGCCTCGCGCGCCTGTGCCGGCGAAAGCGCGTGCGCGCGGCGGATTCTTATCTTGCTCATGATCCCGTTTCCAGCCAGCGCCTGATCTGTTCGTAGACTTCCTGGCGGTTGAGCAGATCCATATGACTCATGCCATAACCGATCCATTGCTGCCGCTCGGCAAAGGACAGATTGCGCGCCGGCTCGTCATGCCGGCCGAGCGCGCTCGCCAGGGGCACCAGCCCGTCGCCTAGGAGCCGGTCGCTGAGGTCGCCCGCCTTCTTCCCGGTGGTCGCCGCAATGGTATAACACTGCACGTCTCGCGGCAGCGGCAGCGAACGCCGGTGCGCGCCGGTGCGCTCGAAGCGATCGCGCCCCTGCCAATCCTCGTCCAGCAGATAGGTGTGGCGCAGGTCGGTGATCCCGGCGCTGCGGATCTTGCCCAGCCGGGCGAAAGGCGCGGTGTAGGGACTCGCGCCCAGCATGATGTCCACCCAGTTGCCGCCGCGCTCAAACGGGGCGCCATGGTGCGGCGTGCCGAGAAAAATTAGTTTTTTCAACTGCCGCGGCCACGAGTGGCCCGCCGCTGCGCCGTAATGGCAGGCGCTGCGTGCGACCAGGCCACCCATGCTGTGGCCGAGAATCACCAGGTCCTCCACCGGGGTTGGCCACGCGTTGAGCAAGGCGTCGAGCGTGCCGGCGAACTCGCGGCCGTTGGTGGAAATGTGCAGGCCGCTGTTGTAGCGCAGATAGACGGCGCTATAGCCCAGGTCGCGCGCGAGCGCGGCGCCATGATCGTGCCCCTGCCGATTCCACTGCAGGTCGTTAAGGCACAGACCGTGCGCGAGCACCAGTATCTTGCCGCTGGGCCGTTCGATCTGCGTCGCCAGCGCCTTGGCCTCAAGCGTCAGCGGTTCTGAGTCGACACGCAGGCACATGCGGATCGCCATGGGGTTGCTGCTGGCATCCAGGTAATCGCCGAGAACGCCGTTGAGCGCCGCCAGCACCGCGTCGCGCTGCGGCGAAGAGTTCTTCCTGCCGAACATTGGAACCAGCTGCGCGAGCACCAGGTCAAGCCCTCCTCCGACCAGACGGGTTACCCCGCGGATGCTGCGATAGACAAGGCCGGTAATGCCGGAGGTGGATCCCGATGCCGGGGCGCCGAGCGCGCCCGGGGCGAGGAGGATGTTGTGATGCATCGCCTCCACCAGGTCGGTTACCCCCAGCGTCGCGTCGATCGCCAGCTGGCTGAATCCGCGCAGGTCGGAGGGATGAAAATGGGTTTTTTTACTCATGGCAGACAGGTGCAAAGCACATTTGCTACGATGCGCTTCAAGCCGCTGTCGGTCAAGTGTTCGCGGTCTCGAATCTCCGCCGCTGCTGCGATTTGGCTGCCGCCGCAGCGGTGACGGGCCGCTGAATCTGCGCCTTTCTTGACGCTCGTCAAGTCGCCAGGCGAGCGCGCGCCGGACGATAGTGGCATCATCGTTGCGCACGGATTAGCGCGTTGGCGCGGAACCGGGCACGGGGAAGCCAATTCAACGCAAAGGAGCATGACCATGGTCACGAAACGCGGTGCGCCTCGCGCGAGCACGGGCGACAAGAAACTGGCACAAACTGTCGGCGACTCGGCGCAGCAAATCTGGCTGGCAGGACTCGGCGCGTTCGCCAAGACGCAGGCCGAAGGCACCAAGGTATTCGATGCGCTGGTAAAGGAAGGCCGTGCAGTCCACGCCAAGACGCGCAAGGCCGCCGAGCGGAAGGTCGGCGGGATGAGCAACGCATTGGGCAGGATGGCCGCGAATGCGGGCAACCAGACCACGGACAATTTGCATAAGCTGGAGCAGATTTTCGAAAAGCGCTTTGCGCGTACGTTGAACCGCGTCGTAGTTCCGATCAGCAAAGGCATCCAGAATCTGGCCAAGCGCGTGGAAAAACTCAGCGTGAGCGTGCACCGGCTCGCCGGCGGGGCATCGAAGAAGACCGCGGTGAAGAAGACCGCGACGAAGAAGACCGCCGCCAGGAAATCCGCCAGGCGCAAGCCGGCGAAATAGGATCGCGGCGCAGCGCTCGTTCCCCGCGCCGCGCGCCGTCCTCACCGCGCGCGCTGGCTGCAGCGCGGAAACCGTGCCGTGCGCTCCCGACAATCGGCGTCGGTTTCACGTGAAAGCGGATGGTCCGTGTGCGTCGACGGTGCTCAGACGCGGAAGTAGCCGTCGCCCTACTTGCGGCGCTCTCGTTTTGCTTTGCTGTTACCTTTCTGGGCGTGCTGCTGCGCTTTCGTCGCAAGCGGCTTCTTGAAGTCGCCGATGACGCCCTTCAACGGGCAGACTTTTAATGCCGGACATTTGTCGCAGCCGACAACGATGGCGATCGGGCATAGCGTCATTTCACTTATCCTTTTTCCGCATTCACTGAAATTACTGCATCGAGTCCCCGTCCAAATACCGCTTAAGCACCGCGGGGATTGCCTATACACAGGTTAGTCTCCGGGGATGCTCTTGTCCATGGCGCGGCGCGATCAGTTCAATACCGGGAACGCGTTTGCCGCGGCAGCCGCGCAAACCGGATTATTTTTTGAGGTGGATCACGGTGCGCCGGCGAACAGGACCGCCGCAGTCCCGAGTTCTACTGCGCCTAAGCGTTCGCTGCGCAGCAGTGCGAAGCAATCGCGGTCGCGAGCCGGTCGCACAGCGCTGCCGGCAAGTCGTGGCCCATGCCCTCGATCACCAGCAGCTTCGCCCTTGGAATACTGCGCGCCGTGTCCTGCCCGGCGGCAAGCGGCACCAAGACATCCGCCGCCCCGTGAATGACCAGGGTCGGCGCAACGATGGTTTTCAGCAACGCGCGCCGGTCGCCCGAAGCGATCACCGCCATCAGCTGGCGCGTCACGCCGGCAGGGCAATAGGCGCGCCGCACGGCGCGGCCGATGCGCTCCGTCAACTCCGCAGGATCGGCCGGAAATCCGGGGCTGCCGATGACGCCGAACACGCGCACCAGGTGGGCGATCACGATCTCCTGATTGTGCGGATCGGACGGCCGGCCGAGCAGCACTTTGAGTGCGGCTCCCCGCGGGCGCGACACCTTGGGGTTGCCGCTCGAGGACATGATCGAGGTGAGGCTCAACACGCGCGCCGGGTATCGCGCCGCGAGCACCTGGGCGATCATGCCACCGAGGGAGGCGCCAACGACGTGCGCCCGCGCAATGCCGAGCCCGTCCAGCAGACCCGAGGCATCGGCCGCCATATCGTCCAGGGTGTAGGGCGGGCGCAGCCGCAGACGCAGCTGTGCCGCTAACATCGCCCATAATAGATTCGGGCGCTTGCCGCCTTTCATTCGCCCCGAAAGCCCGACATCGCGGTTGTCGAAGCGGATTACGCGAAAACCGCGCTCGACCAGACGCCGGCAAAAATCATCGGGCCAGGCAATCGACTGCATTCCCAATCCCATGATCAGCAGGATGGCCGGCGCGCCTGGATCGCCCAGCGACTCGTAATCGATGTCGAAGCCGTTGCTGCGCAGGCTCGGCATCGTGACTCAGGCGCGTGCCGGCGGCGGCGACTTTTTTCGCGTTCGCGGACGAGTTGCGGGCGGCCGCGGCAAAGACCGCTTGTGCGCGCCGGCAAGACGTCCCGGCAGGCGCGCGGGCTGCTTCCTGCGCGCGCCCGGAAGGCGGGCGGCGCGACGGCTGGCGGCGACTTTCGCGTTACGTCGCCGCACGCCGGTCAGCGCCAGATATTCCTGGAAACTGTCGCGCACGCATTGGGCGAAGGCGTCCGGGTCGGGCAACTGTTCGTAACAGGCGGTAAAGGAAAGAATGATCTTGCCATCGTAGCTGGTAACCGAAAACACCAGTCCCATGCCATCGGAGATCGGCATGATGGCCGAGAAGTAAGACAGGCGCGCGCCCTTCAGGTACAGCGGCACGTTCGGACCCGGCACGTTGGCGATGGTGCAGTTGGCGAGCGACGCCCAGGGCCCGAGCTGCGTCGAGGCGTAGGCGAGCATCTTGCTGGTCATCGCGATGGTCGCCCCGGGCGCGTAGCGGGCGATGTCGGTGAGTTCGCGCGCGCTCACCGCCTTGGCCATCAGCGCAGAGGATGCGATCTGCTCGTGGATCATTTCCAGCCGCGCCACCGGGTCGGCAATGTCGGTGCCGAGGCGCACGCGCATCCAGGAAAATTCATGCTCGTCGCCGCCGGCGACGCGGGCGGCGCGCACGCTGAGCGGCGCGCTGGCGGTCAGGCTCGCATCCGGCAATTCGCCCTGCTGCTCGAGATAACGGCGCAGGCCGCCGCCGCAAACCGCGAACACGACGTCATTCACCGTGGCGCCGTCGACCAGCCCGCGTACCGCCTTGAATTCCGCGAGCGGAAAGCGCCGCGTGTCGAACACCCGGTGCGGCGAGACCGCGGTGTTGAAGCGCGTGACTACGACGCTTTCGGGCTTGCGCACGGCTTCCAATAGACGCTCGAACACGGTCGGCATCACCGCTCTCAAGGCACGCGCCGTCGAGCGCATGCGCCGCAACGGGAACAGCAGGGAGTGGGCCGCGGCGCGCAACAGAAGCATCGCATCGCCGGGCGGCGCCTCCGGGAACCAGGGTTCCTGCGGGTCGTAGGGCGCAGACTCCGGACTCAGGTCATGCAGCAGCGTGCTGATCTGGTAGCCGTGTTCGAGATCGATCGCAGCGTGGTGGATTTTCAGCAGGACGGCAAAGCTGCCCTGCGGCAGGTCGAGGAAGCTGTCGAGCCCCTCGATGACGTACATCTCCCACAACGGGCGGTTGAGATCGAGCGGACGCGCATGGATACGCGAAGCCTGGATGCAGAACTGGCGCCAGTCGCCAGGCTTGGGCAGCGCGATATGGCGCACGTGGTATTCGAGATTGAAATCCACGTCCTCCACCCAGTAGGGCCGGTCGAGGCCGAAAGGCACCTTGAGGATCCGCTGCCTGAAGACGGGCAGGCGGTCGAGGCGATGCTCGATATGGGCGAGAATGCTCTTGAAGCGCACCACGGAGCCGGGCGCGGTCGACTGGTCGTAGATGTGCAGCAGCGTGACGTTCGAATTCGCGTGCGCGGTGTCCGAGTAGAGAAACACCGCATCCTGGTCGCTAAGCTGGCGCATTCTGGTCTCTTCGTGGAAAGGGGCGCGGGTACGGAGCGCTCAGGCGTCCGCTTCCTTGCGAATCATGGCGCGATATACGCGGCCCAGCATGCCGGCGGGCTGGAACGGCTTCCACGCGCCCTCGGGTTGCGCCAGCCGGTCGGCGACGATGGCCAGGACCAGGCCATTGAAACCAAGGCCGAGGTGGCTCCCGGGGACGCGGATGTTCTCGTGCAACGCGGCGTCTCCATCTATGGTGGCTTCCTGCGGCGGCACCACGCCATCGCCGAGCGAATACAGGCAGGACGTAGGAATCGGAAGGCGCCTGTGTTCACGCACATCCTTGGCGCGCGGCTGCATCGCGTGCGCGGCCGAACCCAGGGGATGCGATACCAGCCGGTACAGGACCCTGACCAGCGGCGCCGACTGGCTGCCTGCGCGATCCATGCTGAGCGGGCTGCCGAGCGTAATGACCGAACGCACGCATTCGGTCGCCTCGTGCGCACCGAGCATCGAGAAAACGCCGCCCAGGCTCCAGCCGACCAGGCTCACTTTGCGCCCGGTCTTGCTGTGCAGATGGCGGATCTTCTGCGGCAATGCCTTGACATGCCTGCGCTGGAAGCCGACGTTGCGTCCGAGGCCCCAGCTGCGCACGTCATAGCCTCTGCGCGCGAGGAAGAGCTTCAGGGCGATCAGCGATCTTTCGTCGGCGAGAAAACCCGGCAGCAGCAGCACAGGATGACCGTCCCCGGCGGGCGCTGCCAGCAGCAGGGGCAGCGAACCGGGCAGCAGCGCCATCTCGAGCAGCGCGCGCGGCTCGAGCAGCGAATCGATCAGGCGCGGCGGCCCGACATGGGGATGACGCGATACCGTAGACGCTTCAGACATGTTGCCTGCCGCCTTTGGCCTTGCCGCCTCGAGCGCGCGCCGTGGCGGCTCGGGCGCTCGTCACAGGCGCGGCCTCGCGCCTGGCAACTGCAGTCCTGCGCTTTGCTGCCGAGCGGCGCTTGCCGGTGGCGGCGGACGCGCTCGCGGCGCCGCGGCGCCTCAACTCATCGAACGCGGACAGGACATCCGCGGCGAGTTCATGCGCATCCGGTATCGCGCAACGTGCCGCCGTCAGGCCTATCCCCAGCGTCCCGGCGTAACTCATCAGCGTTATGTTCAGTCCCACCCCGTGTTCGACGATAGACAGCGGCCAGTAGTCGGTCATGCGCGCACCGGCGACATACAAGGGCAGCGCAGGGCCAGGTACATTGGAGATTACCACGTTGGCTATCGGCGGAATTGCGTTGGCGATACGCGAACGGCCGTACAGCGCGGCCAGCGCACCGAGGATCCAGGGCCCGCCTATGGTCGGAAAATCCACCGGGATGACCGATTTGGCGCGCTTTGCCACCGCCTTGGTCGCCCCCGCCGTGGCGCGCACCGCCCGCAGGCGCTTCACCGGGTCGGCGACATTCGTCGCCAGGTTGACCAGGCTCAGCGTCGCCTGGGTGGTGAAGTCCCGGTTGCCCGGATCGCGCAGGGATATCGGCATGGTCGCCATCAGCGGTTTGCGCGGCACGCCGCCGTGTCGCCCGAGATAGCGCCGCAGCGCGCCCCCGCAAAGCGCCAGCACAACGTCGTTGATGGTGGCCTGTTGCGCCATTGCGATGCGCTTCACCTGATCGAACGGAATCGATACCGCGGCAAAACTGCGCTCGGGGGTGATGGTGAGGTTGAAAGGCGTACGCGGCCCAAACGACGCGTTGCGCCACAGGGCGCTGCGCGCCGACGCATTCGGCGCGCGTGACGGCTGGTCGCTGCTACCACGCAACATGCCGGCGAGCGTGCGCACCACCGCGGGCAAGTGCCGTACCAGCTTCACATACTGCCCCGCGTCGTGGCGGACTGCCGCTGCGGCGAGCGCGAGCCGACCGGGGGGAATTTCACTAGGCGCTGCCGCTGGCCGCTTCGCCTTGGCCTTTGCGGGCGTCGGCGACGCATCGAACAGGGTGGCTGAAAGCGCGGCGCCGGCCTGGCCGTCAAGCAGCGCGTGGTGAATCTTGATGTAGTAGGCCTTGCGCCCTCCCTCCAGCCCTTCGAATACATACAGCATCCATAGCGGCCGGCTGCGATCAAGCAACTGTGCGTGCAGTTCGGCCACGCAATCCTGCAGCTGCGTCTCGCTCACCGGGACGGGCAAATCGACGCGGCGAATGTGGAACTCGAGGTCCACCTCGTCGTCGATCCACACCGGATTGGCAAACTGGAGCGGCATCTGCGCCAGGCGCCGGCGGAAAATCGGCGCGAGATGCAGACGGGAACCGATCATCTTCCTTACCGCGGCGAGAAAATTCCGGCGATAACCGGGCGGCGGCTCGAACATGTGCAGGGAGCCGACATGCATTGGCGTAGCCGGCGTTTCCAGGCCCAGGAAGGCCCCGTCGATTCCGCTCAATGGCTTCACTGCCCTACCTCCATGCTGTCATCGGTCCGATTCTCCCATCCGGGCTGCCAACCTACAAGCGCAGCATGGCGAGAGCAACCATAGCCAGGACGCTCACTTCGCGACACGCCGCCGCGGTCGCGCGCCGGCCTTCCTGCCCGCGCGTCTAGGCTGTGCGGCTACGGCGCCGGCGGAACAGTCCAGCGCCAGGTCCAGCGCCGCTTCGAGGAACTTGAGCACGCGCGTGAATTCAGCATCGCTCAGTTCGCGCACGCGGTCGCGGCCGCGAAACAGCGCCACGAGTTCGTGTTCGCGCCGCGCGTGCTCGACCAGCCGCGCCACACCCAGCACTTCAAGCGCACGCATCAAGCCGGGGCTGTAGGCTTTGGTCAGCCTGAAGATGACCGGAATCGGATCATTGCGCGCGAGCACCGCCGCCAGCCGCAGGATCACCTCGAACGGGAGTGCGGCCTTGCCGCGTTCGGCGAGCAGGAGAAGGTCCGGCGAATCCAGATCAACGGCGCGACTGAGGTCTTCGAGAGTGACGCCGGCCGACTCGCGCAACTCGTGCAGGAACCTGCCGGCGTTCTTGATCAGTCGCTTCTGTTCCGCGCTGCCAGGCAGCAGGCCGGTGGCGGTGATCGAAGCATCGGCGACCGCGCTGGCCAGGCCGAAAGCCTTGCCGGCCAGGGATTTCAGCGAGCCGACGAATTGAAATCCTTGTTCCGCCGCCGGCGCGCGCCGCGCTCCAGGCTTGTTCCTTCGCGGACGGACTGCAGGCACTCTGCGGCTGGTATCAGGTCTGCTTGCCATGCGATTCGCTCCGCAAATGGTGGGTTTTGGGCCGGTGACCCAACGGCAATGTTATTCCAGCAAGCGCCGCTTGCCGCATGACCGCCTTCAGGCACGCTCAAGGTCGAACGGGGTCGGGTGTCCGGCAAACAGACGCTCGAGGATGAGCGTCTCCCGCGTGCGGATGATGTCGAGGAACTCGCCTGCTCCATTGATGTTGCAGAATGCGTGGAAACCGCGATCGAGAAAATCGTGCAGGGCGCTCAAGCCCGTTGCGTATGCCGGACGTTTTATCAGCGCGATCGCCGCCTTGAGCAGGGGCTTGCGCGTGACGTGGTCCAGCGCCTCGCCGATTTGGATGAGCAGTGCGATCTGGGCCTCGCGCCCGGGGCGGTTGCTGCAGGCGCGATACGCGCTGGCATAAGAGGCTTCGCCGATATCGGCCTTGGCCGAGCGGCAGCCCGCGCGCAGGGCACGCGTCATGGCGCTGTCGAACGATTCGGACAGGACGTCAAGTTCCATGCCGAGCGCCAGGGTATGCACCGCCGACGCGGGAAGGACTCTGGTCACCAGCGGCAGCACCCGTTCCAATTCCTCGTCGCGCCGGCTGAAATCCTTGGGCCCGTAAAGATCCGAAAGAAAGAACTCGGCCGCAGGGCGATAGCGTTTGCTCGCCATCAGATCGGGATAGGTACGCAGGAAGCGCTCCGACTGCCATTCGCGCAAGCGCATGCGCAGCGGCGCCTCGCTCTCAACGGCGGCGGGGCGCAGCCCCCTCACCATGGCCAGGTTGGTGCGTAGCCGCTCCGCGAGTTCACTCTTGTTCGACGATGCCTCGGATTTGACCACGATTGTCCGCTCTCGGTTTGCAGTCCACATCCAAAGCATACTGCACAGAATGCAGCGGCGCTTAGAGTAAACACTCTAGAAGCGGCAGGGTAAGATCAACCCTGGGGCTATTCCATGTCGCAGACACGCAAACAGAACATCCAGGCGCGGCCAGCCGAAAACGCCGGCGCAGATCCGTTGCCCGCGCCCGCATCGCCATGATTGCGCGCGCGTTCCGCCGCATGCTGCTGATCGAGCTGCTTGCCTATCTCGCGATCGGCTGGGGCCTCGCTCGCCATGCCGGCTGGAGCTGGGGCCTGGCCACAGCCGCGGCCTTGGGCTGCGCGCTCGCCTTGCGGGCCATCGCCATCGCCGCGACCTTTGGCGTCGCTGCCCGCTATGCGAGTCCCGCTCCACCTGAGCTCAGGCCCGGTCCTGTCGCCTGGCTGCGGCTGTATTTTTCCGAACTCTGCGCCTATGTCCTGGCCTTCAACCTGTACCAGCCGTTCGAAACGCTGCTCATGGGCAAAGAGCGGCACGCGCCGTTGCCGCCGGATCGGTTGCCGGTGCTGCTGCTGCACGGCTATTCCTGCAATCGCGGCGTCATGCTGCCGCTCAGACGCCGTCTGGGCGCCCGCGGCGTCAGCGCCTATACGCACAATCTGGAGCCGGCATTCGCCGACATCGACAGCTATGCCGATGCCCTGGCACGGCGTATCGAGGAGATCTGCGCCGCCACCGGCGCGGACAAGCTGGTCATTGTTGCCCATAGCATGGGCGGGCTCGCGGCGCGCGCCTGCCTGCGCAAGCACGGCGCACGGCGCGTTGCCAAGCTGATAACCCTGGGCACGCCGCACCACGGCACGGCACTGGCGCGGCTGGGTCTGGGCGCGAACGCGCGCCAGATGGTGCCGGGCAACGCCTGGCTCGAGCGCCTGAACGCGGCGGCGCCGGCTGTGGCGACGGTCTCGGTATTCAGTTACCAGGACAATTTCGTCGTGCCGCACGAAGGCGCGGCGCTCGCCGGCGCGAAAAACCTGCGCCTTTCCGCTATCGGCCATCTCAGCATGCCGTTTTCGCGTCGCATCTGCGAGATTGCCCTGGAGGAGATGGGCGCCGGCCGCTAGGCCCTCACTTGCACTCGCGGCCGATGCGGGCGTTCATCTCTTTTTGCCTGCGCTTGAACTGATCGATCACCTCCTTGGCGGCACCGACCCGGATGCGCCGCTCGATGTCGGCGAGCTCCTCTGCATAGTTCTCGCACCTCGCCTGATGGATCGTCCGCTCGCGCTCGCGCCGCTTCGCCGCGCTCTCCCCCTGCTGCGGATCGTCCTGGGCTGCGGAGGATGTGGCGGCTGTCGGGCCCGCGCAGGGGCGTTCCTGAAACTGGTTGCCGCAGCGGTACATCTTGTGCTGCGCCAGTGCCGCGCCGCCGCTGCCGGCGATCACGAGCGCAAGCAAAAGTCGAAGCATGATTCTTCCCCCGGATCCGGTCTTGCGATGAACGCATCTGCGCCATGTTACCGCTTCGGCCGCCGCCCTACCACTGCGCTAGGATTTCAGCGCACGCAGCAGCAGCGCGCGCATCGCCGCGGCGCGGCGCTCGTCGTAGCCGCCGCGCTCCAGTCCCAGCGGAATCGAGCGCAGCCCCAGTTCGCAGTACAGGTGCAGCACCTCGGGACCGGCGCGCGCCAGGTCGGCCAGGTGCTTTTCCAGCGTGCCGATATCGCCGCGCGAATAGGTGCCGGCCAGGCCCTGCGCGAGCCCCGAGCGTTCGACCGAGGCCGCGGTCCCGCGCAGCAGCGGCAACAACGCGCGTATCGTATCCGCGCGTCCCACGCCGAAGCTCTGCCACAATTCCACCGCCTCGCCCAGCAGGGTAATGACGAAACCCGCGGCGTAGTGCGCGGCGGCGTGATAGCGCGCGCGGCAGCCGGGCGGCAGGCGTATGCTGCGGCAGCGCAGCGCCTGCGCCAGTTGCTCTAATTGCTCCAGCAGCGGCGCTTCGGCTTCGATGGCGATGGTGCAGCCGGGCAATCCGGCCAGCGCCACCTCCGGGTCGGCGAACAGCTGCAGCGGGTGAAAGCCGCCGACCTGCGCGCCGGCGCCGGCCGCGGCCGCAAGCGCGGCCACTTCGGTGGCGCCGCTGCAATGCACCGCCGCGACACCGCTGCGCCATACGAGGCTGTCGGCGACCGCGGCAATCGCGTCGTCGGGCACGGTAATGAACACGAGCTCGCTCGCGTCCACCACGTCCTGCGCCTGCGCGAGCGCGCGGCAGCCCTTGATTCTTTCTGCGAGTAGCGCCGCCGATGCCGAGCTGCGGCTGGCGGCGGCGACTACCTGCTGTCCGCTCTGCGCCATGCCCCAGGCCAGACCCTTGGCCACGCGGCCCGCGCCGATGAAACCGATGCGCGGCGATGTCCGTGCTTGCTGCGGCATTTGGTTCGTCCCTCGTTCCCTCGTTCTTTTCCCGCCGCCAGTCTGCCCCAAGCAGCGGCGCTTGCGCAATCGCGCGCTGCTATGCGGCCCTTGGTCCCTTGAATTGCACCAGCAGTACGCCGGCGAGCGCTAGTGCGCCGCCGCCGAAAGACAGCGCGCTCGGCACTTCGCCGAGCCAGATCCAGGCGATCGGAAAGGTGAGCACCGGCACCAGGTAGAGCGCGCTCGACACCTGCGCCAGCGGCAGATGCGCGAGTGCATAGGACCAGAGCGCAAACGCCAGCGCGGCGGGAAACAGCGCGAGGAACAGCAGCGCCCAGTTCGCCGCCGCCGGCGCCGCAGCGACGCTCGCCGGCAGTCCCGGTGCGAATCCGCAGAGTCCCAGGGTCGCCGCGATGAAGTAATAGGCGGTGGCCGGAATCGCCGGCAAGCGCGCGAGCAGCGGCTTTTGCATCACTGCGCCCAGGCTGAAAGAAAGGGCTGCCAGCAGCAGGTAGCCCGCGCCGGGCTCGAAGGCGAAGCCCGCGGCGCCCGCTTCGCCCGAGGCGATCAGCACCGTGCCGATGAAGCCCAGCGCAATGCCGCCGACGGCCCAGGCGCCCGGGCGCTCGCGCAGAAGGAAGAAGCCGAACAAGGCGGCGAAAATCGGCACGGTATCGACCAACACCGCCGCCGGTCCGGAGCTGACCGTGCGCATGCCGAAGTTGAAGCCGAGCTGATAGCCGGTGCCGCAGAGCAGGCCGGTCAGGACCAGGCGCGGCAGATCGGCGCGCCGCGGCAGCGGCGCGCGCACCATGGCGCAGTAGCCGAGCAGCGCCAGCGTCGCCAGGGTGTAGCGCGCCAGCGCGAGGTGCTCCGGCGGATAACCCGACAGGGCCACGTGCGTAGCCGGGAACGACAGCGCCCACAGCAGCAGCGCAAGCGCGAGCGCGCCCAGGGCACGCGCGTCCTTGCCGCACAGGCGCCCGCCCGTACTCGTAGCTGCGCTATCCGGCACCGATGGACGGCTGCGACGCTGCGCGCACGGCTGCGCTATTCGCCGCGCTCCGCTTCCTTGCGCACGCGCACGGAGTGCGCGAGATCGAGCACCACCTGCGCCAGCGCCACGCGGTCGTCCTCCGAGCGCATGATGGTGGGCGCCACTGCGACGTCGATGCCGCAGGCGCGGATGCCGTCCGCGGAGGCCTCGTCCGCAGAGTCGATGACGCAGCCGTCGATCAGCTGGTAGTACTCCAACGCGGCCCTGCGCGCGGACACCTCGTGCCCCAGTTCCTGCATCATCTTGCCGGCGGCGCCCTTCAGCGCCCGGTCGCCGACAATCGGGCTCACCGCTATGACCGGCGCGCCGCATTCGCGCAGGCGCTCGCGCATGCCCTGCACCGCCAGAATCGGCTGGATCGTATGATAGGGATTGGCCGGGCAGAGCACGATCGCCTCGAGATCGGGCGCGTACAGCGCCTCGAGCACTTCGTCCGGGATGCGCGCGACGTCCGCGCCCGCATACAGAAAACCTTTTACCACCGGCTCGCACTCGAGCTCGGTGAGATATTCGTGGTAACTCACATGACCGTTATCGGTTATCACCACCGTGCGCACCGGATCGTTGCTCATCGGCAGCACGCGGGCATCGATGCCCAGGGTCCTGCAGAATCCCAGGGTAATCTGGCTCAAAGGCAATTCCTGGCGCAGCGCTTCGCTGCGCAGCAGCGGCAATGCGTAGGAGCGGTCGCCGACGCGCACCCGGTGCTCAGAACCCATGCGCTGCAGCATTTCATGCAGCGCGTAGGTTTCTCCCGCAGGTTCCCAGCCAGCCGAAGGGCTCGCCATGCCGCTGAGGGTGTAGAGCATGGTGTCGATATCGGGCGAGAACGCCAGGCCGAACACCTCGTGGTCGTCGCCGGTATTGACGATGACGGCGAGCTCGGCGCCGCGCAGGCGCCGTAATCCGTCGGCGAGTTTGGCGCCGCCTACCTGACCAGACAACGCGACGACAGTACCCATCGGTATCCCCTGCGTTCTTGTAACCGAATTGTAGTCGACGCCGCCGCGCAGCGCGAGCCCGTCGGCGGCGCGCCCCTGCCTTCCGCTATACTCGAATCTGGCGCGACGGCGGGCGCGCAACGTGGCCGCCTTGCATGTACCACTCCGGGAGGATCCAGCGCATGATGGTTCGCCGGGCACGCTTTGTACTAGGCTGCCTGCTGTGCGCGGCGCTGTCGCTGGCCGCGGCGCATTCCGCGCCTGCGGCCGAGCTGCGCATCGGACTTGCCGCCGACGTGACCTCGCTCGATCCGCATTTCCTCAATGTCGCGCCGAACAACAATGCCGCATGGCAGATCTTCGACGCGCTGGTGAACGTCGACGCAAATACGCGCCTGGTCCCGGGCCTGGCGGTTTCCTGGCGCGCGGTCGATGCGACCACCTGGGAATTCAAGTTGCGCAAGGGCGTCAAGTTCCATGACGGATCGGATTTCACCGCCGAGGACGTGGTGTTCTCGCTGGAGCGCCCGGCGACCCTGAGCGCGAGCCCGGGTCCGTTCACCAGCTTCGTCAAACCCATCGTGGCGAAGAAGATCGTCGATCCCTGGACGCTCAGGCTGAAGACCGCCCAGCCCTATGCGATGCTGCCACACGACCTGGACTCGATTTTCATCGTGTCGAAAAAGGCGGCCGCGGGCGCAAGCACCGAGGATTTCAACAGCGGCAAGGCGACGATAGGCACCGGCCCGTACAAGCTCGTGCGCTTCGCCCGCGGCGACCGCATCGAACTCGTGCGCAACGACGCCTACTGGGACGGACAAAATGGAAAACTCGCCTCCTGGGACAAGGTGACGCTGCGCATCCTGCCGGAAGACACCGCGCGCATCGCCGCGCTGCTTGCCGGCGACGTCGATGCGATCGAGAACATCCCCACGGCCGACCTGACGCGGCTCAAGGCCAACCCGGCGTTCCGGCTGGAGCAGAAGGTTTCCTGGCGCACGCTGTTCCTGCACCTGGACCAGTACCGCGAGCATCCGCCACACCTGAGCGACAAATCGGGCAAGCCGCTGGCGAAAAATCCGTTCATGGACGCGCGCGTGCGACTGGCGCTGTCCAAGGCCATCAACCGCAAGGCGATCGTAGAGCGCGTAATGGAAGGCAACGCCGTCGCGGCGGGCAATCTGGTTTCCCCGCCCGTGTTCGGCCATGTGCCCGAGCTCAAACCCGAAGCCTACGACCCGGCTGGCGCAAAGACGCTGCTGGCGCAAGCCGGCTATCCCGATGGCTTCGCGCTCACCCTGTACGCGCCCAACAACCGCTATGTCAACGACGAGCAGCTGGCGCAGACGCTGGCGCAGATGCTGGCGCGGGTCGGAATACAGACGCGCGTGGAAACCCTGCCGGCCAGCGTGTATTTCGCCAAGGCGCGCGCGGGCGAATTCTCCTGCGCCCTGCTCGGCTGGGGCTCGTTCTCGGGCGACCTGGCGCTGCGCGCGCTCATCGCCACACCGGACCCAGTGGCGGGATACGGCGCGTGGAACTGGGGGCATTACTCCAATCCGAAGGTCGACGCGATGCTCAAGCAGGATTTCGCCACGCTCGACGACGCCAGGCGCGAGGCGCTGGCGCGCGAAGCCGCGCGACTCGCGCTCAAGGACGTGCCGCTAATCCTGCTGCACCACCAGCTCGCTTCCTGGGCGATGAAGAAGGACATCGCCTATAGCCCGCGCACCGACGAATACACCTTCGCCCGCGATTTCCGGCCGCGCTAGGCGCGCGGGCTCGAGCATGGCCGCATTCGTCATCCGCCGACTGCTGCAAAGCGCGCTGGTGCTGGGCGTCATGTCGCTGCTGGTGTTCGTCGGCGTATATGCCATCGGCAATCCGGTGGACATCCTGATCAGTCCGCAGGCCGACCAGGCCGACATCGCGCGCGCGATCGCCGCGCTCGGACTGGACCAGCCGCTGTGGAAGCAGTACTTCGTGTTTCTGCGCCAGGCGCTTTCGGGCGACCTGGGAAAGTCCTTCGCCTACAACATCCCGGCGATACAGCTGATCCTCGAGCGCATGCCGGCCACGCTGGAACTCGCGCTCGCCGCCACCGGCATGGCGGTGCTCCTCGGCATCCCGCTCGGCCTGTGGGCCGGACTGAAACCGGATTCCTGGGCGGGCAAACTGATCATGGGCGGCTCCATCCTCGGCTTCTCCCTGCCCACCTTCTGGGTCGGGCTGCTGCTGATCATGTTGTTCGCGGTCGAACTCGGCTGGCTGCCCTCCGGCGGGCGCGGCCCGACCACGCTGCTGTTCGGCGTCCCGGTGAGCTTCCTTTCCTGGGAGGGCCTGCGCCACCTGATCCTGCCCGCAGCCAATCTCGCGCTGTTCAAACTGTCGCTGATCATCCGCCTCACGCGCGCCGGCACGCGCGAGGCGCTGCTGCAGGACTACGTCAAGTTCGCCCGCGCCAAGGGCTTGACCAATGCGCGCGTAATCGGCGTGCACGTGCTGAAAAACATCATGATTCCGATCGTCACGGTAATCGGCCTGGAGTTCGGCTCGGTGATTGCATTCGCCATCGTCACCGAATCGATTTTCTCCTGGCCGGGCATGGGCAAGCTCATCATCGATTCGATCAACGTGCTCGACCGACCGGTGATCGTGGCCTACCTGCTGGTGATCGTGAGCCTGGTGATCCTGATCAATCTCGCGGTCGACATCGCCTACTCGCTGCTCGATCCGCGCGTGCGCCTCGGCGCTGCGACAAGCTGAGCGATGCAAGCTGAACGTACGCCTCTGGCGCGAATCGCCGGCGAATTCGCCGAGAGCAGGCTCGCGCTCGCCGGACTGGGATTGTTCGCGCTGATCCTGCTCGCCGCGGTTTTCGCCCCGCTGATTTCGCCGCAGAATCCCTACGACCTGGCCCAGCTCGACGTGCTCGACAGCCACCTCCCGCCGGGCGCGCGGTCGGGCGGCGGCATGACCTTCTGGCTCGGCAGCGACGGCCAGGGGCGCGACATCCTGTCCGGCATTTTCTACGGCCTGCGCATCAGCCTCGAGGTCGGCGCGGCGAGCACGCTTTGCGCCGTGGTCATCGGCCTCACGCTGGGCCTTGCCGCCGCCTATTTCGGCGGGCGCACCGACAGCGCGATCATGCGCCTCGCCGACATCCAGCTCGCCTTTCCGTCGATCCTGATCGCGCTGATCCTGCTTGCGCTGCTCGGACAGGGCGTCGGCAAGACCATATTCGCGCTGGTAATGGTGCAATGGGCCTACTATGCGCGCACCGTGCGCGGCACGGCGCTGACCGAGCGTGGCAAGGAATACATCGAAGCCGCGCGCTGCCTCGCGCTGCCGCCGGCGCGCATCGTGTTCCGCCACCTGCTGCCCAACTGCCTGCCGCCGCTGATCGTGATCGCCACGGTGCAGGTGGCGGCGGCGATCGCGCTCGAGGCGACCCTGTCCTACCTGGGCATCGGCGTGCCCATTACCGAGCCCTCGCTTGGCCTGCTGATCAAGAACGGCTTTGACTACATGCTCTCGGGCAGGTACTGGATCAGTTTTTTTCCCGGCCTCGCGCTGCTGCTGACCATCGTCAGCATCAACCTCGTAGCGGACCGCCTGCGCGACGTGCTCAATCCGCGGCTGCAGCAATGAGCCGGGCTGCGCTGCGCGTGGAGCGCCTGTCCACGCATTTCTTCACCCGCCGCGGCGTGGTCAGGGCGGTCGAGGACGTGAGCTTCGCGCTCGCGCCGGGAAAAATCCTCGGCCTGGTGGGGGAATCCGGTTCCGGCAAATCCATGACTGGCTTTTCCATCATGGGGCTGATAGATTCGCCCGGGCGCGTGGTGGCCGGCCGCGTGCTGCTCGGCGGGCTCGACCTGCTCACGCTTGCGCCGGAAGCGATGCGCCGGGTGCGCGGCAAGCGCGTCGCCATGATCTTCCAGGATCCGATGATGACGCTGAACCCGGTGCTGCGCGTGGACACGCAGATGGTGGAGGCGATACAGGCGCATGCGCCGGCAAGCCGGGCGGCTGCGCGCGCACGCGCGCGCGACGCGCTTGCGCGTGTCGGCATTCCGGCGCCGGACGAGCGCCTCGCCGCCTATCCGCACCAGCTCTCCGGCGGCATGCGCCAGCGCGTGGCCATCGCCATCGCGCTGCTGAACAAGCCCGAGCTGATCATCGCGGACGAACCGACCACGGCGCTCGACGTCACCATCCAGGGCCAGATCCTGTACGAGATGCAGACGATCGTGCGCGAGTCCGGCACAGCGCTCATCTGGATCACCCACGACCTGTCGGTGATTGGGGGCCTGGCCGACGACATCGCGGTGATGTACGCCGGGCGCATCGTCGAGTACGGCAGTGTCGATGCGGTGCTCGACGCGCCGCTGCATCCCTATACGCGCGGGCTCATCGACTCCGTGCCCAGCCGCGGCCACAGGGGCGAGCCGCTGCGCCAGATTCCGGGCATGACGCCCTCGCTGCTGGAGCTTCCGCCCGGCTGCGCTTTCCGCGAGCGCTGCGACCGCGCCGACGGCGCCTGCGCAGCGGACCCTGCGCTGTCCAGCCCGGTCGACGGCAGGCAGGTGCGTTGTTTTCATCCCGTAATCTCATGAGCGCGACGCAATCGCCCTTACTCGAACTGCGCGGCGTATCCAAGCGCTTCGTCAACACCCTGGACGGCGCGGCGAAGCTCGTGCGGCTGCTCGGCGCCGATCTCAGCGACCAAGCCGTGCACGCGGTGGACCGGGTCGATCTTGCGGTGCAGCCGGGCGAAGTGCTGGGCCTGGTAGGGGAATCCGGCTGCGGCAAGTCCACCCTGGGCCGCCTCGCGGCCGGCCTGCTCGAGCCCTCCGCCGGTACGCGGCTGTGGCGCGGCGAAGAGGTCGCGCAGCTGCCCGCGCAGCGCCAGCGCGCGATCCGGCTCGGGATCCAGATGATCTTTCAGGACCCCTACGCCTCGCTCAATCCACGCATGCGCGTGCGCGACATCGTCGGCGAAGCACCGCTAGTGCACGGCCTGGTCGCGGCGCGCGAGCAGGAAGCGTACGTGGCGCAGCTGCTCGCGCGCGTCGGACTGGACGCCTCGCTGCTCGCGCGCTACCCGCATCAATTCTCCGGCGGCCAGCGCGCGCGCATCGGCATCGCGCGCGCGCTGGCGGTGAAGCCGGAGTTCCTGGTATGCGACGAGGCCGTGTCTGCGCTGGACGTCTCGATCCAGGCGCAGGTGCTGAACCTGCTGATCCGGCTGCGCGAGGAATCCGGTCTGAGCTATCTGTTCATCAGCCACGACCTCGGCGTGGTGCGCCACCTGTCGGACCGCGTCGCGATCATGTACCTCGGGCGCGTGGTCGAATCCGCTCCTACCGACGAGATCTACCTCAGGGCCGCGCACCCCTATACCCAGGCGCTG
This sequence comes from Burkholderiales bacterium, assembly GCA_038206915.1. Classification (GTDB taxonomy): domain Bacteria; phylum Pseudomonadota; class Gammaproteobacteria; order Burkholderiales; family SG8-39; genus 2-12-FULL-64-23. The sequence continues at coordinate 705 of JBBRAI010000039.1, read as the reverse complement.
CTGGCGGAATTGCCGCGGCTGCAAGCACGCCGCCGGCGCTTCGTCCCGGTCCAGGGCGAAATCCCCTCGCCGTTCGCGCCGCCGCCGGGCTGCCATTTCCACCCGCGCTGCCCGCACGCGATGCCCCGGTGTAGAATCGAACAGCCGCAGTTGCGTGAAATTGCGCCGCTGCATTTCTCCGCCTGCCATCTGAACGACGGAGGTACGCCATGAACCAGGCAAGCATTGTTCCCGTCAGGCCCGACACCCTGGCCATGATCGAGCGCCTGATCGGCTTCGACACCACCAGCCGCGGCTCCAATCTCGGGCTGATCGAGTGGGTGCGCGACTATCTCAAGGGCCACGGCATCGAGTCGCGCCTCACCTACGACGCGGGCGGCCAAAAGGCGAACCTGTTCGCGACGGTGCAAGCGGGGACGAATACCGGGGAGCCGAAGCCCGGCATCGTGCTCTCCGGCCACACCGACGTGGTGCCGGTGGACGGCCAGAACTGGACCAGCGATCCGTTCAAGGCGACGCTCAAAGGCGAGCGGCTCTACGGCCGCGGCGCCTGCGACATGAAGAGCTATCTCGCCGTGGTGCTGGCGATGGCGCCGCGCTTTACCGCGGCGGAGCTCAAGGCGCCGATACACTTCGCGCTGTCCTACGACGAGGAAGTCGGCTGCATCGGCGCGCGCGGCCTGCTCGAAGACCTGGCGCGCAACG
>JBBRAI010000038.1:0-37520 GCA_038206915.1 Burkholderiales bacterium | reverse complement strand
AGCGTCACCATGCAGTACACGATGCGCCGTTCGGCATCCATCACCGCGTCTGCGTCGGCGAAGTAGCGCGGCAGGTGGACATAGGCGCCCTTGAGCACGCCCGGGCCGAGGCCCAGGTCGCATTTCTCGAGCGAGGCATGCTTCGGCCCGCGTTTCTCCTTCCACAACTCCGCGCCCTTCGCCTCGAACAGTTCCGCAGGGCTCGCGTCTTCCATGATGTCGCGGAATTTTTCGAACTCCGCGGAGATCGCGCTCTTGGGCGCGGCTGTGGACTTCTTCGCCGGTGTGGCGGCTTTCTTGGGTGCGGCCGTCTCGCTCCGCGCGACCTGCGCGGTGCAGACCAAAGCCAGGCCGGACAGCGCAACAACCGCTCTCAGCTTGATGCTTGACATGGATTCCTCCTTCGGATTTGACCAGCAGCGCGGACTCGTCGTCGCGCGCGTCCCTGCTGCCGCTCTGACGGCGGCTATTGCACCTTCTAGTTTATCGCAGCCTCGTCGGTGCGTTTATCGCCCTTGTTGTCGGTCCAGCTCACCTGCACCTTATCGCCCTTTTTCCCGCCCTTGAAGCTGAACTCGAGGAACGGGTTCTTCGCGATCGCGGTGCCCCAGTTCGCCGACAGGACCACCTTGCCGTTCCAGGTCGCGGTGACATGCTGGATGAAATGCGCCGGTATGGGTTTGCCCGAACTGTCCTTGCGCTGCCCGGTTTCCATCTCGTGGGCCATCAAAACCTTGACGACGACTTCGTCGCCCTTGGCCACGGCGCGTATGCGCATCGGATCTGCCATGTTGTTTCTCCTCGTTTCAGTTGCCGACCGTTGGCGCGACTAACCGCCGCATCCGCCGATGGTGACTTTGACTTCTTTTTTGGTTTCGTAGAATTTGCCGTTCGCTTTGACCAGCACGTGCACATCGGTGGTCTGCGCCAGCTTCACCCGCGTGCTCACCGATGGGTCCGTGCCCGCGGGAATGTCGAAGCTCGCAGCGAGCGAAGTCGGATTCTTCGCGATCAGGATGGCAATCGATTCGGTGCCCGGGATCTTGCTTACCGCGCCGATCGGCACCACTGCGCCGTTCTCAGCGATTTCCGGCGCCGTCATCACGATATCGGACGATTCAATGCGATTGGCGGCGCCAAGCGCATCGAAGGCGTCCTTCAGATTCTTCGCGCTGAAAGCCTTCTGGTCCCAGTCCGCGGCCAACGCCGCTTCGGTGCGCAGCATGCCCGCGGTTGCGAGCAGCGCAAACAGTCCCGCACCGCCGCCAGCCTTCAAAACATTTCTGCGTGATTGATCCATGTCTCCTCCTTCGATCAAATAGTATGGTCCGCAAGCTTCTTGGAGCCTGTCCGCGGCATGATAACCATTATCCGGGCAAGGCGTGCTTTGAGCGTTTCTATGCGCACATTAGCTTAATTTGGGGCGCAAGAATAGCCTGCGCGCTCTGTTGCAGCATGTCGCCGACCGCAGCGCACGCCGCCCGTTTCGGCGGCGTGCCGCGGCCGCAAAATGCCCCGGCTCAGGGTTTCAGGTAGGCATAACCGTCGCGGAACTGCAGCTTGCCGATTTCTGCCACGCCGGAAGGAACGAACTTCGCCTCCGGAATGAACTGGCTCTTGTTCAGCTTGCGGCTCTTCAGGGTAATTTCGCAGACGTCGAAAGTCACACCCTTGGCTGCAAGCTCTTCCACCGGAATATTGTAGGGATTGCCGTTCTTGTCCTTGGCGCCGTCCATGAGGAAGTCCACCCCCTGGGCATGGCTCACCACCACGATCTTGGCGGTCGGGTCCACGCTCAGATGGTTGCCGACATTGCGCAGCACCGCCGTGGCATGGGTGGAGTCGTTGATGTGATAGACCACCTTGTCGGGTCCGTAGCCGCGCATCGAGGCGCATCCGCTCAGCCCGATGGTGGCGATTGCCGCAAGAATCAGCAAGCCGCGTTTGATCAAGTTCGTCATTTGTGTTTCCTCCAGTTATTGGAAATCCACTGATCCTTCCCACGCGGTTGTATGGCGTTCTTGTATTCGATATTGTACTGTCGCCACGGACACCCGGATCCCGAAGTCGCTGCCGCCGCTTCAGAAGTCGCCACGAGCATAACCTCGTTTCAGCATTGCAATCAAGCCCGCATCCGGCGCGGTCTGTGTCGCGGCCTGTGGCAGCCGCATTCCATTTGGGCTAGTATTTACGTCGTCCGGGAGCCTCAGTTGAAGAAGACCATTTTTCCCTCGCCGCAGGACGCCGAAGCCGCGTTCTACGATGCGCTCCAGCGCGCCGATCTCGACGCCATGATGCAGGTGTGGTCGGACGATGAGGAGGTGAGCTGCATCCATCCGGGCGGCGCACGCATCAGCGGCTATGAGCAGGTGCGCGAAAACTGGTCACGGATTTTAAAGTCCGGACAGCGCCTGCAGGTGCAACTGTCCGATCAGGTCGTGGTCTCCGGCATGATGCTTTCGCTGCACAGCCTGCACGAGAATATCCTGGTGCTGGGCGGGCAGAGCGAGGGCACGCGCAGCATCGTCGTCACGACCAACGTCTATCTGCGCTCGGCGGCGGGCTGGCGCATGGTGCTGCACCATGCTTCGCATGCGCCTGCGCCGGTGGTGCGCCGCGAGGTCCCGCTCGAAGCGCCCAAGATCTTGCATTGAGCGCCGTGTCCGAGCCGTACCGCGCACCGCGCTGGCTGCGCGGCGGCCATGCGCAGACCATCTACCCCGCGCTGTTCCTGCGCGGGCGGCGGCCGCGCTACCGGCGCGAGCGCTGGGACACGCCCGACGGCGATTTCGTCGACCTGGATTTTCTCGACGCCGGCGCCGCCGGTGCGCCGCGCGTCGCGCTGTTCCACGGCCTGGAAGGCAGCTCGTCCAGCCACTACGCGCTGGCGCTGATGCGCGCGCTGGAGCGCATGCGCTGGAACGGCGTGGTGGTGCATTTTCGCGGCTGCAGCGGCGAGCCCAACCGCCTGCCGCGCGCCTACCATTCGGGCGACGCGGCCGAAATCGGCTGGATCCTCGCGCGCCTCGCGCAGGCCGGGCAGCCGCTGTACGCAGCCGGCGTGTCGCTCGGCGGCAATGCGCTGCTCAAATGGCTGGGCGAGAGCGGAGCCGGCGCGCGCGAGTGCCTGCTTGCCGCCGCCGCGGTGTCGGCGCCGCTGGACCTGATGGCGGCTGGCGCCGCGCTCGGCCGCGGGCTGAACATGATCTACACCCGCATGTTCCTCGCCACGCTGCGCGACAAAAGCGCGCGCAAGCTGGATCGCTTCCCTGATATTTTCGACCGCGAGCGCATGCTTGCGGCGCGCGACCTGCGCCAATTCGACGATGTCGTTACCGCACCCTTGCACGGCTTCCGCGACACCGACGACTACTGGACGCGCGCCAGCGCGAAGCCGGTGCTCGCAGGCATCGCACTGCCGACGCTGGTGCTGAACGCAAGAAACGACCCGTTCCTGCCGGCGCACCACCTGCCGCAGCAGCAGGAGGTGTCGGCCGCGGTGCGGCTGGAACAGCCTGAGGAGGGCGGCCATGTCGGTTTCGCCAGCGGCGCGTTTCCGGGCCATCTCGACTGGATGCCGCAGCGCGTGCTGGCTTTTTTCGGTGAGCATCCGCCGGCGCCGCGCTAAAATGCGGCTCCTCCGTTCGAGCGGTCCGCAGCCCACATGACTTCAGTACCAGCAGAAATATTCAAGGCCTACGATATTCGCGGCATCGTCGAGACTGCGCTCACGCCGCCAGTCGTCACGGCGATCGGCCACGCGCTGGGCTCGGAAGCGCGCGCTCGCGGGCAGCAGGCGGTAGCCATCGGCCGCGACGGCAGGCTCTCGGGCCCGGCGCTGTCGGCCGCGCTGGCGCAGGGCCTGCAGGCGGCCGGCGTCGACGTCGTCGACATCGGCATGGCGGCCACGCCCATGGGCTATTTCGCCGCGCACCATCTCGGCTGCGGCAGCGTGGTCATGGTCACCGGCAGCCACAACCCGCCCGAATACAACGGCCTGAAGATGGTGCTCGGCGGCATCACCCTCGCCGGCGAGGATATCCAGCGCCTGCGCGCGAGAATAGAGCACGGCGATCTGGCCGAAGGCGCGGGCAAGTACTCCACGGCCGACGTGCGCGAAGCCTACCTCGGGCGCATCGCCGGCGACGTGAAGCTCGCGCGGCCGATGCGCATCGTCATCGACTGCGGCAACGGCGTCGCCGGCGCGAGTGCGCCCGAGCTGTTCCGCCGCCTCGGCTGCAGCGTGACGCAGCTGTATTGCGAGGTCGACGGCAATTTCCCCAACCACCATCCCGATCCGTCCAAACCGGAAAACCTGCGTGAGCTGATCGCGGCGGTGGAAGATTCCGGCGCGGAGCTGGGTCTCGCCTTCGACGGCGACGGCGACCGCCTCGGCGTGGTGACCGGGCGCGGCAACATCATTTATCCGGACCGGCAGCTGATGCTGTTCGCCGAGGACGTGCTGCGCCGCAATCCGGGCGCGCAGATCATCTATGACGTCAAGTGCACGCGCCGGCTCGCCCCATGGATTGCCGAGCGCGGCGGCAAGCCGGTGATGTGGAAGACCGGGCATTCGCTGATCAAGGCGAAAATGAAGGAGCTGCATTCGGCGCTGGCGGGGGAGATGAGCGGCCACATTTTCTTCGGCGAGCGTTGGTACGGTTTCGACGATGCGCAGTACGTCGGCGCGCGGCTGCTGGAAATCCTCAGCCGCCATGACGATCCGGATGCCGTGCTCGATGCGCTGCCCGACTCGATCAACACGCCCGAGCTCAACTGGAAGCTGGCCGAAGGCGAGCCGCACCGGCTGATCGCCGGGCTGCAGCAAAGCGCGCGCTTTCCGGGCGCGCGCGAGGTCATCAAGCTCGACGGACTGCGCGTGGAATATGCCGACGGCTTCGGCCTCGCGCGCGCTTCCAACACCACCCCGGTGATCGTGCTGCGCTTCGAGGGCGACACTCAAGGCGCGATAGAACGCATCCAGGCGGAATTCCGCGCGGTGCTGCATTCGGTCAAGCCCGGCGCGGTGCTGCCTTTCTAAACGCCAATCCAACCTCGCGCTCGCCGCAGGAGGATTGTCAAATCCGGCAACGCGATCTGCAGCAGAGTCCCGTACCGCCTGAATATCCGCGAACGAAAGTTCAGGAATGAGGCTGGCGCCGCTCAGGTAACCTCGTAGACGGCAGTGTCATCCCCGCGCGCCGGGCGCGGCCGGCAACACCATCTGCGTCTGCGTGATCACCGCGCACAGCTTGCCGTTCTCGGCTTTCACCAGGGTCTGCCATACCATCGTGGTTCTGCCGCGGTGAAACGGCGTGCACTCGCCGGTGATGCGCGACCCGGCCGGTGCGGCGCCGAGGAAGTTGGTCTTCGATTCGATGGTGGTGGTGCGCGCGCCCTTGGGCAGATTGATGAAGGTGGCGACTGCGCCCAGCGTATCGGCGAAAGCCATGATCGCGCCGCCGTGCAGCACCTCGCCCGTGGTGCACAGCTCGGGCCGCACCCGCATCGAGGCGAGCACGCGCTCGGGGGCGACTTCGACGAGTTCGATACCGAGCAGGCCCGGGAACAGCGGTTGCAGGATTTGCTGCACCGACTCCAGCGGGCTCATCGGCACCGTCCGCCGCGCTCGGATAGCGGCATCGCGGCGCGTCCCCGGGTGCGCAGAAACGCGTTTCCCGCGGCGCTCATCGCGACGTTCGCCGCGCTGCCCGGTGCGTGCCGGCGCTCGACGAAGCCGCGTGCATTGGCGTCCTCCCATACCGGCAGGCGCGGACAGGAGGTGCGCCAGGCCTCCATGACCTCCGCGTACGGCCTCGGCCCGGGGCCGATCCATTCCAGCAGATCGCAAATCAGCGCATCGACGGTGTCGGTCATTTCGCCGCCTCCCTTGCAAGATGAAGGGTAGCAGCGCGGCGACTTGGCGGCAATATGCCGCATAGTGCTCGCCGCAGCGCAGGTGCGGCCGCGCGCGCTGGGTCCTACTGGCGCTGGCGGTCGTGCTTCTGACGCGCGATGCGGTTGCTCTGCACGTTTTGCTGGTGCTGGATGCGCTTGCGCTCCTTCGCCGTGACCACGCCGTCGGACTTGGCCTTGGCTTCCATGCGATTGACCTTGGCCTGACCTTTCTCGAGCCTGGCGGCCTCGCGCGGCGTGAGGGAGCCGGAGTTCACGCCCTGCTGGATGCGCCGCTCCTGGTTGGCCTCGCGCTTGTCGATGTTCGGCGTGGCCTGCGCGAAGGCCAGCGCGGGAAGTGCGCCGATGAGCAGCGCAGCGATACCGGTTTTGACTATGGACATTTCGAATCCCCTTTAGTGTCTGTAACAAGACGAGGGGACACGTCCCCTCGTGCTCCCCTAAGTCAGGCCGTAACAGTAGGACTTCTGTTACGGATTCTTAGAAGAATGATCCCGGGAGAAGCCCTCCCGTAGACGGCAAAACGCACCAAACCGCCAGCGCGGCTACCGGGCTATTGTAAAAGTTTGTAATCCGGCGCGCTCAGCTGAAATCCGGCCCGATCAGGTCGAGCCGGTCGGTAATGACGGCGTCCACGCCCCAGTCGAACAGCACGCGCACGATCTCCGGGTCGTCGACGGTATAACACAGCAACCAGTAGCCGGCGTCGCGTACCGCGCGCGCCTGCTGCGGCAGCAGCAGGCGGTAGTCGCAGTGCAGCGAGACGCAGCCGAGCTTCTGCATCCATTGCTCCCATTCCGGTGGGATGCCCGACGTCAGCGCGCCGCGCGGCAATTCCGGCGCCGCCTCCTTCGCGGCCGCGAGCGATGCGGGCTGGAACGAGCAGAGCAGCGGCTGCACCGGCGCGCCGCGCCAGAGTTCGCGCGCGGCGAGCGCCGCCGCGCGGCCGGTCTCGGCTTCATAGCCCTTGGCCGGCTTGATCTCGACGTCGGCCCACAGGCCGAGTTCGCGGCACAGTCGGCCCGCACTGTCGAAGCTCGGCACCGGTTCGCCGGCGTGCTCGCGCGAGAACCAGCTGCCGGCGTCGAGCTTGAGCATGTCGCGGTAGGGCGTCGCGGCGATCGCGCCGCTGCCGCTGGTGGTGCGCTCGAGCGTCTCGTCGTGCATCAGGATCGGGATGGCGTCCGCGGCCAGCATGACATCGAACTCGACGCCGGCGAACCCGAGCTGCCGCGCCTTGCGCAAGCCGGCCAGCGTGTTCTCCGGCGCGAGCTTGCCGCCGCCGCGGTGCGCGATGATGCCCGGGTAGGGCCAGGGTCGCATCGCGCGGCGCGCCCGATCAATCGGCCTGCAGGCGCGCGCCGCTGGTGGCGTCGAACCAATGCAGGCAGCCGGGCAGAGCGCGCAGCGGCAGCGCCTGCCCCGGGGCAGGGTGCTCGGCCGCCGACAGGCGCGCGACCAGCAGTTCCTTGCCGAACAGCCCATGCACCAGCGTGTCGGCACCGAGCATTTCGCGCATCTCGGTCTGCAGCGTGAACAGCGCCTCACTCGGCGTGCATACTTCCAGATGCTCGGGGCGCACACCCAGCACCAGTTCGCGTCCGGCCAGTGCCGCGGGGACGGACACGGCGAGGTGCCCGCCGTCGGGCAGCGTGAGTCCGCCCGCGTCGGCGCGGCCGCGCAGGAAATTCATCGCGGGCGAGCCGATGAAACCCGCGACGAACTGGGTCGCCGGCCGCTGGTAGACCTCGGTCGGCGTGCCGATCTGTTCGGTGCGGCCGGCGTTCATCACGACCATGCGGTGCGCCAGGGTCATCGCCTCGACCTGATCGTGCGTGACATACAGGGTGGTGGTGCCCAGATTGCGGTGCAGTTTCTGGATCTCGAGGCGCATCTGCACGCGCAGCTTGGCGTCGAGGTTGGACAGCGGCTCGTCGAACAGGAACACCGAGGGCTCGCGCACGATGGCGCGGCCCATGGCCACGCGCTGGCGCTGCCCGCCCGAGAGTTCGCGCGGCTTGCGCTTTAGCATCGTCGGATCGAGTTCGAGGATCTTGGCGGCGCGCTGCACCCGGATTTCGATGTCGTCTTTGGCGAAGCCGCGAATTTTCAGGCCGTAGGCCATGTTGGCGTACACGCTCATGTGCGGGTACAGCGCATAGTTCTGGAACACCATCGCGATGTCGCGGTCCTTGGGCTCCAGATCGTTGACCACGCGATCGCCGATGACGATCTCGCCGGCGGTGATCGCCTCCAGACCCGCGACCATGCGTAGCAGCGTCGATTTGCCGCAACCGGAGGGGCCGACAATGACCACGAACTCGCCGTTTTCGACGTCGATCGAGACGCCTTTGATCGCTTCGGTCGTGCCGAATCTCTTCGTGACGCCGCGCAACTGGACTTTTGCCATTCTACGTCTCGCAATGTTGCGCGGACGAAAGACCGTCCGCGCGGATCGTCGATTGCGCACGGATGAAAAGCCATCCGTGTGCAATCGGCGATCTTGTATGAAACCCTCGCACCGCCTTTGCTTTTATCCATAACCGCGCTTTCCGCACGGATGGTTTTTATCCGTGCGGAAAGCGCGGTTGGCGCGCGCAGCGCGCAATTCGGCGCAAGGCGCGCGACAATCTCTAATCGAGACGCCATGGAAAAAGATGCCCATTAACGTCTATTTCTCCGTGTCCACCAGACCCTTGACGAACCAGCGCTGCATCAGCAGCACCACCAGCGCCGGCGGCAGCAGCGCGAGCATCGCCGTGGCCATGACCAGGTTCCAGTCCACCGAGGCGTCGCCGCCGGGAATCATGCGCTTGATGCCGATAACCACGGTGTACATGTCTTCCTGTGTCGTAACCAGCAGCGGCCACAGGTACTGGTTCCAGCCGTAGATGAACAGGATCACGAACAGCGCCGCGATATTGGTTTTCGACAGCGGCAGCACGATGTCCCAGAAGAAGCGCAGCGCGCTGGCGCCGTCGATGCGCGCCGCCTCCATCAGTTCGTCCGGAATGGTTAGGAAGAACTGGCGGAACAGGAAAGTCGCAGTGGCCGATGCGATCAGCGGCACGGTCAGCCCGGCGTAGGTGTCGAGCAGATGCAGATCCGCCACGACTTTGTAGGTCGGCAGGATGCGCACCTCGACCGGCAGCATCAGGGTGATGAATATCATCCAGAAGAAGAAGTTCTTCAGCGGAAAGCGGAAGTAGACGATGGCAAAGGCCGACAGTATCGATATCGCTATCTTGCTGATGGCGATGGTGAGCGCCATCACCAGGCTGTTGAACATCATCGTACCTACCGGCGCGGCACTGGCGCCTTTGACGCCGTGTGCGAGCACCGCAGTGTAGTTCTGCAGCATCTGGCTACCCGGCAACAAAGGCAGCGGGAACTCGAACATGCGCTCCGCCGTGTGCGTCGAGGCGACGAACGCGATGTACAGCGGGAACGCCACCACCACCACGCTCGCGATCAGCAGCGCGTGGCAGAAAAAGGTAAACCCCGGCCGGTGTTCAACCATATCGTCTATTTCGAATCGAGGGGAAATCCCCCAAAGGGGACTTCCTTCGGGCGTCTCCCCTCAAACTCCCCTATTCTGGTCCGGTGCAAAAAATGCGTTTTGCACCGGGGGCATCTGTTAATACTGAACCTTGCGTTCGATGTAGCGGAACTGCACCACGGTAAGCAATATCACGATCGCCATCAGGATCGCTGACTGCGCCGCCGAGCCGCCCAGGTCGAGGCCCTTGAAGCCGTCCTGGAATACCTTGTACACCAGGGTCGTGGTCGACCTGATCGGCCCGCCCTCCGTCGCCGCGTCGATGATGCCGAAGGTGTCAAAAAACGCGTACACCAGGTTTACCACCAGCAGGAAGAACGAGGTCGGCGACAACAGCGGGAAGGAGATGGTCAGAAAGCGCTTCACCGGTCCCGCGCCGTCGATGGCAGCGGCCTCGATCATCGACTTCGGAATCGACTGCAGGCCGGCGAGGAAGAACAGGAAGTTGTAGCTGACCTGCTTCCACACCGACGAGATCACCACCAGGCTCATGGCCTGGCCGCTGTTGAGCAGATGGTTCCACTCGTAGCCGATGCTTTTCATTGCGTAGGCGAGGATGCCGACCGTGGGGTTGAACATGAACGCCCACAGAACCGCGGCGATCGCCGGCGCCACCGCATAAGGCCAGATGATCAGCGTCTGGTAGGTCCGTGCGCCGCGGATCACGTGGTCGCAGCAGGCGGCGAGAAGCAGCGCGATGGAAAGGCCGAGGCTGGCGACCAGCGCCGAGAACACCGCGGTGACCTTGAACGACTCGAAGTAGGTCGGATCGGCGAACAGCACTTTGAAGTTTTCAAACCAGACAAATTCGGTGTTGATGCCGAAGGCGTCCTGCACCAGCAGCGACTGCCACAGCGTCTGCCCGGCGGGCCAGACGAAGAACACGACGGTGATGGCGAGCTGTGGCGCCACCAGCGCATAGGGCAGCCAGCCTACGGGGAACTGCGTGCGCTTTTCCATGGGCAATGACAACCGGCCCCTAGGGGCCGCTCGTCAATGTCTCGGCGGACCGCCGTTACTTCCCGCCGCCCTTGTTGGCGCGCTCGAACTTGGCCAGCTCGGCGTTGCCGCGCTCGACCGCGTCGTCCAGCGCCTGCTTCGGCCCTTTCTTCTGCGACCATACCGCTTCCAGTTCTTCGTCGATAATGCCGCGAATCTGCACGAAATTCCCTAGGCGTATGCCCTTGGAGTCCTTGGTCGGATTTTTCAGCAGCAGTTCCTTGATGGCGACGTCGGTGCCGGGATTGGCTTCATAGAAGCCCTGCTTCTTGCTTAGTTCGTAGGCGGCCGTGGTGATCGGCACGTAGCCGGTCTTCTGGTGCCATTCGGCCTGGACTTCCGGCGAGGACAGGTAGGTGAAGAATTTCGCCACGCCCTTGTACTCGATCGGCTTCTTGCCGCCCATCACCCACAGGCTGGCGCCGCCGATTATCGTATTCTGCGGCGCGCCCTTGACTTCGGGGTAGTAGGGCAGTTCCGAAACGCCGAACTCGAACTTGGCGTTTTTCTTGATGTTGGCGTAGGCGGCGGAAGAACTGGTCAGCATGGCGCAATCGCCGGCGTAGAACTTCGCCTCCGGCCTGTTGTCGCGGCCGGCGTAGGTGAACAGGCCCGACTTGACCCAGGACGACAGCTTGGCGATGTGGCGCACCAGCAATTCGTTATTGAACACCAGCTTGGCGTCCATGCCGCCGAAGCCGTTCTGCTTGGTGGCGAATTCCTGGTTATGCCAGGCGCTCATGGTCTCCAGCTGCACCCAGGACTGCCAGCCTGTGGTGAAGCCGCAGGCCATGCCGGATTCCCTGACCTTGGTCGCGGCATTCTGCACTTCGTCCCAGGTCTTGGGCGGCTTGTTCGGATCCAGGCCGGCTTTCTTGAACGCGTCCTTGTTGTAGAAAAACACCGGAGTGGAGCTGTTGAACGGCATCGACAGCATGCGACCCTGGGTGTCGCTGTAATAGCTGGTCACGGCCGGCATATAGGCTTTGGGATCGAACTTCTCGTGCGCCTGCGCCATCACTTCGTACACCGGTTTGATCACCTTCTTCCCGGCCATCATGGTGGCGGTGCCAACCTCGAATACCTGCACGATGTCCGGCGCCTTGCCCGAGCGCACTGCCGCGATGGTGGCTGTCAGGCTGTCGGCGTAGCCGCCCTTGTACACCGGCACCACCTTGTAGTCTTTTTGCGAGGCGTTGAACCCGTTGGCGATGTCGCTGACGCGCTCGCCCAGCGCACCGGTCATCGAATGCCACCACTGGATTTCGGTGGCCGCCTGGGCGCTGCCGGCGCCGAATGCAAAGGCTGCGGCGAGGGCGAGGGAAAGTTTCTTGATTTTCATGATTCACTCCTTTCGATGGACTGCGAACGCGAAACCTGCGAACGGCCGATTATTGACGCAATTGATTGCGGCTATGTTACAACAAACCCGCGACCGGCAAGGGCGCAGGTATCCCGGCCCGCGGCGGCACCGGCTTGAAGCCGGCCTATGCTAGCATCGGCATCAGCTCCGGATTTGCGGAAAGTCATAATATGCCGCCTCTGCGCTTCAATCTGCTGCGCCTGCTCGCAGACGCGAACTTCCGTTCCGCCGCCGCCCTGGCGCGCGAACTGGGGGTCGCACCAGCCGCGGTACGAGCGGCGCTGCGCGAGCTGGAGGGGCTCGGGCTGGAAGTGCTGCGCGTGCGCGGCCGCGGCTGCCGCCTCGCCGAAGCATACAAATTTCTCGATGCGGCGGCAGTGCGCGCGCTACTCGGCCCGCGTGCGCGCGAGTTCGAACTGGAATTCCTCGATGCCTGCGATTCCACCAACACGCTCCTGCTGGCGCGCGCGCGCGGCGGCGCCGCCCCGGGCAGCGTGATCGCCTGCGAATTGCAGAGTGCGGGCCGCGGCCGGCGCGGCAACATCTGGCAATCCGGCCTGGGCGGCAATCTCACGTTCTCGCTCCTGTGGCGTTTCTCCCGGGGCGCGGCGGGCCTTGCCGGGCTGTCGCTCGCCGCCGGGGTGGCGGTCGCGCGCGCGCTTGCCGCGCTGGGAATCGGCGGCGTGCAGTTCAAGTGGCCGAACGATCTGCTGCACGCCTGGCGCAAGTTCGGCGGAATTCTCGTCGAAGTCCAGGGCGACGCGGCTGGCCCGTGCGCCGCGGTAATCGGCATCGGGCTCAATTTGCGCCTGCGTAGCGGCCAGCACGACGCGATCGCGCAGCCGGTGACCGACCTGACCACGGTGGCCGGCTCGGCGCCGCCGCGCGACCACCTGCTCGCGGCGACCTTGGTCGAACTCGCGCAGGTGCTCGAGCAGTTTGACGAGCAGGGCTTTGCGCCGCTGCGCGAGGAATGGATGTCCCGGCACGCGCACCAGGGCAGGCCGGTCACACTGTTCTCGGGTGACGGCACCGCGCTGAGCGGCAGGGCGGAGGGTGTTGCCGAGGATGGCGCGCTGCTGCTGCAGACCACGCGCGGCCTCGAGCGCCACGTTAACGGCGAATTGTCGCTGCGTGCGGGCTGACGCCGGATGGTGCGGCGCGGCTGTCGCGCCGCGTGATTTCACGCTACGCTGGCCCTGCGCCGGGTCGCGGGCGCGCAACGCGAACAGCATGGAGCAGGCATGGCTTTGATCGCCGTCGGCGGTTTTCAGCACGAGACCAACACCTTTGCCCCGACCAAGGCCGACTACAGCGCGTTCGAGGCCGGCGCCGGCCGCCCGGGTATCCAGTTCGGCGCGGCGATCGCGCCTGCGGTCGCCGGGGCCAACCTTCCAGCGGCGGGCGCGATCGAGGCGCTGCACAGCCTGGGCCACCGGACATTGGGGCTGGCCTGGGCTTCGGCGACGCCTTCGGCGCAGGTCACCGAAGACGCGTATGAGCGCATCGCCGGCGCGATCCTGCAGCGTCTGGCCGACGCCGGAGCGGTGGACGCGGTGTACCTGGATTTGCACGGCGCGATGGTGGCGGAGCACCACGAAGACGGCGAGGGCGAATTGCTCGCGCGCGTACGCAATGCAGTGGGCGCGCGCGTACCGATCGTCGCCAGCCTGGACCTGCACGCCAATGTCACGCGCGCGATGTTCGCGCAGGCCGACGGCTTGGTCGCCTACCGCAGCTATCCCCATGTGGACATGGCCGAGACCGGGGCGCGCGCAGCGCGGCTGCTCGATGCCCTGCTGCAACGGGGCCGGCCGATGGCCAAAGGCTTCGCCACGCTGGATTACCTCACCAGCATTGCGTCCCAGTGCACATTCATCGAGCCGTGCAAGAGCCTTTACCAGTCGCTTGCGCGCATCGAGGCGCAGCACGAGCTGTGCCTGTCCTTTACCCCGGGCTTTCCGATGGCCGATATCGCCGAATGCGGCATGGCGGTGTTCGGCTATGGCGCGGACGCGGCGCGCACGCAGGCGGGCGTGGCGCAACTGGCGGGCGAAGTGGCCGAAGCCGAGAGCGATTTCGCGCTGGAGCTGTTCGAGCCCGAAGCCGCGGTGCGGCGCGCGATGCAGCGCGGCGCGCCGGGCGCGCCGGTGGTGCTTGCAGATACCCAGGACAACCCGGGCGCGGGCGGCAACGGCGATACCACCGCACTGCTTGCGGCGATGATCCGGCTGCGCGCCGAGGACGCGGTGCTGGGCATGCTGATCGACGCGCCGTCGGCCAGGACGGCGCATGCGGTCGGGCGCGGCAACAGCGCGCGCTTCGCACTGGGGGAGATTTCCGGACTGGCCGGCCATGTGCCGCTCGCCGGGGAATTCAGCGTGGAAGCGCTGGGGGACGGCGACTTCACCGGCACCGGTCCGTTCTACCGCGGCATACACATGCAGCTCGGCGCAATGGCGCTGCTGCGCAGCCGCGAGGCGCCGGGCGTGCGCGTGCTGCTGGCCTCGAAAAAATGCCAGACAGCGGACCAGGAGATGTTCCGCCATCTCGGAGTCGAACCGAAATCGCAGCGCCTGATCGCAGTCAAGAGTTCGGTGCATTTTCGCGCCGACTTCCAGCCGATCGCCAGGGAGGTGCTGGTGGTGCGCGCGCCCGGCCCGGCGCTGGCCGATCCGGCGGATTTCCGCTGGACGCGGCTAAGGCAGGGGCTGCGCCTGGGCGCGCTCGGCCCGGCGTTTGCGGGCGCATAATGGTTTTGTTGTGGGAGGCCCGCCCCCGGGCCGATCGGATATTGATTTGGGATCGTGGGAGGCCCGCCCCCGGGCCGATCGGATTTTGATTTGGGATCGTGGGAGGCCCGCCCCCGGGCCGATCGGATTTTGATTTGGGGTCGTGGGAGGCCCGCCCTCGGGCCGATCGGACTTCGCTTCGGTACCAATCGCGGCGGGGGCGCCGCTCCCACAATGCCGCTTTCCACATTTAGAGGCAATGATGACTAAACGCTTCGTCATCGCGCTGATCAAGCACGAGACCAACACCTTTTCGCCGATCGCGACGCCGCTGACGGCCTTCGGCCACGGCAGCGGGCCCGCGTACGGCGAGGATGCGAAGGCGGCCTTCGCCGGCTCCAACACGCCGTTCGCGGCCTTCCTCGACATCGCGCGGCGCGAGGGCGCCGAAGCGGTGACGCCGGTGGCAGCCGAATCCTGGCCCTCGAACATGGCCGGCCGCGATACTTTCGAAGCGCTGCTCGCGCCGCTGGAGGCGGCGGTGCGCGCGGGCTGCGATGCCTGTTTTCTCGATCTACACGGCGCCATGGTGGTCGAGGGCTGCGACGACGCGGAAGGCGAGATCCTGCGGCGCCTGCGCGGCATCCGCCCCGATCTGCCGGTCGCGGTGACTTTCGACTACCACACCAACCTGTCGCCGGAGAGCGTCGCCAACGCCACGGTGATCACCGGCTACAAAACCTATCCGCATGTCGACATGTACGCGGCCGGCCTGCTCGCGGGCGACATCCTGGCGCGCACGCTGCGCGGGTTGGTGCGGCCGGTGATGGCCTGGGGCTGGCTGCCGCTGCTGTCCTCGATCATGCGCCATGCGCCCGAGGACGGACCTTCCGGGGATATCCTCGAATACGCGCGCAGCATGGAAAAAAGTGGCAGGGTGCTTGCCGCGACGCTGCTGCCGGGTTTTGCGCATGCGGATACGCCCTACACCGGCGTCTCGGCGGTGGTGGTGGCCGAGCGCGGGCAGCGGGCTGCGGCGCAGGAAGTCTGCGATCGCATGCTCGCCATCGCCTGGGAGCGGCGCGCCGAGTACGTGTTCCATCCCGAGCCGCTGGCGCAATCGGTGGCGCGGGCGTGCGCGCTCGGCGCGAGCACCCAGCCCGGTCCCGTCCTGCTGATCGATCACTGCGACAACTGCGGCTCGGGCGGCGCGCAGGACGTGATGCTGGTGGTGGAGGAGATTCTCAGGCAGAAGCTGGAGGACGTGGCCATCGCGCCGATCCGCGACCCGCAGGCAGTTGCGCAGATGGTGGCGGCCGGCATCGGCAACAACGTCACGCTCGCGCTCGGCGGCAAGACCGATATGCCCGCGATCGGCCTCGCCGGCAGGCCGCTCGTGATCGCCGGCCGCGTGCGCAACATCACCGACGGCGAGATCGTGTTCACCGGGCCGATGTATACCGGCCTGAAAAGCCACCTCGGGCGCACCGCGGTGCTCGATACCGGGCAGGCGCAGATCGTGGTCACGGAGCGCCACCACGAGCCTTTCGACCTGGTGATCTTCCGCCATTGCGGCATCGAGCCGACGAAGAAGCGCTACATCATGCTCAAGTCACGCATCCACTACCGCGCCGGCTTCAAGCCGATCGCGGCGCATATCGTCGAATGCGCCGGCGCCGGCGTCACCAATGCCGATCTTTCGGTCTACGCTTACCGCAAGCTCGCGCGGCCGATTTATCCGCTGGATGCAATTTAGGTGGAATTCACCGTAAAATTAGCGACTCTTTTTCTTCATTCAGAATGAACGAGCCCTACAACCTGCTGGTCGACATCGGCAACACCTTCGTCAAGTGGGGCCGCTACCGTGCGCACTCGGGCGCCACCGCGCACGAGTGCTGCCTCGAATCCGGCCACGCGCTGCTGGAGGAAATTACGGCGCTGGCGCTGCAGCTGCGCAAGCATCCGGCGCCGGTGCGGATCGTGATTTCGAACGTCGCCGGCACGCGCGTGCGCGCGACTATGCTGCGCCTGCTCGAAATCTGGCCCGACGCGCCGCAGCCGTGCTGGGTGATCCCGCAAGACGAGCAGTGCGGGGTGACGAACGGTTACCGCAATCCGGCGCAGCTCGGCAGCGACCGCTGGGCCGCGCTGATCGGCGCGTGCGCGCTGCACCGGGCGCGGCCGGTGCTGGTGGTGTGCTGCGGCACCGCCACCACCGTCGACCTGCTCACCGCGCAGGGCCGGTTCGCCGGCGGCTGCATCATGCCCGGCGTCGGCACCATGCTGCGCTCGCTGCACGAGAAGACCGCGGCGCTGCCCGATGCCGACGGCGTCTATACCGAATACCCGGTGCAGACGGTGGACGCCATCGTCAGCGGCTGCCAGCACGCCCAGGCCGGCGCGGTGGAGCGCATATACGACCTGTACCGGCGCGACCATCCGGACCTCCTGTGCCTGATTTCCGGTGGCGCGGCAAAGGCGCTGACGCCGCATCTTTCGATCGTGTACCGCTATCACGACAACCTGGTTCTGGAAGGCCTGCACTGCATCAGCCGCGCGATTGCGCACGAGGCTTGCGAGGGGCCGACCGTGGCGCAGAAGGCTTAGCCGGTGCGCATCCTGTTTTTCATCGTGCTGCTGGCCAACGCGGTGTTTTTCGCCTATGCCTGGTTCGGGCCGGGCGCGCTGGCGGGCGGCGAGGGGCAGATCGTCGGGCAGCAGCTCAATCCGGAAAAAATCCGCCTGCTTGCGCCCGCGCAGGTGAGCGCGCTGACGCGCAAACCGGAACCGGCCAAGGCGCCTGCCGCGCCGGCGACGCCAGCCACGGCGTGCCTGGAATGGGGCGGATTCGGCGATGCCGACGCGGCGCGCGCGGCCAAAGCGCTGGAGCCGCTCGCGCTGGGCGCGAAGCTGACGCCGCGCCGGCAGGAAGACGTCTCCGGATACTGGGTCTACATAGGGCCGCTTGCGAGTCGCCAGTCGGCCGCGCAGAAGACGGGTGAACTGAAGCGCCTGGGCGTGGAGGACTACTTCATCGTGTCCGAGGATACGAAGTGGCGCAATGCGGTGTCGCTCGGAATTTTCAAGACCGAGGACGCGGCCAAGGCGCGCCTCGCCGCGCTGCGCACCAAGGGCGTGAAAAGCGCGACCGTGGGCGCGCGTGAAACGCTGGCGGGCAAGACCTGGTTCCAGGTGCATGACGTGGGCCAGGCGCTGGCGGCGAAACTGAACGAATTCAAGCAGGGTTTCCCGGGCACCGACGTGCGCGAGTGCGCCGCAGACGAGAAGACGGGATAGCGCCATGTACGCACCGAAACACAACCGGGTCGAAGACCGCGCCGCACTGCTCGCCTACATGCGCGCCTATTCCTTCGCGGCGCTGGCGACGGCCGGCCCCGGCGGACTGATGGCGACGCATCTTCCCTTCGTGATCGAGGACGCGGACGGGCGCATCACGCTGCTAGCGCACATGGCGAAGGCCAATCCGCAGTGGCGCGATTTTCCCGCGGGGCCCGAAGCCATGGTGATATTCATGCAGCCGCATGCATACGTGTCGCCGCGCTTGTATGACACCGAGCAGAACGTGCCCACCTGGAACTACGTGGCGGTGCACGCCTACGGGCGGCCGCGGCTGATCGAGGCGCGCGCCGACAAGCTCGCGCTGCAGAAGAAACTCGTGCTCCAGCACGACGCCGCCTACCTTGCGCAGATGGACGCGCTGCCCGAGAGCTATCTGGAAGGCAAGCTGGCCGCCATCGTTTCGTTCTCGCTCGAAGTGGAACGGTTCGAAGCGCGCTTCAAGCTGTCGCAGGACCGGAATCAGGCCGAGCGCGAGCGCATCGAGCGCGAGCTGGAATCGGCCGACGACAGTGTCGCCGCAGAGACCGCGCGCCTGATGCGCGAGCACAACCCCAGGTCCTAGCGCGCGCCGGCCGTCGATTGCCGATGACGCTGCTGATCCGGGGCGCTGCCGGCCCGGCAGACATCGAGCAGGCGCGCGCGCTGTTCCTCGAATATGCCGCGTGGCTCAAGGTGGACCTTTGCTTTCACGGGTTCGACGCCGAACTCGCCGCGCTGCCCGGCGCGTACGCGCCGCCGCAGGGCCGCCTGCTGCTGGCGCATGCCGGCGGTGACGCGGCCGGCTGCATCGCATTGCGGCCGCTAGAACCCGGCGCCGGCGAAGTGAAGCGGCTGTACGTGCGTCCTGCGTATCGCGGCCGGGGCATCGCCAGGGCGCTGGCCGAAGAAGTCGTCGCCGCGGCGCGTACCATCGGCTACGTGCGCCTGCGCCTGGACACGCTGGCGTTCATGCACGAGGCCGCTGCCTTGTACCGCGCGCTGGGTTTCGTCGAGACCGCGCCCTATTACGACAACCCGTTGCGTGGCACGATCTACATGGAACTCAGGCTGCCGCCGCCGGATGGTGTCGCAGCCAGCTGAGCGTGCCATCGCGCAGGGCCGCGCGCCCCTCTGCAGGCAGCCCGGCGGGATCGAAGCGATGCCGGTAGTGCAGGCGCGCCAGCTGGCGCAGGATTGGAACGTCCAGGCCGGCACGCGTCTCGATCCGCTCCAGCCATTCGCTCAAGGTCTCGGCATCGCGTCGTGCATGGCCGAGCGCGGCAATGCGCTCCTCGATCAGATAGAACTCCGAGTCCTGTCCCGGCCAGCCGCGCGCTTGAACCGCTGCATTGCCGCCCGGGCTGGTATCGGCGCGCCGACCGCGCAGCGTGTTCCAGGCGAGCCAGGCGAGCAGCGGCAGGGCGAGCCAGAGCAGCGCGCCGGACCAGCCGCGTTCTTCCGAACGAGCCGACCACGCGGCCAGACGGTAGTGCGCCCACGACCATAGATCGGCGAGCGGCGACCAGAACGGCGCCCGCTCGGCTTCAGCCACGAACCAGCTGGGCGGGGTGGTATCCAGGTCGCGCCATGCGCCCGAAACCCAGGCGCGCGCCCAGGCGTGCGCGTGGCGCTCGCGCACGACGTAGGCGTGGTTCAGGGCGCTCCATTCCTGCACCGAAAAACCGGTCGCGTAGCGCGCCGGTATGCCTGCCGCGCGCAGCAGCAGCACGGTGGCGCTGGCGAAATATTCGCAATGTCCGGCGCGTGTGGCGAGCAGGAATTCGGCGAGCGGCGTGCGCCCGGCTGCGGACCTGTCCTGCCAGGTCGAGTAGCGGTAGCGGTCGGCGAAAAACTGCTGCAGTGTCGCCAGCGCCCGCGGCGGCGGCAGCGTGGCTAGTCCGAGCTGGTTCGCGATCGAGGTTACGGCGCCGGCCTCGGACGCCGGAACGCGCAGATCGCGCGGCGTCGGCGCGCCGTAGGCGGAGTCGCCCTCGCTGGCGAATACGCGATAGCTGAAGAAGCCGGGTTTGTGCTCCACCTGCACCGCGCCCAAGGGGTTCATTTTCATCTCGCTGGCGGAAAGGCCTTCGATGCGCACGCTGTGCGCCGGCAGCGACAGCAGCGGCCTGCCGTCGGAATCGTCGTGCACGGTGAGCTGCAGGGCGGGCGCGCGCGCCTCGGCCAGGGTCCAGGTGCTTGCGCTGCCTGAGGGGGCAAGCTCGGCGAAGCGGGCGTTGCGCGCCACCCAGGTGCCGCCGACGTAGTCGTCGTAACTCGCCCGGTGCAGCAGGATCGGGACCTTCAGAGCGGGGTCTGCCTCGACGCGCAGCAGGATGCGCTGCGATAGTTTCAGCTCGCCGATGCTGCCGATGTCGGTGGTGCTGCGGTAGGGATCGGTGCGCGCGCCGCCACCCGCGAGCCACTCCGGCGCGGCTCCTTCCAGCCATTGCTGGGCGCGGTGCAGGCCGAGCTGCCCGCCGTAACCGGCCGCCGCCGCGGCGAGCAGCATGCCGGCCGCCACCGGAAGGGCATAGCTGCGCGGCCGCGCGAGCAGCGCAGGCCAGGCGCAGAGCAAGGTCATGCCGAGGTAGAACGCCGCGCCCTGGCGGTTGGCGGCGCTGGCGGCGAGCAGCCATAGCCCAAAAGCGGGATAGCCCAGGTTGAGCTTCACCGGGCGGCGCATCGGGTTGCGCCGCAGGCTCCAGAACAGTACCGACACGTCTATCTTTCGTACGGTGCTCCAGGCCTGTGCCAGCAGCAGCGGTAACACGGCGATGGGCATCCACTGGAACAGCAGCGTGATCGCGCGCGGGTTGCCGAAGCTGAAGTAGAAATAGAGCGCGAGCGCGGCGAGCAGCACGGTGCAGAAATCGGCGACGCGGTTGAACTCCGCGGCTTCCAGCTGCCAGCGCCGCGCGACATAGCGTGGCGTCTCGAGCAGGGCGGCGCTGGCGGCGGCGAGCAGCCAGTTGCCGGTTTGCGTGCCCCAGAACAGCGCAGCCGCTGCAAGCAGAAAGGGCGGCGTGTTCACAGCCGTGCGAGCCCTTCCTCGATCTTCCCGGGGGCGAGCACGCGCAGCCAGGCCGGCGCCGCCTCCGGCTGGTGTTCGCTCACCAGCAGCGCCTGCAGCGGCAGGCCGCTATGGCGCAGCGCGCGCGCCAGTGCCTGGCGCGCCTCGTCCCAGGCAAGCAGGATCAGGATGCAGCCGGAGAGCGCAGCGCGCCGCGCCAGCACCGCCGCATGCAGCCGGCGGAAATCCGCTGCGGCAGAGGCGCGCACGCCGGCGAGGATTTCGAGCAGGCTTTCGCTCTGCATCTGCCCGCGGCCGGCGGTATAGCAATAGTTTTGCGTTCCGACGAACATCAGGTCCAGCAAGGACTCGTGCGTGTCCACGGTGCAGGCGAAGGACGCCGCGAGCGATACCGCCTCCTCGAACGCCGCACCCTCGCGGTCGGCCACCGCGCTGGCGCGGTCAATCACCGCGCTGGCGCGGTCAATGCAGGTGTCGAGCACCAGCGCGTGGCGCTCGAAAAATTCGTCCTGGTATTCCTTCACCACCGGCGCACCGACGCGCGCGTAGCTCTTCCAGTGGATGCGCTGCAGCGGATCGCCCGGGCGGTAGTCGCGCAGGCTCATGAACTCTTCGGATTCGCCGACCGATGAGGCGAGGGCGACCCCGCCGTGCTGGTAGCGCCGCGCCCCGGCGAGCGCCGACTGCGGCAGGCGGTAGCGACGCGGCAGCACGATGAGTTTGTCCGGCAGCTCGACGCGCGTTAGGCCGCGAAACAGCCCAAGCGGATCGGCGCGCGCGACGCTCGCGCCGGTAAGCTGCAGCGTGCCCCGCCGGTAGGCCTGCCCGCGCACGCGCACCTCGATTTCGGCCTGAGGCGCGAGCGCGGGCAGGGCGGTTTCGTCCAGGTGCGCGAGCTGATTGCGCATCGCCAGGCGCCACCAGCCGCGATAGCTGGGGAATCTGAGCGCCGCGCGAAAATCGGCGAACGCCGGGCGCGGGTCGCTCAAGTCCTCCAGCAGAGCGAGGCCGTCTGCTGGACGAGTGCCCAAATTCCTCACGCGCACGCGGTAGTCGAAAGCCTGGCCGGCGGTGACCATGCGCGGCAGCATGCGCATGACGCGGAATCGCGGGCGCAGCAGCAGCGCCGCCAGCATGGCGGCGGCGAGCAGCGCGCACAGAAACGTGAAGACCTGATACGCGAGCGTCTGGTTGGTATCTGCGCCCAGCGCACCCGCCGTCACCAGCGTGCCGAGCGCGAGAAAGCCGCCGCCGGTGAAGCGCCGCGTCATCCAGAACCAGAGGCCGGAGACGGCGCTGAAGATCCGGTAGGACAGGCGCCACATGCGGTTTGCCTACGCTGGCACGGACATGGTCTTGAGCAGGTCTTCGACGATGCCCTGCGCCGTGACGCCGGAAAATTTCGCCTCCGGCGCGAGCGCCAGCCGGTGCGCGAGCACCGCCACCGCGATTTCGCGGATGTGCTCCGGGCGCACGAATTGCTCGCCGTCGGCGAGCGCCAGCGCCTGCGCCGTGTGCGTGAGGGCGAGCGAGGCGCGCGGTCCGGCCCCGAGCAGCACGGAAGGCGCGCCGCGCGTGGCGCGCACCAGGTCGACCGCGTAGCGCTTGAGCTCGGCGCTGACGCGCACCGCCTTGACGCCCGCCTTGAGCGCGAGCACCTCGTCGACCGATACGCAGGCGGAGATGCGCGCGAGCGGGTGCTCGGATTCCTGCGCCGAGAGGATTTCGACTTCGGCTTCGGGCGCGACGTAGCCCAGCGACAGACGCAGCGCGAAGCGGTCCATCTGCGCTTCCGGCAAAGGGTAGGTGCCGCGGAATTCCACCGGATTCTGCGTCGCGATGACGAAAAACAGTTCGGACAGCGTGTGGGTCTTGCCCTCCACGCTCACCTGTCCTTCGCCCATGGCCTCGAGCAGCGCCGACTGGGTGCGCGGGCTGGCGCGGTTGATCTCGTCGGCGAGCAGGATCTGGGTGAACACCGGTCCGGGGTGGAAGTGAAACGACTGGTCCTTGGGATTGAACACCGATACGCCGAGGATGTCGGAGGGCAGCAGGTCGGGCGTGAACTGTGCGCGCTTGAACTCCGCGCCGATCGAGCGCGCCAGCGCCTTGGCGAGCGTGGTCTTGCCGGTGCCGGGATTGTCCTCGAGCAGCACGTGGCCGCCGCTGACGAAGGCGGCAAGGATCTTGCGCACCGCCGCAGCCTGCCCCGACATCACCTGCCCGATGTTGGCGGCGATGCGCTGCAGCAGTTCCTGCGCCGGTGTAGCCAAGCGCTCCATGTAAGACTCCGGGCGGACGCCTAGCGGCCGCGTATCTTGTTCAAGGTCGCGGTGGTCGAACGCTCGTAGCGGAACGGGATCGAATGCACGCTGCCGCCCCAAGCCGCAACCTCCTTTGCGCCGACGATCGCCTCCGGCTTCCAGTCGCCGCCTTTTACCAGTACCTCGGGCCTGCAGGTGAGGATCAGCGCGAGCGGCGTGTCCTCCTCGAACCAGGTGACGAGGTCTACGGCCTCGAGCGCCGCGAGCACCGCGGCGCGGTCCTCGAGCCGGTTGATCGGACGGTCTTCGCCCTTGCCCAGGCGCCGCGCGGACGCGTCGCTGTTGGCCGCGATCACCAGGCTCGCGCCGAGTGCGCGCGCCTGTGCGAGATAGGTGACATGGCCGCGGTGCAAAATATCGAACACGCCGTTGGTGAACACCAGTGGCCGCGCGAGCCCGGCGATGCGCTGCGCGAGCTGCGCCGGTTCGCACAGCTTCGCCTCGAAATGGGGCCTGTCTTGCATGCGGCTGGTGGAACTGCGGCGGCCGCCGGACGCGCGCCGAATCCGGCGCGAGTGGCCGGCCTTACTTCGCCGGCGCCTCGATGTACTCGAACACGCGCACCACTTTTTGCACGCCGCCGGTGGTGCGCGCGATTTCGGCCGCTGCCTCGGCCTCCTTGCGCGTGACCAGCCCGAGCAGGTAGACCGCGCTGCTTTCGGTCACCACTTTTACCTGGTTGACCGAAAAGTTTCCGCCGTTGTCGACAAAGCGCGCCTTGACCTTGGAGGTGAGGTAGGAGTCGTTGGCGCGCGCGCTGTAGGCACTCACGCCCGCAATCTGGATTTCGTTGACCACGCCGCGCACGTTGGGGATCTCGCGCACGATGCGCTCGATCTGCGCCTTGGTGGCGGCATCGGGCGCCTCGCCGGTGAGCAGTACGTTACGGTTGTAGCTGGTGACGTTGATGTGCACCTTGTCGCCGAAGCGCGTGCTGACGCGGTCGCCGCCGTTCAGATCGATCGACTTGTCCTCGGTCTGCGCGCCGAGCGAGCGCCGGTCGTCGGAGGCCAGCGCCGCCGCGCCCGCGCCGACCACGGCCATTTCGATGCAGCCCTGCAGCTGCGGCAGGATGCCGAGCAGTGCGAGCAGCGCCAGGGTGCGCAAGGGCGGGACCAGTTTGTTCAATGCAGTCATGATTCGGCTCCTAGTAACAACGTGTCGAGTCCATCGCACAGGCAGTGCAGCGTCAGCAGATGCACCTCCTGGATGCGCGCGGTCCGGTTCGAGGGTACGCAGACATGTACGTCCTCCTTTGCCAGCAAGCCGGCGATCTTGCCGCCGCTCCTGCCGGTCAGCGCCACCACCTGCATGTCGCGCTCGTGCGCGGCGTGGATTGCGGCGATGACGTTCTTCGAGTCCCCGCTGGTGGAAATCGCCAGCAGCACGTCGTTCGCCTGGCCCAGCGCCTGCACCTGCTTGGAAAACACCTGCTCGAAATCGTAGTCGTTGGCGATCGCGGTGAGCGTCGAGGTATCGGTGGTCAGGGCGATCGCCGCCAGCCCGGGGCGCTCGCGCTCGAAGCGCCCGAGCAGTTCGGCGGCGAAGTGCTGCGCATCCGCGGCCGAGCCGCCGTTGCCGCAGGAGAGGATCTTGCCGTTGGCGAGCAGGCATTTCACCATCAGCTCGGCAGCCTGCGCGATCGGCGCGGCCAGCAGTTCGGCGGATTTCTGCTTGATCTGGGCGCTGTCGGCGAAATGCTGGCTGACGCGTGCGACGAGATCCATCGGTGCTCCGGGAATAGCAAAACGGCATTCTACCTTAGTGTCCATTGCAAAATGAGGGGACAGTTCCCCGCGTGCTCCGCTGGACAGGCCCGAATTTAAATGACTTTTGCTGCGGATTCTTAGGCTCCGTTGCAAATTGACGGCGCGCACGCGCTCATTCGACGTATACCTCGAACTCCATGCGCTTGCGCGGGCTGCGGTGCGGCTGCAGGCGGCTCACGCGCGCCTCGAGCGCTTCGCCGCGGTCCATAGCCCAGGCGAGCGCGGCATTCTGCGCGCGCGGCACATAGCCGAGCTTGTGCCCCTGCCAATCGACCCGCACCGCCCTGGCGTCGTAGGCATTGTCCGGCTCGCGCGCGAGTTGCAGCGCATCGCCCACGCGCATATCGCGCCATACCCCGGGCGCCTGGTGATAATTGAAGCCGGCCAGCGGCGAGCTTTGCACCAGCACGCGCACCTGCTGCGCCGCCGCCGGCTGCGGCAGCAGGCAGGCGAAGGTGAGCAGCGCCAGTGCGAGCGAAATACTATTCTTCACCAAAGGCATCCCTGATCCATTCGATACGGTCCGCCGCCAGGGCGTCGAGCAATACGACATCGAAGCGGCAGGCAGGTTCCGGCCTGCCTGAGAGGTAATGACGCGCCGCCCTGAGGATGCGTTGACGCTTGGCTGCGGTTACGCTCGCCGCGGCACCGCCGAAAGCGGCGTTGCGCCGCAGGCGCACTTCGACGAACACCAGGACGGCGCCGTCGGCGAGGATCAGATCGATTTCGCCGAGGCGGCAGCGGTAGTTGCGCTGCAGCAGGCGCAGGCCGCGGCGCTGCAGATAATCGGCGGCGAGCGTCTCTGCATGCGCGCCGCTCGCGCTTGCGCCCGGCCTCATGCGCCGCGGCCCGCGCGCGGCGGCGAACAGGCCGCGCTTGCCTGATTGCCGGGCGCAACGCACAATCCCATGCCATGAAGCAGCACGACAAGAGCGGCGGGGACGGCGCGCAATCGGGGTCGCGGGTGGAGCCGCAGGGCCATGGGGGGCGAGCCTCGGAAGGTGCGGGGAAATTATATGTCGTGGCGACGCCGATTGGGAACCTGGCCGACATCAGCGCGCGCGCGCTGGCGACGCTGGCGCAGGCGGACCTGGTCGCGGCCGAGGACACGCGGACCACGGCGCACCTGCTTGCGCATCACGGCATCCGCGCGAAGCTGGTGGCGCTGCACGAGCACAACGAAATGCAGCGCGCGGCGGAACTGGTCGCGCGCATCGGCGCCGGGCAGACGATCGCCCTGGTGAGCGATGCCGGCACGCCCGGGATCTCCGACCCGGGTGCGCTGCTGGTGGCGCGCGCGCGCGCGTCGGGCATCGCGGTCATCCCGATCCCGGGCGCCAACGCCGCCATCGCCGCCCTTTCGGCCGCGGGGCTGACGGTGCCGCATTTCCTGTTCTACGGCTTCCTGCCGGCCAAAGCGGCGGCGCGGCGCGCGGCGCTCGAGTCCCTGCGCGAGCTTGCCTACACGCTGGTGTTCTACGAGGCGCCGCACCGCGTGGCGGAGTGCGTCGCCGATCTCGCCGCCGTCCTCGGCGGCGAGCGCGAATTCGTGATTGCGCGCGAGCTCACCAAGCTGTTCGAGAGCCTGCACCGCTGCCGGCTGGACCAGGCCGGGGCGTGGCTGGCGGGCGACGCCAACCGGCAGCGCGGCGAGTTCGTGCTGATCGTCGGCGCAGCGCAAGCGGTCGCGGCAGAGGGCTTGCCGGCCGAGGCCGAGCGGGTGCTGCGCCTGCTGCTGGAAGAGTTGCCGCTGAAGCAGGCGGCCGCGCTCGCCGCCGCAATCACCGGTGCACGCAAGAACGAGCTGTACGCGCGTGCACTCGCCCTGCGCGATGCATGAGCATCCGCAGGCAGTACACCTGAAAACGAGTACACTGGACCGTCGCCGCGATAGGCGGAAGCTGATCCAGCAGGAACTCGCTGGCCGATCGGAGATCAGCACCCAGGCCCCCGGGAGCCGCAGTTGGTTATGGATTTTCTGCTGTCGATTCAATCGCTGTCGATTGCCCTGTTGCTGCTGGGCATCGCGCTCGCTTTCGCCGGCGTGCGCCTGTCGGGCTGGATCCTCGGCTGGATACTGCTGACCGGCGCGCTGCTGCTGCAGGGCTTCCGCAGCATGCTGAGCTATTTCATCGAGCACGGCGGCGTGGACCACGCGACCTACGCTGTCGTCAACGACTGGATGGGCCTGGGATTTTCGCTGCTGATCGTCGGTTCCATGCATATGATGCGCGAAGTGTTCGCGCGGCACCGGCTGGCCGAGGAACGGCTGCGCGTCATCGGCGCCGCCGCGCAGGATGCCATCATCATGATGGACCAGAAGGGCAGCATCGCGTTCTGGAACGAGGCGGCGCAGCGGATTTTCGGCTATTCCGGGGTCGAGGCGCGCGGCAGGAAACTGCACGAACTGATCGTGCCCGAGCCCTATCGCGCCGAGTTCGAAAAGCGTCTGGATGTCGCCGGCGGCGCGAACGGGGGAAATATCATCGGCCAGACGCTGGAGCTGGCGGGGATGCGCAAGGACGGGACCCAGATCGTCACCGAACACTCAATTTCCGGGGTGAACATCGGTCAGAAATGGCACACCATCTGCATCGTCAGGGACGTCACCGAGCGCAAGCGCTTCGAGGAGCGCATCCGCCATCTCGCCAACTACGACAATCTCACGGCGCTGCCCAACCGCGCGCTGTTCTACGACCGTCTGAGCCAGGCGATCAATCTGGCGCAGCGCAACCGCCACGAACTGGCGCTGCTGTATCTCGACCTGGACCGGTTCAAGTCGGTGAACGACACGCTCGGGCACGATGCCGGCGACGCGGTGCTCAAGGGCGCCGCCGAGCGCATCCAGGCGCAGGTGCGCGAATCAGACACGGTCGCGCGCATTGGCGGCGACGAGTTCGCAATCATCCTGCCGAAGATCGCAGCCGCCGAAGATGCGACCATCGTCGCCGAAAAAATAATCCAGGCCATAGGAGTGAACTTTGCGCCCGGCGATTCCGGACGCGATAGAATAGAAATCGGGGCGAGCGTAGGCATTGCCGTATATCCGCGGGACGGCGCGGACATGGACACCCTGTTCAAGGCGGCGGATAGCGCCATGTACAAGGCCAAGCAGCGGGGCAACAGTTTCAGCTTTTGCACCGCCGCCTGAATCGCTGGACCGAATCGCCTATGCCGCTCGACCTATTTGAACCGCGTCAGGCGCGGGCGATCGTCGCAGGCTAAACCGGGTGCGACGCGCCGGGCACGTAAAACCAAGCGAAAACGCGCAGACAACATGGCTCAACAAAAGAAAAACCGCATCCTGATCATCGAGGACGACCCGAATTTCCGCTACCTGCTGCGTATGCATCTGT
Organism: Burkholderiales bacterium; assembly: GCA_038206915.1. GTDB lineage: Bacteria > Pseudomonadota > Gammaproteobacteria > Burkholderiales > SG8-39 > 2-12-FULL-64-23. Next base: position 9,132 of record JBBRAI010000038.1, on the reverse strand, counting down.
CGCAGGCCGGCTACGAGGTGCGCGTCGCCGAAGACGGGGTCGAGGGCGGCAAGGCGCTGCTGTCCGAGGCGCCGGATTTGATCCTGTCCGATCTCGACATGCCGTTCCTGAATGGCTTTGACCTGCTCGCGCTGCTCAAGCAGGACGCCGCGACCGCATCGATCCCGGTGATACTGCTGACCGGCAGCAGGGACAACGAGGTGATGGCCAAGGCGATGACGCTGGGTGCCGCCGATTTTCTCGCCAAGCCGGTTACGCAGGACGACCTGCTCGGCTCGGTCGAGGGTTGCCTGCGCCGCAGCGGCCGCCTGGCGCAGTGAGCCGGCGCGTGGCCGGATACTTCAATAGGCGGCGCTGACCGCGTCTTCCACCAAGGTCTTGAGCTGATCGAAGCCGAAGCTGGGCAGGGGCTTGCCGTTGACGAAGAACTCCGGCGTCGCCTTCACATTCAGTTTTTTCCCGTCGGCCAGGTCCTGTTCGATCATTTTGTCGATGTCGGGCGACTCCATGTCCTGCCTCAGCCGCCTGATGTCCAGGCCGACGCCGCCGATATAGCTCCACACCAGATCGGGCTGTGGCCGGTGCTGCGGCGCCCACTGCGACTGCGCCGCGAATACCGCTTCCAACGTTTCCCAGAATTTCCCCTGTTTGTGCCCTGCTGCGAGTATTTTCACCACTTGATCAGAGCCGGGGTGAAACGGGGAATAGCGCGCGATCAGGCGAACCTTGCCGGGGTGGGCGTCCATCAGTTTCTTGACCAGCGGCTCGAATTCCTTGCAGGTATCGCAGGCGGGATCGAAGAATTCGACGATTTCTACCTTTGCCGCCGGGTCGCCGCGGATGGGCGAATAGTCGCGCACGTAAGTCGAGCGGTCGCGCAGGTAGGCTTCGGCGCCGGCAGCGGCTTTCTGGCTCTGGTAGTACATCGCGCCGGCGACAAAGGCAATTAGCAGGAAGACCGCCGAAACGATCACCAGATATTTCTGTTTCACTTTGAACTCCTCCTATGGGCCAGGATCAGCAGTGCCGTAATCGCCAGGAACGATACGCCAGAGAGCAGCGGAATCGTGACGAAACCGAACCACTCGATCTGCACTTCGCTGCACGGCACGCCCTGGACGCAGGGCTTGATGCTCTCGGGGATGTATCCGGCGACCAGGAGCAGGTGAAATATGGCGATCAGCGTGCCGAGAAGCGACAGGGGGAGGGCGTAACGCACGACGCTGCGGTCGAACGGGAACAGTGCCGCAGGCAGTATCAGCACCAGCGGATACATGCAGATGCGCTGGTACCAGCACAGCACGCAGGGCGCAAAGCCCATGACTTCGCTGAAAAACAGGCTGCCCAGCGTGGAAACGCAGGCGATCAGCCAGCATACGAACACCAGTGTCCAGTTCGAATCCTGCGCTTTGCTGCTCGAAACCATCGGCAATCGCCTCAGCCGGAAAGCGCCGATTATACCCGCGGCAACGCCTGCATCCGGCGTTCGGGCTCCGGACCTCGGCTCGGCGGCGGGTATAATCGCGCCTGCCATGCCGACTCCCATCCCACAGCCGCACGCCGCCCAGTCTCTCACAATCACCCGGCCCGACGACTGGCACCTGCACCTGCGCGACGGCGCGGCGCTCGCCGCGGTTCTGCCACACAGCGCCAGGCAATTCGCGCGCGCCATCGTCATGCCCAACCTGCGCCAGCCGGTGACCACGCTGACGCGGGCGCTGGCTTATCGCGAACGCATACTCGCGGCGCTGCCCGCCGGTGCGCGCTTCGAGCCGCTGATGACGCTGTACCTGACCGACAACACCGCGCCCGCGGAGATTGCACTGGCCAAGGCGAGCGGCGTGGTGCACGCGGTCAAGTATTATCCCGCCGGGGCCACCACCAACTCCGATTCCGGCGTGACGCAACTCGAGCGCTGTTTCCCGGCGCTCGAGGCGATGCAGAAGGCGGATTTGCCGCTGCTGCTGCACGGTGAAGTGACCGACGCCGGGGTGGACGCGTTCGACCGCGAAAGCGTGTTCGTCGACTCGGTGCTGCCGCAGATCACTCGGCGCTTTCCCGCGCTGCGGCTGGTGCTGGAGCATGTCACCACGCGCGAGGCGGTGGAGTACGTCGCCGGCGCGCCGGCCAATGTGGCCGCGACCGTCACCGCGCACCATCTGCTGTTGAATCGCAATGCGATGTTCGCCGGCGGGCTGCGCGCGCACCACTACTGCCTGCCGCTGCTCAAGCGCGAGAGCCACCGTCGCGTGCTGCTGCAGGCGGCGACCGGGGGCAGCCCGAAGTTCTTTCTCGGCAGCGACAGCGCGCCGCATGCGCGGCGCGACAAGGAATCGCCCTGCGGGCACGCCGGGATCTACAGCGCACACGCGGCGCTCGAACTCTATGCCGAGGCGTTCGAGTCGGCCGGCGCGCTCGATAAGCTGGAGGCTTTTGCCAGCTTCCATGGGGCCGATTTTTACCGCCTGCCGCGCAACGCCGGGAACGTCACCCTGCGGCGCGAGCGCTGGCAGGTGCAGGCCGCATTCGCGCTGGGCGAGGACGAGCTGGTGCCCTTGCGCGCCGGCGAGCCGCTCGCCTGGCGCCTGGAGTAGTCGGCCGTGGCCGCACCGAACGAACCGGACTGGGACCGCTGGGAACTGCTGGCGTCGCCGATGTTCGCCACGCTGGCGCCGCTGATCGAGCGCCTGCCGGAGGATCACTTTCCCACGCTGGCCGAGCTGAACCGCCTGTGCGAAGAGCGCGAGGTGGTGAGCGGGGGCGGCGAGCCGCTGGAATTCGTGCCGCAGGAAGCGAAAACCGGCGAACCCTACGAAAAGCGCGTATTCGCCTATGGCAAGGTGCTCACGCGCACGCGCAACTGGCACGACCTGTTCAACGCGCTGGTGTGGATCAGCTTTCCCCGGACCAAGGCGGCGATCAACCGCCACCACTACCGTGAAATGCAGGCGCGCGAAGGCGGCGAAGCGCGCGGGCCGGTGCGCGATGCCCTGACGCTGTTCGACGAGTCGGGCGTGATCATCGCCTCGGGCGACAGCGAGCTGGCGCAGCTGCTGACAGGCTTTCAATGGAAGGAACTGTTCTGGAACCGGCGAGAGGACGTGGTGCGCGGCATGCGCTTCCACCTGTTTGGTCACGCGCTGTACGAGAAGGCGCTCGCGCCCTACAAGGGCGTAACCGGCAAGAGCATCATCATCGACGTCGCGGCGAAGGAATTCGAACGTCCGCTGCCGCAGCAGCTGGCTACGCTCGACGCCCAGCTCGCACGCACGTTTTCGGAACTGCGCGAGTTCGGCGCCGCCGACGACTATGCGCCGCTGCCGATCCTGGGCGTTCCCGGCTGGGCGGCGGATAACGCGTCGGAACGCTACTACGAAGACACGCAGCAGTTCCGTCCCGGGCGCGCGCGCGAGCGGGAAAAGTCGCAGGAGCGCGCAACGGCGCCAGCGCAGCCGGAGCCGGGCCGCAAGCGCAAAGGCAAGAACAGATAGCGCCGGTCTGCGCGCTCCAGGGCCGCATTCGCTCGATGAAACAACCCAATTCCTACCTTCGTCCAAAAAGCGCCAACGACGGGGGCGTGCACGACAGCGGCAAAGTGACCATGGTCGAGCTGCTGTTCGACCTCGTGTTCGTATTCGCAATCACCCAACTCTCGCACACCCTGCTCGCCCGGCTCGGCTGGCTAAACGCGGCGCAGGTGGGCATTCTGCTGGTCGCCGTGTGGAGCGTGTGGCTGTACACCGCGTGGGTCACCAACTGGCTCGACCCGGACCGGGTGCCGGTGCGCCTGTTCCTGTTCGCAATGCTGCTGGTCGGGCTGGTGATGTCGGCGAGCATACCCGCGGCGTTTGCCGAGCACGGCCGGGCATTCGCCGGCGCCTACGTGAGCATGCAGCTGGCACGCTCCGGATTCTTCCTCTGGGCGCTGCGCCACGAGCGCGAGAATCTGATGCGAAATGCGCGGCGTCTGTTCGCATGGGAGTTGTTCAGAGGTTCGATCTGGCTGATCGGCGGCTGGTCCGGTCCGGACGCGCGCCTGGCGTGGTGGAGCGCGGCCATCGCGCTCGGATTCATCGCGCCTTGGATAAATTTCTGGGTGCCGGGCATGGGCCGCTCCGAGGTGGCCGACTGGGACATTAACGGCAGGCACGTTGCCGAACGCTGTGGCCTGTTTGTCATTATTGCACTGGGCGAATCGCTACTCATCACCGGCGCTACGTTCTCCCAGGCGCAGTGGAACGCAAGCACGTTGTGGGCGTTTGCCGCAACCGCGGTCGGCAGCCTGGCCCTGTGGTGGATCTATTTCGATCGCGGCGCGGAGCATGCGGCCGAGGTGATCAGCCGTTCGGAAAACTCAGGCGAAAGGGCGCGTGCGGCCTACACGGTTATCCACCTGCTGATCGTCGCCGGCATCATCGTCTGCGCCGTCGCCGACGAGGAGATCCTAGCGCACCCGGCGCACGCCACCGCAGAAGCGATCAGCGTGATCCTGCTCGGGCCGGCGCTGTTTCTGCTCGGTACCGCCCTGTTCAAGTGGGTCGTGTATGAACGCAAGTGGCCGCCGTTTTCCCACTTCCTCGGACTGTTGCTGCTGCTGGCACTGGTCCCCGCGGCGGCGCTGCACTGGCTGTCCGCACTCGGTCTGGGCATTGCGACCACCTCAGTGCTCCTGATAGTCCTGGCGTGGGAATATGCGGCCTTGAATAAGAACTAGGGGCGCGCCGGACGCGCCGCGTCCGGAGTTACAATGCGCGCTTCAATCGAATTCCCCGCTTGGGTCCCAGCGTCCGCATGGGCGCGCAATCAAATCAGGATAATGACCATGGCAACTATCGCATTTCTCGGTACCGGACTGCTCGGCGGCGCGTTCGCGGAGGCTTGCGCCAAGCGTGGCGACGCGGTGACGGCGTGGAACCGGTCAGCCGACAAGGTCCTCGCGCTCGCCCAGTTCGGCGTCAAGCCGGCCGGGACGCCGGCCGCAGCGGTCAAGGACGCAGCGCGAGTGCATATGGTGCTCAGGGACGATGCGGTGGTCGAAGAAGTCATCGCGGCGGCGCTTGCCGGACTTGCCGCCGGCGCGGTTCTGATCGATCACACTACGACGCTGCCGGCGCTTACCGCCGCGCGCGCCGCGCGGCTGAATGCGCGGGGCCTGAAATACCTGCACTGCCCCGTATTCATGACGCCGCAGGCCGCGCGCAATGCGCAGGGTTCGATGCTGGCCGCAGGGCCGAAAGCACTGTTCGAAAGCGTCAAGGCGGAACTCGCCGCAATGACGGGGCGCCTCGAGTACCTTGGCGAGCGCGCCGATCTCGCCGCCGCCAACAAGCTGCTCGGCAACGCCATGATCATCGGCCTCTCGTCTTCGATGGCCGACGTCCTCACGCTGGCGCAGGCGAGCGGCATAGCCGGCGCGGACGCGATCAAGCTGCTTGGATTGTTCGATGCCAACGCGATGATCGCCACGCGCGGGCTGAACATGGCGCAGGGCAACTTCACGCCGAGTTTCGAATTGAGCATGGCGCGCAAGGATGTGCGGCTGATGCTCGAGACCGCCGCCGGCCGGCCGCTGGCGGTGCTGCCCGGCATCGCGGCGCGGATGGACCAGCTCATCGCGGCGGGGCACGGCGCCAAGGACGCCAGCGTAGTGGGCATCGACGCGCTGCGCCGGGCTTGATCGCTTGATGTCCGGCCGGCGCGCGTTAGACGGAGGCAGGCCGGGCGCAAGTGCTAAAATTCCCCCGTGAAGCCGGCCAGACGGTCGCTGCGCGCGTAAGCGCGGAGAGGAAAGTCCGGGCTCCACAGAGCAGGGTGACGGCTAACGGCCGTACGTACTAGCGGGGGGCTTGCTCCCGGCGAAGACGAGGAACAGGGCCACAGAGACGAGTCGCCGCATTTTCGCAAGAAGACGCGGCGGGTGAAACGCGGCAACCTCCACCCGGAGCAACACCAAATAGGCGGACGATGATGCTGCTCGCTGAGTCCGCGGGTAGGTGGCTGGAGCCCTGGGGCAACCCAGGGCCTAGAGGAATGACCGTCATAGGGAGCAATCCCCGTAACAGAACCCGGCTTATCGGCCGGCTTCACTTTTTCACCGGCTGAACAGCCCGCGCGCCGTGCCTGCGATTCGGGCGCGCGGGAATCGCGCCCCGCCTATTGCTCAAGCGACTGCTTGTAGCGCTGGCGCGCAGCTTCTTCCTTGATCACTTCGTCGATTTCGCGCATCAGCCCCTGCACGTCCGCGGGCTGCTCGCTGCGCTCGAAGCGCCCGCTCAGCTCGATCTCCGGATGCAGCTTGCCGCCCAGGTAGATGGACCAGATTTCGCGACCGTAGTCGGTGTCAATCAGTTCGGGTGCGAAACGGCCGAACCAGGCAGTAAGGTTGCCGACGTCGCGCAGCAGCATGGCCGCCGCGCTGTTGTTGCCGGCGGCGTCCACTGCCTGCGGCAGATCGATGATGACCGGCCCGTCGCTGCCGAGGAGCACGTTGTACTCCGACAGGTCGCCGTGCACGAGGCCGGCGCAGAGCATGCGCACCACCTGCATCATCAGCATGTGGTGGAAGGCGCGCGCCTGCTCCGCGCCGAGTTCGACATCGTTGAGCCTGGGGGCGGCATTGCCGCCGTCGTCGGTCACCAGTTCCATCAGCAGCACGCCCTCGAGGAAGTTGTAGGGCCTGGGCACGCGCACCCCGGCTGCGGCAAGGCGGTGCAGGGCGTCGACCTCGGCGTGCTGCCATGCCTGCTCCTGCTCCTGGCGCCCGTAGCGCGAACCCTTCTCCATGGCGCGCGCGCGCCGGCTGTTCTTCACCCTGCGGCCTTCGGTGTACTGGACCGCCTGGCGGAAGCTGCGCCGGTTCGCCTCCTTGTACACTTTCGCGCAGCGCACGTCCCCGCCACAGCGCACGACGTAGACCGATGCCTCCTTGCCGCTCATGAGCTGGCGCAGGACATCGTCGACGAGGCCTTCCTCGACCAGCGGCAGCAGTCTTGCGGGGGTTTTCATGAAAGTCTTTCTGCGCGGCTCTGGCGCTGGGTGGGGATGCGGCGAGACGCGCATTTTACGCTACTGGCGCAAGCTTTTGCGGTTGCGCCGGCCTAGACCCGCGCCCGGGTTGCGTTGCGACCGCCGCCGCGCGGCAACGGGCCTATTTAGTCGAGCGTTAGCGAGATGCGCCCCAAAGCAAGTCCGCGTCGGAGATCGCCCTTCATTTTGAACCGGACTCTAAGCTACGACCGGCAAGGCATCGATATCGTAGCCATGGGAAAGCTTGCGCCCCAGCACCGGATCCTCCAGTTCCATCTCGAAGCGGCTGGCCGGGCGCACGCCGCCTTTGGCACCCAGCGTGCCGCAGAACATGACCGTCGCCGTCGGCAGCGCTCCGTCGCCGCCGAGATAGCGGCGCAGCAGATCCGCAGGCGAACGGATCGCTGCTACGGCGCCTTCCTGGTACAGCAGGCGTTCGCCGTCGAAAACGCCCCAGGAGCGCAGCACCAGCGCGTCCCAGTGGGGCGCCACGTCCTCGAAGCGCCAAAGTTGCTTGCACAGCGCCTTGCCGCAAAGTTGCTTGGACAAGGCGACGCCGAGGGTCTCGGCTTTGCGATCGGTATGATCCGATCCGAGTCCGACCCACAGGCCGTCGGCGAGCGACACCAGTACCGGCTCGACCTCTCCGGAGGTGTCGCCGCCGAGCACCTGCAGTCGCTCGGCTTGGGTGATCTGGTTCGCGGCGATGCGATAGAACAGTGGCACGCTGAGCGGTTTCGGCACGCCGATCGCGAACAACTCCTCGATGTGATGCGCAATCGCCGCGGCGTCGCGGCCGGTCCATCCGGCCACGATCAGATTGTCGATGTCGACGGCGATGCGATCGCGCCGGCCTTGAGATTCACGGTTAAAAGTCAGCACGGGAAATCCCTTTTTCAATCGACCAGCGAAGGCAGCCAGAGCGCGATGCCGGGGAAAGCCGCAAGCAGCGCGATCATCGCCAGCATGGCGAGCACGAAGGGCATCGAGCCGACGATCACGTCGTTCAGCGCGCCGTGTTTGCGCAGCGACTGCACCACGAACAGGTTGAGTCCGACCGGCGGGGTGATCAGCGCCATCTCGATCAGGATCACCATCACGATGCCGTACCAGACCGGGTCGAAGCCGAGGTGGAACATCACCGGCGCCACGATCGGAATGGTGGTGATCATCATCGACAGCGTTTCCATGAAACAGCCGAGTATCAGGTAGAACACCACGACCGCGAGCAGCATCTGGATCTTGGTGAAACCCAGGCCGGAGATGAAGCTGGTGAGAAGGGCGGTAAGGCCGATAGTCGAGATGATGAAATTGAGGAAGTAGGCGGCGATGATGATGAGCATCACCATCGCCGTGGTGCGCATGGTGTTCTCCAGCACTTCGCGCAGCATGGCGAGGCTCAGCCGACGATAGGCCCAAGCCAGGCCCAGCGCAGCGACGACACCAAGGGAGGCCGCTTCGGTAGGCGTGGCGAGACCGGCATAGATCGATCCGACCACCACCAGGAATATGCCCAGCGGCGGCAGCAGGCTGGGCAGGCTGGCGATGCGCTCGGCCCAGGTGGCGCTGAGCCGTTTCCCGCCCCACGCCGGTTTGACCAGGCAGACGGCGGCGACCAGCAGCATGAAACACGCGGCGAGCCCCAAACCCGGAATGATGCCGGCCAGGTACAGTTTGGGGATGGAGGTATCGGTGAGCACCGCGTAGATGATGATGTTGATCGAGGGCGGGATCAGGATGCCGAGCGTGCCGCCGGCGGCCAGGGTGCCGAGGAACAGGCGCTCGTTGTAGCCGTGTTTCTTGATCAGCGGCAGCGCGACCGTGCCGACGGTGGCGGCGGTGGCAACCGAAGAGCCGGAGGTCGCAGCGAACACGGCGCAGGCGCCTATGTTGGAGTGCATCAGGCCGCCGGGGATCCAGGACAGCCATTTCACCATTGCGGCGTACATGCGCTCGGCGATGCCGGCGCGCAGCAGGATCTCGCCGAGCAGGATGAACATCGGGATCGAGACCAGCAGGAAGTCCTTGGACGAGGACCAGGCCACTTCGCCCATCGCCCGCGACAGCGGCATGCTCGAGTAGATCTGGTCGAGCAGCAGGCCGAGC
>JBBRAI010000037.1:0-43134 GCA_038206915.1 Burkholderiales bacterium | reverse complement strand
CATGCCGACAGCGTTGTGCATGTAAAAGCCGGACACCGATACCTGGCCGAGGCCATACTGATACCACGGCAGGATCGCCACCACCGCGATGATGCAGGTCCACAGCACGCCGCCGATGGTGTACCAGTTGGAGAGGTAGATTTCCTCGGTGCTGCGTCGCGCCACAGTGCCGATCAAGTTCCAGGCGGTGACGACCAGCGCGGCCAGAAAGATCAGGCGGATCGGCCACGGCCATTCGCGGTATTCGAGGTTGCCGTCGTTATAGCCCAGATCCAGCGCAATCGTACCAGCCACTGCGGCAACGTTGAACAGCACCAGCCCGATCCAGGCGAGCTTTACGCTGTACAAGGGCGTGCGTGAGCTGCGCGCGGCAACGTAGTACGCCAGCCCGACCAGCGCGAGGCTGGCCCAGCCGAAAAACGTGGCATTGGTATGAATCGGACGCAAGCGTCCGAATGTCAGCCATTCACCGGGCGCAAAATCCGGTGCACCAAATTTGTAGGCCAGAAGAACTCCGACCGCAGTCGCGAACAGCAGCCAGAGCGTGGCGGTAACAGTGTACGCACTGAAGACGCTTGCGAGTGCGCGATCGTCTGCCTTCTGTAGCGGCGTCTGTGACGTGGTGGCGGCTTCCACGGTCAAAGTGTCTCGGTAGAGTTTGTGCCGCAGGTCATCTCTTCGTGGTAACGGCGACCGCCGGCTCGCCATCCCTGCCTTGAGCCTATTTGTCGCGCTCGGCCACTCGGTCCTGCGCCGCCCGCGTCGATCAGGGACCGAAATATTTTGCGGTTCAGTTTGATTTTGCCTTGGCTCATGTTCGCATTTTTCCCAAAAGACTGCGGGCAGCGCTATTTGGCTACACCGAAGGATTCCGCTTCCGCGTCCAGAAACGCCTTGACGAACCGCGCGACGTATTTGTAAAAATCGGTATTGGATGACGCTTCCACTGCGGCACAAAGATGCGCATAGCAAGGGTCGATGTAGGTTGAAAAGAAAACCTTCCGCTCGCGTGCGGCCGCATCATTCGATCCGGCTGCAACCAGATGGCGCATCACCTCGCACAGGCCGGCAATATGGTCATCGTGCGCGATCGCGGACCCGCATTGCGCCAAATCGAGTCGCGCCAGATCCTCGCGCAATCGCACCAGCGTCCTTTGCTTCATGGCTTGAGCCAGATAGTGCGACGCACAGAGCTTGATCTCGGCCTTGCCGGCGCCGGCGAATACGCGGTCGTATTCCTTCCGCACCGTGTTCCCATCCATCGCCGCGGCAGCCGCGCCCAAGCCTCTCCACGCCGCGGCGAGCCGAACACCTTCGCCTTCGCCTGCGATTCCATTTGCAAGCTCGATCGAGGCGAGCAACTCCTCATCCGGGGCGACATGAAACAGACGCGCAATCAGCGCGTAGCCGTCCGCGCGCACCTTGTCCTCTTTTAACCGAAGCGCAGCTTCCACAGGGGGACTCGAGACATTCATTGTTCGACCTTAATCACGATTTTCCCGTTCTTGTGCTCCATCGTGTCGGGCACACGGCAATCGGCTCGCATCTGCATCCGCACCAGCCTGCCGTCGGAAACCGGAGGATGTCCACGGAGCGTACCCGGCAGCCTGCCGATCCTCTGCCTGTTGCCGCAGAGCTTCGCCCAAGGGCCGGTTACGGCGCTGCGTGCTGCAGCAATCATCTGTCGTCTATCGTTTGTTGAGGGACACCGCAGCTTTTTCCACGATGAGCCGAATCGCCGGAAAAGCCTTCTGCGCAGCCTCCGGCACTGGCTTCCAGTGCCGCTCCGGTGCATAGCCAAACGCGCGCGCCCCGGGCCCGTCTCCGGGCGTGCCGACAACAATGCGGCCCACCATGCCCGCAGCTTCGTGCGGCGCGCAGAAATAGTCGTAGACACCGGGAACGGTGAAGGTGTGCTCGAAGGTCGACCCTTTTGCCGGATATTCAGCCTGCAATATTCCCGAATCCCAGGACTGCGCATGGTCCGGAATGCGCAACTCATGATTGCCGTTTTTCGGGTGATAAGCCGCCACGGAATGGTATCCGTTGACCTGAATCCAGCGCACCGTATCGCCCGGCTGGATATGAAGGCCTGACGGATCGAAATAGACCTGGGCGCCGTCCTTCGACATGACGGCACGCACCTCAAACGTGCGGGCTGCCGCCGGCACCGCGATCAGCGTTGCCAGCAGCAATGCGCACAATCGGGCAAAGCCGAAACGGTGCCCATCCGTGATCACACTGCGTGTCCACGTGCGGCTGCCCTTTTCCGACTCAGGGTCACGCAGTGCCATGCGTTCCACTTCGCCACCCCAATCCCGGCTGACCTTATTTGAGATCGGCATCCTGGCGCTGCTTGGTGATCAGCCAATTGATGACGTGATAGTGGGGCTCTTCCACTCCGGGATGTCCCGGGTTGTAGATGAAATCGGTGCGCTTGATCTTCAGGTCGCCGAGCTTGTCGCCCATATTTTCAAAATTCTTGTGCGCATCCAGATCCTTCAGCGGCACCATGTAGATGACGTTCGCCAGATGCCCTTTTTTGTCGTAACCGAGAAACGGACCAGCAGGCAAGCTGGCGGGATCGACGTACAGCACACCGAGTCCCGGCAGATAGTCCGGCAGCTTGACCAGCGTGCTCACCTTCTTGAAATTGGCGGGCGGGTGAGAATGGATATCCGCGGCTGCGGCGACGCCGGTGACGCCAGCTAAAGACAGGGCCAGAACTGCGGCCACGAGGGACAAGTAAATGCGTTTCATGAATGTTCTCCTTGATGTCAAATAAATCGGCACCGACTTTGGGGTGCAGGCGTTACGCGTACTTCAACGCCTGCCGTCCAAAGCCATTCGCCGCCAGCCGATCTTTGGAAACAGCACCTGATCGGACGACCGCCATTTCGCAACGTCAATCGCTCACCTGTCATTCGCGGGAACAATCTGGATGGAGGCGACGGTCATGTGCAGTCTCTCTTACTGACTCGGATTTCGCTATCGGGCGTTCATGACGGTTTCTGTCAGGATTCCTCGATAGACTAAATCGGTGCGATCTCTCCTTCCTTCCTGCCGCCAGATGCGCGAGCGCAACTAACCAGGCACAATCTTCCCGCGCGCAGGTACCCGGGATGCCTGCGCGCAGGACTCGCACCGTGCAGCTCAGTAGCCGTAGAATTCGTCGGTGCGGATCTGTTCCGCTTCGACGCCAGCGCCAACCAGCATGGCCTGCATGGCGGCCACCATCGCGGGCGGCCCGGCAATGTAGTAGGTCGGCGCGGAAATATCGTCGATCGAGCGCACGAGCATGTCTTTGTCGATAAAGCCTGTTTCGCCACTCCAGAGTTGCGCCGATTTTCCCATCTCTGTCATCGTTCCGATAAATCGGCAATTGGGATTGCGGGTCTGCAACCGCTGCAACTCGCCGAGAAACGCCGTGTCCTCCGGCCGGCGATTGGAATAGAACAGATACAGCCTGCGCGCGAGGCCGTCATGAGCGGCTTGCCTCAGCATGCTGACAAACGGCGTGATGCCAATGCCTCCGGCCAGAAAGACCGCGGGACCCGCACTGCCATCGTCGAGTATGAATTGGCCGGCAGGCCCTCTAAGCTGCAGCTTCGCGCCCGCAGGGATTGCACGCAAAACGCGCTTGAAAGCGCTGTCGCGCATCCTGGTCGCGATCATCAGCGAATCCTCGAACGGCGCGCTGACAATCGAAAACGTGCGCGCGTTTCCCTTGCCATCAGTTTCCGGCGGATTCTGCAGCGTGACGTTCATCGCCTGGCCAGCCTTGAACTGAAAACCCGGGGGTTTCAGGAAGCGGAAAGCCATAGTGCCTTCGGCAACGCTTTCCCGGTTCACGAATTCCGTTTCGAATACGGCCATCCTCAATTCCTCCAGATCAGGCATCGGACAATGCTTGCGGCACCCGGCATACGATCGGCAAGTGACCAGCCATGCATCCTCGTCGGCGCCCGCAATGCGTCAATGGTATGTGCGCCTGCGCTTGCCGCGGGAGTCAGCGGTTGACGATGACACCGATGACGATGGCCGCGTCGAGCAGAACCCAGCCGACGCAGGCAACGTAGATGGTCTTGTCGTGCTTCCTCAGTCCATAGAAAAACCAGAGGCAAGCCGAAATCAGGTACGCGACCCATGAAACAAGCGAGACACCGCCGGCGTCGCGTTCGACCCAGATGGTCAGCACCTGGGGCACTGTCATGAGCATGGTGAACACGGAAAGCCACCTCAAAACCCGTTCCAGGCCGCTGACGGGCGGCGAACCGGGTGACTCGGTAACGCAGGGACCATCGGCGGGAAGCATTGTCATCGCGTCTCTCCCAAATACTCGCGTTCATGTCGTAGCCGGTGCAGAGTTGCGCCGAACAGATGGATCACAACTGACGGCGTCTGCTACGCATCCTTGGTCTGATGGTCGTCGCGCATGCCCGGATAGTTCGCAGCAACCTCGTGAGGCTGCGCCTCTTCATCGTACCAATAGATTTTTCCAGGCTTCTCCGCCTGCGTGACCTTATGCGTTCCGTCGCAGAACGGTTGCGTGTTGGAAAGCCCGCACCCGCATATGTACTTGGTTTCTCCGCCGATGGTCACCCCGTACGGTTGGCTGCGAAGCCGCTTCACTAGTCTTGCCATGATGCCTCCTTGCTTGTTGGGTTGTAAAACTGCAATGGTCCGACGCTGAATTGTCGAATTGTGTTGACTGCGACGTCATCCTCACAGTCTTTTTTGGACGCTCCCGTTTGAACTTTTCGCTGCGTGTCTCTGAGCATTAGGCGTCCTGCCCCAAGGGCCGTGCCGCGAGGCTCGAGCTTAGCACCGACGCACCGCTCGCACCGGATCGAGCGCTCACCGGAAACATCGGTTCGGCATAGCGGTTGCCAGCATTTTCCGTTGCTGCTTCGCGTGATCCGCCGTGGTTCCTCGCGCTCCGCAAAGGCTGTTCACGGCCCCATATTGGCCATTCCCGATTGTAAAGCGCGAAACGCGGGCGGGCGCCCAGGGTGTCGTTCTGCGCGGCGACCAGCGCCTCCGGCGTACCGACATCACGCCAGTATCCAGGCTCTTCATCAGCCGCAACTCCGGGCAGTACATTGCTCAGGAAATCATAAGCAAACGTACGGTACCTACCCGGCAGGCGAGGCAGGATATGACGTCCAAAGTCGCTGCCGCCGCTGCGATTCGCATCTTCGAGCAGATGTACAAGAACTTTCGGATCGAACAGATAGTTCCCCATGGACGCATAGGCACGGGTCGGATTTCCCGGGATCGCGGCGGGCCGCGCCGGTTTTTCCTGGAATTCACGTACTTCGCCATCACGACCCGTGACGATGACGCCGAAAGCAGACGCTGTTTCGATCGGGACCGGGACGGCTGCCACGGTGACGTCGGCATTGCGCTCGTGGTGAAAGTCGGCCATCTGCCGCACGTCCATACGGTACACGTGGTCAGCGGCAAACACGGCCACCAGATCCGGTCTGTGCTGCTCGATGAGTTGCCGGCTCCTGTAGACGGCATCGGCCGTTCCCCGGAACGGAATCTCGCTGCCATCCGTTTTCGGACGTACTACGCTCAAAAAGCTGCTTTTATTCCCGTCGAAGCGATTCGCCCAAGCAGTGTTCAAATGCTCGATCAGCGAATGCGGCTTGTATTGCGCGAGCACATAGATCGAGGAAACGCCTGAATTGACCAGATTGCTGAGCACAAAATCGATAATGCGGTAACCGTTCACAAAAGGCAGTGCCGGCTTCGCGTGCCTGGCGGTCAGGGGATAAAGCCGGCTGCCTTCCCCACCTGCAAGGACCAATGCAAGAATCTTCATGGACAATGCACCTCATTCAATTGCCGCAATCCTCGACCCATCATTGCGCTGGGGCATAGGAGCCGTCGTTCTCGATGTCGTTTTTTTGGACGTCATCTTTGACCGGCCCCCGGGAAGTCATGTGGGTAGATTTCGACATTGCCCGGGTTTCGATCCGCTGCCGACAGTGCGCGTCGTCTTCGGTCGAACTGGTACGACGCAGCTTGAGCGAATACTAGCCGGCGTCGGCCCGACTGGGTATCAGGAATGCCTGATGATTCCTGTAGGGAGATTTTGACTCAAGCACCAAACCGCCGACGTTCAAACGAGCTGGGTTACCCCATGCCTGATCGCGAACTTGACGAGGCTGGGTAAATCACCAATGCCCAATTTATGCATCATCCGGCTGCGATAAGTGTCCACCGTCTTCGATGAAAGGAACAGCATTTTGCCGATCTCGGCGCTCGATTTTCCCTCCACCACCAGTTGCAGTATCTGGCGCTCGCGGCGGCTCAGATTTTCCAGGGGGCTCGCAGTTTGGCGTCCGACAATGTAATCGTCAAGCGCGGCGGCGGCGATCTTCTGGCTGAGATAGCGCCGGCCGGCGCGCACCGCACGAACGGCATCCACCACCTCGGCGCCGGCTGAGTCCTTCAACAGATAGCCCTTCGCGCCTGCCTGCAGCGCCCGAAAGATGTGCTCGGTGGTCGAATGCATCGATAGAATCAGCACCTGCGCCGATGGGCACGCATCGTGCATTTGCAGCGTCGCCTCGATGCCGTTCAATTCCGGCATACCGATATCCATGATCACCACGTCCGGATGCAGTTCCCGCGCCTGGCGCAACGCCTCCTTCCCGTTCGCGGCATCTCCCACCACCTCGATGTCGCTCTGTGCCTCCAGCAGAACGCGCAGGCCGTCGCGCACGACCGGGAAATCGTCCGCAAGCAATACTCTGATCATGGCCCCTTACTCCCTCAATGTGACGATAACTCGCGTCCCGCGCCCAGGTGCGGACTCGATACTCAGCTTTGCGCCTACCGACACCGCGCGTTCGCGCATGATCATCAAGCCCCAGCCATGGTCTCTGGCCGGTCGACCGCCTGCGGCCGGATCAAACCCGCAGCCCTCGTCCGCGACAGTGAGGAAAACAGCCTGGGGCGTGGCCTCCAGTGTCACTATGGCCTTCTGCACCCGGGCATATTTCGCCACATTGGCAAGCGCCTCCTGGGCGATGCGAAACAGTGCCTCTTCCGCGGCCGGCGCCAGCCGGCGCGTTGGCCCCTGCTCCATCACCGTCGTCGCCACACCCGTGCGCGCGGCAAACTGTGCTGCGTACCAGTGTAATACAGCCGCCAGTCCGAAGTCGTCCAATACCGCCGGCCTCAATTCGGCCATCACATCCCGGATACTTTCAGTGATCTCCTCCACCAACGCGCTCGAATTCTCCAGCAGCGAATCGATCCGCGCCGGTCGATTCGGCAACAATTGGCTTTTCACGATATTCAAGGTGATGCCCAGCGCAGCCAGCTTCTGCCCGACGAGATCGTGCAGTTCGTTGGCGAGCGCTTTCCGCTCGGATTCCTGAACCTCGACCAGGCGCGTCGAGATCTTGGCCGCTTCGATTATTTCTTTTTGCTCCTTGATCAGCCGCGCCTGCGCCTCGCCGGTGTCTGCCGAATTCATCCAGAGATGGAGCACGCACGCTATGAGCAGCAATGCTGCAGTATCGAGCATCCGGTTGACGAAGAATTTCTCATGCAGCGTGAACGCGCCCGCGGGAATCTGCACGGCGTACACGACGAAGGTCGAGATCGTGAGTACGGCCGTCAGGATCCATAGCAAGCGCCGGCTGCGCGTGGCGCCGGCAAGCACCAACGGCAGACTATAGATCGCAGCAACGTCAAGCTCGATCCAGGTGCTGATGTCGGCGATGATCAGAACGGACGTCACCACGAACACAGCGGACAGCAGGGCCCGGCTATGGGTTGATCGCAACCCGACGATTGCAAATTCGATGGCCGCGCCTCCGCGATTTTATCGCGCTGTCATGCATTCACATCTGCGCCGGCAAGTGACAAGCGGTGTTTTGCGTTCAGCCTTGCACAGTGCAGCGGTGGCAGCCGGGATGCCCGGTTCTGCACATCGGTCGCCTCCCCTGCCCGGTCCAATTCGATGGCGCTCGATTCGAAATGATACCGGACCAACGACGTCAGCGCTGGAACATCAGACATGCCGTTGTAGCGTGCTCAAGAAGCCGGTCCTCGGTGTCGGTGACGCGTCCCTCGCCAGTATCGATTCGATGGACGCTGATCAGCACCAGATTTTCCGCGCTGATCGGGTCGGACTATTGCGTAGTCGGACGCATTGTTCATACCTGATTCATTCAGCGAACAAGCAACGCGCTGATGCGTGTGCGCAGCGTAGGCAGAACCTCCCGCTCAAACCAGGAGTTGCGTTGGATCCATGGCGTATTGCGCGGTGAAGGGTGCGGCAGAGGAAGGTATTGCGGCGCATATTCCCGCCATGCCCTGGTGGTTTCCGTCAATGACGACTTGCGCCGCCCGTCGAGAAAATGGCGTTGCGCATACTGGCCGATGAGCAAAGTCAGTTCAATGCGAGGCAGTTTGGCGAGCAGGAGATCGAGCCACAAGGCCGCGCATTCCCGCCGCGGCGGCAGATCGCCGCCGTTCCCACGGCCCGGATAGCAGTAAGCCATCGGAATGATGGCGATGCGGGATTCATCGTAGAAGGCATTTTTTTCGACCCCCATCCAGGCGCGCAGACGCTCGCCGCTCGGGTCATCCCACGGAATACCTGTCGCGTGCACGCGTGCGCCAGGCGCCTGTCCCACGATGAGGATGCGGGCAGCTTTGCCAGCGCGCAGCACCGGGCGCGGACCGAGCGGCAGATGCTGCTCGCAGGCGCGACAATCGCGCACCGCCGCCAACAAGGCTCCGAGAGTCAAAAAATTAGAGATGGCCTGCGATTCCTTGGCTTTGATCACTGCGGTTCATCCGTTGCCAACATTTGCGCTGCAATTGCGCGGCTCACCGCCCTCTTCTCATCCATCGCGTCATGCGCTCGAGCGTTGTGTTGCCGAGCGCGTCGGCGGTCAAATTTGGCGTTTCTCGAGGGTATAACGGCGGGGCCGGCGCCGGATGCTCAATAGCCAGCTGCAGGGCATGCTGCTCGCGATGCTGATGCAGATTGCGTGTGTCGAATTCATGATCCCGGACGTGGACATTGGGTTTCAGGCGATAGCGTGTCCCGCAGTACGGGCACATCGCCTCGCTTTCGTTGACGACATCCAGAAAGATTCGCGGGTGCGACGCCCACAGCGGCATCGACGAATTAGGGCAATAGGCCGGCAGCTCGCTCTCTGAAAGTTCCACCACAGAAGCGACCCTCGATAAAACGCTCATCGCGCGCCTCGCTTGCTCATTTGCGCACCCCACGCGGCGCCACGAATCCGAGGAAATAGTCCAGCGTGCTCTGGACGGTAGCGCAGGACTTCGATCTCGATCGCCTTTTGGTTTTCAGCCATTTCGATGATCCTCAAGCACGGACGTCATTTCGGCTGGATGCGAGCGTGATCTGCCGGTGCAGTTGCTGGTAGCGTTGCGCAACCTTGGCGCCGAATAGGGGATCCGCCTCGGCAGTGATCGCGTCGGCCACAGCGATCCAATCCGCATCGCGGAGAACGTCTTCGGCGCGCGGAAACAATTCCGCCTCCTCCCGCGCCATGTGCTGGCGGTAGTAGACGATATAGGTAGCCGCACTCGCTTCAACCGACTCCCTCGCCAATATCGCATCGCCAAGTATTGCGTCCAATTGTTCGACCAATTTCTTACCCGAATTGGCGATTACTCTGTGCTCGCCGAGGAGTTCGCGCACACGGTGTTCGGCCGATGGATCGCGTTCGACAAGCCGTGCGAACGCAATATCTTCTCTGGGGTGATGAAACCGGTCCGGATATTGCGTCAGGTAGTAGACGATATCCAGCATCAGTTCGTAGTTCACCGTCGCCTCCCGGTGAAATAAGCCGATCTGCGATTCAAGAATGTCAAGAATGCGGGTGAATTCTGCGTGCTCCGCTTTCCATCTTCTGATTTGGTTCGCCATTGGAATCTCTCCTGATCGGGCTACGCTGCACCCCGTACATCGTTGCCGGCTTTGGCATCCCGCCAGACGCGCAATTCAAGACATGAAGCAATGAACCTCGGGCGGAATTCCGCAAGATGCGCGAAATGCCTGCGGTCGAGCACCGCGCGGCGATATATCGCAAGCGTGCGCCGTACCCAGACCAGGGTCGCGGCCGGTCCATCGCGTTGCAGCAGAAACTCAATACGCCCCGCCTCGGCACGTCGCGCGCTTCTCATCACGCCGGCACGCGCACCATCATTTGCCATGCGCATTTGCCGCTTTGCACCACGTCGCGATCGACACAGCAACTCCTTTGTGCTGCGACAACTTGCGCGCAAGCAAGACGTTCTTGCCCGCCTGTGCGACGGACCTAAGCACCTCCGCCGAATACGGGGAAACGGCGATGGGATCGCTGGCTGGGAATGTCTCGGCCAGCGCTTCACCGGGCAACCACTCCCCATGTTCCGCTGCGTTCACGCACGCCTCAGCAAAACCGTGACGAGAAGCGACGAATCCTCCAGCGCCCTGACCTCGTGCGGTACTGCGTCTGACAGATAGACCAGGCTTCCCGCATGCAGGACTTGCGTTCGTCCATGGGCATCGATTTCCGCTACCCCTTCCAGGCATTGAATGGTGATCGCGCCGGAGGCCTTGTGATCGGGAGCCGCCTTGCCGGCCGGCAACACCAACCGGAACACCTCGATATGGTTTGCCCTGACCAGGGTGCTTGAGCTAGTCTGGCGCAAGCTTGCACCTAGCGGCCGAACGTCAATCAAGTCACCCGATGCTGCGTGAGGGATGGCCATAATGCCTCCTGCCTGTTGTCAAGACGAAACAGCGTGCGCGCATCGGCGCAGCGTCAGCGCTTGACGAAATCAATCACGATCGCGCCTGGATCGCGCTGCACGTACCGGATAGTCACAGTTTCACCGTAGCGCACGGCCAGCTGATCGAGCAGAGGCAGCGGATCGTGGTCGTTGACGAAGCGCATGGTTTCGCCCGGATTGAGCGCATCCAACGCACCGAAGATCGCGGCGTGGCGGAGGCGTTTGGCGACGCCGCGGGCGTCGAAAGCATAGATCGCGTCGGGCGAGAGATGCAGATGGGGCGCAGTGGCCATGGTTCAAGCTCCTGTATTGGTGAGTTTGTGCTGCCTGGGTTTGGCGACAGCGCTGGCTGCAACGGCGGCCAGCGCATGCGCCGGAAGAATGGCTTCGGCCAGCGGAAACAGTTCGCGCTCCTCGAAACGGACGTGCGCCTCGAGCAGCAGGCCGAAGGACACAAGTCCCGCCACATCGCCCTCCCCGATGGCATGCGCAAGCGCGCGCAACTGCCGGTGCTGGTCGAGTGTTCGCGCGGCGAGCGCAGACTCTCCTGCGTCGCGCAGCGGCGGCAGCAGCTTCTGTTCCTCTATGAGGAAATGCGGCTCCAGTTCGCGCGCGAATATTTCCGGAAGCGCGGCTGCGAGTTCCACGGCTTGTGAGCTGTCGCGGGGCGTCACGATGGCGCGGCGCGCGAGCACCAGCGCCGTGTGGTGCTCGCGTGTCAAGGCACTCAATTCCTGGCTGCGCTTCATGGAAGGCGTGCGCTCACCGCAGCAACTGATCGAGCTTGCGCTTGATTTTCGCCCACGCAGTCGGTGTGCTTGCAGCGGATGCAGGACTCGGTTAGGACGAAGGTCACGACAATGCCCCCTGACGCGGTGTATCGAAAAATGCCGGAAAGACGGTCTGCATGTCCAGTATAAACGCAGGGGGCACCAAAAGCAATATCTCATATACATCTATTAAGCACCGCTGGCGACGGGTCCTGGCCCTTATTCCCGCGTCACGATTGTCGCGCTCCTTTGCCAGTGCCCAGCGTCTGGCGTGCGCGCGCCTGCAAGGCGCGGTAGGTTCGCTCCCATTCACCCGCGCGCGGCGTCGTGTTTGCGATTTGTCGCACCAGCCCCGTCAGCGCCTCTGCGCGCTGCTGCTCCAGGGCGAGCTGCGTCAGTACTTCATCGTGCTCAGACGCATAGACAAACGTCGCTTTGCGGTCCTGGCAGATTCCGACACAGGGCTGCGCACCTTCGATGCGTCCGCAACCTATGCACTGCCATGCTGTAATGCGCTCAGTCATGGCCTTGCTTCACGCGGCAGGTTTGACATTCGTCCGATTCATCGCGTCGATGGCGATGAGCGAATGCGCATATGCGGCACCGGCCCGCATCTCAGCGGCAACCCAGATCGCCTCCATGATCTCCTGTTCGGTCGCGCCCTTGTTTAGCGCGAGCTCGGTATGTCCACGGATGCAGTAGGGGCATTGCGTCACATGCGCAACCGCGACCGCAATGAGTTCCTTGGTTTTCGAAGGCAGCGCGCCATCGGCAAAGACGCGCTGGCCAAACGCGCGAAAAGCGCCGTAGATTTCGGGCGCGAGCTCGCGCCGCTTTTGTGCCAGATCTTTCGAAACGTCCGGATACATGTGCTGTTCCATGGAAAACCCTCCTTTGAGTTTGACTGTGTCATGTCCATCCAATCGCCTTCGCCGGCCCAGACTACTGCGGTGTCGAAATCGTCGTCGCGGGCTGCCGCCTGATAACCGAGCCGCTCGGTTTCCAGGTCACACCGCGCAGTCGAGGTACGCCGGTCGCCCCTAGTCAATTCTGACGAGGAAATTCGGATCGAACAGCGGATTCTCGTTCGCGCCGTTCTTGGCATAGCCGCGCGCATTGCACAATACGCGCACGCCGTTCACCAAATAGTCGAAGCTGTCGTGGGTGTGGCCGTGCACCCACAGGCAGGCGCGTCCGCCGTCGATCAGATGCTCGGCGTCGGAAACGAAGCACGCGTTGAGCAGCGAATCGGAAAACCGCGGATGGATGCTCTTTGGCGACGGCGCGTGATGAGTGATGACCACGGTCGGCCCGGCGTGTGGTTCAGACAGCCTGGCTTCGAGCCAGGCGGACTGGGCCCTGAACAGCGCAGCAGAAGCGTCAGGGGTGAACGGGTCTTGCGCCGCCGCACCGATGCTGATCTTCCTGAAATCATGCGTGAAACTGACGGCTTCCTGCATCGCCGCGGTACGCTTCTCGCCTTCGCCGAACAGCATGAAGTCCGTCCACAGCGTGGTTCCCAGAAAACGCACTCCTTCGACTATGACCTCGTCACCAGCGAGTAAGCGGATGTTGGTTCCGGCGCACAGTTGCCTGAGTTCCTCTGTGCGGCCTTCGATGCTGCCGCCGTAGTATTCGTGATTTCCGGGAACGTACAACACCGGCTTCGCAAAACCCGATGCCCAGGAAACCGCCTCCTTCGGACGCGCGACGTCTCCGGCGAGGATTACAACATCGGCATCATTGCGCGGCAGTTCCAGCGCGCCGAGACTAAGATGCAGATCAGAAAGAATATTGAGTTTCACAAGCCCTCAATTCGATACCGGAACGTTGCTGCGCCTGCCGGCTGCCAGGTGAAACTGTTCGAGCAGTGCGCGCTCGGCGATAGGCAGCCGATACAGCTCAATGTACAAACGGCCACGCCGCGCGTCGCCAGTCGCCAGTCGCCAGTCGCCAGTCGCCAGTCGCCAGCTTGACGCATGTATATCATAATATGATATATTGGCAGTATGCACAACAAGCGCGCAAAAATCCCTGAACGCAGAATGGCGAAGGCCGATTATGAGGTTCTCGCCCAGTTTCGCTATCAGTTGCGCCGCTTTCTGCGTTTCAGTGAAGAGCTGGCGCACAGCAGGCAGGTGACGCCACTACAATATCTTCTGATGCTCCAGATCAAAGGCTTTCCCGGCCGCGAATGGGCGACGGTCGTAGAGCTTGCTGAACGCCTGCAGGCAAAGCATCACGGCGTAGTCGCGCTGATTTCGAGGTGCGAGAAAGGCGGCTTGGTAGCGCGCAACGTCAGCCGCGGCGACCTACGCCTGGTGGAAGTGCGTTTGACACGGAAAGGCGAGCGCTGTCTGGAACAGCTCGCGCGCCTGCATCGCGCCGAGCACCTGTCCTCGAAGACGAGATTTTACCTGCCCGCCTTCGGCACGGACAGCACCGAAGGGGTTCGGCGCTGAGGGTGGTGAATCGACGCGCTCCATCTGAGCCTACAACTGCGCCGTGACTTCATCGACGTGTATCACCAGCGCGCCCCGCGCCCAGGGGAACCTCGCCTTCACCGCATCCACCGCGTCGCCAGAACTGAGAATCGCGCCGGTTCCGACGATGAGGTAGCCCTGGCCGGGGCTGCGCGTTCCCTGCACTTTTCTGGAAGCGACCAGCAGCTGGATGCGGTTGTTCTTGCGCAGATTGCGCTCCGTCTGCTGATAGTGTCCGGCCGGAAAGATGATGGTATCGCCCTGGATGCCGAGCTGACGCATATAGTCGCCCCAGTTGCCCACGATATGCGGTCCGTCGTCGCCCATGGTCACCATCGTCACGAACTCGGTTGCCTCGCATACATCGCGGCAGTTTCCTTCGATTTTTGCCATTCAGATTCTCCTCGGGGAATTGGTGATAGCGGGTCGGTGTATTGCGTCTAAGCGGACAACGTCGGGGGTGTGCCCGATTCCGGCCGGGGTCTGCCAGTCTGATCGTCCGCCGCATACCGGGCCAGATCGAACCGTCCCCATAAAAGCTTGCAGGTAATCCATAGCAACAGGCCTGCGCCGGCCGCGAGCAACAGCTGTCCCAGCCGCTGCTGGTCATCGAGGAGATAGTTGTTGCATAGCCGCAGCGGCGAAATCAGGTAAAGCCAGCCAAGGCGGAACAAGGTGGCGAGAAGCTCGATCAAGAATACCCCGCGCACGACGAAGCTCGCGCGCGGCCAGGACAGCGCGAGCGGCAGGCCGACCAGCAGCGGCAGCGAAATGACTTTCGCCGTGGCCATTGCCGGCTCGGTAACAGAGGCATCCAGCAGACGCGGCAGCATCCAGTACGCGCTGGCGAGGCTCGCAAGCACCAATCCGGAAATGCCGTGATAGTTCCAGCTCGCCGCAGACGCGCCGATGCGCGCGGGTAGTGCGCACCCAAGCAAGTATCCCGCGGCAGCGAACAGCGGCAGCTGCAGCAGCATCTGCGCGCTCATGCTCGCCTCTAGTACGTGGCGCACCGGCGGCAGTGCCAACGCGAGCAGGAGGCCCGCGGCGGCCGCAACTCGTCGTCCTGCCTGAGTCATGTCACACCGAATCGGCGCAGGCTTTCGATGATCTCGCTGCGCGCGCCCAGGTCCACGATCTCGACAATACGCCCCTGGGGATCGACCAGGTGAATCGCGGCATTGTGTGCATAGCCGCCGAAGCCGTCCGGCAGGATCGTGATGCCGAAGCGCTGCTTCAGCTCGGCCAGCCCGGCGTTGTTTGTGGGCCGCGCCGCGAGCCAGCCGGCGCCGCGGCTGTGAAAGCGCCGGAGGTAGGCGGCAAGTTCGCGCGGCGGATCATTGGACGGATCGAAGCTGATGCTAAGCAGCCGCACCCGGCCTTGCGCAATCGGCCCCGCCAGGTCGTCCTGCAGACGGGCGAAATCCGAGCCGAGCGCCAGGCACAACGTCGTGCAGCCGGTGTAGATGAAATCGACCAACAGCCACCTGCCCCTCAGATCAGTGATTTCGATACGCTCACCGCTTTGCGTCTCGAGCATGACCCGCGGCACCATCACCGACCGCTCGCGCACCGCGATGCGCCGCGCCGCCTCGGCGGTAAACGCCCGGAAGCCGTCGGTGGCACCCGCAAGGAGCGCAGCGCCCGAGAGAACGAGCGCTGCGCTCGCGAGGCTAGTGCGCAGCGCCGACCGCATTGCCGACGCCCGGCGCCCGCAACAGGCCGTTGCCAATGCGGAGCGCGAACAGGATCGTCGCCAAAATCAGCATTACCGCCCCGATCGACGCCGCCGGCGCATACGGCAGCCATTCCGGAAGATGCACCGCCCAGCGCCGCGGCACGCTCGCCTGGCCCGCCGCCAGCAACATGCCCGCGAACACCAGTCCGCCGACGAGATATACGGGGAACCCGACTCTGTCGACCGCGCTGTCGGGCTCGTCGGCGCGCACCCGGATCACGTGGTACATGAAACCGAACAACATGGGCCAGAGGCCGAGCAGCAGGTAGAAGTGGAAATGTCCCGGTACCCAAAGGGTGTTGTGCATCACGCTGTTGACGCTGATGACTGCGTCGATGATTGCGGGTATGACGCCGGCGGCCCAGCCGAACATGGACAGCAACAGAAGCTTGGCCGGCATGGTCCAACGAATGCCGGATCGGTGCACGTTGGTCAGCGCGCCGTAAGCCGTCACCGCGAGCACCGGCAGACCGCTGGTAAATGAAATGATCTGGCCCATCACCAGCATCCAGGGCGGCATGACGAAATCCATCAGCAGATGGTGCGGGTAGACGATGATCACCATGACGGTGCTCGCCGCCCAGGCCCACAGGAACGGCCGCGACACGCCCCAGGGCCGGCCGCTGTAGCGAGGCAGCAGTTCGTAGACCGCGATTACGCCCATATAGATCGAAGCGTTGATGAATACGTGGCCGAAGAAGTAAATCATGTTCTTGGTGAGCAGCGCGTTCAGCTCGAAGGCCGGCACGTAGGCGTTCACCAGGCACAACACCAGCACTACCGCGCCGCACAGCGTGCCCAGGCTGTTGGCGATAATTACCATGGTGCTCGCCACCACAGTCGGCGGATGCGACTTGTCGATATCGCCGCTGAACAGCCATTGCAGCCCCAGTGCCCGTCCGAGGTTGCCGTATACGCGCAGGATCGCCAGCGTGGCGTCGAGGTAGAACAGCAGGAACCCCACGCCGATGGCAATCAGTCCCAGCATGTAGCCCGCCGCGGCGTTCACGCTCCACATCCCGTTCGATTTCACCGGCAGCGGGTAGAGAAACGTCCAGGCGCCGCCGTAATGCAGGATGAAAATCGAGCCCAGGATGAGCACGGCACCGAGCATGAACAGCAGATAGTTTGCGAGGAAAATTCCGGTCGACAGGCGCACGTACTGGCGCAGGAAGTACCACATCACGGCACTGGAGGTGAGGCCGGCGATGCCTACCATCGCAGCCCCATGCGCGGTCATGATCTGGTAGAACAGATCGGGCGGCAGCTCGATCCAGGTGCCTTGCGCCATGCGCATCGCGGCGCCGCCGAGCATCATCAGGATGAGCACGACCAGCCCCGTGATCGCGTACAGGTTGAGTACGATGCGCTCGCGGCGCGGCAGGGTTTCGTTCGGTCGATGCAGCACGCTCATGATTTGGCTCCCTGCGGGACCGCGGTGACTTCGAATTCGGTGACCATGTTGTGATGCACCAGACCGCAGTACTCCAGGCAAAGCACCCGGTACTTGCCTGATTCCGCGAAAGTGTGGACCAGGCGGTTGGTAAAGCCGGGCATCGCCTGAGTTTGCGCAATCAGCCGGTTACGCCGATCGTAAATGCCGAAGCCGTGGTTGACGTCACTTGCAGTCACCCGAAATTCGACCGGTACGCCGACGGTGAATCGGTCCGCGGAAAGCTCCCACGACCACTGCCTGCCGACCGCGTTCACGACTTGTGCGCCTGCGCTCCCCCCGTGCTGGTCCGGGATCGGAAACCTGACCAGCGTGGCGTAAGCGGTGCCGATGCCGAGAAGCACCAGAACCCAGAAGAACCAGCGGCGGATGCCGTAGGCTTTTTTCTGCACCTCCTTGTACTCGGCCGGAACGCCCGATCGCGCCACGACATACAGAAACGCCGCCGCGATCAGCAAAATCGCGATCAGCGTAATGCGCCAGACAACGTCCTGTGTCGTCATATCCTCCTCCGCTTAACATCTTAACATGTTTGCACGACTCTATCATAATATGATATATCTGCGTAATGGAAGAGATGCGCAAGAAGCTGGCGCAGTTGGAGAAGAAACGCGCACGCGCGGATCTCGGCGACGGCGACCGGTCCCCGCCTGCCCGATAACCCAGCGAAAACAACAAGGCCATCCCGCTTGCCCGCAAGCTACACCCTGCTCAAAGACCTGCATGTAAGCTGCGTCGCACTCTCAGGCGCGGGTTTTGTGCTGCGCGGCGCATGGATGATGCAGGGTTCGCAAATGCTCGCGCGACGCTGGGTGCGCGTCGCGCCGCACGTAGTGGATACGGTGCTGCTCGCGAGCGCAATCGCGCTGGCGCTGATGATCGGCCAGTACCCGCTGGTGCAGGGCTGGCTCACGGCCAAGGTTCTCGGCCTGCTTGCCTACATCGTGCTCGGCACGATTGCGCTCAAGCGCGGGCGCACGCGCGGGATTCGCATCGCGGCGTTCTGCGGCGCGCTGCTGGTGTTTGCCTACGTTGTTGCGGTAGCCATGACAAAATCGGTGCTGCCCTATGTCGGCTGACGCAAACGCAGCACCTTCGCCGGGCGCACCCGGCCTGCGCTGGCTGACAGCGGCGCCGCACCGGCTGTTCTTCTTCCTCGCAACGCTGCTGTTGCTGCTCGCTTCGGGCTGGTGGGCCGCGGTGCTGGTGCTGCGCGTTGCCGGCGCGGCTCTGCCCGCTGCGATTGCGCCGACCGTGGTGCATGCGACGGCGATGCTCTACACCTTCATTCCGATGTACATGTTCGGCTTCCTGTTTACCGCCGGGCCCTCCTGGCTCGGCGTGAAAGGGCCGACGGCGCCGGCCCTTCTTCCGACAGCGCTGCTCGCGTTCGCAGGCGGCGCGTCGATGATCGTGCTGTCGCTTTTTTCCATGTCCGCCTCGGGTGCTGCGGCACTGCTGCTTTGCGCATGCTGGGCGCGCTTTCTGCTGATTTTCGGACGCCTCATCCGGCAAAGCACCGCACCGGATCGCAGGCACGCCAAACTGGCGCTCAGCTTCATGCTCCCGGGCATCGCCGGGCTGGCGTGCTATGCGCTGCTGTGCTTCACCGGCGATTTGCGCTGGTTTAGCTGGGCGATCGTCGCCGGGCTATGGTGGTTCGCGCTTCCGATGTTCCTGACCGTGCTGCACCGCATGCTGCCGTTTTTCACCGCCGCGGCACTGCCTGCTGTCGCCGCCTGGCGTCCGTTCTGGATATTGTGGTGCTTCCTCGCCGCTGTAGTGGGCCATGGCGCCGCGGAGATCACCGGTCTGGGCGCGTACGCATGGGTGGTGGATGCGCCGGCGGCCGCATTTCTGCTCTGGCTCGGCCTGCGTTGGGGGCTGCTGCAAAGCTTGCGCGTGCGCCTGCTCGCCATGCTCCACATCGGCTTCGTCTGGCTCGGCATCGCGTTTGCTTTGTACGCCAGTGACGGCATACTCGCGATCACCGGCGGGCACGGAATCGGTCTGGCTCCGCTGCACGCGGCCACCATGGGTTTTGCCGCGTCGATCATGTTCGCCATGGTGACCCGCGTTACCCGCGGTCATTCGGGCCACCCGCTGACGGCCGACGACCCGACCTGGCGGCTGTTCTGGCTGCTGCAGACAGCGACCTTGCTGCGCCTAGGATCCGAACTCTGGCCGAAAGGCCACGCGTGGCTGCTGAGCGCCGCCATCCTGGTCTGGCTCGCCACCTTCGCCGGTTGGGCCTGGAAATACGTTCCGGCCTACCTGCGCCCGCGCGCGGACGGCAAGCCAGGTTGAACAAGGGAGCAATCGCTGACCATGCCGGACTGGATCAAGCAATGATGAAAGGAGCGGCGCACCGAACTGCTTGCCCAGCGCATGGCGGTCACCGCGGAGCGGCACCGCGAGTGGAACGACGCGATTACAGCAGCACTGCTCGATGGCTTTCCGCTCCTGCAGGAAGCAGTGATCGGCTTCTACTGGCCGTTCAAAGGCGAATTCGATCCGCGCTTTGCGATTCACGGCTTCCGCAGCAGCGGCGCTAGGGCGGAGCTCCCGGTTGTGACGCAAAAAAACGCGCCGCTGCAGTTTCGAGAGTGGTGGCCGGGCGTAGGCACGACCAAGGGTGTTTTCGATCTGCCTGTACCCGAGGGCACCGGCACCCTGAAGCCTCAGGCCCTGCTGATTCCTCCGATCGGATTCGACGCCGGCGGCTACCGGCTGGGATACGGCGGCGGCTACTTCGATCGCGCGCGCGTCCACGCGCTTGCGTGCGCGATCGCCGCCCAGCGTAATTGGACGTTTTCCGGCGTCATGAGCCAGGCGCGCACCGATACCGGCGGCGAGGCGCAGTTCGCGCGCGACAACGTCTTTTCGCGCTGCTACGCGCGCGGCATCGAGCCTGGAGACGCGGATGCGTAGACCGCGGCGCCACCTGCGTACTCCGGCCAGGTCGGCTTGACAATACATCACGCCATGATATATTGACTTCGTGGCGTGGTGGCGGCAACGTCTCCGTTGCCGGTTCGCCGATTCGATCAATCTGGACTCTCGCCGGGTCCGCAACGCCGCAGGAGACCATCATGAATCCGCTGCAAGTGCCGAAGATGTTCTTTTCGTTCAATGCGGGATGGGACGAACTGATCAGGATCCATCCGTCCATAAGCCGCATTTTTTTTGTATTGGTCCTGCCGTTCTCGATCCTGCCTGCGGCGATGATCTACTATGCCGGTGGCAATTACGGCGACATTTTCTTTGCCGGGGCTTCCGCGAAGCAGTGGCACATCGCCGCTGCCATATTCTATCTGGCCGAATTGCTTACCGTCCCTGCAATGGCCTGGATCATGCATCTCGCCTGCCGCGCCAACGACGTCCCGGCCGGCTATCAGGAGTGCTTCACCCTCGCCGCCATTGCGCCGATCCCGATGTGGATTTCATCCCTGGTGCTGTTCGTGCCGAATCTCGCTGTGGGCATAGTAGTAGGCGCACTGGGCCTAGCCTGCTCTCTGGCGATCACCTATCGCGGCATGTACGCGCTATTCCGCATGCACGAGGATCTGCGCGCGATGCAAATGGCGATCGTGGTGACCGGCGCCGGCCTGCTGGCCTGGCTGGTACTGATGCAAATCGTGCTGATGCACTGACGCCGCCACGGCCCGTGTCGCTCTTGTCAGAGCGGCACAATCCCGCCACGATGCGGGGCGTCTTGCCGCAAGCAGCCCCGCCGGAAACCCTGTGCCTAAAGCCGACACCCGCCCGCTGGGCAAACGCGATTTCGAAACGCTTGCTGATTTTCGTTATCAAATCCGCAAGTTCGTCAGATTCAGCGAGCAGCTCGCCCTCAAGCACGGAATCAAACCGCAGCAATATCAATTGATGCTGCAGATCAAAGGTTACCCCGGCCGCGACTGGGCGACGGTCGGGGAACTGGCGGAGCGTCTTCAGGCACAGCATCACGGCGTCGTAGCGCTGATCTCGCGCTGCGAAAAACTCGGTCTGGTCGAGCGCCGCCGTTCCTCGGAGGACCGACGGCAAATCGAAATTCGCTTGCTAGCGAAAGGCGCCAGATTGGTCAACAAGGTGGCGGGTCTGCACCGGGCACAGCTGCTGTCGCTGCAGGGCCGCTTCGTCGTGCCCGATACTCGGACATTCAAACACCGGTAATTGCTGGCAACCGCCTGCTGCGATCTGCCATCACCGCTTTCCAGTTCGCCCCAGCGAGGGCGGCTGCATCGATGTGGCGACCAGCAACCAGAGTACTGCGATTACTGCACCGAACGCGAATACGCCGCCTGCCCCGACGTGCTGGGCAAGCACGCCTCCAACCGCGCCACCCGTGAACAAGCCGAGCGCCTGACAGGTGCTATATACGCCCAGTGCCGCGCCCTTGGCCCGCGGCGGTGCCACGCGCGAAATCAACGAAGGCAGACTAGCCTCCAAGACATTGAATGCCACAAAGAACAACCACATCATCGCGACGATCGCGGAAAAATGCCCCATCCCCAAAAAGCTTCCCCCTTCGGCGACGACCAGCAAGCTTACAGCGGTTAGGAATAAGGGTTTGATCTTATCGCGCTTCTCCGCATAGATGATTGCCGGCACCATGGGCACCAGTGAGGCGAGCATGGTGCCGAGGTAGACCTGCCAGTGCTGACTGAGCGGTAGATTGCCGGTGCTGATGAGCAGACCCGGCATGACGACGAACATCGCAATCTGGATCAGGTGCAGCGCGAAGATGCCGAAGTCGAGCCGCAGCAGTTGCGCATCGAGAAGTACTTCGCGAAGTGGCACTTTTGGCCCTGGCCTTATCGGCGGCGCGGCAGGCACGACGAAGGCGACGAGACCGATGCCACCTAGTGCCAGTATCGCCGTCAGCCAAAAGATGCCCGCCATGCCGACGACCGCATACAAGGCCGGCGCTGCGACCAGCGAGACGGCAAAGACCAATCCGATGGAGGCTCCGATCATGGCCATGATCTTGGTTCGATGACGTTCGCGCGTGAGGTCGGTTGCCAGCGCGGTGACCGCCGCGGAAATGGCGCCGGCACCCTGCACCACGCGCCCGAGAACGACTATCCAGATGTCGCCGGCAAGCGCGGCGATGGCGCTGCCGATGGCGAATAGGACGAGACCGAAGACGATCACGCGCTTTCGACCCCAGCGATCGGAAGCTATGCCAAATGGAATCTGAAACATCGCCTGAGTCAAGCCGTAGGCCCCCATCGCCAGGCCGATTAAGGTTTTGCTTCCTCCACCCGGAATATGTTTGGCGTGCTCCGCGAAGACCGGCAGAATCAGAAACAGCCCCAGCATGCGCAAAGCCAAGACCGCAGCCAAGGTGGCGCCAGTGCGCTTCTCCTCGCGGGTCATCCGATCGCTGATTTTGGAACGCATGGTTATGGCGCAGCTGACTGGCGAGGGGGGTCGGATTTTAGCAGATTACATGCGCGGTTCTACGGTCCGCGAAGACGCGACGGCGATATCTTTCCCAGCCACGCCGAAATATGATCCGGGCGCCAATTCCACCTGAGGTCTTGGACACGTAACACTGAGGCGCAGCGCAATCCGGGTTAATGGCTGTGGCACAAAATCTGATTGACTCGGTGTCACGTTATGATATATTTTCCTAGCCGGATTATCGTTGGTGCACCCGATAAATCGTATGTGCGCCTTCCGTAAGACTGCTGCGAAGACCAGTGTGACTACGCCGCCGAGCAGCCGACGCGACGCATTCCAAGACCATTAGATTCAATCGACCACGTGAGAAGCCGCATGAACCGAATGATCATGATCGCCGCCCTCGCCACGCTGATGCTTACAGGTTGCGGCAAACCAGCCCAGGCCCCTGCCGTGCCGGTTCCGACGAAAGCGCCGGAAGCTGCGGTGCCGCCTGCTCCCTCCACAACCAGTGCCGACAAAGCCGCCACGGGCGCCCCGGCGCCGGTCGCTTCTGCCGCAATTGCCACGCTCGACGACAAACAGGCGCTGGAAATCATGAATAAAGCGGGTTGCGTAGCTTGCCACGACATCGACAAGAAGATCATGGGGCCAGCGTACATCGACGTCGCCAAGAAACGTAAGGGTGAACCGGGTGCGGCTGCAATGCTCGAGGAAAAAATTCGCGAGGGCGGTGGAGGCGCCTACGGCCCGATACCAATGCCGCCCAATCCGAAGAGCAAAATTAGCGACGACGAGCTGAACGCGATGGTGAAGTGGGTGCTGACAAAGTGATGCCCATGTGGAGCCATTGTCGGTTTGTCCGAGCTCATTCTTGTTCTATTCATGGCATTGCTCCTGTGACGCAACGTCAATTTATTTGATTTAAGTTAAATCTTTTCAGCAACTAAATCATTAAAGTCGTCCAACTGCGAGATCCAGTTCAATCCGCCGACTATTAGAACGATCAAACCGTAAAAATGGAGATTGCGAACATGAACGACCGAACTCAGGAAGGACCAATCCCCTTGATGCAAAAGCTTCTGGACAATCCCTTCCTACTGCTGTTTATCGGCGTTATGGTCCCAATGCTCGTGTACACGCTGTGGGGCGTATTGGAAATTCTTACCGTTCCTCTCGCCAAATAAGCAAGGCATCCGCCTTTGCATCACGCGTATTTCCATTCAGACAGGGGTGTGACATGAGCGCAATACTGCCGCCTTCAGAACGGCTATGGTGGAAACAGCCTTTGGACCGCGTCGAGGGTACGTGGATCGTGCTTGCCTTCATCTGGTGCATGATCATGTTCGCCATGATGGTCGGCTGGCACATCTACGGCAAACAGAACCTGTCGACCGAGACCTACAAGACCACGCGCGAGATGTATACCGCGAAAACCCAGGCCGTGGTCGACAAATACACGGTGCGCACCGAAACCGACAAGAACATCCCGGTGGTGCACCCCCCTGCGGGCAGCGACGTATATATGATCGCACGCCTGTGGGACTGGTGGCCGATCCTGGAACTCGAGAAGGACAAGACCTATCGCCTTCATCTAACCTCGATGGACTACAACCATGGGTTCTCGCTGCAGCCGGTCAACATCAACATCCAGGTGGTGCCGGGCTACGAGCATGTGATAAGGGTAACGCCCAATCAAACGGGGATTTTCTCCGTCGTCTGCAATGAATACTGCGGTATCGGCCATGCCAACATGGCCGGCCGCATCTACGTCAAATAAGGGGGGGCGCACATGACCACCTATCGCACCTGCCCGCGCTCCGGGCTGCAGTTCGAGAGCCAGGCGGAAAAACTGATATTGGCCAATGCCGTCGCCGGAGTTGTGTTCCTACTGATCGGCGGCATACTCGCAATAGGCGTCGTGCTGACGCGCTGGCCGGCGGTGCACTGGCTCGCCGCCGACACCTTCTACATGGTGCTGACCGCGCACGGTCTTGACATGCTGATCTTCTGGATGATCTTCTTCGAGATCGCGGTGCTCTATTTTTGTTCCTCGACCTTGCTGCGCTGCCGCATCGCCACGCCTCGAATTGCCTGGCTCGCTTTCGCCCTGATGCTGATCGGTGCCGTTACCACCAACGTCGCCATATTCCGCGGCAGTTCGAGCGTGATGATGACGTCCTACGTGCCGATGATGGCCGAACCTGCGTTCTATCTCGGCTTGATTCTGTTCGCGGTGGGTGCGCTGGTCGGCTGCTTCGTCTTTTTCGGCACCTTGGTTGTAGCCAAGAACGACAAGACTTTTCAGGGCTCGGTGCCTCTGGTCACCTTCGGCGCGATCACAGCTGCCATCATCGCGGTGTTCACCATCGCCTCCGGTGCGATCATCTTGATCCCCACGTTTCTGATGTCGATTGGTATTGTCAAGGAAGTCGATCCGCTGATGTACCGCACCATCTGGTGGGCTTTCGGCCACTCCTCGCAACAGATCAATGTCGCGGCGCACATTTCGATCTGGTACGCCATCGCGGCTATCTGCTTCGGCGCTAAACCCATGTCCGAACGCGTCAGCCGCGGCGCCTTCCTGCTTTACATCCTGTTCCTGCAACTCGCCAGTGCGCACCACCTGCTGGCGGACCCGGGCCTGAGCACCGAATGGAAAATCGTCAATACCAGCTACTTCATGTATTTCGCCGTGCTGGCTTCGATGATCCACGGCCTCACTATCCCCGGCGCCATCGAAGTGGCGCAGCGCGAGAAGGGGTTCACCAAAGGCCTGTTCGAATGGCTGCGTAAAGCGCCATGGGGCAATCCGGTGTTTTCCGGGATGTTCATTTCGCTAATCGGATTCGGCTTCCTCGGCGGCATTTCGGGCGTGATGATGGGCACGGAACAGCTCAACATGATCATCCACAACACCATTTACGTTCCCGGACACTTCCATGCCACCGTGGTGATCGGCACCACGCTCGCGTTCATGGCGCTAACCTACTTCCTGATACCGGTATTGTTCAAGCGCGAAATGATCAATCCGGGACTGGCGAAGCTGCAACCTTACCTCTTCGGCTTTTCGATGTACTTCTTCGTGCTGGTGATGATGGGTGCAGGCACGCTCGGCGTCCCGCGCCGCCATTGGGACATGGCCATGGGCGGCTCGCCGCTCGCCTACGAGTTCCCTGGCGCGGCCTATCTGATGATGGGCCTGGTCGGGATTGCGGGTGTAGCTGCCATCGCCGGCGGCGCGATCTACATTTACATTACCGTAGGCTCCCTGCTCTGGGGAAAGAAACTGGATGCCGGCGCAGGTCGCGACGCACCAGTGCCTATCCCGGTCACACCCTCCACGGTCGCGCTCCAGGGACACGGTTCGTCGGGCTTTGCGGCCCCGGGCACGTTTGCCCTGGCGTCGGTATTCCTGGTGGCATTCGTGCTGTATTACTTCATCAACTGGAAGTATCTGTCACAGGTCTGGGGACTCAGCTGATGCACCTACCGGAACGACAAGGCGTGTGCCGATTGCAGCTTTCGCCCTGATGCGCGAGAACAAGTGAACATGGACACGACGCTACGCCGCAACGATGCCGCCCATCTCGCACGCAAGATCCTGGGGCTATTCAAGCTGCGTATCGGTGTCGTCATCATGATCACTGCCTTGGCAGGCTTTGCCGTCACCCCCGGTTCCGGGCCGGGAGGGCTGCCGCTCGCGGTGCTTGCGCTCGCCGTGCTGATCTCGTCGGCCAGCGCCGGCGCTTTCAATCAGTACATCGAATGCAACGCCGATCGCCTGATGCTGCGTACGCGCGGCCGCGCCTTCCCCAGCGGCGAGTTGCCGCATACGCCGGCATGGCTGGTGTTGATCGGCATACTGCTCGCGGGCTCGGTCGCGGCGGCGTGGTACGCCACCAATCCGCTGGCCGCGCTGTACGTATTCCTCGGCGCATTTTTCTATGCCATCGTATATACCGTGTGGCTCAAGCGACGTACCTGGCTCAATATCGTTGTTGGCGGACTGGCGGGGAGTTTTTCCGTGCTCGCGGGTTCCGCGGCCGCAAACCCGGAACTGGGCGCTGTGCCGCTGCTGCTCGCGCTGGTACTGTTTTTGTGGACGCCGCCCCATTTCTGGAGTCTCGCCATCGCGAACAGCGCCGACTACGAGTCGGCGGGGGTGCCGATGCTGCCGGTGGTCGTCGGCAACGCGCGCGCTGCGCAAATCGTGTTCGCGAGCGCTGTCGCATTGGTCGGCGTTTCGCTGCTGCCCGTCTTTTTCGGCGCTGGTCCGATCTACTTCGCCGGCGCCGCGGCCGGTGGTGCCTTCTTCGTTCGCAAAGCCTGGCACCTGGCGCGCGCGCCCAGCCGCAAGACGGCGATGAGTTCGTTTCACGCGTCGCTGGCTCAGCTAAGCCTGTTGCTCGTTGCCGCGATGGGCGACGCGCTGCTGTACTGAGCGCGGGCGGTCAGCGCCCGATTGTCGCAGCCGATGCCGGCGGCGGCGGCTTTGGTCCAATTATGCAGCTCACTCGAACGCAAATTCCAGCAGCAGACGCCAGCCGCACGTACGGCTGCAGCCTCAGTCGCGCCTGCGCCGCTGCGCTGTTCGCAATTTTTGTATGCCTGGCCGGTCCGGCTGCGGCCGTGGACGGAGCAGCGCCGGCATTCGTCCCTGCCCTGGATCGGACCGCGGCCCTGCGCGGTAGTCAGGCCGCCGTAGGGCGTGTCATCGGTGATTACACTTTACGCGACCGCGAGGGGCGGCAGGTTCGCCTGTCAGATTATCGCGGCAAACCATTGCTGGTGAGTTTCATCTACACCGGCTGCTTTGAAGTCTGCCCCACGACCACCAAGACATTGCAAAAGGCGGTTTCGGCGGCGACCGACGCCCTGGGTGCTGGCGGGTTCAACGTAATCAGCATCGGCTTCAACCAGCCGGCCGACTCGCCGCAGGCGCTCAAATCCTTCGCGGCGCAGTACGGCATCAATGCGCCCAACTGGGAATTTCTCAGCCCGCCCGCCGGCATCGTCCCGGACCTGGCGCACGACTTCGGCTTCAGCTTCATCGCCACCGCCGGTGGATACGACCACCTGCTGCAGATCGGCGTGGTCGACGCGACGGGACGCATTTATCGCCAAGTCTATGGCGCGGACTATACACCGGACAAATTGATCGAACCGCTCAGCCAACTCATCGCCGGCGCGCCGGTTGCCGACGCGACCGACCTCTCCTCGATCATCGAGCGGGTGCGAATACTGTGCTCAGTGTACGACCCGGAAACCGGCACCTATCGCGTGAGCTACGGACTCGTCCTGGAGTTCGCCGGCTTTGCGACGTTTCTGGCATGGATAGTCTGGTTCTTCTTCAGCGAATGGCTGGCGCGCAGACGCCTGGCGCGGCGATCGGCCGGCTGATGCGCTTATCAATCACCGGCGACGCCAGCGCCGCCGCGATCGGCTACCGGCGGATGGAGCATGGCTTCGATGCAGTGTTCGGTGCCGCGCTCAACCCCTGGCGCCATCTGGGCGCCATCGGTTTCCTGTTCTTCTGGGTCGTCGCCCTTACGGGACTGTATCTTTACGCCGTGCTCGACACCTCTGTGGAGGGAGCCTATCGCTCGATCAACTGGCTCACGCGCGAACAATGGTACCTGGGAGGCGTGCTGCGCAGCCTGCACCGCTACGCCGCCGACGCATTCGTCGTAGTTACGCTGCTTCACCTGCTGCGCGAATTCCTGCTCGGGCGTTACACCGGGTTTCGCCGCTTTTCCTGGCTCACCGGCGTGCCGCTGTTGTGGTTCATCTATGTCTCTGGCGTAGTGGGCATCTGGCTGAGATGGGACCAGTTGGCGCAATTCTCCGCGGCCGCCACCGCAGAATGGCTCGATGCACTTCCCGTGTTCGCCACACCGCTGGTGCGCAACTTTCTAAGCGCGAGCGCCGTCAGCGACCGCCTGTTTTCGCTGTTCGTGTTCGTCCATATCGGGGTGCCGCTGCTGCTGATTTTCGGACTGTGGTTTCACATCCAGCGCATCAGCCGCGCCGAGGTGTTCCCGCCGCGCGCGCTCGCCATCGGCTCGTTGCTTGCCCTGCTGGCATTGGCCGTCGCGTCGCCCGTCGTGAGTCTGGCCGCAGCCGACCTTGCCCGGGTTCCGGGATCACTCGCGCTGGACTGGTTCTACTTGTTCTGGCAGCCGCTGATGTACGCTACTTCGGGTGCTGCCGTGTGGGCGCTTGTGGCAGGCGCAACGCTGTTCCTGTTCGTCCTGCCTGACTTGCCGCATGCCGCGGCCGCACCGGTGGCGAAAGTCGATCCGGACAACTGCAACGGCTGCCGTCGCTGTTTCGCGGACTGTCCCTACGCCGCGATCGTGATGATGCCGCATCCGAACGGCATCCCCGGCCGCCAGCTGGCTGAGGTGAACCCCAAGCTCTGCGCCAGTTGCGGTATCTGTGCCGGCTCCTGCCCGTCTTCCACACCGTTTCGCAGCGTGGCCGAACTGGTCACCGGCATCGACATGCCGCAGCAGCCCATCGGCCAATTACGCGATACGCTGGAGCTGGGGCTGGCGCGGCTCACGGGCGAAAACAAGATCGCCATGTTCGGCTGCGGCGAAGGCGTCGATGTCTCCAAGCTTGCCGGCAGCGACGTTGCCAGCTTCAGCCTGATCTGCACCGGCATGCTGCCGCCCTCCTTCATCGAGTACGCCCTGCGCGGCGGCGCCGCCGGCGTGCTGGTGACCGGTTGCCGCGCCGGCGGCTGCACCTTCCGCCTGGGCAATCGCTGGACCGAAGAGCGCCTGAGCGGCGCGCGCGAGCCGCATTTGCGTGGCGACTTGCTGGGGAATTCCGTTCGAATTGCATGGGCCGATCGCGAAGACGGCGCAAGTCTGGCTGCCGCGCTGGCCGATTTCAGGCAGGCGCTGGCGCTCAAACGCGCTCTTGGCACAGGTCCGATCCTCGCATCGACGGGAATGAGCGCGCATGTCTAAACCGATTTCATGGATAGGACAGGCGCTTCTGTATGGATTGTTCGCGCTGGTCATAGGATATTTTTCCAGTTCACCGCCTTACCGGCATCTGCCGTCCGGCGATGCGCTGATCAAGCTGAGCTTCAGCCATGAAGGCAGCCTGGTCTACCAATGCCGCCAGCGCACGCCGGAGGAACTCGCGAAGCTGGCGCCGAACATGCGCGCGCCCCTGGATTGTCCGCGCGAGCGCTCGCCGGTGACGGTCGAAATCGAACTGGACGGCGCATTGGATTATCGCCACGTTGCCCAACCCTCCGGTCTTTCCAAGGACGGCGCATCGACTGTCTATCACCGCTTTGCGGTGCCGGCAGGCGAGCACCGCCTCGCGATACGGCTGAAGGACGACGTGCATTCGGCGGACTTCAACTACCACCGCGAGAAAGCCGTGAGCTTGAAACCCGGCCAAGTGCTGGTGATCGATTTCAACCAGGAAGCAGGCGGTATCACCCTGCAATGAATACCCTGACGATGCCGGTGGCCGATTATGCGCTTGTGGTTCCGGACAGCGACCGGCGCGCGCTGGCGCGGGCCTGGTTGTGGCTGGGACTGCTGGCGCTGATCGGCTCCGGGTTGTTCTCGGTATTGCTGGTGCTGTCGCGCACGCCGTTCCTGCAGAACGTCTTCCCGGTCGCCGATTTCTTCCACACCGCACTGGTGGTGCATGTGGACCTGTCGGTGCTGGTCTGGTTCATCGCCATCGCCGGCATGCTGTGGAGTATCAACAGCGCCAATCACGCCATGATCTGGGGCTGGCTTGCTTTGTGGGCTTGCGCGCTGGGCGCTGCATTGATGTCGCTCGCGCCGTTCTTCGGTAGCGGCGAGGCAATCATGGCGAACTACATTCCGGTACTGGATGGCCGGGCCTTCATTGCGGGACTCCTCGTCTTCGGCGCCGGTTTTGTTGCGCTGGTGCTGCGCAGTCTCGTCTTCGCCCCGGTGCTTGGACTCAGTTTCAACGGCGCCGGCGCCTTGCGCTTCGGGCTGAACGCGGCCGCCGTATCGGCTGCCGTCGCAATCCTGGCGTTCGTTTGGTCCTATGCCGTGGTACCGGCATCGCTGGGGGGCAAGGCGTACTACGAGATCCTGTTCTGGGGCGGCGGCCACGCGTTGCAGTTCACCTGGACCCTGATGATGCTGGTGGCCTGGATCTGGCTGATCAGCGCCTGCGGCGCGCGCGTGTCGCTGAGTCCGCGCGTAGCGCTGCTGATGTTTCTGCTCGCGCTGGTGTGCGTGTTCGTCACGCCCTACGCCTATCTCGCGTACGGCGTCGCCTCGGTCGAGCACCGCCATCTGCTGACCTGGGCCATGCGCTTCGGCGGCGGGCTGGCGATCCTGCCGATGAGCCTGGCGGTGTTGCTGGCGCTGCGCCCGGCCGCGGACATGCGCGCGGACGCGAAGCCACTGCGCGCGGCGCTCCTGTCCTCGGTATTGCTGTTCGCGGTCGGCGGAGTAATCGGCATATTCATCAGCGGCAGCAATGTCAAGATACCGGCGCATTACCACGGCTCCATCGTCGGCGTCACGCTCGCCTTGATGGGCCTTGTCTACCATCTGCTGCCGCAGCTCGGCTACGCCGCACCGGCCGGCAAGCTGGCCATATGGCAGCCGCTGCTCTACGCCGGGGGACAGCTGATGCATATTACCGGCCTGGTGTGGTCGGGCGGCTACGGCGTGCAGCGCAAGGTCGCCGGCGCCGACCAGGTGCTGAGGAGCAGCGGGGAAATCGCCGGCATGGGGTTGATGGGGCTGGGCGGCCTCATCGCCATTGTCGGCGGCCTGCTGTTCGTGGTGGTGGTGATTCGTGCCGTGCGCGCCGGCAAGGGAGCGGGCGAGCGATGATCAAGCGCCTGCAGCTTGCCATGCAATGGCTGTTCATGCGTGTCGAGGCGCTGTTCAACGTCGCGTTCGGCGACCGGCTCAATCCGCTGTATCACCTCGGCGCGATGTGCTTCTTCCTGTTCTGGATCGTCGCGATCAGCGGACTCTACCTCTATGCTTTCTTCAAGACCGGCGTGGCCGATGCATACGGCTCGGTCCAGGCCCTGACCGAAGGCCAGTGGTATGCCGGCGGCATCATGCGCAGCATTCATCGCTACGCTTCCGACGCCATGGTGCTGACCATGCTGCTGCACATGCTGCGCAACTTCGCTTTCGACCGGTTCCGCGGCTTTCGCTGGTTCTCCTGGATGACCGGCGTGGCACTCATCTGGCTGGTCTATGTTTCCGGCATCAACGGCTACATGCTCCCCTGGGACAAGCTGGCGCAGTTCGTGGTCGTCGCCAGCTTCGAATGGCTCGATTGGCTGCCGATGTTCGGCGGCGCGCTGATCCGCAACTTCATCTACCAATCCAGCGTCAATGACCGCTTCTTTTCGCTGCTGTCCTTCATCCACATCGGCCTGCCGCTGCTGGTGCTGCTGCTAATGTGGATTCACGTACAGCGCGTCCCCAAGGCCAGCACCAATCCTCCGCGGCCGATTATGATCAGCCTGCTGCTCACGCTGTTCGTGCTGGCAGCCGTCAAGCCCGCGCTGAGCCAGGGCGGCGCGGCCGATTTCGGCGTCGTGCCAAGTACGCTTGCGTTCGACTGGTTTTTCCTGTTGGCGTTTCCGCTGCTGTACCTGTGGCCGCTGGGCCAGGTCTGGCTGCTGCTGGCGGGTTCGACTGCATGCTTCGCCGCCCTGCCCTGGCTGCCGCCAAAATTGCGCCGCGGCGTAAAGCGCGAATTCCGCTTGCGCATACACCCCGACGACCGCACTGTCAGCGTACGCGCGGGGGAGACCCTGCTCGAAGCCGGCCTGCGCGCCGGGGTCGGTTTTCCGTACGAATGCCGCAACGGCGGCTGCGGCAAGTGCAAGTGCACGCTGCTCCACGGCAGCGTCGACTACGGCGCCTACCAGTCCAGTGCGCTGACCGAGGCCGACAAAGCGCTGGGCAAGGCGCTCATGTGCTGCGCCGTTCCCAGAGCCGACCTGGAGATCGAGTACGACGCGGCCGACGCGGCCGCGGCAGCGAGTGTCCGGACCTACGTCGGACGCGTGCAAAGCATGGAGCGCCTGTCCGACGAGGTCATGCGGGTCATGGTGTCACTGCCCGCAGGCGAGACGCCGCGCTTTGTCGCGGGACAGTACATCAATATCCTGCTTCCGGACGGGCAGCGGCGCGCGTTTTCGTTTGCCAACCCGCCGCATCAAAGCGACAACATCGAATTGCATATCCGGCTGATCCCGGGCGGACGGTTTACGACGCAGGTGTTCAACGAAATGAAGCCTGGCGACGAATTGCGCGTCGAAGGGCCGCTGGGCTCGTTCTACCTGCGCGAGAGCAGCCGGCCGATCATCTTCGTCGCCGGCGCGACCGGTTTCGCGCCGGTCAAGAGCATCGTCGAGGACGCATTTCATCGCGCCCTGCAGCGGCCGATGCTGCTGTATTGGGGGGTGCGACGGCCGAAAGATCTGTACCTGATGGAACTCGCACAGCGCTGGCAGCGGGAGCACGACAACTTCAAGTTCGTGCCGGTGCTGTCCGAGCCCAGGCCGGAAGATCAGTGGCAGGGTCGCGATGGATTGGTGCATGAGGCCATCCTGCGCGATTTCCCCGACCTCAAGGGTTACGAAGTCTATGTCTGCGGCTCGGCGAAAATGGTGGATACGGCATTTCCGGCCTTCCTGCGGCAGGGCCTTGCCGAAGATTATTGCTTTTCCGACGCCTTCCTGCCGGCGGGCGGCTGATCGATGCAAAACGCGCCCATCAAGTCCGGCGAGCGCCTCAGCGGCGTGGACAGCCTCGGTGCACGGAGTTCGCCCGCATGAAGCCGGGACCGATGCGCGGTCTTGTGCTGGCGGCACTGCTGCTGGTGCTGGTCATCACGACGACCAGTGCCTATATCCGCCTGTCGCAGGCCGGATTCGGCTGCGCGGACTGGCCCGCGTGCTACGGACACAGCGTCGCGACACCGGCGGTCGGACAGCTGATACCCGAAGGGCCGGCTCTGTTCTGGGCGCGCGCCGTCCACCGGCTGGCTGCAAGTTCGACCGGCATCGTACTGCTGCTGATCGTGTTTCTGGGTTGGAATGCACTGCAGGACCTCGCCGGGCGGCTTGCCGCGGTGGCGACCGTAGTGCTGGCGGGATTGCTCGCGGGGCTGGGAATGGTCACGCCGTCGACTCTTCCCGCCGTGACCCTTGGCAATCTGCTCGGCGGCATGTGCATGGCGGCGCTGCTGTGGTGGCTGTACCGTCGCGGAAAGGATGCGTACCCCGGCGCCGGTCGGCCCTTGCTCTGGATCGCGCTTGCAGCATTGGCGCTGCAGATCGCGCTGGGCGGCATGATCGGTGCACGCCGTGCGGTGCTCGCCTGCACCAGCTTCCCCGCCTGCAATGGCAGCTGGTGGCCGGGGACGCCCGACTGGCGCGTGTTCAATCCATTTTTCAACTCACCGGTGTCGATCGATGCCGTGTCAAGTCTTGCGCCCTTGGCCATGGCGCATCGCTATGGCGCCCTGCTGCTGGCGGCCATGCTGCTGCCGCTGGGCATAGCTTCGGCCCGGCGCGAGCGCGGCGCCTCCGTTCGCGGCTGGTTGTTGCTGGCGGCACTGGGCCTGCAGCTGCTGCTGGGCGCGGTCATGGTGCTGGCGGATTTTCCTCTGCTGCTGGCGCTGCTGCACAATCTGGGCGCCGTCCTGCTGCTGGGCGCGGTCATCAGCCTTCTCGGGCGCAGATCGCGCGGATAGGAGCAAACATGAAAATCGTCGATGCACGCGGCATGCAATCACCCGAACCGTTCGAGCGCGTCGTCGAGGCGCTGAGCGAACTGCCGCTGGGCGAACAGCTGAAACTGATCATTCACCAGGAACCGCGTCCGCTGTATCGCTTCCTCGAGCGCAATCGCTACGACTTCAGGACACAGAGTTTCGCCGACGGCCGCTTCGAGATCGTCATATGGGAACTGCCCGAAAACTAAAACTTATTCAGACCAGGCGCGCAGCCGGTCTACGTTCGGGATACGAATCGCGCGCCCTTGCACTTCGATCAGGCCGCGCGCGGAAAGGTCGTGCAGGATGCGCGAAAAATGCTCCTGCGTCACGCTCAGGCGCGAGGCGATTACGCCTTTGGTCGCCGGGAGCTTCACCTCGAGCGTGCGCCCCGACGCGAAGTTCTCATCGCAACCGCCCAGCAGGAATCCGATCACGCGCTGCGTCCCCGAGTGCAGCGAATCGCTTTCCAGATCGCTCATCAGGCGGTGCAGTCGGCCCGACAATCCGGCAATCATGCGCCGCACGAAGCGCGGGTCGCGCTCGAGTTCCTGAAAAACGATTTCCCTGGGAATATATAGCAACAAGGAATCGCCAAGCGCTTGCGCAGTAACGACATGCGGACGTTCCATGAACATGACCGCTTCGCCGAAACTCCCCCCAGGACCGATCAGATCTACGACTTTTTCGTCGCCGCGCGGCGAGGAAAAGGCGAGCTTTACCTGTCCGAAGACGATAATGTGAAAGCCCAGCGCGGGATCGCCGCGGTGAAACAGGATTTCGGCGCGCTGCGCGCGCACCTCCTGCGTGCTTTCCGCCATGCGCTCCAATTCTTCGTCCGCCAATTCCTTGAACAAGGGTACGTTGGCGAGGAAGGTCTTTACCTTGATCGGCATATTGAGCAAGTCTGCCCCTTTGCGGGATGTTCTAATCGGCGCGATTTCCCGGCGCACGGCCATTCTCGCGCCAATTTGGTTTGCTGGCAATTGCTGTTGGGCTAAGTGCCCATGTCAACCGACGCGGGGCGCGAGTCGCGGCGCTTCGCCGCATTGAG
The DNA here is from genome assembly GCA_038206915.1 of Burkholderiales bacterium. Classification (GTDB taxonomy): domain Bacteria; phylum Pseudomonadota; class Gammaproteobacteria; order Burkholderiales; family SG8-39; genus 2-12-FULL-64-23. The sequence continues at coordinate 7,676 of JBBRAI010000037.1, read as the reverse complement.
CGCGAGCAGTGCTATCAATACCCACACCACGCTGCGCAAAGTCATCGCCCAGGCCGTGCGCGCTTCGAATGGACCCCCAAGCGCGACATGCACGCCGAAGGCGGCGAACACCAGCACAGTACTCGCTGCGATCGCCGCTGCGAGCAACGCCGCCCAGCGGCGCAGCAGCCACAGTCCGGCGCCCGCAGCGACATACGCGAAGCCCGCGAGAAAATTGAACCAGAGCACAAAGCCGACGATCCGGCCCGCTGCCTGGGCGCCGTCGCCGAAGAGCACGCTGCCACCGGCCTTGATGGTTGCGAGCCCGAACACCACGGCGACGATCGCCGCCGCGCGCATCAACCAGAGCCAAAGACCGTTCGACATTGCCACTTTAATTTCCTTTCAAGATGTCCGCGGCCCGGCCTTCGCCGCAAGTCCGCCCAGGACGGCTGCGATCGTGCCCAGCACAAATGCGAGCAAAGCGGCGCCGTTGAGCGCGCCGCCCCAGGCGCGCCACTGCGCCGAAAGCGTCCAGTCGCCAGTCAGGCGCAGCAGCAGCGACAAGTGCAACAGCGCGAGCGGCAGGTAGAAATAGGGTTTATACGGCACCGCCACGCGCAGCACCGCGGGCAGGATGATGGGCGCGTGGCCGAAGACCATGGAAAACACGAATCCGAGCAGCACCGCGTGCAGTGCCGCGTCGTAGCCCGGGCCGCCGTAGCCGAGTCCGCCGCCGGCGAGAATGACAAGTCCGGAGAAAGCCAGCCAGACATATCCTGTGAGCAGGCAAACGGCGATGAAGCGCGGTAGCCCCCTGCCCTTGACCGTGCGCCGCGCCACGTCCTGGCGCATCAGCCACAGCGCGAGCAGCAAAAGCCCTGCCCCGAGCAGCAGCGTACCCGCACCCCAGGCCAGCGTCGACCAGGCGATCCCGCCGAGCAGCATAGCCAGCGCCGCGACGAAAACCCGCCGCGCATTGGCCGATGGCGGCAGCACGCGCGACAGCTCCAGACGCTCGCCAGCGATGGTGAGAACGAGAAAACCGATCCAGTAGGGAACCGCGGCATGGATCGGACGACCAGCCAGCCACTGCACATTACCCAGCAGCCAGCACAGCGCGCCGAGTGCGAGCGTGAAGGTGAACAATTCACGCTGGCGGCGATAGAACACGACCGAGGCTGCCAGCAGCACGGCACTGCCCAGCGCGATCAACAGCGGTGCGATGAGCGCGGGCAATCCGATGATCCCCGCCGCCGCGCCGGCACCGGTAAACAGCGGACCTAGATAGCCCCAGCGCCGCGAAAGCGCAACCGCGCGCTCCAGGCCGATGACGCTGCCGAAGAAGCCGCAGGCCATAAGTGGACCGTGTAGCTGCGCCAATTCCGCGACTAGCGGCGGGAATGGCCAGCCCAAACGTGCCAGGCCCGCCGCCATCCCCGCAAACAGAGAGACAAACGCGAGTACCAGCAAGGGTACCCGCCCTGCAACGGGAAGGTCGTTGCTCACGCCGCTCGCCCCAGCGTTCACCGGAAACTCAGGCAGACTTGGCGATGCGCACTTTCCATACTTCGGGGCCGGTTTCCAGATAGTCCCAGGCGAACGTCTCGCCACGCTCAGCCTGGAAATGGTAATAGAGCGGCTTCGGATCATGGTCGTTCACCAGTACGAAGGCGGCCCCGGGCGCAAGCTGATCGAAAGTGCCGAAAATCAGTGGATGGCGCTCACGCGGAGCGATATTTCGTACGTCGATAGTGGTGGTCGCTTCGATACTCATGTCTGGATCTCCATTTGCGGTTAGAAAAAGCACTCCAACCCGGCCTGCGCGTTAGCCGGGCCAGCCAAAGGTTTGCCGCGCACTCTCCGACATCATGTCGGGCGTCCACGGCGGGTCCCATACCAGCGTGACATCGACGGCGCTGTCCTGCGGCAACGCCGCACTCAGCGCTCGGCGCGCATTTTCGGTAATCATGTCGCCCAGCGGACAAGCGGCCGAGGTCATGGTCATTTCGACGCGCACCAGCCGCACGGCGATCTCGATGCGGTAGACCAGCCCGAGGTCGACGATGTTCATGCCGACTTCAGGATCGTCGACCCGGCGCAGTGCGGCGAGCACATCTTCTTCGGTCGGCAATTCGGCTTCCACCTCGGTTCCCTCAAAGCTGTATAGGATATGCGGCTTTACTATAACGTAGGTTTCTGCCATAATCAACACATAGAATACATGTTTTATTCTCGGCTTGGAATCCGCCCATGCGCCTGACCACCTTTTCCGACTACAGCCTGCGCGTATTGATCTACCTCGGCGTCCATGACGACGAAATCGCCACGGTCGGCCAGATCGCCGACGCCTACGGCATTTCAGCCAACCATTTGATGAAAGTGGTGCACTACCTGGCCCAGGGCGGCTATATCGAGACGGCGCGCGGCAAGGGCGGCGGCATGCGCCTCGGACTTCCGCCGGAGAAGATCAACGTCGGAGAACTCATGCGCGGCACCGAGGACAACCGCAAGCTGGTCGAGTGCTTCGACCGCGACAACTCGGCATGCCGCATCGAAGCCGCTTGCGTGCTGCGCGGCATGCTTGGGCGGGCGCTCGAAGTCTTCTTCATTTCGCTCGACGCCTATACGCTGGCCGACCTGATCGTGCCCAAGCCACGCCTGGCGAATATGCTCGTGCTGCCGCAGCGGCGCGCCGGCTGACAGGCAGCGCCGAAATATACGCGGAGCACCCCGATGAGCACCCCCAAAATGGCTTTCCCCGGTTTCGACGCACCCGCAGCCGGCTTCGAGGCACCGCTCGAGATGCTCAGCGCCTGCCACGGCCGCGTCGAGCGCCAGTGCGAAACGCTGCTGCGCTTGGTGCCGCACCTGGTCGCGAACGGGCCGGACCAGGCCGCGCGCGAAGCGGCACTGAACGTGATACGCTATTTCGACACCTCGGCCAGGCACCACCATGCCGACGAGGAGGAAGATCTGTTCCCGACACTGCTGCAGACTGCTGCGCAAGCCGAACTGGCGCCGGCGCGCGAGCTCGTCGCCTTACTTAAGGTGCAGCACCGCGAGCTGGAGCAAGCCTGGGGCGAACTGCGCAAAACGCTCGACGCGGTCGCGCTCGGAACCCTGGGCCAACTGGATGCCGGCGTAGTCGAACGCCTGGTCGGCCTCTACCGCAGCCACATCGCGCGCGAAGAGGCGGAATTGCTGCCACTCGCGGCGCGCATTCTCGGCGACGCGCAGCTGGACGGCGTCGGCCGCGCAATGCGCGTGCGGCGCGGCATCAAGGATCTTTAGTCATGCCCGAAGTCATCGAATTCATCACCGACAAGCGCTTCGTGCGCCGCGCGCGCGAGCTGACCATCATCAGGGCGATGCTGCGCCTTTACTGCCGCGGCCACGACCATCCCGGCCGCGCCCCGCTGTGCGCGGACTGCGCCGCGCTGCTCGATTACGCGACGCGCCGCCTGGAGCGCTGCGTATTCGGCGACGCCAAGCCGACCTGCACCAATTGCACCGTGCATTGCTACAGCGCCGAAAAGCGCGAGCAGATCCGCGTAGTGATGAAGTGGGCCGGACCGCGCATGCCGCTACGCCACCCGATACTCAGCATCATTCACATGATCGACGGAAACCGATCGGCACTGCGCCTGCCGGAGAAGACGCAGAAGCGCCTCTAGCAGACTGCGCTCAAGCGGCCGCTCAGCCGGTTTTGCGGTGGAAGTGCGGATACAGCTTGGCCACCACTTCGCCGTCAGTGGCCCAGGCCTTGCAACCGTCGACGAAATGCGGACGTTCGGTCTTGAAATCGGGATCGGGCTCGGGCGCCGGCTGGCCGTCTTCGGGCCAGCTGCCCAGCGTCTGGAATGCGACCGTGGCCGCAGGAAGCAGCAGTTCGCGCATGTGCGTGCAGCCCTTCACCCCGCCCACGCATTCCTGGATCGCGCGGCGCCAGCCGGCGCCGATCTTCTTGCCGATCAGGCCCTTGAACGCGGGCAGAGCGCTGCTGCACGGCCCATACGGTACCGACTGCATCGCCACCTGAATGTCGCGCACCACCATGTCGTCGTCGACAGTCAGGCGCAGCGCCATGTCGTGCACAGCCTCGCCCGGCTCACGCAGGCCGCGAAACGGCTCGCGGTAGCTGAAGGTCTTGGTGTCGACGATGCGCGCCTCGATGTCCCACAGGCCGTCCTCGCGCTGGTAGCCTTCGCAGCTGATGTTGCGCGTGTGTCGGTGGCGGCGCGGCGCCGGTGGCGGCAAAGTCATGGTGTCGTTCCTTTGGTCAAGTCGCTTGTTGCGCGGACGAAAAACTGTCCGCGCGGATCGCGAATTGCGCACGGATGAAAAAGCCATCCGTACGCAATTCGCGATCTTGTATAAAACCCCGCAATGTCCTTGCTTCTATCAATAACCGTGTTTTCTGTGCGGATGCGCTTTTCATCCGCGCAGAAAACACGGTTGGCGCGCGTAGCGCGCAAGGTCATTCGCCGCATGCGACGGTGCTCGACATGCAAGATATAGTCGTCCTCACCCGACCTTCCTGATATCGCCCTCGACGGTCACCACGCCGAACACGGATTTCCTCAATTCGGTGAGCTGGTCGCGCGCCTGCGCGGCCTTTTCGAATTCCAGGTTGCGCGCATGGTCGAGCATCTGCTTCTCCAGGCGCTTGATTTCACGCGCCAGCTGCTTTTCGCTCATGTGCTCGTAGCGCGCCTGGTCCTGCGCCGCCTTCAGCTCGAACTGCATCTGGTCGCGGTCGTAGTAGCCCTCGATGATGTCCTTGATGCGCTTCGAGATGCCCACCGGCGTGATGCCGCGCTCGGCATTGTAGGCGATCTGCCTGGCGCGCCGGCGCTCGGTTTCGCCGATCGCGCGTTTCATCGAATCGGTGATGCGGTCGGCATACAGTATCGCGGCGCCGTTCAGGTGGCGCGCGGCGCGGCCCATGGTCTGGATCAGCGAACGTTCTGAGCGCAGGAAGCCCTCTTTGTCTGCATCCAGTATGGCGACCAGCGACACCTCGGGCAGGTCCAGGCCCTCGCGCAGCAGATTGATGCCCACCAGCACGTCGAACTTGCCCAGGCGCAGGTCGCGGATGATTTCCACCCGCTCCACCGTCTCCACCTCCGAATGCAGGTAGCGCACCTTGACGCCGTGCTCGCCCAGGTATTCGGTCAGATCCTCGGACATCTTCTTGGTCAGGGTGGTTACCAGCACGCGCTCCTTTTGCGCCACGCGCAGGCTGATCTCCGACAAAAGGTCGTCCACCTGGGTCGTGGCCGGTCGCACCTCCACCGACGGGTCGACCAGGCCGGTGGGGCGCACCACCTGCTCCACCACCTGCCCCGAATGCGTGCGCTCGTACTCGGCCGGCGTCGCCGAGACGAAGAAAGTCTGTTTCATCATCGCCTCGAATTCGTCGAAGCGCAGCGGCCGGTTGTCCAGCGCCGAGGGCAGGCGGAAGCCGTAGTCGACCAGGTTCTCCTTGCGCGAGCGGTCACCCTTGTACATGCCGCCGATCTGGCCGATGGTGACGTGGCTCTCGTCGATGATCATCAGGGCGTCGTGCGGCAGGTAGTCGATCAACGTCGGCGGCGGCTCGCCCGGCTGGCGCCCCGACAGGTGGCGCGAATAGTTTTCGATGCCCTTGCAAAAACCCATCTCGTTGAGCATCTCCAGGTCGAAGCGCGTGCGCTGCTCGATGCGCTGCGCCTCGACCAGCTTGTTCGTGCTGACGAAGAAGTCGATGCGCTCGCGCAGCTCCAGCTTGATCGCCTCGATCGCGCGCAATGTGGTCGCGCGCGGCGTGACGTAGTGGCTCGAGGGGTAGACGGTGAAGCGCGGCACGCGCTGGTGCACGCGGCCGGTGAGCGGATCGAATATTGACAGCGTCTCGACCTCGTCGTCGTTGAGGCTGATGCGGATCGCCGTCTCCGAGTGTTCCGCCGGGAACACGTCGAGCACGTCGCCGCGCACGCGGAAGGTGCCGCGCGCGAATTCGAACTCGTTCCTCTGGTACTGCATCGCCGTCAGGCGCGCGATGACGTCGCGCTGCGACAGCTTCTCGTGTTCGCGCAGGTGCAGGATCATGCCGTGATAATCCACCGGATCGCCGATGCCGTAGATGCAGGACACCGTGGCGACGATGATGGTGTCCTTGCGCTCGAGCAGCGATTTGGTCGCCGACAGGCGCATCTGCTCGATGTGCTCGTTGATGCTCGAGTCCTTCTCGATGAACAGGTCGCGCGAGGGCACGTAGGCCTCGGGCTGGTAGTAATCGTAGTAGGAGACGAAATACTCGACCGCGTTCTCGGGGAAGAACTCGCGCATCTCCGAATAAAGCTGCGCCGCCAGCGTCTTGTTCGGCGCGATGACCAGCGCCGGCCGGCCCTGGCGCGCGATCACATTGGCCATGGTGTAGGTCTTGCCCGAGCCGGTCACGCCGAGCAGCGTCTGGTAGGCGAGCCCGTTCTCGACCCCCTCGACCAGTTTGGCGATGGCTTCGGGCTGGTCGCCGGCGGGCTCGAACTGCTGGTGCAGACGGAACGGGCTATTGGGAAATGTCGCGATCAAGGCGTACAATTAGGGCATTCATAAACTACGAAAGTCTAGCACGATGAACGCCCCACACTCCCCCTCCCTCCTTAGTGGCGTCGAAATGGCGCCGCGTGACCCCATCCTTGGCCTGACCGAGGCCTACAACGCCGACAAGAACCCGAAAAAGGTCAACCTCGGCGTCGGCGTGTACACCGGCGACGACGGCAAGGTGCCGCTGCTGGAGTGCGTGCGCCGCGCCGAACAGCAGCTGGTCGAGCAGCCGGCAGCGCGCAATTACCTGCCGATCGACGGACTCGCCGTCTACGACAAGGCGGTGCAAGCCCTGGTGTTCGGCGCCGACAGCCCGGCGCTGAAAGAAGGCCGCATCCTCACCGTCCAGACGCTGGGCGGCACCGGCGGCCTGCGTGTGGGCGCCGATTTCCTGCGCCGCACCGCGCCCAAGGCCACACTGTGGATCAGCAACCCGAGCTGGGAAAACCATCGGGCGGTGTTCGAGAATGCCGGCTTCAAGGTCGACGCCTACGCCTATTACGACGCCAAAACCCGCGGCGTCGACTTCGACGGCATGCTCGCCGCGCTCAAAGCCATGCCCGCCGGCGACATCGTGCTGCTACACGCCTGCTGCCACAACCCGACCGGGGTCGACCTGAGCGAGGCGCAATGGAAAACGGTCGCCGAGACCATGGCCGCGCGCGGCCTGGTGCCTTTCCTCGACATCGCCTACCAGGGATTCGCCGAAAGCCTGGACGCCGACGGCGCCGTGGTGCGCATGTTCGCCCAGACCGGCATGCCGTTGTTCGTGGCGAACTCGTTTTCCAAGTCGTTCTCGCTCTACGGCGAGCGCGTCGGCAGCCTCAACGTCGTCGCCGCCAGCAGCGAGGAAGGCGCGCGCGTGCTGTCGCAAATCAAGCGCCTGGTGCGAGCGAACTACTCCAACCCGCCGACCCAGGGCAGCAAGATCGTGTCCACCGTGCTCGCCAATCCGGAACTGCGCACGCTGTGGGTGCAGGAACTGGGGCACATGCGCGACCGCATCAAGTCGATGAGGAAGCTTCTGGTGGAGAAAATTCACGCACGCGTTCCCGGCACAGATTTCAGCTTCATCATGCGCCAGCGCGGCATGTTCTCCTATTCCG
>JBBRAI010000036.1:0-43516 GCA_038206915.1 Burkholderiales bacterium | reverse complement strand
ATGCCGAAGCGCGGCCGGCGCTCGTCCCTGAACTTGGTCTGTATCTGGTAGAAATGTACCGGCAACTGGCGGTAGCTGCGCAGTTCGCTGCGCGCGAGGTCGGTGATGACCTCTTCGGATGTGGGCTGAAGCAGAAAGTCGCGCTGATGCCTGTCCTGGAAACGCAATAGTTCGGCACCGTATTTTTCCCAGCGGCCGGACTCCTGCCATAGTTCCGCCGGCTGTACCACGGGCATCGAAAGTTCGACGCCGCCGGCGCGGTTCATTTCCTCGCGCACGATGGTTTCCACCTTGCGCACGATGCGCAGGCCCAGCGGCATCCAGGTGTAAATTCCGCCTGCAAGGCGCCGGATGATGCCGGCCCTCAGCATCAGTTTGTGGCTGACGATTTCTGCGTCTGCCGGCGCTTCCCTGAGGGTGGAGAGAAAAAACTGCGAAACGCGCATAGGTATTCCGGGAGTGTTAAGCCGGCGTATTTTACTTGAAGATCGGCGCGCCCACGGTGCGGAGACGCGCAGCTTTCTTTGCCTAGTGAAATGTGGAAGAATGGTGCAAATACTAGTTTAAGGTGAATATCATGCTCGACCGTGACGGCTACCGCCCGAACGTCGGCATTGTTCTCTGTAACGCGAGGAACGAGGTATTCTGGGGCAAACGCATCAAGGAACATTCCTGGCAGTTTCCGCAAGGCGGAATCAAGCACGGTGAAACCCCGGAGCAGGCGATGTTCCGGGAACTTGAGGAAGAGGTGGGGCTGAAGGCCCACCATGTCAAGATCCTTGGCCGCACCAGGAACTGGTTGCGTTACGACGTGCCCGCGCAGTGGATCAGGCGTGAATGGCGCGGCAGCTACCGTGGCCAGAAGCAGATCTGGTTCCTGCTGCGCCTGGTCGCGCGCGACAGCGACGTGTCATTGCGCGCAAGCGAGCACCCGGAGTTCGACGCTTGGCGCTGGCACGAGTACTGGATCCCGCTGGACACCGTGATCGAATTCAAACGCGAGGTCTACGCCCAGGCGCTGAACGAATTGGCGCGCTTTTTGAATCGGGATTCGGTCCATAGCAGGCGTGAACACGCGCTTCGTCCGATGCGTTAGAGAAAGAGCAAGTTTTGCGGCCGCACGCCGCCGGTCCATGGCCAGTCCTGCAATGTCCGATCCTGAGAGCACGAAATGAAACGCGAATATCAATCCCTCAGCGCACACCATTTGCACAGCGGGGCGCGTTTCCATCTGCCGGGGCAGAACGCCGAGCGCGTACGCATCGATTCCCCGGCGCTAGGCGTAATGACCGACCTGAGGCAGATTCCGGCGGCAACCATCGACCTGGAGGCACCGCTGGATGCCGCAAACCGCTTCATGATCCGGCGCGGCGTGCGCCTGCTTCTGGTGACTGATGACGAGCGGCATGTGCTTGGCCTGATCACCGCGAACGACGTATTGGGGGAGAAGCCGGTGCAGTTTGCGCTGGAGCGGGGTATCAGGCGCCAGGAGATTCGCGTGGGCGACATCATGACCCCGCGCGAGCAGCTGGAAGTGCTGCTGCATTCCGATCTGGTCCATGCCGAGGTGGGGCACGTCGTGGCGACGCTGAAACACTCGGGGCGCCAGCACGCGCTGGTCATCGACCTCGGGGACGACGGCGACCAGCAGGCGGTGCGCGGGATTTTCTCGGCTTCGCAAATCGCGCGCCAGCTCGGGGTTGCCATTCAGACCACCGAGGTTGCACAGACCTTCGCCGAAATCGGAGCGGCGCTCGGGCACTAAGCCGTTTCGAATTCCGCTTCGACGAGCGCCGGTCTTGCAATGCGGTTGACAGTTTCGGGTAGTCTATTTATACTTGTTCTAATATCTGGAATTTAGTTATTACGTTCCATATATTGCTGATTTTATGATTTATTATTTTCAATATTGATAATTCGCATGATGTCAAAGTGAAAACTCTGCTAGCTTGTCTAGTTCTCGCCGCTGTTATCAACTGGAGGAACCAATGAAACTCAAAGGCTCGAAAACCGAGGAAAATCTGAAAGCCGCCTTCGCCGGGGAATCCCAGGCAAATCGCCGCTACCTGTACTTCGCAAACAAGGCCGACATCGAAGGCCAGAATGACGTAGCCGCGCTGTTTCGCTCGACCGCGGAAGGCGAGACGGGGCACGCCCACGGCCACTTGGAATATCTCGAGCAGGTCGGCGATCCTGCGACCGGGCTGCCGATCGGCAGCAGCCGCCAGAATCTGACGGCAGCTGTAGCCGGTGAGACGCACGAGTACACCGACATGTATCCGGGCATGGCCAAGGGCGCGCGTGACGAAGGCTTCGAGGAAATCGCGGATTGGTTCCAGACGCTGGCCAAAGCCGAGCGCTCGCATGCGAACCGGTTCCAGAAGGCGCTGGACGCCCTGACCGAGTAGCGCTCGGACGGCGGGGAATGGGCGCGTGGGGGAAGGTCTCCCTGGGCTAGTCCGTTCCCCCTGTTTTCATCTTGCAACAGACCCGTTAAAAACAGATATGGCCGTGCGCGAAGGCAACCTCGAAGCTCCCATCCGGCACCCGATCGAGTGGAAGTCGGCGGATTTCTACGACGAACAAAAGCTCAATGCGGAGCTTCACCGGGTCTTCGATATTTGTCATGGCTGCCGCCGCTGCGTCAGCCTGTGCAACGCGTTTCCCACCCTGTTCGACCTGGTCGATGAAAGCAAGACCGGCGAAGTCGACGGCGTGGACGCGGTCGATTTCGGCAAGGTCGTGGACCAGTGCTATCTGTGCGACCTGTGCTACATGACCAAGTGTCCGTATGTGCCGCCGCACCAGTGGAACGTCGATTTCCCGCACCTGATGCTGCGCGCCAAGGCGGTTAAGTTCAAAAAAGGCGAAATCCGGGTTCGAGACCGGCTGCTTTCCTCGACCGACGCAATCGGCAAGCTCGCCGCGATCCCTATAGTGGCGCGGACGGTAAATGCGGTGAATGCCAACGGCGCGGCGCGCGCGCTGATGCAGAAGGTCATCGGCGTGCACCGTGAACGCAAGCTGCCCCCCTACAGCCCTTCGCGCTTTCGCAGCGGGGCGCCGGCCAGCCCGTCGCATGCGGCGAAAGACGGTGAGCGTGCGCCGGGGAAGGTCGCCATTTTCGCGACCTGCTACGTGAACTACAACGAGCCCGGCATAGGCTACGATCTGATCAAGCTGCTCGATCACAATGAAATTCCCTATGTGCTGGTCGAGAAGGAGGCCTGCTGCGGCATGCCCAAGCTGGAACTCGGCGATCTGGAGGGCGTCGCCCGGCTCAAGCAAACGAACATACCGCCGCTGCTCCGGTTGGCGCGCGAGGGTGACGCGATCCTGACCGCGGTGCCCTCGTGCACACTGATGTTCAAGTCGGAGCTGCCGCTGCTGTTTCCAGACGATGCGGAAGTGAAGCTCGTATCGGAGGCGATGTTCGATCCGTTCGAGTACCTGATGCTGCGCCACAAGGATGGACTGCTCAAAACCGACTTCAAGCAGCCGCTGGGCAAGGTCTCCTACCATATTCCCTGCCACTCGCGGGTGCAGAACCTGGGGCAGAAGACGCGCGAGACGCTGCAACTTGTGCCGCAAACCACGGTCAATACGGTGGAGCGCTGCTCCGGCCACGACGGCACCTGGGGAGTGAAGACGGAATACTTCGCCAGCTCGATGAAAATCGGCCGGCCGGTGTTCAAGGCCATGGCCGAGAGCGACCCGGACTACATCAGTTCGGACTGCGCCATTGCGGCGCGCCACATCCAGCAGGGGATGGGCGAAACTCGGGCGCAAAGGGAACATCCGCTGACCCTGATGCGCATCGCTTACGGATTAGAGGCATAGGACCATGACTGCAATTTACAAGGCCAAGCACACGATCGCCAGAGACAGCCTGCTCAGCCTGGAGTCCTACGCGCGCCAGCGCAAGGAATTCCGCGCCAAGGTGATGGCACACAAGCGCGATCGCACGGTGTACCTGGGCGCACATGTCACGCTCATTTTCGAGGACGAGCTGACCATCCGCTACCAGGTCCAGGAAATGCTGCGCATCGAGCGCACTTTCGAAGAGGAGGGCATACAGGACGAGCTCGATGCCTACAACCCCCTGATTCCGGACGGGCGCAACTACAAGGCGACCATGATGATCGAGTACGCCGATGCCGAGGAGCGCAGGCAGGCGCTCGCCAAGCTCAGGGGGATCGAAGACCGGGTCTGGTTCCAGGTCGAAGGCTGCCCCCGCGTCTACGCTATCGCAGACGAAGACCTGGAGCGCTCGAACGAGGAAAAGACCTCCGCCGTGCATTTCCTGCGCTTCGAGGTGAGCGACGAGATGGCAAAGGCCCTGAAGTATGGCGTGGGCCTGTCGCTGGGCGTGGACCACGCGAACTATCAAATCGAAATCGGCGTCGTGGCCGCGCAGGTGCGCGCCTCGCTCGTGAAAGATCTGGACTGACGCATGCGCGCCCGGCTGGCGCTTGCGCTGATGCTGCCGCTCACAGTGGCGGCTCAGGCGCCCGGTTTCGACGCCGGCCGGAGTGAGCGCGACGGCGGCGGCGAGGCCAAGGTGCCGCTCCCGCAATACCCCAAACCCGAGAACTACCTGCCGTTTGAGGTGAGCGCGATCACACCGTTCGAATTCTTTGTCGATGCCAGGTCGATCAGCGTCGGACAAAATAGCGTGGTGCGATACAGCGTGATCGCGAAGAGCGCGGACGGCGCGCTGAACGTGAGCTTCGAGGGCATGCGCTGTCCGGATGCCAAGTATCGCGTCTATGCGCTTGGCAGCGCCGGCAATAGCTGGTCTGAAGTCCGCGATTCGAAATGGCTGCCGATCCGGTCGGAACCGCGCAACGGCCGGCGTGCCGCGCTCTTTAACGGCTACTTCTGCCCTTCAACCGGCGATATTTCGACCGCCGAAGAAGGCGTGGCAGCGCTCAGGAACGGCGGTAATCCACGAGCCAAGACCTACGGTTATTGACCGGCGCATGATTTCGGGAGCGGCTGCGCATTCGTTAGCGCACGCCGCAACTTGGTTCCGTTAGTTCTAGGGGCGGTTGTGGCTGCGGCATAACATCCGCTACGCGAATGTTAGCCTGCGCCGCAACCTCGCCTCGCTATTTCTAGGGGCGGTTGTGGCTGCGGCATTACATCCGCTGCGCGAATGTTAGCCTGCGCCGCAACCTCGTCCCGCTAGAGCAGGACGAGGTTGTCCCGGTGTATCAGTTCGGGTTCGTCGACATAGCCCAGAATGGCCAGGATCTGGCTGCTGGGCTTGCCCGCGATGCGGCGCGCTTCGTTGGCGCCGTAATTCACCAGCCCGCGCGCAAGCTCCCTGCCTTCCAGTGAGACACAGGCAACCACTGCGCCGCGCTCGAACGCGCCTTCGACGCTTTTCACGCCTATCGCGAGCAGGCTCTTGCCCTCATTGACCAGCGCGCGCACCGCGCCGGCATCCAGTGTCAGCCTGCCGTTGACCTGCAGATGGTCAGCCAGCCATTGTTTGCGCGCGGCGATCGGCATGGTCTCGGCGACGAGGTGCGTGCCTATGGCTTCGCCCTGAGCCAGGCGCAGCAGTACGTCCGGCTCGTGCCCGGACGCGATAATCGTGTGAGCACCGGAGCGCGCGGCCCGCTTCGCCGCCAGTACCTTGGTGAGCATGCCGCCCTTGGCGAGGTGGCTGCCGGCCTTTCCGCACATGCGCTCGAGTTCCTCCGCGCCGGCCTTCGCGTTGCGCACCAGTTGCGCTGACGCGTCCTCGCGTGGATCGCTTGTGAACAGGCCGGCCTGGTCGGTGAGGATCACCAAACAATCCGCCTCGATCAAGTTGGTGACCAACGCGCCCAGCGTGTCGTTGTCGCCGAACTTGATCTCGTCGGTGACCACGGTGTCGTTCTCGTTGATGATCGGTATCACGCCCAGCGCAAGCAGTGTGCGCAGGGTCGAGCGGGCATTGAGGTAGCGCTGGCGGTCGGCGAGGTCGGCGTGAGTGAGCAGCACTTGCGCTGTATGCAGGCCATGCTCGCGGAACGAACTTTCGTACACCTGCACCAGACCCATCTGGCCCACCGCGGCGGCGGCCTGCAGTTCTTGCATCACCAGCGGACGCCGCGTCCATCCGAGCCGCTGCATGCCCTCGGCGATGGCGCCGCTCGACACCAGCACCACTTCCTTGCCCTGCGCGCGCAGCTGGGCTATCTGCGTCGCCCAGCGCGCGATCGCCCCCCGGTCCAGGCCCTGGCCCCGGTTTGTGACCAGCGTGCTGCCGACCTTGACTACGAGTCGGTGCGCGGATTCGAGCGGCGCGGCCATTTCAGGCCGCCTCTTTTTCAGTGAGATGGTCCATGATGGCGAAGCTCAAGTCGCGGCAACCCTCGCCGGTGAGCGCCGATATGGCGAACCAGCGGCCCTTCCAGCGGTAGGCTTTGATGAAACGCTTGAGCGCCTGCTCGCGCTCGTCCGTCTGCAGCATGTCGGTCTTGTTGAGCACCAGCCAGCGCGGCTTGTCGTACAGCGCCTTGTCGTATTTCTTGAGTTCGTTCACGATGGCGCGCGCGTCCCTGACCGGGTCGACGCCGTCGTCCAGGGGCGCGATGTCGACCAGGTGCAGCAGCAGGCGCGTGCGCGCCAGATGGCGCAGGAACTGGTGTCCAAGGCCGGCGCCTTCGGCCGCCCCTTCGATCAGGCCGGGTATGTCGGCGACGACAAAACTCCTGTCCTCGGCTACGCGCACTACGCCCAGGTTCGGGTGCAACGTGGTGAAGGGATAATCGGCGACTTTCGGGCGCGCTGCCGAGACGGAACGAATGAAGGTCGATTTCCCCGCATTGGGCATGCCCAGCAGGCCGACGTCGGCGAGCAGCTTCAACTCCAGGCGCAATTCGCGCGATTCGCCTGGCTCGCCCAGGGTGCATTGGCGCGGCGCACGGTTGGTGCTGGTCTTGAAATGCAGATTACCCAGGCCGCCTTTGCCGCCGCGCGCGACTAGCGCTGTCTGCTCATGCGCAACCAGGTCGGCGATAAGCTCGCCGGTCTCGGCGTCGGCAATGACGGTTCCTACCGGAACGCGCAAAACGATATCCTCGGCGCCCTTGCCGTACTGATCCGAGCCGCGCCCGTTCTCGCCGCCCCTGGCGCGGTGGATGCGCGCATAGCGGTAATCGATCAGCGTATTGATGTTGCGGTTGGCGATTGCGAAAATGCTGCCGCCATTACCGCCGTCGCCACCGTCCGGGCCTCCGCGCGGAACAAACTTCTCGCGGCGGAAATGGGCGACGCCGTTCCCGCCTTTGCCGGCGTGCACTTCGATCCTGGCTTCGTCGATGAATTTCATGATCGGATCAAGTCCGTATCGGCGCGACAAATAAAAAAGCCCTACCGCGTGGATAGGGCTTTGCTGGGAGCCTGCCGGGGTTCAGGCCGGCACCACGCTTACCGTCTTCTTGCTCATCGGGCCTTTGACACCGAACAATACCTTGCCCGAAACTTTGGCGTAAAGGGTGTGGTCCTTGCCCATGCCCACGTTCTCGCCGGCGTGCACCTGGGTGCCGCGCTGGCGCACGATGATGCTGCCGGCGCTGATCAACTGGTCGCCGTAGCGTTTCACGCCCAGGCGCTTGGACTGCGAATCGCGGCCGTTCCTGGAGCTGCCGCCTGCCTTTTTATGTGCCATAGCCTGCCTTTCTGATTAAGCTGCTGCGCTTATCCGGTAATTCCGGTGATCTGAATTTCGGTGTAATTCTGCCGATGCCCCTGGTGCTTCTGGTAATGCTTGCGCCGGCGCAGCTTGAATATGCGCACCTTGTCGTGACGTCCCTGTGTCAGGACCTTGGCCTGCACCGTGGCGCCGTTTACCAGCGGCCTGCCCATCTTGAGATTGTCACCGTCGGCGACCAGGAGCACCTTATCGAGCACGATTTCAGCCCCGATGTCTGCCGAAATTTGTTCTATTTTCAATTTTTCGCCGGCAGCGACGCGGTACTGCTTGCCGCCGGTTTTTATGACCGCGTACATGTTAAGACTCCAAAAGAACCAAACCGCGAAGAAATCAAGGAACCCGAGATGATACAGCAATTTAGCTTTAGCAGTCAAAAGCTTTATGCTATCCTCTCGACCCCTGCCAAACCCGTATTGCGGCGCCGCATTTTACTCTGCTCACCGGCTCACCTTGCCCATAGAATCCATCCATTCACTCATCGACGCGGACCTGCGCGCGGTGGACGCACTGATCCGGCGGCGCCTTGACTCCGACGTGGTGCTGATCCGGCAGGTGGCCGAGTACATCATCGCCAGCGGCGGCAAGCGTCTGCGCCCGGCGATGCTGCTGCTCGCCGCGGGCGCGACCGGCTACGCTGGTGGCAATCACCACCATGAGCTTGCGGCAGTCGTTGAGTTCATCCATACCGCAACGCTGCTGCACGACGACGTCGTGGACGAATCCGGCCTGCGCCGCGGGCGCAAGACCGCAAACGCGGCGTTCGGCAACGCGGCAAGCGTGCTGGTGGGGGATTTCCTCTATTCGCGCGCGTTTCAGATGATGCTCAACGTGGACGACATGCGCGTGATGGCGGTGCTGGCCGAAGCCACCAACACCATCGCCGAGGGGGAAGTGCTGCAACTCCTGAACGTGCATAACGCCGCCACCGATGAATCCCGCTATCTGGAGGTAGTGCGGCGCAAGACCGCCAAGCTGTTCGAGGCCGCCACCCGCCTGGGCGCCATCCTCGGACGCGCCGCGCCGGAGATAGAGGAGGGGCTGGCGCAGTACGGTGTGCACGTGGGCACGGCATTCCAGTTGATTGACGACGTGCTCGACTATTCCGGCGATCTGAGCGAAACCGGCAAGAACCTGGGCGACGACCTCAACGAGGGCAAGCCGACGCTGCCCTTGATTTATGCCATGCGCAATGGTTCACCGGCGCAGGCGAAAACGGTGCGCCATGCGATCGAGCAGGGCGGGCGCGAGGATTTCGAGTCGGTACTCGAAGCCATCACCGCGACTGGCGCGCTGGAGTATGCGCGGGAGCAGGCGAAGCACGAGGCGGCGGTGGCCAGCGCCGCGATAGAGCGCTTGCCGAATTCAAAATACCGCGACAGTTTGCTACAATTGGCGGAATTCGCGGTCAATCGCAGCTACTGACCGCGTTAGTTTTTGGGGGTTCGCCCCCGCCGGAATCACCTCGGGGTGTAGCTCAGCCTGGTAGAGTACTGCGTTCGGGACGCAGGAGTCGGAGGTTCAAATCCTCTCACCCCGACCACTGTTTTTAGTGTTGACCGCACACATGGTTGACACTTTATACCGGAGACATGCTTAACACTTTCGGTCCGGAAGGGTTTTGCACTGGCTCCACGCGGCAGGCTTCAAGATCGAAGTAGCCGATCTCGTACTGCGTGAAGCTGACCAGCCGGATATTGTCCTCCGCTTCCTTGACGCCGACGTTTTTTCGCGATCGGGCAGATCTAAAGAGTCACCTGGCGTGCCCCCCGCATAACGCCGTCACGCGGCGCGTCGTACGCATATTGTGCGGCGGCGGATACGTAGTCCGAAGAATCTAGCGCCGCGCGTTCCAGCCGCGGTATCGGCCCGATCTCTACCGGGATTTTGGTACGTCGGATCGATTGTCCAGGGCAATTTTTCATGATTTGTCATGGCCTTGTTAAACATTGTTAAACAGGCTTCAATGCCTTGCTACCGGGGTGTAGAGTGCACCGACACGCGCGTGAAATAGTGCCAATCGCAATGGCTGATGCCGCCCGGGGCACGAACCGGAACTGACTTTGGAACAGCATCACATGGGGCAGCGCAAGCGCATACTTTACATCGAAGACGAGGCCGACTTGCAGTGGCTGGTAAAGCACATTCTCGAGTCGGCTGGAGACTTCGACGTGCGCGTATGCGGAAGCGGCGCCGAAGGCTTGCACCATGTCGGGGAATACGCGCCGGATCTCGTGCTGCTGGACGTGATGATGCCCGGTATGGACGGTTTCGGCGTTCTGCGCGAATTGCGGGCACGCGCGGAAAGCGCCGCGCTGCCGGTTATCTTTCTGACTGCGCGCACGCAGGAGTGCGACGAGTATCTGCACTCGGGCGCGCACGGCGTCATAACCAAACCATTCGAGCCGGCCTCGCTGGTGGAACAGGTGCGCGCTTTTGCCGGGGAATTGATAGCGGCGTAGGCGCGGCCGTCGTTTGGTAATAGCGCGGCCCCGGAAACCGCAACCGGCATGACATTGGACGGATCGTTCGATACCGCCGCCTAAGCGGCCGGTTCCGGATTTCGATGGCGCCGCCACAGAGCCCGGATCTGTGCCACCAGCGCACTTGGCTCGACTGGCTTGACGATCACCCCCAGCGCACCCCGGCGCAACAGATCCTGCCGTATCTGTTGCTGCGTATTAGCGGTAAAAAACACCATGGGGGTCTGGTCCAATCCGTCGAGTTTGCGCAGAGCCTCCATGGTGGCAAGGCCGTCCATGCCCGGCATCATCACGTCGAGCAAGATCATGTCCGGAGCATATGCGGCGGCGATCTGCGCCGCCTCGGCGCCGCTCGAGCAGACGCGAACCTCGTAGCCGCCGCCGACTTCCAGGCTCAGACGCGTGATGAGCTGAATGTCGGGATCGTCCTCGACCAGCAATATTTTATTCAGCGTCTGCGTCATGTTCGCACTGCACCGCGGTTTTGCGCATAGGCCTGCGCGGTCTGCGCGTGCGGCGGCAGGTCGAAATAAAACGTCGTGCCCTGGCCCGGGGCACTCACAAAGTCGATCTTCCCGCCGAGTTTGTCGATAATCATCTTGCAGATGGCCAGACCCAGGCCGGTGCCGCCGCGGCGCCTGGTGGTCGAGCTGTCCGCCTGCGCAAAACGGTCGAACACCCGGGGTTTGAATTCGTCCGGGATGCCCGGCCCGGGGTCGGTCACACTGACACGCACGGCGCCGTGCGCCTGCTCCAGGCGCACTTCGACGCGTGCTTCGCGCGGGGAAAACTTTGCCGCGTTGGACAGCAGGTTCGCCATTACCTGCATCAATCGGTCGAAATTCGCTTCGACCCATGCGGGCCCCTGGCGCGAGGTCAGCACCAGGCTGACCCCGTATTGGTCGGCGTAGCCCTGGTTGGCCTGGATGGCGGTTTCGAGCAGCGCACCCAGCTCCACCGGCTCGAGCTGGATCTGCAGCTTGTCAGTATCGAGCTTTTCCACGTCCAGGATGTCGTTTATCAAGCGCACCAGCCGCTGCGAATTGTCCCGCGCCACGCGCACCAGCGTCTGGACGTCTTCGCGCAGGCCCTGCATATTGACGAGCAGGCCGAGCGAACCGACGATGGAGGAAAGCGGCGTGCGCAGTTCGTGGCTGACCACCGAGATGAATTCGTTTTTCATGCGCTCGATTTCCTTGCGCGAAGAGATGTCGGCATTGGTCCCGGTCATGCGCACCGCACGGCCGGAGGCGTCCCGACTTACCACTTGACCGTGGCTCAATATCCACTTCCACTCGCCGTTGCGCGTCCTGATGCGGTACTCGACATGGTACTCAGGGCTGGTTCCCTTCAGCGCCGCCGCCAATTCGGCGCGCCCGCGCGCAATGTCGTCCGGGTGAACCAGCGCAAGGAGCGAGGCGAAATCGACGTAGATCTCGCGCGGCTTTTCGCCCAGTAACTCGGTCCAGCCTTCGCTGAGAAAGACGCGGCCGCTTGCAATATCGGCGTCCCAGATTGCCAGCCGCGAGCCCTGCAGCGCCAGGTCGAGGCGCTCGTTGATGCGGGAAATTTCCTCCTGCTGACGTACGCGCGCGCTGATATCGGTATGGGTTCCGATCATGCGCAGCGGCGTGCCGGCGGGTCCGCGGCTGACAACCATGCCGCGCGCAAGTATCCACTTCCAGCTGCCGTCCTTGCATCGCATGCGGAATTCGGCGGCGTAGGCCGGGTTTGTGCCCTGGAGGTAGGCCTCCAGGTCCGCCATGACCCGCGCGCGGTCCTGCGGGTGGATCCGGCTTTCCCACTCCTCGCGCCGGTTCTCGAATTCTCCCTCGGCAAATCCCAGCATCTTCTTGTAGCGCCTTGAGTAGATGACTTCGTCGGTCTGGATGTTGCGGTCCCAGACGCCGTCGCCTGCGCCCTCGAGCGCGAACTTCCAGCGCTCCTCGCTCGCCCGCAGCGCTTCCTCCGCGGCTTTGCGCTCGGTGATGTCGAGGATCATCGCGAAAAACCCGACGCAGCCGCCGGCCGCATCGAAATCCGGAACGAAAGTCCCGGCGAGATAGTGCTCGCGCCCTTCGGCGCCCTGGCGCGCGCGCTCGTATTCGACGCGCTCGCCCTGAAGCGCCCGTTCGATTTCGGACAGAATCGACGCGTAGGCAGTGGTACCGATGACTTCGGCCAGATGATGATTGTCGATGCGCTCGGCCGGCAGGTCCAGCCACTCCTCGATCGCATAGTTGTGAAAGCGCATGCGGTGGGCGCTGTCGATATAGCAGATCATCGCGGGCACCGAGCCCGTGACCAGGCGATATTGCTTTTCCTGTTCGCGCAGATGCGCTTCCGACAGGCGCCGTTCCTCGCGCTGCCGATTGATCACGGCCGCGGCAAACAGCGCCAGGCCGATGGTCAGCAGCCCGCTCCACAGCGTGAGCTGGCCGAGCTGGCGCGTGCGTGTTGCGATGCCCTGGCGCCGAACCACGTCAAGTGCATGTTCCTGGCGCCGCATCTCGTCCACCAGCCGTTCGAACTCGCGCTCGTTGCCGCGGTAGGCATCGCCCGAAATGAAATCTACGGCGGCGGCCACGCCCCGACTCTCGCGCAGCTGGGTTACCCGCTGTTGCATTCCGGCCATGGCGCCTGCGGCGAGTTCGAGGGCGGCCGCGCGTCGGCGCTGCGCCGCATCGTCGCCAACCAGACGGGCAAGCTGCGCAATCTCGATGCGGAGGCTGTTCTCGGTCTCGCCTAGCCGCTGCAGTTGGCGTTCGGAGCGGCC
Source organism: Burkholderiales bacterium (assembly GCA_038206915.1). Taxonomy (GTDB): domain Bacteria; phylum Pseudomonadota; class Gammaproteobacteria; order Burkholderiales; family SG8-39; genus 2-12-FULL-64-23. The sequence continues at coordinate 30,549 of JBBRAI010000036.1, read as the reverse complement.
GATGACGTAGCTTAGCGTCGAGGATTCCACGGCCCCGCGGGCGCTGACCAGTTCTTCCAGCTTGGCGAGAATGCGCTGGCTCTTGGTTTCCGCGCTGGCCTGCTCCACCTGCTCGGTCACGCTGAGCTGGTACGCGCCGCCGAGCGTGATCAGCATCGCAATGGTGGTGGCGAGAACGAGGTAGATGCCGATTCTGAAAGAGAATTTCATGACCGACGAAGCATCGTACTTTTCGCCGGCAGCGTCAAATATCGGCCCGGTGCGGGTGCGCCGCGGCGGTCTGCTAAAATGGGCGCAGGATGGCCATGACTGAAAAGTTCGTCGTTGAAGTGGACGCGCAGATCGCCTCGCTGGTGCCGCGCTTTCTCGCCAATCGCGCGGCCGACGTGGACCGGATTCGCGCGGCGCTGGCGCAGGGCGATTTCGAAGCCCTGCGTAAGGCTGCCCACGGCATGAAGGGGTCCGGCGGCGGCTATGGATTTCCCGAGATTTCGCGGCTGGGCGCTGCGATGGAGGAAGGCGCGCGGCAGCGCGATGCGGCGGCGCTCGCCGCGCTGGTGGACCGCCTCGCTGCCTACCTGGCGGGTGTCGAGATCAAGACCGGCGGGGGGCAGGGGGCTTCCGGCAATGGCTAGCAGGACGACAGCGGGTAGCAGAACAACAGCGCGATTGCGTTTCGAGCTTCAACCACTGGTCGCGAGCTGATCATCATGCGTATTGCCTTACTCGAGGACGAACAGGATCAGGCGGATCTGGTTTGCGCCTGGCTCAAGGCTGCGGGGCATAGCTGCCACGCGTACATGCTGGGCAGAGATCTGGTGCGAGAGGCGCAGCGCGAGACTTTCGATTTGTTCCTGCTCGACTGGGAAGTTCCGGGAATGTCCGGCGCCGAGGTGCTGGTGTGGATCCGCGCCAATATCGCCGAGCCGGTGCCGGTGCTGTTCGTGACCGCGCGCCAGCGCGAAGAGGACATCGTGCACGCCCTGTCCAGCGGCGCCGACGACTACATGGTCAAGCCACTGGGAAAACTCGAGCTGCTCGCGCGCATCGACGCGCTGGCGCGCCGCACGCGCCCGAACCTGAACCAACCGGAGGAGTCGATCGATTTCGGGCGGCTCCGCGTGGATTGCCGCAACCGCCAGGTCTGGCTGGGCGGCGAAGAGGTGGCTATGACGCAAAAGGACTACGAACTGGCGCTATTCCTGCTGCGCAACGTAGGCCGCCTGCTGTCGCGCGGTTACATACTGGAAGCGGTCTGGGGGCAGTCGGCCGATATCAACACGCGCACCGTCGACACCCATATCAGCCGTATCCGCGGCAAGCTTCAGCTCACGCCCGAAAACGGCTGGCGCCTGTTGGCGGTGTATCAGCACGGCTACCGCCTAGAGCGCGTCGAAGCCGCCGCGCGCTAGCGCCGGCCGGTCGGGACGCATCGTGACCAAGTTCCTGCTGCTGATCCTCGTCATCGTGGTCGTCTGGCGCCTGGCGAAGGGCTCCGGTGGCCGCAATGCCGCCGCCCGCGGGGCCGGGCGCGCACCGGAACAGATGGTGAACTGCGCGCACTGCGGCCTGTATCTGCCGCAAAACGAAGCCATCGGCGGGGACGGACGCTACTTCTGCTGCGCCGAGCACCGCCGCCTGGCCGGCTAGGATCCGCCGGAAATGCCCGCCTGGAAGCTCGCAGCCGACACGCAGCCGGATTCGTTCTGGGTTTCGCTGCGGTTTTTCAACATCTACCGGCTGCTGCTCGCCGCCGTGTTTCTCGCAGCGGTGATGATTTTCGGCAATGATCTCAACTTCGGCAGCCACAACCTCGATCAGTTCAAATATGTAAGCGCCGCATATCTGGTGCTGGCGATTGCGTTTCAAGTGCTGCTGGAAAAGCTGCGCCGCAATTTCAATCTCCAGCTGAGCCTGCAGGTCATCGTCGATATCGTGGCGACGGTGCTGCTGATGAACGCCAGCGACGGCTTCAGGAGCGGCCTTGGCGTGATGCTGCTGATATCGCTCGCGGCGGCGGCGCTGGTAAGCCGCGGCGCGTTGACGCTGTTCTACGCCGCGCTTGCGTCCATTGCGATTCTGCTGGAGCAGACCTACTGGATTCTCGCCTTCGATCACAGCACCGCCAACTACGTGCAGCCGGGGCTGCTGTCGATCGGCTATTTCGCAACGGCACTGATCACCAACCAGCTGGCGCGGCGCGTGATCCGCCAGGAGCGCGTGATGCGCCAGCGCTCGGTCGACCTGAGCAATCAGCTGCGAATCAGCCAGCTGGTGATTCAGGACATGCAGGATGCGGTGCTGGTGGTCGACGGCAACGGTCTGGTGCGTCAGCACAATCCCCAGGTTTCGCTGCTGCTCGGATGGCAGCCGCCGGAGCTCGACCAGATCGAAAACTATTCGCCCGAAATCGCACGCGCCCTGCAGCGCTGGCGCGTTGCCGGGGGCAGCGCGACTGAGACCGTGCTGCTGCCCGGCAGCGGCAAGCTGGTGCGCGCGCGCTTCGTCGAGGCCGGCGCAGAAGGCGGCAGTATCTCGCTGGTGTTCCTCGAGGATCAGTCGCGACTGCAGGAGCAGGCGCAGCAGCTCAAGCTTGCCGCGCTCGGGCGGCTCACCGCCAACATAGCGCACGAGATCCGCAACCCGCTTTCGGCTATCAGCCACGCGAGCGAACTGTTGCTCGAGGAGCAGCGCGGCCCGTCGCAGGAGCGGCTGCTGCATATCATTCAGGACAATTCCAAGCGTCTGGATCGCATGGTGCGCAACGTGCTCGAGTTGACGCGGCGCGACCGGGTGCACCCGGAGCCGATCCGCGTTGGCGATTTTCTGCCGTCGTTCATCGAAGAATTTGCGCAAAACGAACGCATACCGGCATCAAGCTTCGTGCTGGAGGTGCGTGACCCTGGCGAGATCGCATTTGATCGCGTGCATCTGCAGCAGGTGCTGTGGAACCTGCTGCGCAACGCCTGGCGCCATTCGCGCCAGCGCGACGCAAGCGTGCGCGTGGTGGTGAGGCGCCGCGCGAATCGGGTAGAATTGGACGTGATCGACGATGGCGAAGGCGTGCCCACGCACCTGCGGCAGCAATTGTTCGAACCCTTCTTTACGACCTACAGCAGCGGCACCGGCCTCGGCCTGTACATCGCGCGAGAAATGTGCGCGGCGAATTCCGCAATCCTCGAGTACGTCGGCCCGTCGTCCGATGCGGGCGGCGCGGACTTTCGCATACTGTGCGGAGGCAGGCCGGAATGAAACGCGCCGAGCGCAGGAACGAGCAGGCTGTCGGCACGGTGCTGGTGGTCGACGACGAGGCCGATATCCGCGAACTGCTCGAGCTCACGCTGCTGCGCATGGGGCTGAAGGTAGAATCGGCGGCGAGCCTGGGCGAGGCGCACGCGCTGCTCGAGGCCGGGCGTTTCGACCTGTGCCTTACCGACATGCGCCTGCCGGACGGCGAGGGTCTGGATCTGGTGCGGCACATCGGCGAACATTGCCGCGATCTTCCCGTGGCCGTCATCACCGCTTACGGCAGTGCCGAAAACGCGGTAGCCGCGCTCAAGGCGGGCGCGTTCGACTACCTGTCCAAGCCGGTGTCGCTGGAGGATTTGCGCACGCTGATCAAGTCGGCGCTGAAGCTGCCGCAGCAGACTTCGACACCAAGACCTGCGCGCCTGCAGCTGCTGGGCGAATCGCCGGCGATGCGCCAGGCGCGCGAAATGATCTACAAACTGGCGCGCAGCCAGGCGCCGGTATACATCGGCGGCGAATCCGGCAGCGGTAAGGAACTGGCCGCGCGCCTGATCCACGACCAGGGCGCGCGCCATGAGCAGACCTTCGTTCCGGTGAACTGCGGCGCCATTCCGGAAAACCTGATGGAAAGCGAATTCTTCGGCTACAAGAAAGGCGCCTTCACGGGTGCCGATGCCGACCGCGACGGTTTTTTCCAGGTTGCTCATGGTGGCACGCTGTTCCTCGACGAAGTCGCCGACCTGCCTCTCGCCATGCAGGTGAAGCTGTTGCGCGCAATCCAGGAGAAGCGCGTGCGCAAGGTAGGCGCTACGGCGGAGGATGCGGTGGACGTGCGCATGATCTGCGCCACCCACCAGAATCTCACCGCGCTGGTGGAATCGGGCAAGTTCAGGCAGGACCTTTATTTCCGCCTCAACGTGATCGAGTTGAAAATGCCGTCCCTGAAGGAATGCCGCGAGGACATTCCGGCGCTCGCGCAGTCCATGCTGGAGCGCCTCGCCGGGCCGGACGGTCTGGCGCCGCGACTGTCCAAAGCCGCGCACGCGGCGCTGCTCGACTACGATTTCCCCGGCAACGTGCGCGAGCTGGAGAATATCCTCGAGCGCGCCGTAGCGCTGTGCGGCGGCAAAGAAATCGAGTCCGGCGATCTGCGCTTGACACCGGCGCGCCAGTCCGGCGATGCGCCCTCGGGCGGCAAATGGCCGTTGCAGGATTATCTGGACCGCGTCGAGCGCGAGGCGATACTCGAGGCGCTGGACATGACGCGCTTCAATCGAACCGCCGCGGCACGGCTGCTCGGAATCACCTTTCGCGCGCTGCGCTATCGGATGGAGCGCCTGGGCATCAACGAACCGCGTATATGATTGCGGCTTCCGACGGGCGCGTGGATGCGGCGCGCTACGTAGCCTCCGCCAACTGCGACGAACGCCCGCCCGACGAGCCGATCACGCTGCTGGTGATCCACAACATCAGTCTGCCGCCCGGCGAGTTCGGCGGCGACGCGATCGAGCGCCTGTTTACCAACGAACTGGACTGCGGCGCACATCCCTACTACCGGACCCTGGCCGGGATGCGCGTGTCGTCGCACTTCCTCATTCGCCGCGACGGCGAATTGCTGCAGTTCGTGCCCTGCAAGATGCGCGCCTGGCACGCCGGCGTTTCGACCTGGCGCGGCCGCAGCAGCTGCAACGATTTCTCCATCGGCATTGAGCTCGAGGGCGCCGACGACGTGCCCTATACCGAGCAGCAGTACCGCGTGCTGGCGGAGCTGGTGCGCGCACTTCAGCCGGTCTATCCGATCGCGGATGTCGCCGGCCACTGCGACATCGCGCCGGGCCGCAAGACCGATCCGGGCCCCGGCTTCGATTGGACGCGCTTTCGCGAATCGATACCGCGCTGATCGATCGCGGCGCAATCGCGCGCTGCTCCTCTGCGCATCGCTGCGCCGCCGGCGTTTTCTCGCTGTTGCGTGCGGCGGTACCGCGCCGTATTTAATCCGGCCGCTTTCTCGCCCGATGCGCACGGCAACATAAAATTTCAAAAAGTCCTTGCAAAATCAAAAGCGCGTCACTAAAATTAGTTGCGAGCTGGTAACGAGATACTATATATTGTGGTTGTAGTGCGAATCAGAACATGAAACCGGCGGCAGAAGTGCGGCGCTAGGCAGACGAGAGGAAAGGGGGAATGCAGATGCAGCTTGTCACCGAATCTGAAAAATCGCCATCCGCGGCCGGTGCCAATGTTGCTAAAGTTTCCGTAGTGAACCCCTCGACCCATCCCGAGTACCGGATCATCCGCCGCAACGGATCGGTAGTCGGTTTCGACCCGGGCAAGATCTCGGTCGCCATGACCAAGGCGTTTCTCGCGATCGAAGGCGGGCAGGGAGCGGCCTCGGCACGCATTCGCGAGTTGGTGGCAGGGCTGACCGAAAACGTGGTCGCCGCACTGGCGCGGCGACAGCCCGGCGGCGGCACCTTCCATATAGAAGACATCCAGGACCAGGTCGAACTCGCGCTGATGCGCTCCGGCGAGCACGAAGTGGCGCGCGCCTACGTTCTCTACCGCGAGCAGCGCACCAAGGCGCGCTCCCAGGAACAGGCGAAACAGAAGGAAAAGAGCGCCCCGCCCGAATTGCACGTAATCGAGAATGGCGAGCGGCGGCCGATCGATCTGGCCGGCCTGAAGAACCTGCTCAAGGCGTGCTGCGAGGGCTTGGGCGACGCGGTCGACCCGCGCATCATATTCAACGAGACGCTGAAGAACCTGTACGACGGCGTGCCGATCGAGGAGATACGCAAGTCCGCGATCCTGTCGGCGCGCGCGCTAATCGAAAAAGATCCGGCCTACAGCTATGTCACCGCGCGTCTGCTGCTGAACACCATCCGCATCGAGATTGTGGGCGAGGAGGTCTCTCAGGCGCAAATGTGCAAGCGCTATGCAGAGTATTTCCCGGAGTTCATCAGGCGCGGGATCGCTGCCGAACTGCTGGATGAACGTCTGGCCAAGTTCGACCTCGCGCGCCTGGGCAAGGCGCTGGACGCCTCGCGCGACCTGAAATTCGGCTATCTCGGCCTGCAGACCCTGTATGACCGCTATTTCCTGCATGATCACGGCCAGCGCATCGAACTGCCGCAGGCGTTTTTCATGCGCGTGGCCATGGGGCTCGCGCTGAACGAAATCGACCGCGAGGCGCGCGCCATCGAATTCTACCAGGTGCTGTCCTCGTTCGACTTCATGAGCTCCACGCCGACGCTGTTCAATGCGGGCACGCTGCGCTCCCAGCTTTCGAGCTGCTATCTGACCACGGTTGCGGACAACCTGGACGGCATATACGAATCGATCAAGGACAACGCCCTGCTGGCGAAGTATGCAGGGGGGCTGGGCAACGACTGGACGCCGGTGCGCGCCCTAGGTTCGCATATTAAGGGCACGAACGGTAAGTCGCAGGGCGTGGTGCCGTTTCTAAAGGTGGTCAACGATACCGCCGTCGCGGTGAACCAGGGCGGAAAGCGCAAGGGCGCGGTGTGCGCCTACCTGGAAAGCTGGCATCTCGACATCGAAGAGTTCCTCGAACTACGCAAGAACACCGGCGACGACCGCCGCCGCACCCACGACATGAACACGGCCAGCTGGATTCCGGACCTGTTCATGAAACGGGTGATGGAAAACGGCGAATGGACGCTGTTTTCGCCGTCCGACTGCCCCGACCTGCACGACAAGTTCGGCAAGGAATTCGAGAAGGCGTATACGGCGTACGAGGAAAGCGCCGCCAGGGGCGAGCACAAGCTGTTCCGCAAGCTCCCGGCGCTGCAATTGTGGCGCAAGATGCTGTCAATGCTGTTCGAGACCGGGCATCCCTGGATCACGTTCAAGGACCCGTGCAACATCCGTTCGCCGCAGTCGCACATCGGCGTCGTGCACAGCTCCAACCTGTGCACGGAGATCACGCTCAACACGAACGAGCACGAAATCGCCGTGTGCAACCTCGGTTCGGTCAATCTCGTTGCGCACCTGAAAGACGGCAAGCTGGACCACGCCAAGCTGCAGCGCACCATCGCAACGGCGATGCGCATGCTCGACAACGTCATCGACATCAACTATTACGCCGTGGGCAAGGCGCGCAATTCGAATCTGAAGCACCGCCCGGTGGGCATGGGCATCATGGGCTTCCAGGACTGCCTGCATGTGCTGCGCATCCCGTACGCCTCCAAGGACGCCGTGGAGTTCGCCGACCGCTCGATGGAAACGGTCGCGTATTTCGGTTACCTGGCTTCGACCGAACTCGCGGAGGAGCGCGGCCGCTATTCGTCCTATCGCGGGTCGCTCTGGGAGCGCGGCATCCTGCCGCAGGACACCCTGGCGCTGCTACGCGAGGAGCGCGGCGGCAACGTCGAGATCGACATGAGCGTGAGCATGGACTGGGACAGCCTGCGCGAGCGCATCAGGCAGCACGGCATGCGCAACTCCAACTGCCTTGCGATCGCCCCGACCGCGACCATCGCCAACATCATCGGCGTGTCGGCCTCGATCGAACCGACCTACCAGAACCTGTACGTGAAATCGAACCTCTCTGGCGAGTTTACCGTGGTCAACGAGTATCTGGTTGATGATCTCAAACGACTGGGCCTGTGGGACGAGGTGATGATCGCCGACCTCAAGTATTTCGACGGCAATCTGGCCAAGATCGACCGGGTGCCGGCCGAACTGCGCAATCTCTACGCCACGGCGTTCGAAGTCGAGCCGGCGTGGCTGGTGGAGGCTGCGGCGCGGCGGCAGAAATGGATAGACCAGTCGCAGTCGCTCAATATCTATATGGGGGGGGCGTCGGGCAAGCGCCTGGACGATACCTACAAGCTCGCCTGGAAGCGCGGACTCAAGACCACCTACTACCTGCGCTCCATGGGTGCGACCCACGCGGAAAAGTCCACGGTCAAGAATGGGCAGCTGAACGCCGTGCCCGAGGGCGGGATGCAGCCCGCGCCGACGGGCACCGAGCCGGTCGAGCCGAAATTCTGCTCGGTCGACGACCCCGAATGCGAGGCATGCCAGTAGGCAGGTGAAGAGACTGAAAAAATGAACATGCTCAATTTTGAGGACGATGTGGCAGTTTCCCCGATCCCCGGCCTGGGTTTGCAGCCGGCGCGGGGCTTCATGCCGGCGTCGGCGGCGGGCGCGGAAATTCGGCCGGCAAGCGTGCCGCCACCGGGCGCAGAAGCGCTACGCCGCATCCGCGCGGAGGACAAGCGCATTATCAACGGCAGCACCGACGTCAATCAGCTGGTGCCGTTCAAGTACAAATGGGCCTGGGATAAGTATCTCTCCGCCTGCGCCAACCACTGGATGCCGCAGGAAATCAACATGAGCCGCGACATCGCGACCTGGAAGGATCCCAACGGCCTGACCGAAGATGAGCGGCGCATCGTCAAGCGCAATCTGGGCTTCTTCGTAACCGCTGATTCGCTTGCCGCAAACAATATCGTGCTCGGCACCTATCGCCACATCAGCGCGCCGGAATGCCGCCAGTACCTGCTGCGCCAGGCGTTCGAGGAGGCCATTCACACCCACGCCTACCAGTACATCGTCGAGTCGCTGGGGCTGGATGAGGGCGAGGTATTCAACGCCTATCACGAGATCGCTAGCATACGCGCCAAAGATGAGTTCCTGATCCCATTCATCGACACGCTGACCGATCCCGCATTCAAGACCGGCACGCCCGAGGCCGACCAGCAATTGCTGAAGAGCCTGATCGTGTTCGCCTGCATCATGGAGGGGCTGTTCTTCTATGTCGGCTTCGCCCAGATCCTCGCCATGGGCCGGCAGAACAAGATGACCGGCGCCGCCGAGCAGTACCAGTACATCCTGCGCGACGAGTCCATGCACTGCAATTTCGGCATCGACCTCATCAACCAGATCAAAATGGAAAATCCGCATCTCTGGACGCAGGCGTTTCGCGAAGAGATACAGGGCTACATGAAGACGGCAGTAGAACTTGAGTATCGCTACGCCGAGGACACGATGCCGCGCGGCGTGCTCGGCCTGAACGCCCCGATGTTCAAGGAGTATCTGCGCTACATCGCCAACCGGCGCTGCCAGCAGATCGGTGTGGAACAACTGTATCCGGGGGCGAGCAACCCGTTCCCGTGGATGAGCGAAATGATCGACCTGAAGAAGGAGCGCAACTTCTTCGAGACCCGGGTTATCGAGTACCAAACCGGAGGTGCGCTAAGTTGGGACTGAGAGACAGTTTTGAGTTGGTGCCTGGTGGAGGCAAACGCGATGCATAAACTGACGGAATTCCGGGCGAACAACGACTATAGCCTGTGGCTGCGTTTCGACGACGGGGTGGAAGGCAGCGTATTCCTGGGAAACCTGCTGGAGATCGGGGCGTTCAGGCTCTGGCGCGATCGGGAGCAGTTCCGGCGCGTCGCGATAGATCCGGCGGCGAGGACTCTGATTTGGGATGGAGGGATCGAACTCGATCCCTCCGTTTTGTATCGTGATCTGCTGGGGCGCAAGGCCGCATGAGGCCGGCGCGACCGCAGTCAAGAGATTCGGCTGGCCGGAGCGTGCTCCGGCCGGGCGGATAATCCGGGCTAGCCTAGCCGGGTTTGCAGTAGTTGTTTTTCTTTAACTTGAAGAAGGAGCTTTACCATGGCAACGAAGAAAAAAGCAAAGAAAGCAGCGAAGAAGAAACCGGCTAAAAAAGCCAAAAAGAAGAGGGCAGTAGCTAAAAAGCCCGCAAAAAAGAAAGCGGCCAAGAAAAAGGCCGCCAAGAAAAAACCTGCGAAAAAAAAAGCTGCTAAAAAAAAGCCAGCTAAAAAGGCCAAAAAGCCAGCCGCCAAAAAGAAAGCGGCCAAAAAAAAGGCTAAACCTGCGGTGAAACCGGCGAAGCCGGCAGCACGTTCGATGATGGCTCCAGCAGCCCCATCGACTGCGGCGACGCCAGGGGCGAAAACCGCCCTGAATCCTGCAGCAGCCTGGCCTTTTCCGACAGGCTCAAGGCCTTAGCGTAGGTAAGAGTGTCTCGCGGTCAGCCCCAGCGAAAGCGAAGGCTGCACCGCGGACATTCGCGCTAGACTGAATTGCCCAGCTGCGCTGCCCGTTTCTCTAACGGGATCGCAGGTAGCGCGGCTGGGGTCGTTTCTCGCTCAGGCCGAAGCTCATGAATAGATTGCCTGAACTGAGAGGGCGCGTCAATTTCAGCTTCGAGCGGATTTGTTGCATAGCACCATTATTTGCCTGTGTTGCTTGACATAGATTAGATGATTCAATAGAATAGCGTTTGTTGCATTACATCACGTCAGTATCCGCCACAAAGCCGGCAATTTACTAAGCCAGGATTTGGTCGCAGTTTCTTAGAGTTCGAACGGCACATTAACAAGCCGTTTCAAGTAACTAGAAATTAGAAGTGTTTTTAGGGAGTGGTGTGCCTGCACAGGTACGCTCGCGAGCCTGCGAACTGCGGGGTGCGAACAGTCCGGTGCAGGTGCGGGTGGGGCGTCCATATATAATGGGCGGTTGCACCGACCGGCGGTGCCGCGCAGTGACGCGAAATCGCCGGCTTGATTGGCTTTATCGGTATGGAGGTAAAACATGGACAAGCTGAAACAGATTGCCCTGAGCACCTACAATTTGACGGCGGTATTCCTGCGCAACGGACTGACCGTCTTCGGCGCGGTTGCGACCGTTGCCTTGCTGATGGGCGCACGCCCGGTCGTAGACCAGAGCGCCCCGTCCGGATCGGCGACCGCGGCGTTCGGCACGATCCGCCATGAGGGTATTTCCCTGGTGGTGCCGGTTGCGGACAATGAGAACTCGGAGTATCGGACCCTTGCGGTGTATCTTGCCCGGCGCTACAAGGTGGCGCAGGAGGCAACCGAACAACTGGTCGGGGCGGCGCATGAGGCCGGCAGCCGGACCGGGCTGGATCCCTTGCTCCTTCTGGCAGTGATGGCGGTTGAGTCGCGCTTCAATCCGATCGCTGAGAGCGTCATGGGTGCCAAGGGCCTGATGCAGGTGATCCCGAAGTACCACCAGGACAAGCTCGAGGCGCTCGGGGGCGAAGACGCGGTGTTCGACCCGACGACTAACATCATGGTGGGTGCGCGCATCCTCAAGGACGCCGTGCGTCGCGGCGGTGGCCTGATGCCCGGTCTGCAGCTCTACGCCGGCGCTTTCGGCGACGACAGCCAGCAGTACGCGCAGAAAGTAATGGCCGAAAAGCTGCGTATGCAGCAGATGCTCAAGCGCTCCAAACCGCAGACCGCGGCTTAGTCCGTCGACATGCGCCAGGAGATCCGGCTCCTCGCGCAGCTGCTAGCCGCGTAGAAATTCCCCCAGGCGGCGCACGCCCTCGCGCAGGTCGTCCATCGAACGGGTATAGGCGAAGCGCACATAGCGCTCCGCCTGGTACGTGCCGAAATCCTTGCCCGGCGTGATGGCGACTCCGGCGCGCTCCAGTAGGTCCAGCGCAAAGCTTCCGCTGTCCGCGGCAAAGCGCTCTATCCCGGCGTAGACATAGAACGCGCCCTCCGGCATCACCGGAATCGAAAATCCCAGTTCGCGCAGCGCCGGCACAAGATAATCGCGACGCCGCCTGAACTCTTCGCGGCGCGCGTCCAGGATGGCGGTTGTCTCCGGCGCAAACGCGGCGATCGCGGCGTATTGGGCCGGGGCAGAGGGGCAGATAAACGCGTTCTGCGCAAACGTCTCGACCTCGCGCACGCAGTCCTCCGGGACCACCAGCCAGCCCAGGCGCCAGCCGGTCATGCTGAAATACTTGGAAAAGCTGTTGACCACGAAAATGCGGTCCGAGTGCGCGAGCGCGCTGTCGAATTCGCTCGCATAGGTGAGTCCCTGGTAGATTTCGTCCACGATCGCAACGCCGCCGCGCGCGTGCACGGCCTCGACGATGGCGCGCATCTCGGCGGGTGCGATCATGGTCCCGGTCGGGTTGGAGGGTGAGGCGACGAGCACGCCGCGGGTTTTGACCGACCAGTTCGCTTCTATCAGCTCGCGCGTCAGCTGGTACTGCGTCTGCGGCCCGACCGGAATGCTTTTCACGCGGCCTTCGAAAAAGCGCACGAAGTGCCGGTTGCACGGATAGGCCGGATCGGGCATCAGTATCTCGTCGTCCGGGTCGACCAGCACGCCGGTCGCAATCAGCAGAGCGCCTGAAGCGCCGGCGGTGACCGCAATGCGCGAGGCCGGAACTTCCAGCCGGTAGCGCTCGCGGTAATGCTGCGATATCGCCTGGCGCAGCAGCGGCATGCCCAGCGCCGAGGTGTAGTGGATCGGGTTGCGCTTCAGCGCCTCGTTGCATGCGGCGATCACCGTTTCAGGAGCGGTGAAATCGGGTTCGCCGATCTGCATCTGAACGATGTGCACCCCCTGCGCTTCCAGCGCCTTCGCGCGATTCCAAATCTCCATGACCTGGAAAGGCTGAATTTCGGCCATTCTGCGGGCAAGCGTCATGCCTGCATTATGACATCAGGCGGAGCGGCAGCCAGCGCGGTTTCCGGCGGATTCAGCCGGTGATAGTCGCGCCACCGGAGCCCGCCCGCAGTTAGCGTTCCACCTGTCGCGGGACTATAATTCGCCCCTATATAGTAGGATTCTTAGCCGGGGAAATTCATGGAAGACCAACTGCGCAAGGCCGCGCTCGACTATCATCGCCTGCCCAAGCCGGGCAAGATTTCCGTGACGCCGACCAAGGGCTTGGTCAACCAGCACGACCTCGCGCTCGCCTACACGCCGGGTGTGGCAATAGCGTGCGAGGAGATCGTGCGCGACCCGGGCGAGGCGCGCAATCTGACGGCGCGCGGCAACCTGGTGGGCGTGGTCACCAACGGCACCGCGGTGTTGGGGCTGGGTTCGATCGGGCCGCTCGCCGCCAAGCCGGTTATGGAAGGCAAGGCGGTGCTGTTCAAGAAATTCGCCGGTATCGACTGCTTCGACATCGAATTGAACGAGCTCGACCCGGTCAAGCTGGTGGAGGTGATTGCGGCACTTGAGCCGACCTTCGGCGGCATCAATCTGGAGGACATCAAGGCGCCGGAATGCTTCTACGTGGAGAAGATGCTGCGCGAGCGCATGAAGATCCCGGTGTTCCACGACGACCAGCACGGCACGTCCATCATCGTCGGCGCCGCGATTCTCAACGGCCTGCGCGTCGTCGGCAAAGACATCGCCAAGGTGAAGCTGGTGGTCTCGGGTGCCGGCGCCGCGGCGCTCGCCTGCCTGGACCTGCTGGTCAGCCTGGGGCTTTCCATGGAGAACATCTGGGTGTCCGACATCAAGGGCGTGGTCTACGCAGGGCGCAAGGAGGAGATGGACCCGAACAAGGCGCGTTACGCCAAGAAGACCGACGCGCGCACGCTGGGCGACATAATAGGCGGCGCCGACGTGTTCCTCGGACTGTCGGCAGGCAAGGTGCTCAAGCCCGAAATGGTGAAACTGATGGCGGCGAAGCCGCTGATACTCGCGCTCGCCAACCCGGAGCCGGAAATCCAGCCCGACCTGGTCAAGGCAGTGCGGCCCGATGCGATCATGGCCACCGGCCGTTCGGACTTCCCGAACCAGGTGAACAACGTGCTGTGCTTCCCGTTCATATTCCGCGGCGCGCTCGATGTCGGCGCGACCACGATCAACGAGGCGATGAAGCTCGCTTGCGTGCACGCCATCGCGGACCTCGCGATGGCGGAGCAATCCGACATCGTCGCGGCCGCCTACGGCGAGAAGAGCGTCGCGTTCGGGCCGGAATATCTCATCCCCAAGCCGTTCGATCCGCGCCTGATCATCAAGATTGCGCCGGCCGTAGCCAAGGCGGCGATGGACTCGGGCGTGGCCACGCGCCCGATCACCGATTTCGACCTGTACGCGCAGCAGCTGAGTGAGTTCGTCTACCATTCCGGCCTGCTGATGAAGCCGGTATTTTCCGCGGCCAAAGCGGCGCAGACGAAGAACCGCATCGTGTTCGCCGAGGGCGAGGATGAGCGCATCCTGCGCGCCACCCAGGTGATCGTGGACGAGCGCCTGGCGCGGCCGATACTGGTCGGACGGCCGGCGGTGATCGAGCGGCGGCTGGAGCGCTTCGGGCTGCGCATCAAGCCTGGCGCGGATTTCGACCTGGTGAACCCGGAGAACGATCCGCGCTATCGCGAATACTGGGAGGAATACCACCGCCTGGCCGCGCGCGCAGGCGTTTCGCAGCACTACGCGCAGATCGAAATGCGCCGTCGCCTGACGCTGATCGGCGCCATGATGATGCATCGCGGCGCCGCGGACGGAATGCTTTGCGGCACCTTCGGCACGCACGCACTGCACCTGCACTACGTCAACCAGGTGATCGGCCTGCGCCCGGGCGTAAAGAACTACTACGCCATGAACGTGCTGCTGCTGCCCAAGCGCACCGTGTTCATCTGCGATACCTACGTCAATTTCGATCCGAGCGCGGAGCAGGTGGCCGAAATGGCCGTGCTCGCGGCCGAAGAGATACGCCGTTTCGGCATTACTCCCAAGGCGGCGCTGCTGTCGCATTCGAGCTTCGGCACCAGCAATCAACCGACGGCGGTCAAGATGCGCGAAGCGCTGGCGCTGATCCAGGCGCGCGCGCCGGAACTTGAAATCGACGGCGAGATGCACGGCGATGCGGCGTTGTCCGAAGACGTGCGCAAGGCCGCGTTTCCGTACTCGCGCCTCAAGGGCGAAGCCAACCTCCTGCTCATGCCCACCGTGGACGCGGCTAATATCGCGTTCAACCTGCTCAAGACCGCGGCGGGCGACGGCATTGCGCTGGGACCGGTCCTGCTCGGCGCGGCCAAGCCGGTGCACATCCTCACGCCCTCGGCGACGGTGCGGCGCATCGTCAACATGTCTGCGCTTGCGGTAGTGGACGCAAACGCGGCGCGCAGCCAGCTGCAGCTCACGCTCTAACGCCCGCGTGGAACGGGCCAAGCCCAGGGCGGCGCTGATTCTTACCGGCGGCGGTGCGCGCGCCGCCTACCAGGTGGGTGTGTTGAAGGCGATACGCGACCTGCTGCCCGACCAGGCGCAGAATCCGTTTCCGATACTCTGCGGGACCTCGGCCGGCGCGATCAACGCCGCCGTGCTTGCGATCCATGCCGACCATTTCCGCCGCGGCGTGGGGTATCTGCTGGAGGTCTGGGAGAACTTCCACGCGGAGCGCGTTTACCGCGCCGATCCATGGTCCATGCTCAAGACCAGCGCCCGCTGGTTCGCGTCAATGCTGTGGATCAAGCGCAACAGCCCCGCTGCGCTGTTCGACAATACGCCGATACGCGAAACGCTCGAGCGTACGCTGGACTTCGCGCGCATCCAGGCGAACATCGACAGCGGCGCACTCTACGCGGTCTCAGTCACCGCATCCGGCTATTCCTCGGGGGAGAACGTCTCCTTCTACCAGGGCGGGCCCGGGCTGGAGGCCTGGGAGCGCACCCAGCGCGTCGGCGCCGCGACGACGCTCAACGTCGACTACCTGATGGCGTCCTCAGCACTACCGTTTCTTTTCCCCGCGGTAAAGCTCAACCGCGAGTATTTCGGCGACGGCTCGATCCGGCAGATCGCCCCGATCAGCCCGGCGCTGCACCTGGGCGCCGAGCGCGTGCTGGTGATCGGCACCGGGCGCGCGCAGGCGGAAGGGGCGCGGGTGCGCTCGAATCTCTATCCGTCCATCGCGCAGATCGCCGGCCATGCGCTGAACAGCATCTTCCTCGACGGCCTCGCGGTCGACCTGGAGCGCCTGCAGCGCATCAATCGCACCGTCAGCCTGATTCCCGAGGACCGAAGGCTGGAGGCCGGGGTGCACCTCAAGCCGGTCAAAGTGCTGGTGATCGCGCCGAGCGAGTCGATCGAGCGCATCGCCGGCCGGCATGTGCAGGAGCTGCCGTGGATGCTGAAATTCGTACTCGGGGGCATTGGTGCGATGAAGCGCAGCGGCTCCAACCTGGCGAGTTATCTGCTGTTCGAGGAGACTTATTGCCGCGCGCTGATAGACCTCGGCTACCGGGACACATTCGCCCAGCGCGACGCGGTGCTGGAGTTTCTCGGCGAAACGCAATGATTTTGAACTAGACTTGTAGACCTTCTTCGTTCTTCGAGGTGCTGCCATGTCCGATCCGCTGCCCGATCCGTTCGAATTCATGAAAAGTCTGTGGAACCCCATGGGACTGCCGATGCCCGGCATGGTTGCACCCACGCTCGATCTGGATGCGGTCGAAAAGAAGATTTCCGACCTCAAATCGGTGGAAAACTGGCTCAACCTGAATCTCAATATGCTGCGCATGTCGATCCAGGGTCTGGAGATGCAGCGGAACACCCTCGCCGCGATGAAAGCGATGCAGAACCTGCCTGCGGATGCCGGCGCTGCCGCGGGTAAGAATCCTTTCCCCGATCCGGCCGCCTGGTGGAACATGATGCAGGCGGCGGCCGCGAGCACCGCCGAGACGAGCGCCGAGACGAAACCCGCAGGGGACGCGAAGTCGAAAGGCAAGCCGAAATAAGCTGCGACGTCGCGCGTGCCGGGTTCGGGTCGCGGCGGTTTGTTGTAACATGTTCCCCCTTTGGGTTCGGCGCAGGTGCGCGCAGCGCGGCCCATCCCTGATTTGTTTTGCGGTTCAATCTTTTTTGCTGGGAATAGATCATGTCAAAAGCGATCCGGATACAAAAGCAAGGCGGCCCCGAAGTCATGCAATGGGAAGACGTGGACGTGGGCGAACCCGGGAAGGGGCAGGTGCGCGTGCGCCACCAAGCCTGCGGACTGAACTTCATCGACGTCTATCACCGCTCGGGGCTGTACCCGCTGCAGGTTCCCAGTGGCATCGGCCTGGAGGCCGCCGGCGTGGTCGAGGCGGTAGGCGAGGGCGTGAGCAATGTCAAGAAAGGCGACCGCGTCGCCTATGCGGCGCCGCCGGTGGGCGCCTATGCTGAGGTGCGGCTCATGACCGCAGACCGGCTGGTGAATCTGCCCGATGGCCTGACGTTTGATCAGGGCGCGGCGATGATGCTGCAGGGCATGACCGCGCAATATCTGCTCAAGCGCACCTACAAGGTCCAGCCGGGCGACACCATCCTCATTCATGCCGCGGCCGGCGGCGTGGGTCTGATCGTCTGCCAATGGGCGAAGGCGCTCGGCGCGACGGTGATAGGCACCGTCGGCTCCGACGAGAAGGCGGCCCTGGCGAAGGCGCACGGCTGCGACCACGCCATCGTCTATACCCGCGAAAATTTCACCGAACGCGTGAAGCAGATCAGCGGCGGTGCGCTGCTGCCGGTGGTGTACGACTCCATAGGAAAGGATACCTTCGTCGGCTCGCTCGACTGCCTGCGTCCGATGGGCATGATGGTGAGCTTCGGCAACGCCTCTGGCCCCACCCCGGCATTCGACTCGGGCATGCTCGCCTCGCGCGGCTCGCTGTTCTTCACGCGACCCAGCCTGATGCACTACACCGCCAAACGCGATGACCTGGTGGCCTCGGCCAAGGACCTGTTCGACATCGTACTGGCGGGCAAGGTGAAGATCGAAGTGCGGCAGCGCTACGCGCTGAAGGATGCCGTGCAGGCGCACCGCGACCTCGAAGCGCGCAAGACCACCGGATCGACGCTGCTTGTCCCCTAGGCCGGGGTGCGGGGGATGATTTTCGAGCTGCGCCAGTACCGCCTGAAGCCCGGCCAGCGCGAACGCTGGGTACGGTGGATGGACGAGAAGATCATTCCCTACCAGATTTCGCTCGGCGTGGTCGTGATCGGCAGCTTCATCGCCGAAGACGATCCCGACCTCTATGTCTGGATCCGCCGCTTCGCGAGCGAGGAGGAGCGCGTGCGCCTGTATACCGCGATGTACGAGAGCCCGACCTGGATAAACGAGATCAAGCCGTTCAACGACGAGATGATCATCCGCGACAAGATTCAGGTAACGCGCCTGCGCGCCACGCCGCGGTCGGCAATCGAGTAGCGCGAGGCGGCGCCGGCAAGAATTGACTTTGCATTGGCGCTGTGGAATTCTCCTAGCCCGTTCGCAGCGCTCCGCAGCCGGCATTCCCGCCGGCGGACGCTGGGCCGCGGGTCAATCCAAAAGGGGAGAATAACGATGAAGCTCAAGTTCCTGATTGCTGCCTTTGCCCTGGCGCTTGCCGCCAGCGGCAGTGTGGTCGCGCAGACGAAACTGAAGTTCGCCCACGTCTATGAAGTTTCGGAGCCCTACCACACGGCGGCGGTGTGGGCGGCCGGGGAGATCGCCAAACGCACCAATAACCGCTATTCGGTGGAGGTGTTTCCGGCGTCGCAGCTGGGCAAGGAGAGCGACATCAACCAGGGGCTGACCCTGGGCACGGTCGACATGATCTACACCGGCCAGCTGTTCGCCGGGCGCAACTACGGCCCGATCAATATCGGCGGCGCGCCGTTCATGTTCCGCGATTTCGACCACTGGAAGAAATTCTCCACCTCCAAGCTGTTCGACGATCTGGCCGAGGGCTATGACAAGGCGACCGGCGGCAACCGGGTGGTGGCGATCACCTATTACGGCGAGCGCCACGTTACCGCCAATAAGGCGATCAACACGCCCGCGGACATGAAGAACCTGAAGATCCGCGTTCCGGATGCGCCGCTTTACACGCTGTTCCCGCGCGCGGTCGGCGCGAATCCGACGCCGATCGCCTTCGCCGAGGTGTATCTTGCGCTGCAAAACAAGACAGTGGATGCGCAGGAAAATCCGCTGCCGACCATCGAGGCAAAGAAATTCTACGAGGTGCAGTCCCACATCAATTTAACCGGGCATATCACCGATGCGCTGCTGACCATCATCGGCGCGCCGCTGTGGGCCAAGCTCTCGGACGCGGACAAGAAGACCTTCACCGCGGTGTATCGCGAGGCCGCGGCGCGCGCGACCGGCGAGATCATCGAAAAGGAGAAGGTCCTGGCCGTCGAATTCACCAAACGCGGCAACACCGTGGTCAAGGTCGACCGCGGTCCCTTCATCGCCGCGGTGCAGAAGTACTACAAGGAAGGCAAGCTGCCCGACGGCGGCCCGCTGCCCTGGCCCAGGGACGTGTACGACAGGCTGCAGGCGATCAAGTAATTTGCGCCGGGCCACGCGCTTTGGGCGCGGCCCTGATCGCCGGATGCGAAATGCCGCGGCTTGCCGCGGCATTTTCTTTGGTTCGGCCCGGGATCGTATGGGAGCATGCGCGGGTCCGGAGCTTGGCCGGGGCGGGGCGGATTTGAGGCTACAATTGTGGCATGAATACGGGAACCATTGACTTGCCGGATCTAGGCGCGCGCGCCAGCGAGGCCTGGCTGCGGCAGTGCTTTGCCGCCGGCCGGACGGTGGCGCCGATTGCAAGCGGCGACGGCCATCTGTGGCGACCGGCCGAGGCGCTGCGGCCGGCGGCAGTTCTGGTGCCGGTAATGCAGCGCGGCGCCGGGCTGACCATCCTGCTCACGCAGCGTACCGATCATCTGTACGACCACGCCGGCCAGATCAGCTTCCCGGGCGGACGCGCTGAGACCCGCGACGCGTCCCCCGCGGACACCGCACTGCGCGAAACCGACGAGGAAATCGGCCTGCCGCAGTCGCTGGTCGAAGTGCTCGGGGAACTGCCGGAATACACCACGGTGACCGGCTATCGTGTCATCCCGGTGGTCGGGCTGGTGAGCGCGCCGCCCGTGCTCAAACTGGATGCGTTCGAAGTTGCCGAGGCGTTCGAAGTGCCCTTGGCGTTCTTCCTCGACCCCACCAATCATCAGCGCAACACCCTGCAGTACCAGGGCCGCATCCGGCACTACTACGCCATGCCCTACGAGCAGCGCTATATCTGGGGCGCGACTGCGGGGATGCTGATGAATCTCTATGCCTTTCTGACGGCGTAGACGTTCGAGCGCCGCGGCGCAAGCAGTGCGACGGCCCCGGGGTTAGCAGCCGCCGGGGAAGCGACGCGGCGATTCCGCGTTACACGCGCAGATTGCCTCCTCCGGGCACGGCGTTATTTTGACACGGGCTTCTTCCTGCGCTTGGTTTTGGCCGGCGCGCGTGCGCGTGCCAGTGTGCGCTGGTAGAGTCTGGCGAAATTCTCCAGGGAATGGATATGGGCGTATATCCTGCCCATGAAACCATCAGCCACCAGCGCCTTGTGCTGGTCAGGCTTGAGCGCCTTGAGCTTTTGCTCGTCGATGCGATGCATGCCCTGCAGTTTCAACCCCGGTGCTTCGCCTTGCGTAACCTCGAACGTGAACGGGGACAGCAGGCCCAGGTCGCCGAACCGGGCGCACATGCGTGCGGTCGCCGCGAGGTCGTTTTCGTATTCCTGCAGCAGGCGCTGTGCCGTCTGCCATTGCGCGCTCGGTTCGCCGTCGGCGTCGAACAGCGAGACGCCGCGGCGGTCCAGATGGCTGGCGTCGATGCAGACCACCTTCTCGCTGGGCGCGCCGTCCTGCACGCGCAGTTCGGCGATGCAAAACGGATAGCGCCGCGCGAAGGCCGGGACATAGGCTGCGGCGTCCCAGGTGCCGGCCGCATCGACGAACAGGTTTTGCGCGTCGGCCAGGCCAAGCACGATGACGGGCGCTTGGGTCTTGCCCGCGTCGGCGCTTGCGAACACGATCGGGTAGTCGCGCGCCGCTGCGCTGAACTCGGCGACGGAGAGCGCCAGAGCGTTGATCGAACGGCAGAACTCGGGCGTGGTTCCGGGGACGGGCAGCAGCACCTTGTGCGATTTCTGCAGCGGCACGACTTCGCCGTAGCCGAAGGGGGGAGTGATCTTCTGGGTTGCCTGTTTTTTGATCGCCATATCTATCCTCGCACCGCGCCCGGGCCGGCGGAGTGCGTATAATATCGCGACGGCGGCGAGCGCAGGCACCTGAGAACGAATTGCAATTGCCGACCTGCAACAAGCTGAGGCAGAGTAGTGCAAACTGATGTTCCCGCAAGCGCTTGATCTCGCCGGATGGGAACGCCGCCTCGGGAATATCCACGCGTTTATTGCCCACTCTTAGAATCGCGCTTTCCGAATGAGCCTGGTCTCGCTGATCATCGCCCTGCTGCTAGAGCAATGGCGGCCGCTTGCCGATCGCAAGCAGCTGGTGTCCCGCGCCGAGCGCTTTGCCGATTTCCTGCAACGACACTTTAATGCAGGCGAGCGCGCGCACGGGATAGTTGCTTGGGTGCTGGGCGTGGTGCCGGCGATGCTGCTGGCGCTGCTGTTGTATCACCTGTTGTATCGCGTCACGCCGCTGCTGGCGCTGGCCTTGAACGTACTCGTGCTTTACGTGACCATGGGCTTTCGCCATGTAGGCCACTATTTCACCGACATTCATTGGGCGCTCAAAGGCGGCGACCTGGACCGCGCGCGCGCGATCCTGGGCCAGTGGCGCGGCGCCAGTTGCGAGCGGCTGAGCGCGGAGGAGGTGGCTCGCCTGACCATAGAGGAAGCCCTCGTGGCTTCCTATCAGCATGTTTTTGCCGTGGTGTTCTGGTTCGTCCTGCTGCCCGGCCCGGTCGGGGCGATTCTCTACCGCATGTCAGCGTTCCTGCACCGGCGCTGGGCCGAGCGCGGCGACAGCGAATTGGCTGCGTTCGGCGACTTCGCCGGCCAGGTGTTCCGTCTGCTGGACTGGATACCGGCGCGGCTGACCGGGCTCGCGTTCGCCGTCGTCGGCGATTTCGAGGACGCGGCGTACTGCTGGCGCACGCAGGCTGCCAAATGGCCCGATCCCTCGCTGGGTGTGGTGCTTGCCAGCGGCGCGGGCGCCATGGGCGTGCGCCTGGGCATGCCCTTCCTTTCAGAATTGAGTCCGGTCGATCGGCCGGAGCTGGGCGTAGGCGACGACGCCGATGTCGGTTTTCTCGACAGCACCATCGGCCTGGTATGGCGCGCGTTGGTCGTGATTCTGTTCATATTGCTGCTGCTGGCAATCGCGCGGGCGTTGTAGCCGGGACAGCACAGAAGTCGGGGAATTTGCGCTTGCGCGGTTAAGGCCGGGCCGCGCCACAGCGCCAGCAGGCGCTGAACTGGCCTTCCAGCGCCTCGCCGCAGCCCGGGCATTTCCATGGCGGCGCCGCGACGGCGGGGCGGGAAAAATCGGCCAGGATGCGCCGCGCCCGCTCGAAATCGCGCTCGTCCAGCAGCCACAGTTCGGGCGCGCACTCGGTAAACGGGATCTCCCCGGCAAGCCGGCTGAGCAGTTCGTTCCTGATCTGGCAACGTATGCCTTCGGCCTCGAGCAGATTCTTCAGGTGATGGACCTCGAGCAGCTTGAGCGAACTGTAGAGCAGGCGCACGGCTATTTCCGCCCGGTTTCGGCGCGGCTGATGCGGCGGAACATTTCCAGACGTCGCGGGTGTATCGCCCCGCTTTCCACCGCCTGCGCGAGGGCGCAGTCCGGTTCGCTAAGGTGGCGGCAATTTTGAAAACGGCACTGCCCGAGAAAGCCGGCGAATTCGACGAACCCCGCCTCGATGTCCTGCGGCGACAGATGGTGCAGGCCGAATTCCTGCAGGCCGGGGCAATCGATCAGCGTGCTGTCCGCGTCCAGCCGGTGCATCCGTGCCTGGGTCGTGGTATGGCGGCCGGAGGCGAGAAAGGCGGAGATTTCCCGGGTGGCGACCTGCGCGTCGGGCAGCAGGGCGTTGATGATGGTCGATTTGCCCATGCCCGACTGTCCCACCAGCACCGTGGCCTCGTGCGCAAGCAAGGGGCGCAGCGCATCGGCGCCCTGCAGCGCCGACAGCTGGACCACGCGATAGCCGGCCTGGATGTAGGGGTCCAGCCGCGCCAGCGCCGCCCGGGCGGCTTGTTCGAGGTCGCACTTGTTGAGCAGGATCAGCGAACGCATGCGCTGGTCCTCGGCCGCCACCAGGCAGCGGTTGATCAGTTCCTCGCTGAAGCTGGGCTCGGCGGCGACCACGATGGCAAGCTGCGAGACGTTGGCGGCGATGAGCTTCTGCCGGTGCGCGGCGGAGCGCGAAAACAGCGTGGCGCGCGCGTCCACCGCGTCGATTACGCCCTGATCGTCTCCGGTGAGCGTGAAGCGGACCTTGTCGCCGCAGGCGACCGTGCTCTGCTTGCCGCGCGGAAAGCAGGGATAGCGCCGGCCGTCGCCGGTTTCGACCAGGTAGTGGCGGCCGTACGCCGCGACTACCTGGCCGGCGAGCGTCAGATGCGGCAAGGCGCCTCGATCATGCCGGCTGCGCCTCGGCCTGCCGCATCCCTGTGCCCTGCAGCCGGGCGATGCGCGCGAGCGCGGGCGGATGCGAATCGTAGAACGCCGAATACAGCGGATCGGGAGTGAGCGTCGCGGCATTGTCCTGGTACAGCTTGACCAGCGCGTGAATCAGGTCCGTGGAGATTGCGTGTCGCGCGGCGTAGGCGTCGGCTTCGTATTCGTGCCTGCGCGAAAGCAGGCTGGTAAGGGGATGCAGCAGGAAAGTGAACACCGGGACCACCAGAAAGAACAGCAGCAGGGCGAGCGCAGTCGAGTGCGCATGCACGTTGAGTCCGGCGTAGAACCACTCCTGCTTCATCGCGTAGCCCAGCATCCAGAGGAATACCAGGCTCATCGCGAACAGGGCCGTCATGCGCTTCCACACATGATGGTGCCTGAAATGCCCCAGTTCGTGCGCGAGCACCGCTTCGATTTCCTGCGGGGCCAGGCGCGCGATCAGGGTGTCGAACAGCACGATGCGCTTGGCCGCACCGAAACCGGTGAAATAGGCATTGCCGTGGCTGGAGCGGCGCGAGCTGTCCATGACGTACAGGCCCTGCGAGCGAAAGCCGCATTTGGCCAGCAGCGCCTCGATGCGGGTTTTCAGCGCGGCATCCTCCAGCGGCGTGAACTTGTTGAACAGCGGCGCGATCAGGGTGGGGTAGACGGTGAGCACCAGCAGATTGAACGCGATCCAGGTGAGCCAGGCGTACAGCCACCACGACTCGCCCATGCGCTGCATCAACCAGAGCACGCAAAACAGCAGCGGCAGGCCCAGCGCCGCGCCGAGCAACGTCTGCTTGACGAGATCGGCGAAAAACAGCCCCAAGGTCATCTTGTTGAAGCCGAAGCGCGCCTCGACGACGAAAGTGCGGTACAGCGACAACGGCAGGTCGATCAGCCCGGAAATCAGCGCTACACTGACAACGAGGGCGATGCTGTGTGCGTAGCCGCCGGCATCGAAGACGCGCTGCCAGACGTCGTGCAAGGCCTGCAGCCCGCCGCCCAGCGTAAGCGCAAGCAGGAATATCGCCCCGACGCCGAGGTCGATCATGCCCAGGCGCGTCTTGTAGGCGCTGTAATCGGCCGCTTTCTGGTGCGCAGTCAGGCCGATGTGTGCGGAGAAATTTTCCGGAACCTGGTCGCGGCAGCGCGCAATGTGCCGGATGTGGCGCCGGGCGAGCCATACGCGCAGGCCCAGCGTGAGCGTGAGCGCGGCAAGAAATACGGCGGTGAAAGTCTGCATCTGGCTGAAATATGACACAATAAAGCCCTTCGATCAATCAACGGCGAATTCGCCCGCAGCATGCCCCAAGATCAAAACAATCTCGCCTGGTTGGACATGGAAATGACCGGACTTGATCCCGATCGCGACAAAATAATCGAGATCGCCATCGTGATCACGGACTCCGGGCTGAACGCCGTCGCCGAGTCGCCGGTGCTGGTCGTGCATCAGGCCGACAGCGTGCTCGAGGCCATGGACGACTGGAACAAGTCCACGCATGCGCGTTCCGGACTGATCGACAAGGTCAAGGTTTCGACGCTGGCAGAGGCGGAAGTCGAACAACGCTATCTGGATTTCCTCGCCGGCTACCTGCCGGCCAAAACCTCGCCCATATGCGGCAATTCGATCTGCCAGGATCGCAGGTTCCTAGCGCGCCACATGCCGCGGCTGGAAGCCTATTTTCACTACCGCAATCTCGACGTCAGCACGCTGAAGGAACTGGTGAAGCGCTGGAAGCCGGAACTAGCCAAGGGCCTAACCAAGCACGGCAAGCACGAGGCGCTCGCCGATATCTACGAATCCATCGAAGAACTCAAGTATTACCGCGAGCACTTCATCCGGGTCTGAGCGGCGCCGCTGAGACGATCAGAGCGGCACCACCTTGCCCGGGTTCATCAGATTTTCCGGGTCAAACAGGCGCTTGATGTCGCGCATCACGTCAACCGCCTCGCCCAATTCCTCGCGCAGCCAGCCCTGCTTGCCCAGGCCGATGCCGTGCTCCCCGGTGCAGGTGCCTTCCATCGCCAGCGCGCGCTGCACCAGGCGCTTGTTGAAGGACTTCGCCAAGTCCAGTTCTTCCGGCTTTTCCGGGTCGACCAGGAAGATCAGGTGGAAGTTGCCGTCGCCCACGTGCCCGAGCAGCGGCACCGGGCACAGATAGTCCGCCACGTCCTTCATGGTTTCGGACACGCATTGCGCCAGCCGCGAAATCGGCACGCACACGTCGGTGGAGATGCCGCGACTCCCGGGGCGCAGCTGCAGGCACGCGAAATAGGCGTTGTGGCGCGCTTCCCACAGCTTGTTGCGGTCCTCGGCCTTGGTCGCCCACTGGAAATCCATGCCGCCGTGCTCGCGGGCGATCTCCTGCACCATCTCGGCCTGCTCCACCACCCCCGCCTGCGTGCCGTGGAATTCGAAGAACAGCGTCGGCGCCACGCGATAGTCGGTCTTGCTGTATTTGTTGATGCAGTCGATCGCAGTGGCGTCAACGATTTCGCAGCGCGCCACCGGCACGCCGGCCTGTATGGTCTGGATCACCGTCCTGGTGCAGCCGTCGACCGTATCGAAGGCGCACACCGCCGCCGACATCGCCTCCTGCACCGCGTACAGCTTCACCGTAATTTCGGTGATGACGCCCAGCGTGCCCTCGGATCCGATGAACAGATGTGTCAGGTCGTAGCCGGCCGCAGATTTTTTTGCGCGCCGCGCGGTCTTGATGATGCGGCCGTCGGCAAGCACCACGGTGAGCGAAATCACGTTCTCGCGCATGGTGCCGTAGCGCACCGCGTTGGTGCCCGAGGCGCGCGTCGCCGTCATGCCGCCGATGGTCGCGTCGGCGCCCGGGTCGATCGGAAAGAACAGCCCGGTGTGGCGGATGTGCTCGTTCAGCTGCTTGCGCGTAACGCCGGCCTGTACCACCGCGTCGAGGTCGGCCTCGTGGACGGCAAGCACCTTGTTCATCTGGGCGAGGTCGAGGCACACGCCGCCGTTCACCGCGAGGATATGGCCTTCGAGCGAGGTGCCTACGCCATAGGGGATCATCGGAACGCCGTGGCGGCGGCAGATGTTGACGACGTCGCGCACCTCCTCGGTGGTTTGCGGGAACACCACTGCGTCGGGGGCGGCGTAGGGGAAGTAGGATTCGTCCTTGCCGTGCTGGTCGCGGATGCCGCGCGCCGTGGTGGCGCGTTCGCCCAGCAGGGCCTTGAGTTCGTTGACCAATGTGGCATTCAGTTCGCGCGGCTGGTTCATGGCGACACCCGTCCTTGATGGGATACCCGATTATAGAAGCAGTCGGGGCGGGCCGGCAAAGCAAATCCAGCCCATGGCCAGCGCCATTTTTGGGCCGGGCGGGGCGCAGCTCGCGGCTGGACACCCCGGGCGCAAGCGCGCCATTGCCACCTTCCCGGGTTCGCGGTAGATTCACCGTGGACCGCTGCTAGCGCACCGTCTTCGACCCGCACGCCATCGATCGCAATCCCGCAAAGGAACGACATGACCGAATTCGACGCCGCCGCGCTCGACGCGCAAACGCAATACAAGCTGCTGATAGGCAGCGTTACGCCGCGGCCGATCGCGCTGGTCACCACGCTCGGCAGCCAGGGTCCGAACGCCGCGCCGTTCAGCTTTTTCAACGGCGTCGGCTCCGATCCGGCGATGATCATGTTCTCGGTCGGCAACACGTCCGGCCACGCCAAGGACACCGTAGAGAACATCCGCGAGATCCCGGAGTTCGTGGTGCATATCGTGAGCGACGCGATCAAGGAGAAAATGAACGTGTGCGCGACCGAGTATCCGCGCGGCGTCAATGAGATCGAGGAGGCTGGCTTCACCGCGCTGGCGTCGAAAAAGGTGCGTCCGCCGCGCATCGCCGAGGCGCCGATCGCGTTCGAGTGCCGCCTGCTGCAGATGATCGAACTCGGCCGCGTACCCTATCACCTGGTGATCGGCGAGATCGTGTATTTCCACTACCACGAAGGCATGGTCGACGCGCGCTTTCACGTCGACGTCGGCAGGGTCAATCCGATTGGCCGTCTTGCAGGACGGGGCGGCTATACCCGCATCACCGACCGCTTCGAAATGCCGCGGCTGAAGTACGGCGGCGGCGTGATCGCGGAATGATGCGCGTCGCGGCCCGCTGGCGACCGCCCCGGCCTGCGTATGACTCAGGTTCCTCGAGCCGCATGCCGGGATTACAATAATCGCATGGCTGCCGACACCGATACCGCCGAATCCGGGCTGGCGCGGGACCGTGAACTCAAACAAACGGTGTTCGCGCTGCGCGAGCAGCTCGAGCGCGCGCGCGGCGACACCGAGGAAGCGGTGCGCATGGCGATGTCGGGTGCCAATGCCGAAAACGCGCAGCTGAAGGCCACCGTGGTGGCGCTGCGCGACGAACTGCAGCAATGGCCGTTGCGGCGCGATGAGGCGGCGCGGCTGGCGCAGGCGGCGAATCTGGAGGAAATCAAGCAGCTCAAGGCGAACGTGGCTGCATTGCGCGAAGCGCTCGAGGCGGCGCGCCTCGCGCAGGAAGCGGCGGTGCGCCAGGCGATGGTCGCGGCGCAGGACGAAATAGTGCAGTTGCGGGGCGCGGCGGCGTCGCTGCGCGATGCGCTGGAGCAGGCCAAGGTCTCAAGGCAAGCCGACATTGCGGCGGCGCACTCGCAGGATCACGCCGAACTGGTACAGCTTCAGGCCACGGTGCACGCGCTGCGCGAGCAGCTGCAGGCTGCGCCCGGCAATAGCAGGAAGTAGGAGCCATGGAACAACGCAAACCGACTGCGCAAGTCACACGCCTGCCCGGAGTGCCCAGGCCGGCCAAGAAGGGCGCCGCCCCGGCGGTGCGCGAGCGGCTCAAGCTGGTCGAACTCCTGCTCGAGGTTTCGCGCCGGATGGCGGCATGCGACACGCTCGACGACGTGCTGCGCGCGCTGGTCGATTTGACCACGGAGGAACTGGATGCCGAGCGCGGCACGCTGTTCCTCAACGATCCCGAGACCAATGAACTATATTCGCGCGTGGCGCAGGGCAACATCAAGCACGAGATCCGCCTGCTCAACAACAGCGGCATCGCCGGCTACGTCTACACCAGCGGCGAGTCGGTCCTCATCCGCGACGCGTATTCGGATCCGCGCTTCAACCGCTCGGTCGACGAGCAGACCGGCTTCGTTACGCGAAATATTCTGTGCACGCCGATCCGCACGGTGAAAGGCGAAGTCATCGGGGTGGCGCAGACCCTGAACAAGAGGAAGGGCGATTTCACCAAGCGCGACCTGGCTGTGCTCGAGGCGATGACTACGCAGGGAACGCTGGCGCTGCAGGGCGCGGTATTCATCGAGCGCATGAAAGCGGTGCGCAAGCAGGAGATGGAGTTCGTCGACGTGGTGTCGGAGATGACCGCCGACATCCAGCTCGGATCGCTGCTGCAAAAGGTCATGGGCGAGGCGACGCGCATGCTCAACGCCGAACGCTCCACGCTGTTCCTCAACGACGAGAAGACCGACGAGCTCTGGTCCGAGGTCGGGCAGGGTCTGGAATCGGTGCAGATCCGCCTGCCCAACCATCTCGGAATCGCCGGCGCGGTGTTCAGCAGCAGCAAGGCGATCAACATACCCTATGCCTACGCCGACTTGCGCTTCAATCCGGCATTCGACAAGAAGACCGGCTTTTTCACGCGCTCGATCCTGTGCGTACCCATCGTCAACAAACACGGCAAGACCATCGGCGTCACCCAGGTGCTGAACAAGCACGGCGGGCCGTTTACGAACGAAGACGAATCGCGCCTGCGCGCCTTCACCGCGCAGATTTCAATCGCGCTGGAAAACGCCAAGCTGTTCGCCGACGTGCACAACATGAAGAACTACAACGAGGCGATGCTGGAATCGATGTCCAATGCTGTGCTCACGCTGGACGACAGCGGCAAGATCGCCACCTGTAACGCCGCCGGGCTGAAAATCCTCAAAGTGCGGCCGGAGAACGTGCTGCAGCGGCCGGTGGCGGAGTTTTTCGCCGGCGAGAATGCCTGGGTCCTGGAGCGGCTGAAGCAGGTGGACGAGTCCGGCGCCGCCGACATGCTCATGGACGCGGAACTTACCGTCGAGGGCGAGAAGGTCTCGGCCAACGTGACCATCCTGCCGCTGTCCAACATGGACAAGAAGCACCTCGGTTCGATGCTGCTGATCGAGGACATCAGCAGCGAGAAGCGCATGAAATCGACCATGTCGCGCTACATGGACCCGGGCATCGCCGACCGGCTGGTGGCGAGCGGCGCCGATCTGCTCGGCGGTCAGGCCGTTCCCGCGACGGTGCTGTTCTCGGATATCCGCGGCTTCACCACCATCACCGAACAGCTCGGCGCGCAGGGCACCGTGGCACTGCTCAACGAATACTTCACCCTCATGGTCGACTGCATCCAGCACGAGTCCGGCATGCTCGACAAATTCATCGGCGACGCCATCATGGCGGCGTTCGGCATTCCGGTGGCGCACGAAGACGACGCCGACCGCGCGGTGCGCACCGCAATCGCAATGCTGCGCGAGCTCAAGAGCTGGAACGCGCAGCGCGTCGCCGGGGGCAAGATGCCGGTGGACATAGGCATCGGACTGAACACCGACATGGTAGTGTCGGGCAACATCGGCTCCAAGAAGCGCATGGATTTCACCATCATCGGCGACGGCGTCAATCTCGCCTCGCGCCTGGAGTCGGCGTGCAAGCAGTACGGCACACACATCCTGGTGAGCGAATTCACCTACGCCAAGCTGCGCGGCACCTACCGCATGCGCGAGGTGGATCTGGTGGTCGTCAAGGGCAAGACCAAGCCGGTCGCCATCTACGAAATCCTCGACTACCACACCGAGGAAACCTATCCGCAGATGGTCGACGCACTGGGTTACTTCCGCGACGGCCTCGCCAAGTACCGCCAGGGCAAGTGGAACGATGCGGTGAAGCAGTTTTCGGAGGTGCTGGCGATGAACCCGGCGGACAAGGCCGCCAAGCTCTATGTCGAGCGCAGCCGCCACCTAGCCGCGGAACCGCCCGGCGACGACTGGAACGGCGTGTGGGTAATGGAGAGCAAATAG
>JBBRAI010000035.1:0-43637 GCA_038206915.1 Burkholderiales bacterium | reverse complement strand
AGCAGGGCGCGGCGCGCGCGGGCAGCAATCTGCTGCTGGCGCCGATCGAGGAAACCGGCGCCGAGCGCGATCCGATCTATGCGTGGATCAGGAAACTCGCCGCGGAGAAGGCGGACCACGAAGACGGTCGCCTGCTCTATGTCGCCGCCACGCGCGCGAAGCAGCGCCTGCACCTGCTCGGCGAAACCAGACTCGAACTCAAGGATCATGTTCAGGCCGCGCACCGGCCTAACAAGCGCAGCCTGCTGCACAAGCTCTGGCCGGTGGCCGAAGACGCATTCCAGGTCGCTGCGGCAGTGGCTGCGGCTGCGGCGCCAGCCGCGGCCGCGAGCCTAGCCGCGCTGCCGGACCAGTCGCTGCGCCGCCTCGCATCGGACTGGTCGCTCCCGCCCGCGCCACCAGCGCTCGCCTGGAGCGCCGCGAGCGCAAGCGCGCCGGCGCAGGATGACATCGAATATTCCTGGGCCGGGCAGACCACGCGCCACGTCGGCAGCGTGGTGCATCGCTGGCTGCAGCGCATCGCCGAGGACGAAGCGGAAGGCTGGGACCGCGCGCGCATCGACGCGCTGCGCGAAAGCTTCGCCAACGAACTCGCCGCTTGCGGCGTAGTGGCGGCAGACATCGCAGCCGCCGCTGTACGCGTGGCGCAGGCGCTCGCCGGTGCGCTCGCCGACGAACGCGGGCAGTGGCTGCTCGGGCCGCAGCGCGATGCGCGCTGCGAATACCGCGTGACCGCCATCGTCTCCGGGGAGAGGCGCAAGCTCGTCATCGACCGCACGTTCACCGGCGCCGATGGCCGGCGCTGGATCGTGGACTACAAGACCGGCGTGCACGAGGGTGCCGACACCGAGGCCTTCCTCGAGCGCGAACGCGAGCGTTACCGCAGTCAGCTGGAAACCTACGCGCAGGCGCTCGCGCAGGACGGGCCGTCCATGCTCGGCCTTTACTTTCCGCTGCTCGCGGGCTGGCGCGAGTGGGGTGCTTAGAACCACAATAGGAGATGTCATTCCGCGGCCATCCCCCTTGTGGGACAAAATTGACACGGTGTTGTAGGAGGCCCGCCCTCGGGCCGACCGGACTCCGACTTGGCACCGATCGCGGCGAGGGCGCCGCTCCCACGCCCAGTAGGAGGCCCGCCCCCGGGCCGAACGGACTTCGAGATGGCGTCGACCGGACTCCGACTTGGCACCGATCGCGGCGAGGGCGCCGCTCCCACGCCCAAAGTTGTAGGAGGCCCGCCCTCGGGCCGACCGGACTCCGACTTGGCACCGATTGCGGCGAGGGCGCCGCTCCCACGCCCAAAGTTGTAGGATGCCCGCCCTCGGGCCGACCGGACTCCGACTTGGCACCGATCGCGGCGAGGGCGCCGCTCCCACGCCCAAAGTTGTAGGAGGCCCGCCCTCGGGCCGACCGGACTCTCGGAATAACGGGACGATTCTTGCATGCCCTATTTTGCGACGAGTTCTTAGCGTGCCAGCTGCCGCGCGACGCTGCATAGCCCGCGCGCCGCGCTTGATCTTGGTCAAAGTCGCGTCGATCGAACGGGACATACTCAAATAATTGTCCATTCGCCGTCTGCGCGAGTAGCAACCATGAGCACCACCCCTATGTTCGCCGCGCCGCATGAGGCGCGTTCGGCCTGGCTGCCGCTCGCCGCGGCGCTGCTGGCGTGGTTCGGCGTCTATCTCAATCTGGGCGCCATTACGGATGCGGCGTTTTCGCTGCTGCCGCTGGCGCGCGATTCGCGTCTGGGCGACGCAGTGCATTTTTTCCTATTCGACACGCCGAAGGTGATCCTGCTGCTCACGCTGATCGTGTTCGCGATGGGCGTGGTGCATACCTTCTTCTCGCCGGAGCGCACGCGCGCGCTGTTGTCGGGTCGGCGCGAAGGCGTGGGGAATGTGCTCGCGGCATCGCTGGGCATCGTCACCCCGTTCTGCTCCTGCTCGGCGGTGCCGCTGTTCATCGGCCTGCTGACTGCGGGCGTGCCATTGGGCGTCACCTTCTCCTTCCTGATTTCGGCGCCGATGGTAAACGAAGTGGCGCTGGCGCTGCTGTTCGGCATGTTCGGCTGGAAGATCGCCGCGATCTATCTCGGGCTCGGCATTACGGTCGCGATTGTCTCCGGCTTCGTCATCGGCAAGCTCGGCATGGAAGGCCATGTCGAGGACTGGGTGCGCGCGATTCCGCAGACCAGCGCCACGGGCGAGCAGGACGCGCCGGCCTGGTCCGAGCGCTTCGCCGAGGGCTGGCGCTCGGTGAAGGACATCGTCGGCAAGGTCTGGCCCTACATCATCGCGGGCATCGCCCTGGGCGCCGCCATCCACGGCTACGTGCCGGAGGATTTCATGGCTTCGATCATGGGACGCGAGGCGTGGTGGTCGGTGCCGCTGGCGGTTCTGCTCGGCGTGCCGATGTATTCGAACGCAGCCGGCATCATCCCCGTGGTCGAAGCGCTGCTCGCCAAGGGCGCGGCGCTGGGCACGGTGCTCGCGTTCATGATGTCGGTGATCGCGCTGTCGCTGCCGGAGATGATCATCCTGCGTAAAGTGCTCAAGATCCGGCTGATTGCAGTCTTCGCCGGCGTCGTCGCCTGCGGCATCCTGCTGGTCGGCTACGTGTTCAACGCGATTTTCTGAAGGAGATTCCTATGAAGGACATCAAGGTGCTCGGTTCCGGCTGCACCAAGTGCGTAAACACCGCCAAGCTGATCGAAGCGGTCGCCAAGGAGAAGGGCGTCGAGATCAGACTGGACAAGGTCACCGACATGGCGCAGATCGCCGGCTATGGCGTCATGAGCACGCCGGGCGTGGTCGTCGACGGCAAGGTGGTGCATGCCGGCGGCATCCCCGACCGCGCCAAAATCGGCGGCTGGCTCTAAACGCGCGTTTCGGCCGGGAGCAGATTCAAGAAAAGCAATAACAGAATCCGGCATAGCAATGACCGTCCGCAATCTCGAATTCCTGTTTCGGCCCAAATCGGTCGCCGTTATCGCCGAGTCGGAAGAAAAAGACTGTTATGCCGATGTAGTGCTGCGCAATCTGGCCGCGGGCGGATTATCCGGGGCGATCGCCGTAGCCACCGCAAAGAAGCGTTCGCTGTTCGGCATGGGCGCCCGCGTGCATCTCGGCGAACTCGACCCGGTGCCCGACCTGGCAATCGTCTGCGCACCGCTGTGCGATGTACCTCAGATCGTGAACCAGCTTGGCGCGCGCGGCACGCGGGCGGTGATCGTCGGACCCTCGCGGCGCGACAGTATGAGCAACAGCGAAGTGCTGGGAGTGCACAAGGCCATCCTCGACGCGGCGCGACCTTACCTGATACGCGTGCTCGGACCGGGGAGCGGCGGCCTGGTCGTCCCCGCCGGCGGCCTCAACGCCAGCGTGGCGCCCGTCACGGCGGCCCCCGGGAAGATCGCCCTGATTACCCAGTCAGCCGCGGTCGGCGCCGCGATTCTCGATCGTGCCCGCAGCAAGGGGATAGGGTTCTCCTCGGCGCTGCACCTGGGCGCCGGCATCGACATTGATCTGGCGGACGCGCTTGACTGGCTGGCCAATGACCCGGATACCGAAGCTATCCTGGTCCAGTTCGAATCCGTCACTGCCGGGCGCAAGTTCATGTCGGCGGCGCGCGCCGCCGCGCGCAACCGGCCGATTGTCGCCATCCGTGGCGGACGCGCCGAGGGCAAACGGCCGGCGGGCGCGTGCTTCAGCGCCGACCATGTCTACGATGCCGCCCTGCGCCGCGCCGGCTGGGTCCGGGTCGACACACTGGAGGACTTGTTCGATGCCGCCGAGGCCATCGCCCGCGTGCGGCCGATGGTTGGCGATCGCCTGTGCATCATCGGCAATGGACGCGGTCTCGTACGGATTGCCGCCGACGCCCTGCTGAGTTCGGGCGGCCGGCTCGCCAGCCTGTCCCCGGATACCACACAGCGGCTCAAGGAACTGCTGCACACTGAGCGCCTGGCGGGCAATCCGCTTGCCCTGCCGGCCGACATCTCGCCGGCGAACTGGGCCGCGGCGCTGGCTGCAGTGCTGGCAGACCGCAACACGGCCGCCGTGCTGACAGTCTGCTCGCCGTCGCCGTTTGCGCCCGGCGCCGATGTCGCCCGGGCAATCAGCGAAGTCGCCCGTACCGCCGAGCGCAACGTGTTCACCTGCTGGGTCGGCGGCGACGCGATGCTCGAAGCGCAGCAGATCGCCGCGACAAATGGCGTCATGAGTCACGACTCGCCGGAAAAGGCCATCGCGATTTTTCTCGGCATCGTCAGCTACGAACAGAATCGGCAACTGTTGATGGAGACGGCGCCGTCGGTCGCGGAGAACTTCGGTCCGGATGTCGACCGCGCCCGCGGCGCCATTGCCGAGACGATCGCGGCCGGCCTACATACGCTGCCGGCGCGCCAGGCGCGCCAATTGATGCTTGCCTATGGCATCGACGCGGCGGAGTCTCCGCTGGCCGGCAGCATCGATGAGGCGATACTTGCCGCCGAGCGGATCGGCTATCCGGTGGATCTGAGTCTGGTGCTGGCCAACGCGCCTGAATATCAGGCGATGGCTGCGGGACTGCGCTCGCCGGCGGATATCCGTGTTGCGGTACGCGGCTTGCGCGGCAATGCGCGCGCCGGCCGGCCGGGCAGACGCGTCAGCGGATACCGGTTGCGACGCGGCGCCGCGCGCAGCGGCGTTGCCGCACTGCGCCTCGGCGTCGCGGAGGATCCGGTATTCGGTCCGGTGATCTTTATCGCGCCGGCGGCGGCTGAAGCACGCCGCAGCCGCGACTTCGTCATCGCGCTGCCGCCGCTTAATCGCCTGCTGGCGCGGGATCTGGTCGCGCGCAGCGGTTTCGCCGCCGAGGCCGCAGACGAAGAGCGTGTGGCGCTGGAGTCGGTAATGGTTTCCACGCTGATACGCCTGTCGCAGTTGCTAACCGACATCGACGAAGTGGCCGGCGTCGAACTTGATCCGCTGCATGTCGAGATTTCCGGCGCGATCGCAGGCGATGTCCGCGTCCGCGTCGAGAAACGCGGACGCAAGCTCGGCTTCCGGCGCTTCGCCATCCGACCCTATCCGCAGGAACTCGAGCGGCACGTGGTCTGGCAGGGTCGCAGGCTGCTGATCCGTCCGATCCGGCCGGAAGACGAAGCCGCCCTCGCCGATCTCATCGGTTCGCTCGATGCGGAGGATGCGCGCATGCGCTTTTTCGGCACCATGCGCAATCTACCGCGTTCCATGCTTGCCCGCTTCACCCAGATTGACTACGACCGAGAGATGGCACTGGTGGCGCTCGAACGCGGCGGCGACGGCGTCGAGCGCTCGATCGGCGAAGTTCGCGTGGTGGCCGATCCGGACAACGCCTTTGCCGATTTCGCCATCGTCGTGCGTTCCGACATCAAAGGCCTGGGTCTGGGGCGACTGCTGCTGCAGAGCGGCGTCGACTATTGCCGCGGCCGCGGTACCGGTGTACTGCGCGGTGAAACGCTGGCAAGCAACCTGCGCATGCAGCATCTGGCGCGCGGCCTCGGCTTCGAACTGACGACCGGCGCGGACAAGAGCACCGTCGCGCTCAGTCTGGTGCTTCGCAAACCTGAAAAGATATAAGCGCTGCCTGCGCGCCGGTTCAGGCCGTGGCTTTAGCCTGCGCGTTGTCGCGCAGCATGCGGCGCAGAATCTTGCCGATGTTGGTCTTCGGCAATGGCTCGGTTCTGAACTCGACAATCTTCGGCACCTTATAGCCGGTCAGGTGCTTCTGGCAGTGTGCAATCAGTTCTTCGGCGGTGAGCGCGGGATTCTTTTTCACCACGACGGCCTTCACCACTTCTCCGGAGCGTTCGTTCGGAGCGCCGATCACGGCGACCTCGTCCACCCCGGGGTGCATCATGATCACGTCTTCGACCTCGTTGGGATAGACATTGAAACCCGAGACGAGAATCATGTCCTTCTTGCGGTCGGTGATCTTGACGTAGCCCTTCTCGTTCATGAAGCCCATGTCGCCGGTGCGAAACCAGCCGTCCGCGGTAAACGCCTTGGCGGTTTCCTCGGGCCGGTTCCAGTAGCCCTTGGTCACCTGCGGGCCGCGGATGCTGATTTCGCCGACTTCACCCAGCGGCACTTCCTCTCCCGCTGCGTCCAGCAACGCCACCTCGGTGGATGGAATCGGCAGCCCGATGGTGCCGGTCCAGTCCTTGGTGTTGAGCACGTTGGAGATGGCGACCGGCGCGGTCTCGGTGAGGCCGTAACCTTCTATGATCGGCACTCCGGTCACCTGCTTCCACTTCTCCGCCACCGCCCGCTGTACCGCCATGCCGCCGGCGGAGGTCATTTTCAGCGTATGCGCGGCGACTTCGGAAAAGCCCGGCGTGTTGAGCAGTGCGTAGTAGAGCGTGTTGACGCCGATAATGCCGGTAAAGCGGATCTTCTTCAGCTCTTTGACGAAACCTGGAAGGTCACGCGGATTGGTGATCAGGACGTTGTTGGCGCCGATCTTCATGAACGCCAGGTTGGAGGTCAGGGCATAGACGTGGTACAGCGGCAGCGGCAGGATCATGATTT
This sequence comes from Burkholderiales bacterium, assembly GCA_038206915.1. Taxonomy (GTDB): domain Bacteria; phylum Pseudomonadota; class Gammaproteobacteria; order Burkholderiales; family SG8-39; genus 2-12-FULL-64-23. The sequence goes on along the minus strand of JBBRAI010000035.1, from coordinate 37,083 downwards.
CCACACCTTCGTTCAGATCCCGCGCGGTCCAGGCCGCGACTTGCTGCAGATTGGCCACCATGTTGCCGTGCGTGAGCACCGCGCCCTTCGCCACCCCTGTGGTGCCCCCGGTATATTGCAGGAACGCGATGTCGTCGTGCGTCAGCGCGATGTCCTTCATCTGATGCCGCCTGCCCGCCTGCAACGCCTGCTTGAACCCGGTCGCGCCGGGGATGTTCCAGGCTGGCACCATCTTCTTCACGTGCTTGACGACCAGGTTGGTCAGCAGCGCCTTGGCAGCGGGAAACATGTCGCCGATCTGGGTGGTCAACACCGTCTTTAGCTGCGTCTTGCCGACTACCTGCTGCAGCGTGGCGGCAAAGTTCTCCAGTACCACGATCGCCTTCGCGCCCGAGTCGTGCAATTGATGCTCGAGCTCCCGCGGGGTGTACAGCGGATTGACATTCACCACGGCCAGTCCGGCGCGCAGGATGCCGAACAACGCGACCGGATACTGCAGCAGGTTGGGCAGCATGATCGCGACCCGTTCTCCCTTGGCAAGACCGAGTTCGTGCTGCAGGTAGGCGGCGAAATCGCGGCTCAGTCGATCCAGTTCGCCATAGCTTATCGATACCGACATGTTGCTGTAGGCCGGAAGACGGGCGAACTTGCGGCAGCTCTTCTCGAAGATGTCCTTCAGCGACGAGTATTCATGAATATCGATCTCCGCCGGCATGCCTTCCGGGTACTCCCTGAGCCAGATCTTTTCCATTGCATCTCCTGTGCGTGTTGTCGCGATTTGTATGATCTGTTGCAGACAGCGACCGCCAAGGAATGGCCCGCCGGCGAAGCCGTAGCGCAGGTTCGTGCCGCGAATCCGACATGACTATTCGAATAGTTGTCGTGCCCTGACAATTTGCGCTTCCGCTTCGCCAGGTGTCTTGAGATAGGTCAACCAGCGTGCAGCTGAACCGGCACAGGCGCTTTGCATCTTCTGAAAGCAAACGTGCGGATTTCGGCACTATGTGCGCTAGCACACAGACCGCGCCGGGCGGGCGGGGAAAACTTCGAACTTGCGCCGCTTTGCCTGGGAGGGGGAGGGACGCTTCCGCGGCCTCTTATTGCCGGACGAGGACCGCGGGGAACGCCGGCGACATTGCCAGGTCGGAGGACGCGCTTATGAAATTGGAAAAGACTGCTTCGAGCTTGAAACGGAAGGCTGGATCTAGCGCGGTAAACGTGTCCGGCGCCAAGAGCGCAAACAGCGCTCCGGCCGGCGAAAACGCGGAAAGGCCCGGCGGCCGCCCGGCCAAATTGAGCCCGGGGGAACGCAAGTTCGCCATAGAATCCGCGGAAAAATACGGCGCCGAGCGCAGCGTATTTGCCGACGGTGTGCCGGAACGGGACTGGCTCGAAGCGGAGATCGAGGTCGAGCTCGACCGATTGCGCAATCGCGATTCGCAGCTATACGACTGAGGCAGCGCGGCATCGAAAGCGACCGGCGCGTGCGTGCCCGATCCGCCATGCGCCAGTCTTGCGACGCTCATGCGCGCCGTGAACGCAAGCGCCGGGCCGAAACAGGCCATTTGCACCGGCGCGGCGTCGACCACGCGTTTGCGCTCCCTACGCGAGTGAATCAATGGTGCGATCCGCGGCAAGCACAGCGGCCCGCGATCGTTGTAAGCTCGCATGGATTATTCACGCTTTCCACAGACAGGGTTTGCAATGGGCAAGGTTTTCACGCACGACCAGCAGGTGCGCTTCTCGCACTGCGATCCGGCGGGGATCGTCTACTTCCCCGAATACTTCGACATGTCGCATGCTGCGCTGGAGGACTGGTTCACCCACGGCCTCGGGCATCCGCATGCCGAGATGATCACCGAGCGGCGCGTGGGCACGCCCACGGTCAGCATCCACTGCGACTTTCGCAAGCCGTTCCGCATCGGCGAAACGCTGCACTTCGAGATCCGCGTGCTGAAAATGGGGCGCTCCTCGCTGACGCTGCACTACAGCGGCAAGAAGGATGGCGTAGAGCACCTCGCGATTACGCAGACCGTGTGTTTCCTCAACCTCGATAGCGGTCAGCCGATCCCGATTCCGCAGGACTTCAGGCCGGCCATCGCCGAATACCTGGCCGCGGCCACGCCCGGCGCATGAATCGCGCGTCACGCCGTTAGCGCCGGCGCGATCCAGATCTAAAAATATGCGCCGCCTGAATTCGCAGGCGCTTGAAAATACGCAGAAAAATCCGCGCGCCGGTTCCGGGTGCATGAAAGCGGTATACATCTGCACGCTAATTCCTTCACGCCGCGAACCTGGCGATGGTCTACTTCTTCGTTTAAAAACAAAGTCATAGCAAATTATTTTGCAGGCTGGCACGGCCTATGCTCAGGATAGGCTAAGCAAAGATAAATCAACTTACCGGAGAACATCATGAAAGCGCTCAAAAACATCCTGACAGCCAAACATGGATTCGTCGCCGAAGGTCCGGCCTGGGCAGCAGAAGTCGCCGCGCCGACCGCAGCAAACGTGGAAAAGAAAGCAGCCACCGCCGGCACGCACCTCAAGAACGTCGCGCTGTTCCTCGCGGCACCCTTCGTCGGCTTGGTCTACCTGATGGCGTTTCCGCTGGTCGGACTCGGCATGCTCGCCTGGATGGCCGGGAAGAAGCTGTACGCCAACGAGAAGACCCGCCCGATAGTCCTCGCGATTGCCGCCCCGTTCGCGACCATCGCCTTCGTGACCATCGGCCCGGTGGTCGGCCTTGGTGCCCTGGCCTGGATCGGCGGACGCGCGCTGGTCAAAGCCTGACGCGCAAGCGCAGAAGTACCAGCGGCCCCGATCGGGGCCGCTGTCGTTTTCGGCGCGGGCTTTTCCATCCCTTGTCTCGGCCGGGCGACCTTCCGCAGTCTATACTTTGCGCTGTCCGGAGCGCGCGCGGCGATAAGCGCGGCCGGGTACTTTGAGTTCGTAACAACAGCGAGGAGAAAACAAATGTCCGCGCCGCGAGCTACCTACGTCTATGTTTCCAACGCCGCGGACGGTGAAATCGGCACCTATCGCATGCACGCCGACGGCAGCCTGGAGCCCGGCGCGCGCGTCAAGGCGGGCGCGGCCGTCGGCCCACTCAGCGTGAGCCCGGACCGGCGCTTTCTCTACGCCGCGGTGCGCTCGCAGCCGTTCTCGGTGCACGCGTATGCGATCGACCGCGCCAGCGGCGCGCCGCAGCCGCTGGCGGTGTCGCCGCTCGCGGCAAGCGTCCCCTACATCTCGCTGGATCGCAGCGGGCGCTGGCTGTTCGCCGCTTCCTACCATTCGAACCTGGTTAGCGTGAACGCGGTCGGCGCCGACGGGCGCGTGGCCGCCGCGCCCGCGCAGCTGATTCCGGTCGGCCGCAACGCGCATTCGATCCGCATCGACGCAGGCAATCGCCATGTCTATGTGCCGACGCTGGGCAGCGACCAGATCTTCCAGTTCGACTTCGACGCGAAATCCGGCAGCCTGACTTCGAATACGCCGGCGGTGGCGCAGATGCTCCCCGGGACCGGGCCGCGCCATTTCGAGATTTCCGCCGACAACAGATTCGTTTATGTGCTGAGCGAACTGCTGGCAACGGTGACCACTTTCGCGCTCGACGCCGATACGGGCTTGCTGGTCGAAACCGGCTTGGCATCGGGGCTGCCCGCTGACAGCGCGCTGCGGCCGGGTGCGCCGCGGCTCGCGCCGGGCGCCCCGGGGGCAGCGCCGGAGCGCAATCGCGAGCGCGATATCTGGGCCGCGGATATCCACCTGCGCCCGGACGGGCGCTTCCTCTATATTTCCGAGCGCACCGGCAGCACGCTAAATACGCTCGCCGTGGACGCGCGCAGCGGCAAGCTGATTTACCTCGGCAGCACGCCCACCGAGCGCCAGCCGCGCAGCTTCGCGATCACGCCCGACGGCAGATTCCTCGTCGCCTGCGGCGAACAGTCCGAAACGGTATCGGTGCACGCGATCGACCCGGCCAGCGGGGCGCTCGCGCCGCCGCGGAAATATCCCGGCGGCAAGGGCGCGCTCTGGGTGGAGATCGTCGGCATCGGCGATGAGCCTGTCGCAAAATGAATCCTGTGACAGACGGATGCTGAACCATGCGTGACTGGAAAAGTATTTTGCTGGTACCCGGCCTGTGTTTCTTCTTCGGCATCTTTTCCATCGTCGCGTCGTTCCTGATACCGCCCGGCTCGCCGGATTTCGCGAAGCGCTGGCTGGTGTTCCTGTTCGGGATAATGACCGTCTTGATCGGCGTGCTGCAATTGAGCGCGGTCGCCAGGACGAAGTTGTCCGCGGAAGCCGGCGCCATCCTCAGATCCATCGCGGTGATATTCGTATATGGCATCTTTGCCGCAATTCTTCTTGCCGGCGGCCTGATGGCCGGCGACGAGATACGCGGCGGCTTTTGGTTCCTGCCGCACGCGGTCAACAGCGCGCTGGGCCGGACGCTGTTCGTTCTGGTGGGTGGCGTTTTGGCCTTGATGGTCGTCGCCAATGCAGTCGGCCTGGTACTCGGCATTTTGCGGCGGGCGCGTGGCAGGCGATGACCGCTTCCTTCTTTGTATTGCAGCTTTAGGATTCGCGCCATGCCCTGGCTGCGCCCGTCGTCGATGAAGTTGCGGCGTCCGACTACGCCGGCCGAGCGCAATTTCGCGTGCGTGACTTCGCTGATTGCCGGCTTCGGGATAATTGCCATCAGCGCCGGCTTGTTCCCCAAGTTCCTGAGCGGCTTGCATGCGCCGCTCTGGGTCGTGTTTGCCGCCGGCGTGGTATTCACTTTGACGGGCATCGTCATTGGCGTGCAGGAGCGTGCGCCGGCGTGGCTGTCCGGCCTGCTGGTCAGCCTCCTCCTGAGCGCGTTCGCGGCGATACCGGCCTGGGTCGCCTGGGACGGTGGACAGCGCACGTTCGCCGGTTTCGGCCTCAGCCTGATTGCGCTGCTGAATTTCGATTCCGCCAGCGCCGGGCGCGCCGTCTTTGCCTTCAGCGCCCTATTCATGCTGGCATTCGCGGTAGTCGCGTGGTGGACCTGGCTGGCGAAGTTGTCATGGTCGCAGAGATCGGTGCTGGTTCCTGCGGTATGCGCAGCGGCTTATGCGCTTCTGGTGCTGGTTCCCGCGGAGCCGCGCTGGGGCGACGTGCATGACGACCACGAGCGTCTAGCGCGCTACGCCTTGCTCAGTCAGCGCGAGGGATGGAATGCGCTGGAAGGCCGGAATCCGGCCTCCTGGCATTTTCCGCCGTGGCGCAACTTCGAGCAGTGGACCAAGGATGCGCGCAGCCGCCTTGCCGCCGCCCGCCATGCGCCGCCGGGCGAATCCGTACTGTCCATCCCGCTGGCGGCGGGCGCGCCGCTGATAGACGGCAGGATAGGCGAAGACGAATGGCGCGGCGCGCTGCACATCGGGCTGGCGCCGCAGTCGCTGGGAACGGAAGTTCTCGCGTTGAGCGACGGCAGGTTCCTGTATCTCGCGGCCGACGTGCCCGCCGACGCCACGGAGGGCGGCCGCGACCAATTCCGCTTCTGGTTTCATATCGGCCTGTCGCCCTGGCTCGACAACGAACGCGCTTTCGTGGCGCGCAGCGGTAATGTCCGGTCGATGCGCACGGTCCTGGTTCCGCAGGAACGCGGCGAGCCCAGGCCGCGCAGCGACTCGGGCATATACGAGCGCGCCAGCGGCGCGACTTCCGTCGACGTGCATCGCCGCTTCGAACTCGCGCTCGACCTCGCGGAAAGCGGCATCAGCCCCGGTGCAGCCTTCCCCGCGTGGGTCGAAGTCGAGGGCGACCCGGTACTGGATGCCGTCGGCAGGTTCAAGACGCGCAGCAACATGGGTCAGGCGGGCAGCCGCGACGCGCCGCTGTGGCTGCGCGTAAGCGCGCCGCCGGCATCGCCCTAGCCGGGTCGAGGTCGTCGGCTTCGACTAGAATCGGCGGCAGGCAGGCAAATAAAAAAGAGGGAGGAAGCCATGCGAAAATCACCGAAGCCTCATTGCGGGGGCGGCAGCGCCGCGCGCCTGCTGTGCGTCGCCGCGCTCGCCGTGCCGCTGCTCGCGGGCTGCGGCAGGAACCAGCCGGTCGTCGCGGGCGCGGAAGTCGTCGAGGCCGCCACCGCCAAATCCAACCAGCAGTTCGCGCAGACGCTCAATCTTGCCGACCAGCAGGACTTCGAGGATGCCTCGCGCGGCCTGATCGCGCGTCCGAGCGGAAAGCTGCTCAACGCCGACGGCTCTACGCTGTGGGACTACGAGCGCTTCGACTTCGTCAAGGGCGACGCGCCCGCGAGCGCCAACCCCAGCCTTTGGCGTCAGGCGAAACTCAACAACAACGTTGGCCTGTTCAAGGTGATGGACGGCATCTACCAGCTGCGCGGCTTCGACCTCGCCAACATCACGCTGATCGAGGGCCAGACCGGCTGGATCGTTGTCGATACGCTGACCTCGCGCGAGACCGCGGCCGCCGCGATGGCGTTCGCGCGCAAGCACCTGGGCGACAAGACGGTGTCGGCGCTGATTTTCACGCACAGCCACGTCGATCATTTCGGCGGCGCGCTCGGCGTGATCTCGGGCGAGGAGGCGGCGGCGCGCAAGGTGCCGATCGTCGCGCCCGAGGGCTTTCTCGAGGAGTCAACCAGCGAGAACGTGCTGCTCGGCCCGTCGATGGGGCGGCGCGCCGCCTGGATGTACGGCACGCGTCTGCCGGCTTCGCCCGTCGGCCTGATCGACGATGGCCTGGGCAAGGCGGTGGCGCTGGGCGCGGTGGGCATCCTGCCCCCGACAGTCACGGTATCGGGCGTCACGCAGGAGATGACGCTGGACGGCGTGAAGTTCGTGTTCTACAACGCGCCGGGTTCGGAGGCGCCGGCGGAAATGGCCTTCTACCTGCCGCAGAAGAAGGCGCTGTGCGCGGCGGAAGTGCTGACGCACAACCTGCACAACCTGTATACGCTGCGCGGCGCCAAGGTGCGCGACGCGCTGCGCTGGTCGAACTACATCGAGGATTTCCGCCAGCGCTTCGGCGAAACCGAAGTGCTGTTCGCTTCGCACCACTGGCCGATCTGGGGCAATGCACGCGTTCTCGATTTCATGAAGAAGCACCGCGACGCGTTCCGCTATATCCACGACCAGACCGTGCGCATGGTCAATGCCGGCATGAAGCCGGATGCGATCGCCGACACGCTCAGGCTGCCGAAGGCGCTCGAGGACACGTTCTCGGTGCGCGGCTACTATGGCACGGTGCGCCACGACGCGCGCGCGGTGTACCAGGCTTACGTCGGCTGGTTCGACGGCAACCCGGCGAACCTCGACACCCTGCCGCGTACCGACGCGGCGAAACACTATGTCGAACTCATGGGCGGCGTGGACAAGGTGGTGGCCGCGGCGCAGAGCGCGTTCGAGCGCGGCGAATACCGCTGGACTGCGGAGTTGCTGAACCACGCGGTGTTCGCCGAGCCCGGCAACAAGGCGGCCAAAGCGTTGCTAGCGCGCACCTACGCGCAGCTCGGCTACCTCGCCGAGTCCGGGCCCTGGCGCAACGTCTATCTGACCGGCGCCTACGAACTGCGCAACGGGCCGCCGGACAAGGGCCTGGACCGCTCGATACTGCTCGACATGCTGCAGTGGACGCCGATCGAGCGCTTCCTCGACGCGATGGCGGCGAGCCTGGACGGACCCGGCGCCGAGGGCAAGGACCTCAAGGTAAACCTGGTGATCACCGACACCGGGGAATCCCACGTGCTGTGGCTGGAGAACGCGGTGTTGCATCACCGCAAGGCGCCGGCGGATACGGATGCGAACGCCACGCTGATGCTCTCCAAGCAGCTGTTCCTGAAAATGATGACCGGCAACGTCAAGCTCAAGGACATGCTGCTCGGCGACGAGCTGAAGACCAAGGGCAGCACTGTGGACCTGGTGCGCTTCTTCGGCCTGTTCGACAAGGCGAAGGGGATATTCCCGATCGTGACGCCGGCCTCTTAGTGCTTGCAGCGGCACGGGCGAGATCCCGCGCGCGCGCCAATGCGTTGCCGCGTGCTAGCTTTGCAGCTCCTGCGCCAGCGCAGTCGCGTTCTTCGCCACGAGCGCGTAGACCGAAAGCTGCGGATTGGCGCCGATGCTGGTCGGGAACAGCGATCCGTCCAAGACCGAAAGATTCGCCACCTGGTGGTGCCTGCCCTTGCTGTTGACCACGCCGAGCGCCGGATTCTCGCTCATGCCGCAGCCGCCCATCAGGTGCGCGGTAAACAGCGAGGCGCGGAATTTCTTCATCGGCAGCGCGGCGATGCCCTTCCTGGCGTCGCTCCAGCTCGCGTAATAGGGTGCGTCGAGGTGCGCCGGCCGCACCTGCTTGGCCCCGGCCGCGAACTGCACTTCGGCCATGCTCAGGTAGGCGCGGCGCGCGCCGTCCCATACGTAATCGCTGAGATCGTAGTCGAGCATGGGGCTGCCGTCGGCGGCGAGTCGCACGCTGCCGCCCTCGCTTTGCGCGACGAAGCCGTCGCGCAGCAGGGCGAGCAACGCGTTGGAGTACGGGAAGTCCGCCATGTCCTTGCGCAGCGCGTCGCCGAAGTCATTGAACACGCCCGCCCCCAGCCCCGGAAACATCGGCGGCACTTCGAGCTTGTAGCCCATCGGCCCGGTCGCGCCGTCTTTCCACTGGAAATGATCGGACGCTATCGACTGGGGCGTGCCGTAGAAGCCGTCGATGCGCTCCGGCATCACCGCCAGCGTGAGCACCACGGGATGGATCAGGGTGCGCTTGCCCAGGCGCTGGTTGGGGTCGGGCAGTTGCGAGCGCAGCAGCAGCGCCGGCGTATTGATCGCCCCGCCCGCCGCGACGAAGTGCTTCGCCTTGATCGTCACGCTCACGCCGCTGGGGGTGCGGCCGTCGCTCTTCAGCGCCACACCGATGGCGCCGCTGATTTTTCCGCCGCTCAGCTGCAGCTGCTGCACGCGCAGGCGGTGCACCAGGGTCGCGCCGTGCTGCAGCGCGACCGGAATCGTCGATACCAGCATCGACTGCTTGGCATTGGCCGGGCAGCCGAAGCCGCAGTAGCCCGAATCCCAGCAGCCCTTGACGTTGCGCGGGATCACATGTGCTTCCCAGCCGAGAGCATCGCAGCCGCGCTTCAATACGCTGTTGTTCGCGTTAGGCGCCTGCGCCCACGGGGCGACGCTGAGGCGCTCCTCCATTTTCCCGAACCACGGGGCCATGTCGGCCGCGCTGTTGCCTGCGACCTGGTACTGCTCGGCCCAGTGCTGCAGCGTCTGCGCCGGGGTGCGGAAACTCGAGGTCCAGTTAACGGTGGTCGAGCCGCCGACCGTGCGTCCCTGCAGCACGGCAATCGAGCCGTCCGAACTCGCGCGCGCGGCGGCCTCCTGGTAGAGCTCGCCGTAGGCGCGCGCCTCGTCCATGTCCTTGAAGCTGTCCGAGGTGCGCAGCGCGCCTTCCTCGATCAGCAATACCTTGAGACCGGCGAGGCTGAGGATTTCGGCTGCGACGCCGCCGCCGGCGCCGCTGCCGATGATGGCGACGTCGGCTTCGAGCGTGCGCGGCGCGCCCAGGGTTGACGCGTCGATGATGTTCCAGCCGGACGCGATGCCGGCGGCATAGAGGTCAGGAAAGGCCATGATCTGCTCTCAGGAGTTGGCTGCCTGGTAGAGGCTCGCCAGCGGCCCCGGGTAACCCGATGCCGGCCAGGTCGCAGGCAGGATGTAGTAGCTAGTGGCGATGAGCTTGACCAGAGTATTGCCGCCGGAATTCAGGGTGGCGAAGCGGCTGCTGCGCCAGCGCGCGAGAAAATCCTGCAGCGTCTCGATGCCGGCTTCGTTCCACGCACCCACGCCGGTGAGCAGGTAGCGCAGCGGCGCGATGGCGAGCAGATCGAACAGCTTGCGCAGTTCCTGCTGGCTGCCGAGTCCTAGCGCACTGCACTTGGCGTCGACCGAGTGCAGCACGTCGCCGAGACGCCGAGCGCGCTCGGCGGCGCCCAGTTGCGCGAGCTCGGGAACGACCGCGGGCGCGAGCGCGCCGAACAGGGCAAGATCGCTGTCCTCGAGAAAGGCGTAGGACTTCGCGGGGGCCTTCGACTCCTTGCTGCAGCCGCCGAGCGCACCGAGCGCGCCGGCGCAGCCGAGCGCAAAGGAAAAGCCCGCGCCGACCTTGAGAAACTCGCGCCGCGACGGATTATGCGTCCCGGCCAGTCCTTCGATAATTCGTTGAAATTCGGTGTCCGGCCTTTGACGCAGCAACATCGATTCATTCCTTCCGCACCAGGATCGAAATTGCAACGAGCCTAGCACTTTTTTTCTGCATGCGCCGCCAGCGCGGTCAAACTATTCGCCGGTTTTATGAACGGGATCACCAAATGCGCGCTTTCCTGCGTATCCGTCGCAGGCGCGTGTGCCGAGTCGCGGGCGAGGCGCGGCCGGTGTAACAGCGCCTTGGCGGCGTTACGCGTGCGGCGCGCGCGAAGTAGAATGATCCACCGACCCGCCGCGTGGAGGCCATCGTGACCAAGCAGCTGCTGCATTCGCACATCAACCATCAGCTTGCCGGCGTCGATGTCGATTCGGTGCTCAATGCCATCGTCAACCGCCTGGTGTTCTCGGTGGGCAAGGACGACATCACGGCCACCGGACGCGACTGGTTTCACGCCGCCGCGTTCATGACGCGCGACCGCCTGATCGAGCGCTGGATGGAAACCATGCGCGGCTATTACGTCGCCGATGCGAAGCGCGTGTACTACCTGTCGATGGAATTTCTCATGGGGCGCACTCTGATGAACAGCCTGCTCAACCTCGGCTTCGAGCCGGCATGCGCCGAGGCGCTGAAGCAGCTGGGCGTGGACCTCGCCCAGGTGCGCGAAATGGAGCCCGACGCGGCGCTCGGCAACGGCGGCCTGGGGCGGCTCGCGGCCTGCTTCCTCGATTCGATGGCGACGCTGAATCTGCCCGGATTCGGCTACGGCATCCGCTACGAGTACGGCATGTTCTCGCAGCGCATCGAGGGCGGGCGGCAGGTGGAACACCCGGACAACTGGCTGCGCTACGGCAATCCCTGGGAATTCCCGCGCCCCGAAGTCCTCTACCACGTCAAGTTCGGCGGGCGTGTGGTGGAGTTCGCCGACGAGAAGGGCGTGCAGCGCCATCACTGGGTCGATACCGACGACGTGATGGCGATGGCCTACGACAGCCCGATCCCGGGATACGCCACGTCGACGGTGAACAACATGCGCCTGTGGTCGGCGAAGGCCTCGCGCGACTTCAACCTGAAATATTTCAACGAGGGCAACTACATCAGGGCGGTGGAGGACAAGAACGCGTCGGAAAATCTGTCCAAGGTGCTCTATCCCGAGGACACCACCGCGATGGGGCGCGAGCTGCGCCTGAAGCAGCAGTATTTCTTCGTCAGCGCCTCCCTGCAGGACATGCTCTACCGCTACAGCAAGTACCACGAGGACTTCGACGCGCTGCCGGACAAGGTCGCGATCCAGCTGAACGACACCCACCCTGCGATCGCCATCCCCGAACTGATGCGCATTCTGGTCGACGTCAATCACCTCGACTGGGACCGGGCCTGGAACATCAGCACGCGCACCTTCTCCTACACCAACCACACGCTGATGTCGGAGGCGCTGGAAACCTGGCCGGTGGCGATGTTCGAGCAGCTGCTGCCGCGCCACCTGCAGATCATCTACGAGATCAACTACCACTTCCTCAAGGGGGTGATGCACGGCTTTCCCGGCGACAACGCGCTGCTGCAGCGCATGTCGATCATCGGCGAGGAGGGCGGCAAGCGCGTGCGCATGGCGCACCTCGCGGTGGTCGGCAGCCACAAGGTCAACGGCGTGGCGCAGATCCACACCGAACTCATGAAGCACACCATATTCGCCGACTTCAACCGCTATTACCCCGGCAAGATCATCAACATGACCAACGGCATCACGCCGCGGCGCTGGCTCAACCTGGCCAATCCTGCACTTGCCGCGCTGATCACGCAGAGCATCGGCGACGGCTGGCTCAAGGACCTGGATCAGCTGCGGCAGCTGATTCCGCTCGCCGAGGATGCGCAATTCCGCGAGGCGTTCGCGGCAGTGAAACGCGCCAACAAGCAGGAACTCGCGGCGAAGCTCAGGCATTACCTGAACATGGAAATCGATGCCGATACCATGTTCGACGTGCAGATCAAGCGCATCCACGAATACAAGCGCCAGCTGCTCAACGTATTGCACGTGGTGACGCTGTACCAGCGCATCTGCGATGCGCCGCAGACCGTCATGGTGCCGCGCACCGTGATATTCGCCGGCAAGGCGGCGCCGGGTTATGCGATGGCCAAGCTGATCATCAAGCTGATCAACGACGTGGCCGAGATCGTCAACAACGACATTCGCGTCGGCGGGCGGCTCAAGCTGCTGTTCGTGCCCAATTACGGCGTGTCGCTGGCCGAGAACATCATTCCGGCGGCGGACCTGTCGCAGCAGATTTCCACCGCCGGCACCGAGGCTTCCGGGACCGGCAACATGAAGCTCGCGCTGAACGGCGCGCTGACCATAGGCACGCTGGACGGCGCCAATGTCGAAATCCGCGAACAGGTCGGCGCGGACAATATATTCATCTTCGGCCTCGACACCGACGGCGTGACCAGGCTGCGCGCCGGCGGCTACCGACCGGAGGACTACTACCGCGCGAACGGCGAGCTGCGCCAGGCGATCGACATGATAGGCGGCGGCTATTTTTCGCCCGAGGAACCCGGCCGCTTCAAGCCCATCGCGGACAATCTGCTCGCCGGCGGCGACCACTACCTGCTGCTCGCCGACTATGCGTCCTATGTCGCCTGCCAGGCCAAGGTCGAAGCTGCCTACGGCGATCAGGATCAGTGGCTGCGCATGGCTATACTCAACGTCGCTAACATGGGCAAATTCTCCAGCGATCGCACCATCCGCGAATACGCCGAGCAGATCTGGCAGGCGAAACCCGTGGCGCGCTGAATTCAGGCGCCTGGGGAACCCACCACCACATAGGCGGCTGCATTGTCGCTCAGCCAGCGCTGCGCGCGCTGGCTCTCCAACTGGCGCGGATGGAAATCGCGCCGCAGATAGGAAAACCAGGGCTTCAAGGTCGCGCGCGCGAGGCCCTGCCGGCCTAAGAGCCAGCGCGCCGCGCTCGCCCAGGTACGCCAGCGCCACAGCTCGCCTTCGCGCCTGAGGTTGTCCACGGTCTGGCGCAGGGTGTCGCCGAGGAATATCAGGGTGACGCGGCGAAACCAGGTGATGCGCCATTCATGGCTGCCGCCCAGCGCCCGGTACAGATCGAATGCCGTGCTCTTGTGCTCGGACTCTTCCGCGCTGTGCCACTGCCACAGCGTGGCGAGGCGAGGCTCGCTGCCGGCGAACAGCTCCGGCGTGCCGAGTATCCATTCGGCGAGAATGGCGGTGAAGTGTTCGTTGGCCGCGGTGATGGCGAGTGCGTGGCGCGGGTCGGCGCCTTCGAGCAGCTTGAGGCGCGCCGCGGCGCGCACTTCCCATGCATTGACCAGGCCCTGAAGCGCAAGCTGCGCGTTGAACAGGCTGTGGATGCGCCGGTGCGTCGCCTCCTGTCCGGAGAAACCCTGCACCTCGGCCTTGAACTGCTGCTGGGCTTGCGGCGCCAGCTGTTTGAAGCCGCTTTTCACCGCGTCAATGAAAAACTGTTCGCCGACGGGAAAGCTCATCGACAGCGCATTGAACAGCGCGCTGCGGAAGGCGTCGCCGCCGCACCAGCGCCGCGCGATGGGCGTTTCGAGGTCGATCAGCAGCCGGCGCACGACCAGCTCGGGTGCGGCGATGCGTGCAGCGCTCATGCCGCGCGCGCGGACATCATGCGCGCAAGCCGCGTCGCGATGATCGCTTCGGCATCGGCGACGATGCGCGAGATCAGCTCGGCGCAGGTCGGGATGTCGTGGATCAGACCCTGGATCATGCCCGCGGACCAGACGCCCAAGTCGGGGTCGCCTTCCTCGTAGACTTTCCGGCCGCGTGCGCCGGCGACCAGGTGCCTGATGTCGTCTATGGTGGCGCCGCCTTTTTTCTCCACCGCGAGCACCTCCTGGCTCACCGCGTTGCGCGCCACGCGCGCGGTGTTGTGCAGGGTGCGGAAGATGAGATCGGTGGAGCGCTCGTCATTGGCTACGAGCTGCTCCTTGATGCGCTGGTGTATCGGCGCCTCGACGGTGGCCATGAAGCGCGTGCCCATGTTGATGCCCTCGGCGCCGAGCGCGAGCGCGGCGGCCAGCCCGCGGCCGTCGCCGAAGCCGCCCGAGGCGATCATCGGGATGCTCACCTTTTCCGCGGCCGCCGGAATCAGGATCAGGCCCGGAATGTCGTCTTCGCCCGGGTGCCCGGCGCATTCGAAGCCGTCGATGGAAATCGCGTCGGCGCCGATTTTCTCGGATTTGATCGCGTGGCGCACCGAGGTGCACTTGTGGATGATCTTGACGCCGTGCTTCTTCAGCTCGCCGATATGCTCCTGCGGGTTGTAGCCGGCAGTCTCGACGATCTTGATGCCCGAGTCGATTATCGCCTGGCGGAATTCGGCGTAGGGCGGCGGTTTGAGCGCGGGGAGTATCGTCAGATTGACGCCGAAGGGCTTGTCGGTCAGGTCGCGGCAGCGCGCGATCTCCTTCGTCAGTTCCTCCGGCGTAGGCTGGGTGAGCGCGGTGATGAAGCCGAGCGCGCCGGCGTTGGCTACTGCCGATACCAGCTGCGCGCGGCCCACCCACTGCATGCCGCCCTGCACGATGGGGTGCTGGACGCCGAACATTTCCGTGAACCTGGTGCGCAACATTTTGTTCTCCCTGGATGGTGCGATCGATTCCGCCGGACGCCCCGCACGGGTTAGAATCCGCACCGGCGCGCATTGATTGTTGAGTTCGCCCGAAAGCGGCGGCCGATGCGCAGGCCCTGGCCGATTGTACCAAGCTTGATGCGACCCTAATGGCGGAGGCACCAGCCCGTTGAGTGCGCTGTTGCAGGTCGAAGGTCTGCGCGTGGACATTCCCACCCCGATGGGCCTGCTGCATGCCGTGCGCGATGTCGATATCGCGCTCGAGGCCGGCGAGACTTTGTGCCTGGTGGGCGAATCCGGCTGCGGCAAGTCGCTGTCGGCGCTGGCGCTGATGGGACTGCTGCCGCGCGCGGCGCGTCGCAGCGCGTCGCGCTTCGAATTTGCCGGCGAGGACCTGCAGCGCGCGAGCGAAGGCCGCATGGCCGACCTGCGCGGCAACCGCATGGCGATGATCTTCCAGGAGCCGATGACCTCGCTCAATCCATCGTGGTCGATCGGCAACCAGCTGGAAGAAGGATGGCTGCGCCACCGCGGCGGACCTGCGGCGGCGGCGCGCGAGCGCGCGCTGCACCTGCTCGAGCGCGTCGGCATTACCGGCGCCGCGAACCGGCTCGGCCAGTACCCGCACCAGCTTTCCGGCGGCCTGCGCCAGCGCGTGATGATTGCGATGGCGCTGATGTGCGCGCCGGCGCTGATGATCGCCGACGAGCCGACCACGGCGCTCGATGTCACGGTGCAGGCGCAGATCCTGCACCTGCTGAAGGAGCTGCAGCGCGAATCCGGCATGGGCCTGATACTGATTACCCACGACCTCGGCATCGTCGCGCGCGTGGCCGACCGCGTGGCGGTGATGTACGCCGGCGAAATCGTGGAACAGGCGCCGGTGGAGCAGCTGTTCCGCCGGCCGTCGCATCCGTACACGCGCGGCCTGCTCGAATGCATCCCGGTGCCGGGACGTCTCGCGCCAGGCGCGCGCCTGGGTACCATCCCCGGCGTGGTCAGCCCGCCGATCGGCGCGCTGCAGGGCTGCCAGTTCCGCAACCGCTGCGGCTACGCCGAGGACGCCTGCGCCACGCGCGCGTTCGAGCTGCGCGAGATTGGCGGCGGTCAACGCTTGCGCTGCAGGCTGGATGCGGCGGCGCCCGCGTGAACTCGACCTTGCTCGAACTCGTTGACGTGCGCCGGCAATTCTCGGTGAGCGCGGGCATGTTCCGCGGCAGCCGAACCCTGCATGCGGTGAACGGCGTATCGCTCGAGCTGCGCCGCGGCGAGGTGCTCGGGCTGGTGGGCGAATCCGGTTGCGGCAAGTCCACGTTGGGGCGCATGCTGCTCGGTCTGATGCCGGCCAGCGCCGGGGAGATCCGGCTCGAAGGCCGGCCGATCGCCGAGTTCGGTTCGCGCGAGCTCGCGCGGCGGGTGCAGCCGATCTTCCAGGACCCGTATTCCTCGCTCAATCCGCGCAAGACCGTGGGTGCCATCGTCGGCCTGCCGCTGGCGGTGCACGAGGCCGAGGCCGGCCGCAGCGCGCAGCGCAAGCGGGTGCAGGAGACCATGGAGCGCGTGGGTCTGCCGGCGCGTTTTTTCCACAGCTATCCGAACCAGCTTTCCGGCGGCCAGCGCCAGCGCGTCGCGATCGCGCGCGCACTGGTAATGCGCCCGGAAATCCTGATCTGCGACGAACCCACTTCGGCGCTCGACGTTTCGGTGCAGTCGCAGATCCTGAATCTGCTCGAGGACACGCGGCGCGAATTCAATCTCACCTACCTCCTGATCAGCCACAACCTCGCAGTGGTGGAGCACATCGCCACGCGCGTCGCGGTGATGTACCTCGGGCGCATCGTCGAGGAGGCAGATACCGCGAGCCTGTTCCGCGCGCCGCGCCACCCGTACACGCGCGCACTGCTCGCCTCGGTGCTCACGCCCGAGCCCGGGCTCGGCGTGCCGGACACGCACCTGGGGGTGAGCTATCCGAATCCGATCGACCCGCCGCCGGGCTGCACCTTCCATCCGCGCTGCGCCGAAGCCATGCCGGTTTGCCGCGCGCACGCGCCGGCGGCGCTCGCAGATGCACTCGGCCGCGTCGAATGCCATCTGTATGACAATGAGGTAAGCTAGGCCAAGTGCGGCGACTTGATGCTGCCGCTGTACTGACAAGAGAGAGCTTTGCGCGCAGCGCGCGCCGACCGTGATTCTGGTACGGATAAACACCATCCGTACCAGAATCACGGTTACGGTTAACCGCGCATGAAACGTTGGGTTTCATACAAAATCGTCGATAGCCCACGGATGGGTTTTCATCCGTGGGCTATCGGCGATCCGCGCGGACGGTATTTCGTCCGCGCCAAAGCGCAATTCGCTATGTACGGGACCGCGATTCAGATCGACACGCTTCGTTAATCAAGGAGAAACTTCACCATGCCAGCCTATCGCAATCTGCTTCGCGTCACACTGCTCGCCGCCGCGGTCGCCTTCACCCTGCCGGCCGAAGCGGGCAAGAGCGACAACTCGGTAAAGTGGGCGTCCAACCAGGTGCCGGAGAGTCTGGACGCCTATTTCAACAATGTGCGCATCGGTGTGATCCTGGCGCACCACATCTGGGACAACCTGATCTACCGCGATCCGAAGACCAACGAATACAAGCCTTCGCTCGCGACTGCCTGGCGCTGGGTCGACGAGAAGACGCTGGAATTCGATTTGCGCAAAGGCGTGAAATTCCACAACGGCGAGGCTTTCGACGCCGACGACGTGGTGTACACGCTCAATTTCGTGTCCAAGCCGGAGAACAAGTCGACCACGCAGCAGAACGTCAACTGGATCGAATCCGCCGAGAAGATCGAGCAGTACAAGGTGCGCATCCACCTGAAGAAGCCGTTTCCGGCGGCGCTGGAATACCTCGCCGGCCCGGTGGTGATCTATCCGGGCGAGTACTACGCCAAAGTCGGCCCCAAGGGCATGAGCGAGAAGCCGGTCGGGTCCGGGCCGTATATGGTGGTCGAGGCGCAGCCTGGGCGTCTGGTGCGCTTGAAGCGCAATCCGAATTATTTCAAGGAGAGCCCCCAGCCGCAGCCCAAGATCGAAACGCTTGAGTTGCGCCTGGTCCCGGACCAGAACACCCAGACCGCGGAACTGATGGCCGGGGGGCTGGACTGGATATTCAACGTGCCACCCGACCAGGCCGAGCAGTTGAAGACCGTGCCTACGCTGCAGGTGAAGGCGGGCGAGACCATGCGCATCGTGTTCCTCACTATGGCCTCGGGGGAGGGCACGCCGACGCCGGAACTCAAGGACATACGCGTACGCAAGGCGATCAGCCACGCGATCAACCGCGAGGCGATGCTGAAGACGGTCGTCGGCGAATCGGCGCGGGTGATCTATACGCAGTGCTTCCCGGGTCAGTTCGGCTGCACCGACGAGGGCGCGCCGCGCTATAACTATGATCCGGCGAAGGCCAGGGCGCTGCTCAAGGAGGCGGGCTATCCGAACGGTTTCGACATCGACCTGTATGCCTACCGCGAGCGGCCGCAGACCGAGGCGATGATCGGCTATCTGCGCGCGGTGGGCATCCGGGCCAACCTGCGCTTCATGCAGTACGCGGCCATGCGCGACGCCATCCGCACCCACAAAGCGGGGTTTGCGCACCAGACCTGGGGCTCGTTCTCGGTGAACGACGTTTCGGCCAGCACGCCGGTGTATTTCAAGTTCGCGGCCGACGACGTCACGCGCGACCCGCAGGTGCGCGACCTGCTCGACGCGGGCGACACTTCGGTCAAGCCCGAGGTGCGCAAGGTCGCCTACAAGAACGCGCTCAAGCGCATCGCCGAGGAGGCCTATTCGGTGCCGATGTACTCGCTGCCCGTTTACTATGCCTACGCCAAGGACCTGCAGTTCCAGCCCTATCCGGACGAGATCCCGCGCTTCTGGGAGTATCGCTGGAAGTGAGAACGCGGCATGAGTTCCTCGCAATACCCTTCAGCTCATCCTTGTCATCCTGAGCGAAGCGAAGGATCTGCTTTTACGTTCGATATAAAAGCAGATTTCGCGCTCGAAATGACATAAACAGAAGTCCTTGAGAGTCAGATGCTGCAATACGCGCTGAAGCGGGCGGTGCTGGCGCTGCTGGTGGCGCTCACCGTCTCGCTGGTGTGCTTCCTGCTGGTGAACCTCTCGACCGACGTGGCCACGGCCATGGCGGGCGAGGGCGCCACCGCGGAAACCATCGATTCGATCCGCCACCAGTACGGCCTCGACCGGCCGCTCGCGGTGCAGTACTTCGAGTGGCTGGGGCGGGCCGCGCTGGGCAATTTCGGCGATTCGCTCTACTTTCGCACCCCGGTGGCGGCGATAGTGCTGCAGCGCATGCCCACCACCATGATCCTGGGTGCGTCCGCGCTCGCGTTCGCACTGCTGCTGTCGATACCGCTGGGCGTGATCGCCGCCCTTAAGCCCAACAGCTGGGTCGACCGGCTCACGCTGACCATCGCCGTTGTCGGCCAGGCGATGCCGACGTTCTGGTTCGCGCTGCTGCTGATGTACCTGTTCGGCGTCACGCTCAAGATTCTGCCGATATCCGGCGGTGACACCTGGCAGCATTTCATCCTGCCTTCGATCGCGCTCGGCTATTACGCCACGCCGGCGATCATGCGCCTGACGCGCTCTGGCATGCTCGAAGTGCTCGAGTCCGACTACATCCGCACCGCGCGCGCCAAGGGGCTCAGGAGCGCGAGCGTGCTGTTCAAGCACGCGCTGCGCAATGCGGTGGCGCCGGTGGTCGCGCTGGCGGCGGTACAGCTCGGCTTCCTGCTCGGCGGCTCGGTGGTGATCGAGACCGTGTTCGCGCTCAACGGCCTGGGCTATCTCGCCTGGGAGGCGATCAGCCACAACGATTTTCCGGTGGTGCAGGCGGTGGTGCTGCTGATTGCGCTGGTCTACATCGTGCTCACGCTGCTCGCCGACGTGGCCAACGCCTGGCTCGATCCGCGCATCCGAATTGGCTGAGGGCGCATGGCTTTCTCTAAGAATTGTCATTCCGAGCGAAGCGACGCCCCGAAGGAAGTCCCCTTGGGGGAGGAATCTGCTTTTCCGCTTTATCGAAGGCTAAAAGCAGATTCCTCGGCCAAAGGCCTCGGAATGACAGGTTCAGGCGGCGGCGGATTTCAATGAGCAATCACGCCGCGACGCTGGAAGCGTCGATCCCCGAATCCTTCACCGGCCCCTCGCCGGGCGCGCTGCTGCGCCGGCGCATACGCGGGCACGCGGGCCTGCTGATCGGCACCGGCGTCCTCCTGCTGATCGCGTTGATGGCGCTCGCCGCGCCCTGGCTCGCGCAGCAGGACCCGTATGCGCAGGACCTCGCCAGCCGGCTGATTCCGCCGGTGTGGCACGAAACCGGAAGCTGGTCTCACGCGCTCGGCACCGACATGCTCGGCCGCGACTACCTGTCGCGGGTGATCTACGGCTCGCGCATTTCGCTGCTGATCGGTTTTTCCGTGATGCTCATTTCAGGCGTGATCGGCGCCGCGCTCGGCATCGCCGCCGGCTATTTCGGCGGGCGCACCGACCTTGTGGTGACCTACCTGATCACGGTGCGCCTGTCGCTGCCGGTGATCCTGGTCGCGCTCACCACCGTGGCGCTGGCCGGCAGTTCGCTCCTGACGGTGATCCTGGTGCTGGGCCTGTTGAAGTGGGAGCGCTTCGCCGTGGTGCTCAGAAGCGCGACGCAGCAGGTGCGCAACCTCGACTACGTCACCGCGGCGCGCGCCATCGGCTGCCCGACCTGGCGCATCATCGCGGGCGAGGTGCTGCCCAACGTGTCCAGCCATCTGATCGTGGTGGCGACGCTGGAGATGGGCAGCGCGATTCTGCTCGAGGCGGCGCTGTCCTTCCTCGGCCTGGGCGTGCAGCCGCCCGCTCCGTCCTGGGGACTGATGATTTCCGAGGCCAAAGGCTATATGTTCTTCAGCCCCTGGCTGATCACCATTCCGGGCCTGGCACTGTTTTCCCTGGTGCTCGCAATCAACCTGCTCGGCGACGGCGTGCGCGACGTAACGGCGCCTGAAGGCCGCAGCTGAACGTTCCACCATCGGGAGCAGCACCATGAGCCGCGAACAGAGCATCCGCGAAGCCGAGCGCTATTTCGACGAGGGCGGTTTTTTCGCCGAACTCGCGCAGCGCGTGGCGGTCAAGACCGAGAGCCAGAATCCGGCGCGGCGCGCCGAACTCTCGGCCTACCTGGAAGCCGTAATGCGACCCTATCTCGAGCAGATGGGCTTTCAGTGCAGCGTGCACGCCAATCCGTCGGAAAAGGGCGGGCCGCTCCTGATCGCCGAGCGCATCGAGGACGCGGCGCTGACTACGCTGTTCAGCTACGGCCACGGCGACGTGATCCGCGGCCAGGACGAGCAGTGGCGCGCGGGCTTGAATCCATGGGAGCTGAAGCGCGAAGGCGAGCGCATCTACGGCCGCGGCAGCGCCGACAACAAGGGCCAGCACACCATCAACCTCGCTGCGCTGGCCGCGGTGCTGAAGACACGCGGGCGCCTCGGCTTCAACGTCAAGCTGCTGATCGAGACCGGGGAGGAGACCGGCTCACCCGGCCTGAAGCAGTTCTGCGCGCAGCACAAGGCGCGCCTCGCCGCCGATGTGCTGATCGCCTCGGACGGCCCGCGGCTGCAGCCCGAGCGGCCGACGCTGTTCCTCGGCACGCGCGGCGCGATGAATTTCGACCTGAGCGTGGACCTGCGCGCCGGCGGGCACCACTCGGGCAACTGGGGCGGACTGCTGGTGAATCCGGGCATTGTGCTCGCGCATGCGCTCGCGTCCATTACCGACGCCAACGGCGCCATACGTGTGCCTGAGTGGCGGCCGAATTCCCTCACGCCCGCAGTGCGCGCCGCGCTCGCCGGCCTGATCATCGACGGCGGCGCGGACGGGCCGCAGATAGATGCGGACTGGGGCGAACCCGGGCTCACGCCGGCGGAGCGCGTATTCGGCTGGTGCAGTTTCGAAGTGCTCGCCTTCGTCACCGGCAACCCGGACAAGCCGGTCAACGCGATACCGCCGCGCGCGAGCGCGCATTGCCAGTTGCGCTACGTGGTCGGCGTGGATGCAGCCGACATCGTGCCGGCGTTGCGCCGGCACCTGGACCGCGAGGGCTTCGAAACGGTGCAGCTCGCGCCGGCGCGCGACGGCTTTTTCGCGGCGACGCGCCTCGCGCCGGATCACCCCTGGGTGAAGTGGACGGCGGCCTCGATCGAGCGCAGCGCTGGGAAAAAGCCGGCGATCCTGCCCAACCTGGGCGGCTCCCTGCCGAACGACGTGTTTGCCGAGGTGCTCGGGCTGCCCACGGTGTGGATCCCGCATTCCTATGCGTCCTGCTCCCAGCACGCGCCGAACGAGCACCTGCTGGCGCCGGTGGTGCGCGAAGCGCTTGCGCTCATGGCCGGTATCTTCTGGGACCTGGGCGAAGCCGGGACCCCGGCGCGCACCGCCTGAAGAACCGACAGGTCCTAGCCACGGAGCAGATCCGCATGAACCCGAAATACCGCAGGCCCTGATGCCGCGCCGGATCGACGAACAGCGGAAAAAACGCCATGTAGAACACGATCGCCTTCGGATTGAGCAGCGTGATCATGAGCGTCTGGCGCAGGTAATGGTGCGGCTTGATGTGCAGCACCGGCGCCGCGCCCGGTTTGGCAAACAACAGCCTGCTGCCCAGCCAGGCCAGGTAGACCGCGCCCATCCATTGCAGCGCATTGAACGCGGCCGGATAGGCTGCAATCACCGCGGCAACGCCGGCCACTGCCAGCCACAACAGCACCGGGTCGCCGAGGATCACGCCTATGGTCGCAGCAAGGCCGCCGCGCATGCCGCCCTTGCCGGTCGATGTGATCAAGGCCAGGTTGCCCGGGCCGGGGATCAGCAGAAAAACCAGGACGGCGAGGACCAGGGCGCCGTAATCGGTAACGCCGAACATGTGTGTTTCCTGTTGAACACCTGGCGGCGAGCTTACCCCAGGTCTCGCCGCGACGGTCCGCCAGATGTAGCGGGCGCGCCTTCGTCGGCAGCGGCCGGCGCAGATTTTTAGCTTAAATCAACAAAATCAGCAAGCTACCAACTTCTTGGCCGCGCCTGTTTGTCATAAATTGTCATGTATATTGCAATGCAACAACATAAGGTGTACGTTGTCTAGCCATGAAGAAATCTTATTGAAATAATGACTATAATTGAGAGATATACGATATTGCGACGCACCAATTTTGGGCACTCCGGCAGTGCTGCCGGCGCGGGCTTACGGCCGCTCATTCGGGCGTCGCTTCCGGGAGCTGCGCTCGAGTTTAGCCAGCGCCCGGGCTTGATCAGGCGGGGCCGGCCATGACGATATATCGGGAGAAAAGGAACTCCTGCCTTATCGAAGCGGACGCGCTTGACCTGGACGGCGGACGCCATTGGAAGCCGTGGTTGAGGCTGACGCGCCGCGACGGCGGGTTCTGCGACAGCCGCACCTTCGACGGGCTGAAGCCCCTGTTCGGCAGCGAACGCGTAGCGCAGGCCTACGCGGCCGAACTCGGCAGAGGCCTGATAGACGAAGGCTCCGCTTTGGCGCCGAATTCGGGCAATGCAAGGCCCGCCGTTTGGCCGATGCGCCCGCCGTATGCACAAGCTTGCGCGCATCGTGTCCGCAGGAACGCATTCGCGCAAGCCCATAGAACCGCGGCGCAACTGGTACGCGCGCTCACGCGGGTGTTCACGCGGGCGTGACGTAATGCGCCGGCATAACTCGCGTCTTGCGCCGACAGGTCGAGAGTAAAATCGCGTCCGGTCCCCGCTGTCCGGGGGCACGCGGAGGCGATGGCGTGGCCTATTCGGTAAAGGAAATTTTCTACACCCTGCAGGGCGAAGGCGCGCATAGCGGCCGGCCGGCGGTGTTCCTGCGCTTTACCGGCTGCAACCTGTGGTCGGGGCGCGAGCCGGACCGTGCAGGCGCAGTGTGCCGCTTCTGCGATACCGATTTCGTCGGCATTGACGGCGATGGCGGCGGAAAATTCGAAACGGCCGAGGCGCTTGCGGCTGCGGTCGACGCAGCGTGGCCTGCGCAAGGCGCAGCGTGGCCTGCGCGTGGCACAGCGTGGCCTGCGCATGTCGCAGCGCAGCGTTTCGTCGTATGCACCGGCGGCGAGCCGTTGCTGCAGCTCGACGCCGCGCTGATTGCGGCGCTGCGCGCGCGCGGCTATATGGTAGCGGTGGAAACCAACGGCACGCTGGATGCGCCCGCGGGGGAACTGTGGCTGACGGTGAGCCCCAAGGCCGGCGCGCCGCTTGCGCTGGAACGCGGGGACGAACTGAAGCTGGTTTATCCGCAGGACGGCGCCGCGCCCGAACGCTACGAGCAGCTCGAATTCCGCCATTTCTTCCTGCAGCCCATGGACGGCCCGGACAAGGCGCGCAATACACGGCTCGCGACCGAATACTGCCTGGCGCATCCGCATTGGCGCCTGTCGCTGCAGACCCATAAACTAATCGGAATCCGCTGATGGAAATCTGGAAAGCGTTCACGCTGGAATCGGCGCACCGGCTGCCAAATGTCCCTCCGGGGCACAAGTGCGCGCGCGTGCACGGCCATTCCTTTCGCGTCGAAATCCACCTTAGCGGCGCGCTGGATGCGCAGCTCGGCTGGGTGCAGGATTTTGCCGACGTGTCGACCGCGTTCGCGCCGCTCTACGACCAGCTCGACCATCGCTATCTGAATGATGTACCCGGGCTGGAGAATCCGACCAGCGAGCAGCTCGCGCGCTGGATCTGGAAAAAACTCAAGTCCTCGCTGCCGCTGCTGGCGCAGGTCGTGGTGCACGAGACCTGCACCTGCGGCGCGATTTACCGCGGCGAGGACGAACGATAAGCGCAAACCAATCGGGGAGGGGTAGATGGATCTGCAACTGAATGGCAAGGTCGCCATCGTCACCGGCGGCAACGGCGGCATCGGACTCGGCATGGCCACCGGCCTGGCGCAGGCGGGCGCTGCGGTGCTGGTCGCGGGGCGCAATGCGGCCAAGAATGCGGCGGCCGTAAGCGCGCTCGAGGCGCTGGGCGCGAAGGCCGCTGCGATCGAGGCCGACGTGACCGATCAGGGCGCGTGCCGCGGGCTCATCGCCGCGGCGCTGGAACATTTCGGGCGTCTGGACATACTCGTCAACAACGCCGGCACCAACATCCGCAAGCAGCCGCAGGACTACACGCTGGAGGAATGGAAAACCGTGTTGGACACCAACCTGACCAGCGCCTTCCTGTGCAGCCAGGCGGCTTACCCGGCCTTGCTACAGGCCGGTGGCGGCAAGATCATCAACATCGGTTCAATGATGTCGATATTCGGCGCCGCATTCGCCGGGCCGTATGGCGCGAGCAAGGGCGGCATGGTGCAGATGACCAAATCGCTTGCCTGCGCCTGGGCCAGGGACAACATCCAGGTGAACGCGGTGCTGCCGGGCTGGATCGACACCGAACTCACGCGCCGGGCGCGGCAGGATGTCCCCGGCCTGCACGAGCGCGTGCTTGCGCGCACGCCCGCAGGCCGCTGGGGCGGCCCTGCGGATTTTGCCGGCGTCGCGGTGTTCCTGGCAGGCAGCGCGTCGGATTTCGTCACCGGCGCGGCGATCGCAGTCGATGGCGGGTATTCGTCGCAGGGCTAGGCTGAGTTTTATCGTTGCATGAACCTGAAGTATCATTGCATTAAAGTCCATATAACATTGCATATTAAATAATATCAATTATTAAACAGCATATTACCAAGGTGTCAAAATAACCACGGTATCGGCTATTTGAGCCCGCCAGATTGATCGATTAACGCACCGAATCGGACGGCTCGATGCCCCACACGCGCCAAGAACCGACCCGCAAGTATCGTTTTTAGGCCAGGGTTCCGCCCGGCGCAAGCCGCGAAACCCCGGCTTGGCAGTTGATCCCGATTCGTTCCGGGCGGGGGTCGAATTTCGCCTTCACCCGGCCCCGGCGCCAGCGTAGTTGCGTTCTGCCGGCAGCAGGCATAAACTTTGAACCATGGTTCAAAGTTTGAATACCAGTTCTACTAAGGCCGTATCGGAAAGGGTGCGGCGCAAGAGCGAGGCGCGGCGCCTGGAGATCCTGCGCGCGGCCGCCCGGGTATTCCGCCGCAGCGGCGTCGCCGCCGCCGGCATGCGCGAGATCGCCGAGGAAGCCGACCTGTCGCCGGGCAATCTCTATTACTACTTTGCCGGCAAGGACGAACTGCTGTTCTTCTGCCAGGACCGCACCGTGGATCGCATGCTCGAATCCGCCGAAGCCGCGCGCGCCTCGACCATCCCGGTCACCGAACAGCTGCGCATGGTGATCCGTGCCCATCTGCATTACACCCTGGACGAGCTCGAAGGCGCGACCGCGCACCTCGAAATCGACATGCTGCCCGAGGACCTGCGCCGCGCCATCATCGACAAGCGCGACAAATACGAGCAGGCGGTGCGTGCGCTGATCGCCAAGGGGGTCAAGCGCGGGGAATTCGCCGCCTGCGACGCCGCGCTGGTGGCACGCGCGATGCTCGGGGCGCTCAACTGGACTTCACGCTGGTACCGGCCCGACGGCGCGCAAAGCGTCAGCGCGATCGCCGACGGGCTGGCCGACTACCTGGTGCGCGGAATCGCCGTCGTGCCACAACAAACCACTGCGCCTGCGAGGGCGGTTTCCGGAGGCAGAAAATGAACACCGTGCTGAAGAAGGTCGATCGACGCAATGCGCAGATCAGCCTGCGCGTAAACGGCGAGGAGCTCGAGGTTTCGTTCGCGCCGTATAAGACCCTGCTCGAAGTGCTGCGCGAGGACCTCGACCTGACCGGCACCAAGCACGGCTGCGAACTCGGGGAATGCGGCGCCTGCGCCGTGCTGGTGGACGGCGTGCCGCTGCTGTCCTGCCTGAAGCTCGCGCTCGAGTGCGACGGCGCTTCGATCGAGACCATCGAAGGGCTGGCCGAGGGTCCCGAACTGCATCCGCTGCAGGCCGCATTTTCCGACCACGGCGGCTCGCAGTGCGGCTACTGCACCCCGGGGGTGCTGATGACGGCCAAGGCGCTGCTCGACAAGGAGCCTAACCCCAGCCGCGAACGCATCAAGGAGGCGCTGTCGGGCAACCTGTGCCGCTGCACCGGTTACCAGCAGATCGTCGATTCCGTGGCCGAGGCCGCGCGCGCGATGCGGGAGCGGGAGGTCAAGGCATGAGCAGCGCGAAGAAGTTCGACGTCATCGGCCACTCGCGGCGCCGCGTCGACAGCCGCGACAAGGTGACGGGGCAGCTGCGCTACGCCGACGACCTGAAGCTGCCGCGCATGCTGCACATGAAACTGCTGCGCTCGCCCCATCCGCACGCGCTGATCGAGGCGATCGACGTTACGCGCGCCCAGGCCTACCCGGGCGTGCAGCTGGTGCTGACCGGGAAGGATTTTCCAGTCCCGTTCGGCATCATGCCGGTGGCGCAGGATGAATATCCGCTCGCGCCCGAGCACGTGCGCTATGTCGGCGACTCGGTGGCGGCGGTGGTGGCGAAGGACGAGCAGACGGCCACCGAGGCGCTCGCACTGATCGAGGTCAAATACAAGTCGCTGCAGACGATCGCGACGCCGGACGAAGCGCTGGCGCAGCCGCAAGCGCGCATCCACGACTACACCGACGTCGGCAACATCCACCGCAATCAGGCGTTCGAGTTCGGCGACGTGGAGGAAGCGCTGGCCGGGTCGGACTACATATTCGAGGATCTGTTCTTTTACGAAGGTGACAATCACCTGGCGATGGAGCAGCACGCCGCGCTCGCCAAGAACGAGGGCGAGGGCAAGCTGACGCTGTGGACGAGCACCCAGGACCCGCACTATCTGCACCGCCAGCTGGCGCGCGTGCTGCAGATGTCGGCCGCGCACATCCGCGTGATCGCCTGCAACAACGGTGGCGGTTTCGGCGGCAAGTGCGATCCTGCCGGCCACGAATTCGTCGTATCCAAGGCGGCGCTGATGCTCGGTCGCCCGGTAAAGATTTGCCTCACGCGCGAAGAAGTGTTCTACCTGCACCGCGGCCGCCATCCGGTGCTGATGAAATTCCGCACCGGCGTGAGCAAGGAGGGCAAGCTGACCGGCATGCATTTGCAGACGCTGCTCGATGGCGGCGCCTACGGCTCGCACGGCCCGGCGAGTACCTTCTACACCGGCGTGCTGACGCCGCTCACCTATGAGTTGCCGCGCTTCAAGTTCGACGCCTGCAGGGTGTTCACCAACAAGCCCGCCTGCGGACCCAAGCGCGGCCACGGCACGCCGCAGCCGCGCTTCGGCCAGGAAGTGCAGCTGGACAAGATCGCCGAGAAGCTCAAGTTCGATCCGGCCGAACTGCGCCTCAATATGGTGACCAAAGCCGATTCGCTTACTGCGAACTGGCTCAAAATCGGCAGCAACGGCCTGGCTGAATGCATACGCCAGGTCGTCGACGGTTCCGGCTGGAAGAAAAAGCACGGCAAGCTGCCCGGCGGTCGCGGCGTCGGCATCGCCTGCAGTTCCTACATGACCGGCGCCGGCGTGTCGATCTACTGGAACAAGATGCCGCATTCGGGCGTGCAGCTGTCCCTGGACCGCAGCGGCCAGGTCACGGTGTTCTGCGGCGCGACCGAAATCGGGCAGGGCTCGGACGACGTGCTTGCCGCGATCGTGGCGGAAACGCTGGGCATCAGCACCAAGGAGGTGCGCTGCATCACCGGCGATACCGGCATCACGCCGATCGACCTCGGCTCTTATTCGAGCCGGGTGACAATCATGATGGGCAACGCGGCGCTGCAGGCCGCCGGGCGCGCGCGCGAAATGCTGGTTGCCGCAGCGGCCGAGCAGTTCGAAGTTCTGCC
The DNA here is from genome assembly GCA_038206915.1 of Burkholderiales bacterium. Taxonomy (GTDB): domain Bacteria; phylum Pseudomonadota; class Gammaproteobacteria; order Burkholderiales; family SG8-39; genus 2-12-FULL-64-23. The sequence continues at coordinate 8,362 of JBBRAI010000035.1, read as the reverse complement.
CGAGAGCATCGTGCTCTCGCGCGGGCGCGTGTTCGCAGCGGGCGACGCCAACAAGAGCATGAGCTTCGCCGAAGCGGTGGTCTATGCCGAAACCAAATTCGGCACGCTCGGGACGGTGGGTTCCTACACTCCGCCCAAGCCGCCGGGCAAGTTCAAGGCCGCGGGCGTGGGCCCGTCACCGGCATACTCTTTTTCCGCCTGCGTGGTCGAGGTCGAAGTCGACGAGCATACCGGCTGGCTTACGGTGCCGAAGATCTGGATTGCGCACGACATCGGCCGCGCCCTGAACCCGGTGCTCGCGCGCGGCCAGGTCATCGGCAGTGTCTACATGGGCCTGGGCGAAGCGCTGATGGAAGAGCAGGTGTTCCGGCGCCTGCCACCCAAGCTGTCCAATGCGCTGGTGCACAAGATACCGTCGATGCTCGAATACAAGAGCATCACCTCGCTCGACATGCCCGAGGTCGAGGTCTACCTGATAGAGGATCCGGATCCGAATTGCCCCTTCGGCGCCAAGGAAGTCGGCCAGGGACCGCTGCTGCCGGTGATGCCGGCCGTCGCCAATGCGGTATTCGACGCGGTCGGCGTGCGCATCGACGAAGTGCCGATCACGCCGGAGAAAATTCTGCGCGCGCTGCACCTGAAGCGCGAAGGCAAGATTGCGCGCGTGGGACCGGAGCATTTTCCCGACGTGCCCTATGTCGAGCCGACCTTCGTGCTGCCGCCGGCCGAAGGTGGGGACGGCAATGAAAGCAAGCGGCCGGACAGGAAAGCTGCGGGCAAGCTCGCAGAAAGGACCGCATCATGATGCGCCTGCCGTGGTTCCAGTACAGGGCGCCGGCCAGCGTGATGGAGGCCGCGCGCATACTCGCCGGCGAAGGCCCGCAGGGCATGCTGATCGCAGGCGGCACCGACTTGCTGCCCAACATGAAGCGGCGCCAGCAGACGCCGGCGACGCTGATTTCCCTGAGCAAGGTGGCAGGGCTGAAGAAAATCTCCAACGATTCCGGCCTTACGCTGGGCGCCGGACTCACGCTCACTGAGGTGGTGGGCGCGAGCACGGTCCGCGAAAAATACCGCGGCCTGTATCAGGCGGCGGCGCAGGTGGCTACGCCGCACTTGCGCAACATGGGGACGCTGGGCGGCAACCTGTGTCTGGATACGCGCTGCAACTATTACAACCAGAACGAGGACTGGCGCGAGGCGATCGGCTACTGCATGAAGCGGGAGGGCACCACCTGCTGGGTCGCCACCGCGAGCAAGCGCTGCCTCGCGGTATCCTCGACCGACACCGCGCCGGCGCTGATTGCGCTAGGCGCCAAGGTGCGGCTGGTTTCGTCCGCAGGCGAACGCGAGCTCGAACTCGCGAGCCTGTACAACAACGACGGCATGGAATACATCACGCGCAAGCCCGACGAAATCCTGACCGAGATCGTGCTGCCGGCGAACAACGGGTGGAAGAGCACCTACTGGAAGCTGCGCCGGCGCGGGTCCTTCGATTTTCCGCTGCTCGGCGTCGCCGCGGCGCTGCGCCTTGCGCCCGACGGCACCGTCGAAGACGCGCGGCTGGTGCTGGGTGCGGTGTCCTCGCAGCCGCTGCCGGTGGCCAAGGCAAGCGCGTTCCTGGTCGGCAAGAAACTCGACGATGCGGTGATCGCCGAGGCGGGCACATTGGCCGCATCGCGCGCCAAGCCCATGGATAACACCGATCTGGATGTATACTGGCGCAAGGAAGTCGTGCCCAGTTTCGTCGGCTATGCGCTGCGCGAAATCCGCGGCGACGACATGCGCGCACTGCGCATGCGCATTGCGCGGCAGGAGTTGTAGATACCGGGAAGTCCGCGCAGTTGCGAGCAGGCAGGGAGGTGGAAATGCAATCGAAACGCTGGTCTTCCGGCCTCGCCCTGGCGCTGGCGATGGCCTGCGCCCCCGCCGCGGCCACCCTGGGCGACGAGGTGAGTTCGGTGGCGGCCGATGGCGCGCAGCTGCAGGCGAAAGTCGATGTCGCCGCGGGCTTCAGGTTCGACGTACACCGGCTGCAACTGCCGTCGGGGATCGTCGTAAAGGAATATGTCTCTCCCGCAGGCATGGTGTTCGCGCTGAGCTGGCAGGGCCCCGACCTGCCCGACCTGCAGCAGATCATGGGCCGTTATTTCGAAACCTATGTCGCCGCGCTGAACAGCCAGGACGGGTCGGGAGGTCAGCGCGCGGTCGAGCAGCAGGGCCTGGTGGTGCAGAGCGGAGGGCATATGCGCGCTTTCTACGGTCGGGCCTATGTTCCGCTGATGCTGCCTAACGGCGTTTCCGCGAAAGAGATTCAGTAGGCGATGGGCGGCATGCGCAAGCTGATTGCGACTGCGCTGCTGGCGGCCCTCGCCCTGATTCAGGGTTGCGGCGGCGGAGGCGGCAGCGGCGACAGTGCGGCCGCCGCCGCACCCGCGGCTGCGCCGGCTGCCTCAACTCCCGCCTCAACTCCCGCCGTAGCCCCCGCCGCTATGGCGCCGAGCAGCAACTCCGTCGCGAGTACTCCCGCAAACGTGCATGCGATTTCCGTGGATACCGGGCTCGGCGGCAACGTCAATCTAGCGTTTGCGAGCGTGACGCTGTGCGCGCCCGGCAATGCTTCCAACTGCCAGACCATAGATAACATCGTGCTCGATACTGGATCGAGCGGGCTTCGCGTCATGTCTTCGGCGCTATCCTCGACGCTGGCGCTATCGCAACTGTCCGATGCCAAAGGCAACGCGCTGGCCGAATGCGCGCATTTCGTCGACGGTTACACCTGGGGGCCGGTGAAGCTGGCGGATATGAAGCTGGCCGGCGAACAGGCGAGTTCGCTGCCGATTCAGGTGATCGGCGAAGCGGGCATCGCCGACGTGCCGGCCCGCTGCGCCGCGATCGGCCCGTCGAAGGGCAGCGTGCAGCAGTTGCGCGCCAACGGAATTCTCGGGGTCGGCATGTTCCGCCAGGACTGCGGCAATGCGTGCACGCAGACCAATAACCGGGGCATCTATTACGCTTGCACCGCCACCGCCTGCCAGCAGACGCCGGTGCCGCTGGCGCAGCAGGTGCAGAACCCGGTGGCGCTGTTCGCCGTGAACAATAACGGCGTGATCATCCAGCTGCCCGCGGTGCCGGCGGGCGGTGCCGCGCGCCTGGCGGGAGCGCTTGTGTTCGGCATCGGCACGCAGGCGAACAACGGGCTGGGCACGGCCGCGGTGGTCGGCGTCGATCCGGTCACGGGAAATTTCATTACAAGCTACAAGGGCAGCAGCTACAGCGCGAGCTTTCTCGACAGCGGCTCCAACGGCCTGTTCTTCAATGACAGCATCCCTGTCTGCTCGAACAGTTCCGCGGCGCCAGGCTTCTACTGCCCGGCGGCCACCCTCGACGCTTCAGCCGTGATCCAGGGCGCGAACGGCGCGAACGCAATCGTCGCGTTCAGCATCGGCAACGCTTCGACGCTGCTGTCCGTCAATCCAACGTTTGCCGCTTTCGACGATCTCGGGGGATCGTTTATCAACAACAGCTTCGACTGGGGCCTGCCGTTTTTCTACGGCCGCAATGTGTATACGGCGATCGAAGGCGCCGCCACACCGGGTGGTCCCGGGCCTTACGTCGCGTTTTAGCTCAGGCGGGGTGACGCCCTAATGGGCACAGAGCCTGCCGAACTCGCATTCGCCAGCGACGGAACGCCGTATTCTTCCGTATATGGCGACGTCTATCACAGCGCGCAATCCGGGTCGGGCCAGGCGCGCCACGTGTTCATCGGCGGCAGCGGCCTGCCGCAGCGCTGGGCGCGCGCGCGCGTTTTCACCATACTCGAGACCGGCTTCGGCACCGGGCTGAATTTCCTCGCCACCTGGCGCCAATGGCGCGACGACCCGGCGCGCTGCGGGCATCTGCACTACGTTTCGATCGAGAAGCATCCGTTCGGGCGCGGCGCGCTGGCGGAGCTGCATGCGCGCCATGCCGAATACGCGCCGCTGGCGCAGCAGCTGCAGCAGGCGTGGCCGCCGCTGGTTGCGGGCATGCACCGCCTGCAGTTCGAGGGCGGGCAACTCACCCTGACGCTGGCATTCGCCGACGTCGCCGCGGTAGTGCCGCGGCTGCGCCTGCGCGCCGACGCCATCTACCTCGACGGTTTCGCGCCGCGGCTCAACCCGGACATGTGGTCGCCGCGGTTGCTGCGCAAGATCGCGCAGCTCTCGCGCCCCGGCGCCACGGTCGCCACCTACTCCAGCGCGGCGCCGGTGCGCCAGGCGCTGCAAGCCGCCGGGTTCACGGTCGAAAAACGCCCCGGTTTCGGGCGCAAGCGCGAGATGCTGTGCGGCACCTACGCGCCGCGCCGCCCGCAGTCCGAACCCGCGGCGCCGGGCGAGCGCCATGCCATGGTAATCGGCGCCGGCGTCGCGGGCGCCGCCGTGGTCGGGCGCCTGGCGCAGCGCGGCTGGAGCATCGACCTGATCGAAAGCCGCGACCCTACGGGAGCGCAGGCGGCGGCGCGGTACGCGGGCGTGTTTCACCCGCATGTTTCGATCGACGATTGCATCCTGTCGCGTGCCACGCGCAACGGCTTTCTGCACGCGCTGAGGCAATGGCGCGCACTCGATCAGTCCGGACAGGCGCTCGCCTGGTCGCGCTGCGGCGTGCTCCAGCTAGCAGAGGACGCGGCGGGCGCGCAACGCCTGCGCGCGGCGCTGGTCGCGTCGGCGTTTCCGGCCGACTTCGCGCGCCACCTGGAACGCGGCGAAGCCGAAGCGCTGGCGGGCTGCGCGCTGGCCGGCGGCGGCGCCTGGTTTGCCGGCGCGGGATGGATACGCCCGACGAGCCTCGTCGCGGCGCAACTCGCGGCCGCGGGAGCGGCGCTGCGCGCGCATTTCGGCGTCAGGGTGGAGCGCATCGCGCGCGACGGCGGGCGCTGGCAGGCGTTTGCCGCAGACGGCAGTCTGATCGCAGCCGCGCCGGTGCTGGTGCTGGCGAATTCGAACGACGCGGCACGGCTGGCGCCGCTGGCGCAGCCGCTGCAGTCGATACGCGGGCAGATGAGCTACCTGCCCACAGCGGGGCTGGACACGCCGCGCATCGTGCTCACCGGCGCCGGCTATGCGCTGCCGGCAATGGACGGCATGATGGTAATCGGCAGCACCTACGACCGCGATGACGACGATCCGGCGCCGCAGCTGCGCGGCCACGAAGCCAATCTCGCGCGGCTGGCGCAGCTGCTGCCGCAGGCGCGGCCGGCCGTCGCCGCGGCGGCGCTCGAAGGCGCAGTGGGTTTTCGCTGCGCCGCGCCGGATCACCTGCCGCTCGTCGGCGCTGTGCCCGACATGGCTGCCGCGCTCATGCGCAAAGCGAGCCTTACCGGCGCGCATCTCGCCGACCTGCCGCGACGCGAAGGGCTCTATTGCGCCACCGCATTCGCCTCGCGCGGCCTGGTGTGGTCTGCGCTCGCAGGCGAATTGCTCGCGAGCCTGCTGGAAAACGAGGCGTTGGCGCTGGAGGGCGATTTGGCCGACGCGCTTGATCCGGGGCGCTTCGTGCTGCGCCGGGCGCGGCGCGGGGCTTTGTGATCGTATCGCGTGGCTGGTTGCATTCGCCGCGGCGCGCGCCTGCGGCGGTGCGTACGCTAACCCACAGACGGGTGCACCCGTTTGGCCTATTGTTGCCTTGCCGACGCGTGGCACCGTTCACTCGATGATCGGGGTCTGGGCGGAGGACGTTCGCCGTCTGACAGGCATTTGAAGAAAAGAGACATGACCAAGGTTTTGATTGTCGACGATGAGGAAAGATCGTTAAAGCTGTATTCGACGATTTTGATGAATGAGGGCTATGAGGTCTTGACCGCCTCCAGTGCGAAAAAGGGCTTCGACATGGCTGTTTCGGCGCAGCCGAATCTAATTCTGCTCGACGTAAATATGCCGTACGTTGACGGAGCGGAGGAATTCAAGCGCCTGTCCGAAAGCGCAAGTACCAGACATATACCCGTGATTTTCCTTACCAATCTGATAACAGAAAAGGAAGCAAAAGACGCCGACGGTCAATTTGGCGGACATGAATACATTTCGAAGTCCACGCCGATAAATACATTCATCGCGAGAGTGAAACTAAGCCTGTCCGGCACGCCGCACACAACGTATTGAGGCAGTGACGATAGATCATGCCGGTCGTGGCGCACTGTGCCCGCAAGTAATGCGCGCAGTTCAGCCCGGCTTTCTTTATGATGGCGGCATTCGATACAACAGGGAACAGCGCATGGCGAGCAATTCACCGTCATCGGCGCGGCAGGCCGCGAACTTCCTCAATTTCATCGGCGGCGAGTTCGTCGCGGCGGCATCCGGCAAGACTTTCGAAAACCGTTCACCGGTGGACGGCAGACTGCTTGGACTCGTATCCGAGGCGGGTGCGAGCGAGGTCGATGCGGCGGTCAATGCGGCGCGCGCCGCGCTCGGCGGACCCTGGGGCGCGCTCGAAATGGCCGAGCGCACTGAGCTGCTCTACGAAGTGGCGAACGAAATCAACCGGCGCTTCGACCAATTCCTGGAGGCCGAGGTTGCCGATACCGGCAAACCGATGAGTCTGGCCCGGCACATCGACATTCCGCGCGGCGCGGCCAACTTCAAGATTTTCGCCGACGTGGTGAAAAACGTGCCGGGCGAATTCTTCCAGATGGCCACGCCGGACAAGAAGGGCGCGATCAACTACGCCATCCGCGTGCCCAAGGGCGTGATCGCGGTGATCGCGCCGTGGAACCTGCCCCTGCTGCTGATGACCTGGAAAGTCGGACCGGCGCTCGCCTGCGGCAATACCGTGGTGGTGAAACCCTCGGAAGAAACGCCCGCCACGGCGACATTGCTCGGCGAGGTGATGAACGCAGTCGGCGTGCCCAAGGGCGTGTACAACGTGATCCACGGCTTCGGCCCGGGTTCGGCGGGCGAACTGCTGACGCGACATCCCGGAATCGACGCGGTGACCTTCACCGGCGAGACGCGCACCGGCGCGGCGATCATGAAAGCGGTCGCCGACCGGGTGCGCCCGGTGTCGTTCGAACTCGGCGGCAAGAATGCGGGCTTGGTGTTCGCCGACTGCGATTTCGACGCCGCGGTGGAAGGCATGGGCCGCGCGGTATTCGCCAATTGCGGCCAGGTGTGCCTGGGCACCGAACGCGTGTATGTCGAGCGGCCGATATTCGACAAATTCGTGGCGGCGCTCAAAGCCAAGGCCGAGAGCTACAAGCTCGGCCGCCCGGAGGACGCGAGCACCGGCCTCGGACCGCTGATCAGCCAGGAGCACCGCGCCAAGGTGCTGTCGTACTACGAGCGCGCGCGCAAGGAAGGCGCCAACGTGGTCACCGGCGGCGGTGCGCCGAAAATGGATGGCGAATTGGCCAAAGGCTGCTGGGTCGAGCCGACCATCTGGACCGGCTTGCCGGAGGATTCTGCGGTGGTGCGCGAGGAAATTTTCGGGCCCTGCTGCCACGTGCGGCCGTTCGACACCGAGCAGGAAGCGGTGCGGCTCGCCAACGACACGCAGTACGGCCTCGCCACTACCGTCTGGACCACCGATCTCGCGCGTGCGCACCGCGTTGCCGCGCAAATCGAAGTCGGCATCGCCTGGGTCAACTGCTGGTTCCTGCGCGACCTGCGCACGCCCTTCGGCGGTTCCAGGCAGTCGGGCATCGGGCGCGAAGGCGGGGTGCATTCGCTCGAGTTCTACACCGAGCTGCGCAACGTCTGCGTGAAGCTGTAGCCGCTGCGCCTCCGGGGCGTCCGCCCCGGAGGCAGGCCCAGTAGGATATTTTGCCTAGAGGAAGGCGCGTAGTGCCGCGAGCGCGGCGTCTACTTCCTTTCCCTTTTCCGCAATCGCCTCAAGCAATTGTGCGGGTGTGCGGGTATCCAGGAGCTTCTTCTCGCGCGGGTTGACGGCCTTCAGGTCGTAGACGGCGTCCTCGATCGCCTGGGTCTTGCCGAGTGCTTCGCGGGTGGCTTTGTCGGCCGCCTGGGCCTTTTCCAGCAATAGGTCGGCGGCCTTATCCTTGTCCGCCTTGCGAAGCGCCTTTGCTTCGTCGCGCAGCGTTCGCGCTTGCTCTGCTTGGGCACCAGCCTCCTTTCTGAAGGGTGCGGCCTCTTCCGCGGCCTTGCGCTTTCTTTCCGCGAAATCCATCGTCCAACTGTGTTCGGTCTCGGCCTCGGGCGTGCCTCGCTTGTCGAGCAACTCGAAGAACTTGGCGAACTGAAGCATCGTTAGCGGTGTCTTCTTGCCGACTTTGATGTGGGACAAGTCGTAGTACCAGATGCGCTCAGTCTTGCGGCCCTTGGTGAAGAACACGAGATTGGTCTTCACGCCAGCGCCCGAGCCGGTGAAC
>JBBRAI010000034.1:0-44357 GCA_038206915.1 Burkholderiales bacterium | reverse complement strand
GCGGCAGACGCTGGAGCAGGCGACGGCGACGTTCCAGTCCACGGCGCCCAGGTACCTGGGCATGCCCGGCCTGCTGCGCAAGAACTATTTCCTCGCCGAAGACGGCATGCGCGCCGGCGGCGTCTATACCTGGGCGTCGCGCGAGGCGGCCGAGCGCGTTTATACGCCCGAGTGGAAGGCGTTCGTGAAGGGCAAATACGGCAGCGAGCCGGAGATCGTGTACGTCGACACCACGGTGTTGGTGGACAACGAGCAGGGCAGGATCTCGAGCCTGTGAAGCAGCACCCTCACCCCGGTCAGCCCCACGCTGAGCGGGTCGACACCGGCCAGCCGTAGTTCGACACGCCAGCGGGTGGGGGTAAAGTTTCCTTCCATGATTTTCGTCGCTTTCGATCTTTCGCGTCGTCTACCGGCCGTCTTATTGGAGGCCACATCCGGGAAATGCAGATGGGCGAAATCCAAGGCAACTGGCTGAAGAGGAGCCTGTTGCAACTCGCCCCGGATATGCCCTGCGAGGGCTGCGAGGCGCTTTCCTGGTGCCGGCGCAATTGCATGAAGAACCTCTACTTGGGCTACGTCAAGAACGATGTGCGTTACCGTCGGAATGTCGTCGAGCCGATCTGTGAACTGCTCCGCTTCATCGGCTGCGAAATCGACCGCCACGATCCGCGGGATTGGTTTTCCAAGGCGACCATCCCGGTAAGGAAGGAGCTGACTTCGGCCGAGGTCTACGATTACGTGGAAATCATGCCGTGATCGAATGGTTCCGGCGACCACCCGCTCTTGACACAATTGGATAAACATTGCGTTAATACTGGTGACATCCGTGCCGAGTCGTCTGGGCTCGGAGTCATGAAGCCTAGGGTCGAGACCACGTTTAAGTGACCCGCGACCTTAGGTGTGGAGTCGGTGGGTCAATGACGGGCAAGTTCGAGGCGCGAGGCGAGCGCACGGGACGAATTGACTAGCCATCGGTGAATGATCGCTTCGAGGAGGACGGAGATGGGGCTCAGAGACTTCACGCTGGCTGACGTGATCGCACGCAACGCGGTGCTGCATCGCGACAGGGTTGCATTCGTCGCGGACGGGAAGCGCATCACGCACGGCGAGTACGCGGCGCGCGTAGAGCGGCTGGCTGCCGGCCTGGCCGCCAAGGGACTCATGAGCGGCGACCGTATCGCTGTGTTAGCGCAGAACTGCCTCGAGTACGTCGACCTTTACGGTGCTGCGGCTCGCCTCGGATTGATCATGGTGCCGGTCAACTGGCGTCTCGCCGCAGAAGAGATCGCCTACGTGATCGCCGACACCACGCCTAAGGCGATCGTCGCAGGCGCGGACTACCAGGCCGCTATTGACGCGGTGCGCGACAAGTTTCCCTCGGTACAGTGGTACTTTTCGCTGGGCGAGGCGACTGGAACGTTCGCACGCTACACCGAGCTCATATCCGCAAGCGCTGCTGCCGCGCAGGTGGATGTTTCGGGCGACAGTGGCTACGTGATCATCCACACCGCCGCGGTGGGCGGCCGCCCGCGCGGGGCGCTGCTTACTCACGCCGGACTGATCGCGGCGCACGTCCAGCTGCTGCATTACTGGAATCTCGGACCGCAGGACGTGAACCTCAGCGTGCTGCCGCTATTCCATCTGTCCGGCTTGGGTCTGACGCTGGCGGTGCAACAGGCGGGCGGCGCGTCGGTGGTGTTGCCGCGATTCGAGCCCGAGGCGGTGTTGCGGGCGATCCAGGCCGAGAAGGTGACTCTGTTTGCCGAATTCCCGCCGATGCTGACTACGCTGCTGGATAAGGTGGCGCAGGGCAGCGGCGACCTGTCCAGCCTGCGCGTGTTGACCGGGCTCGATACTGCGGAAACAATTTTGCGTTTCGAGGCCGCTTGCCCGCAGGCGCGTTTCTGGGCGGCATACGGTCAGTCCGAGCTTTCGGGGTTGGTAACGATGGCGCCGTACCGGGAGCGGCCGGGTTCGGCCGGGCAGCCTATTCTGTGTTCCCGCGTCGCGCTCGTCGATGATCTCGATCAGCCGCTTCCGGCTGGCCAGATTGGCGAGATTGTGGTGCGGGGTCCCATGGTATTTAGTGGTTATTGGAATTGCGAGGCCGACAACGCACTGGCTTTCCGCAATGGCTGGCATCATACCGGCGACCTGGGACGCTTGGACGATCAAGGCTATCTGTGGTACGCGGGCCGCTCACCGGCCAAGGAACTGATCAAGCCTGGCGGCGAGAACGTCTATCCAGCCGAAGTCGAAAAGGCGATCTTGGAGCACCCGGCAATCGCCGAGGCCGTGGTACTCGGGGTTCCTGATGCACAATGGGGAGAAGCGATCAAGGCCGTGTGTGTGTGCCGCGCGGGTCAGGAGCTCACGGCCGCGGAGTTGATCGAGTTCGTTGGCGCGCGTATTGCGCGCTTCAAGAGGCCGAAACACGTGGCGTTCGTTGGCGCTTTGCCCAAGACGGCGGCGGGTATGATCGACAGGGCGAAGGTGAAGCAGGAGCACGCGAGTGGCTGAGCCGCAGACCGGGCGCGCACGTGCTCACTACCCGGTAATTCGGCCGCAACACCACTTCGCCCGGACAGTGGGACCCGACGCCGCCGGTTGCGTCGCGTCAAATCTGGTGGTTGAGCCTGATTAACGCTGTCATTGCGGCTCGATACTCGTTCTCTAGCCTTAGGACGATGTCGGAAACCGGGGCGATCTGATCTACCGATGTCACCCCTTGTCCCGCCGCCCATATGTCTTTCCAGCGTTTCTCTTGAAGGTCTTGGTTGACGTGCTTGCTGATGTCGCCCGGCGCATGGGTCGCAAGGCCGTCTGGCTCAATGCCCGCGGCAACAAAGCTCGGACGAAGGAAGTTAGCGGACAATCCGGTGATCGCGTTGGTGCGGAACACGTCATCCATAGTGCTCTCAACGACCATTTGGCGATATCGGCTTTGCGCCATGCTTTCCGAAGCAACGATAAAGCCGGTGCCGATATAAGCCACATCTGCGCCGAGAACGCGTGCTGCCAAGAGAGCCGCACCATCAGCGATACATCCTCCAAGGGCGATGATGCCATCATAAAACCGCCGAATAGCGCGTACAAAGGCGAACGGATTTGCGGAGCCTTCCTGTCCCCCGGCGCCAGAAGTCAGTAGGACAAGACCATCGACCCCGGCGTTGATAGCCCGCGTAGCGTGGCGAAGGCTTGCGACGTCGCAAATTACCCGTCCACCATACGCATGTACCGCGTCGATCACGGGATCGGGCGCACCAACGCTCGCAATCACCAGCGGTACCTGATGCGCAACCACCACGCTCAGGTCATCTTGAAGGCGCGGGTTGGTCTTATGGACGATGAGATTCACCGCCCAAGGTGGACTCCAAGGAGACGGTGGAAAGGCCGCAATTCTATGCGAGATTTCGGTCAGCCAACGATCTAGCTCATTCGTAGAGCGACAGTTGGGCGTTGGGAAGCTGCCTACAATCCCTGCCCGGTGTGCGGCTACTACGATATCCGGCCCTGACACAAGAAACATCGGGGCTGCGATGACGGGCAGACGAAGCTGACCCAAGACGGAAGAAGCCGTACTCAGCGGCAGCACCTGATTCGTATCGGTCATCTTCATTTATCGCCCCATTTTTGGGTCTCGTGTCACACTCCCTTTGGGCTTCTGGTCGTGCCCCGATAGGCTAGCTCATTATTGACACGTCGGTAATCTATAATATCCATATTCCAAAGGGCACATGATGCGTATTCAAGGCAAGGTAATCGTTATCACGGGCGGCGCTTCCGGCCTCGGACGGGCGACCGCCCACTATCTGCTGGAAGAGAAGGGCGCCCGCGCCGCCATCTTCGATCTGAACGCAGAGGCGGGCGAAAAAACCGTGGCGGAATTAGGCGCTGAGCGCGCGATGTTCGTGCACGCCGACGTCAGCAGCGAGGAGTCGGTACAGAAGGCGGTCGATGCGGTGATGGCTCGCTTCGGCGCCATCCACGTCTGCATCAACGGTGCCGCGCTGCCGAACGCATTCAAGGTGCTGGGCAAGGACGGCAAGGCGGCGCCGCTGGCCAGGTTTGCGCAGGTCACCGCCGTCAATCTCAACGGTGTCTTCAACGTCATGTCCAAGTGCGCCGAGCAGATGGCCAAGAACGCGGCGGAAGAGGGCGAGGAGCGCGGCGTAGTGATCAACGTGTCCTCCGGCGCGGCCTACGAGGGTCAGATCGGGCAGTGCGCCTACGCTTCGACCAAGGCGGCTATCATCGGCATGAACATGCCGGCCGCACGCGAGCTTGGCGCCATCGGGGTGCGCGTGAACGCCATCGCCCCCGGGCTGTTCTTGACTGCCATGGTCGCCGCAATGCCGGAAAAAGTGCTGGCCTCGCTGAAGGAACAAATGGAGGCGCCCAAGCGCCTGGGCGATATGCGCGAATTTGCCCACTGCTGTGCCTTTATCATCGAAAACGCTTATCTCAATGGCGAAACCATTCGCCTCGACGCAGCTGCACGGATGCGGGCGAGGTAACAATCGATCATTTTTCGAACCCATGATGTTCAACGTGAGAAGCGAAACAACCGGCGGCGGCGACGCGGCGCGTCGGCATGGCCGCTCGCCCGAAAGGGCAGGCAGCGCAGCATGAGCGTGCTCGCAGGGGTGAAGGTGCTCGAGATCGAGGGCATCGGCCCAGGACCTTTCTGCGCGATGCTGCTCGCCGATCTCGGGGCGGACGTCGTTTTGGTGCAGCGCACGCGATCGCCCGGCGACATCACCGAACTGGGCGACGCTGCGATCCAGCATCGCGGCAAACGTTCAGTCGCGCTTGATCTTAAATCGCCGCAGGGCGTGCAGGTGGCACTGCAACTGGCCGAGCAGGCCGACTGCCTGCTCGAGGGCATGCGCCCGGGCGTGATGGAACGCCTCGGGCTCGGTCCCGACGTCTGCCTGACGCGCAACCCGCGCCTCGTGTACGGGCGAATGACCGGATGGGGGCAGACCGGCCCGTTGGCGCACTCGGCCGGCCACGACCTGAACTATCTCGCGCTGTCGGGTGCGCTCTGGTATGCGAGCCCTGCCGGAACTCCGCCGTTTACGCCGCCCACCGTGGTCGGCGACGTCGCGGGCGGGGCGCTCTATCTCGCGATCGGCCTGCTGGCCGGAATTCTGAACGCGCGCGCGACGGGCCACGGGCAGGTCGTCGATGCGGCGATTGTCGACGGCGCGGCGCACATGCTGAGCCTGCTTTTCGCACTGCGTGCGTCGGGACACGTCAAGATCGAGCGGGGCACCAGTATCATCGACGGTTCGCACTGGTCGTCCACGTACCGTTGTGCAGACGGCCGCTTCGTCGCGGTCCAGTCGCTCGAACCCAGATTCTACGCGGTGCTGCTCGACCGGCTCGGTCTGACCGCGGACCCGGACTTTGCCCGACAGTATGATCCCAACAGCTGGCCGCGGGCGAGGCAACGACTTGCCGAGTTGTTCGCGACGCGCGCGCGTGATGAGTGGTGCGCGCTGCTCGAAGGCAGCGACGCGTGTTTTGCCCCCGTGCTCGATCCCGAGGAGGCCGCGCGGCATCCGCACAATGTCGCCCGCGGGGTGTTCTCTACTCGCGATGCGATGCTGCAGGCAAATCCGGCGCCACGCTTCTCGAAGTCGCCGCCGCCGCGGGCGAGGCCGATTCCACAAAGAGGCGAGCACACGCGTGAAGTGCTGTGTCAGGCCGGCATCGACGAGACGCAGTTGCAAAGTCTGATCGCGTGCGGCGCGGTCGCCTCGACGTAATGACATCGGTTATTCGGGTCGTCGGTGTAGACCGGAGCGGTCTCACCGATCGCTTTGGCGAAAAAACGCAGCGACCCACGCTTGACCATGGTCTCGTGCGCGGACAACGTCTGGCCGATCATGGTTCGGTTGAGCATATCGCTCAGGCCTTGCCGTAGAGCGTCACCACCGCGGCGCCGCCGAGGCCGAGGTTGTGCTGCAAGGCGAGGCGCGCGCCCGCTACCTGGCGCGCCGCGGCCGTGCCGCGCAGCTGCTGGGTCAGTTCAAAGCATTGCGCAAGCCCGGTAGCGCCAAGCGGATGGCCTTTCGAGAGCAAGCCACCCGAGGGGTTGACCACCACCTTGCCGCCATAGGTGTTGTCGCCGTCCTCGACGAATTTCTCGGCGCCACCCTCCGGACAGAAGCCCAGCGCCTCGTAGCTGATGAGCTCATTCTGGGCGAAGCAATCGTGCAGCTCGCACACCTTGATGTCTTCGGGACCGACTCCGGCGGTCTCGTATACCTGGCGCGCCGCTTCCTTGGCCATGTCGAAACCGACCAGCGACATCATCGAGCGCGTCTCGAAGGTGGAAGGCTTGTCGGTGGTCATCGCCTGGGCGAGGATGGTCACGTCGCGGCGCAGGCCGTGCTTCTTGGCGAAGTCCTCGGAGACCAGCAGCGCCGCGGCGCTGCCGCAGGTCGGCGGGCAGGCCATTGAGCGGGTCATCACCCCGGGCATGATCACCGGGTCGGCGAGGACTTGCTCGGGCGAGAGAACCTTGCGGAACAGCGCCAGGGGATTGTGCTCGGCGTGCCGGCTGGCCTTGGCGCGCACCTTGGCGAAGGTCTCGAGTTTGGTGCCGTAGCGTTTCATGTGCTCCTGGCCGACGCCGGCGAAATAGCGGATCGCCAGCGGTAGCTGCTTCTCGCCGACCAACTCGTCGGTAAGCTCGTCGAAGTGGTCGAAGGGCGTCGGCCGGTCCGACCAGGTCGAGGACAGCGCACCCGGTCGCATCTGCTCGAAGCCGAGCGCCAGTACGCAGTCGGCGGCGCCGCTCGCAACCGCCTGGCGCGCGAGAAACAGCGCGGTGGAGCCCGTCGAGCAGTTGTTATTGACGTTGACCACCGGGATGCCGGTCATGCCTACTTCGTACAAGGCGCGCTGGCCGCTTGTAGAATCGCCGTAGACGTAGCCGACGTAAGCCTGCTGGGCGGCGTCGTAGCCCAGGCCGGCATCGGCCAGCGCCCGGCGCGTTGCTTCGGCGCCCATCTCGTAGTAGGTAGGGCTGTCGCCCGGTTTGCGAAAGGGGATCATGCCGACGCCGGCGACGAAAACTTTTCTGCTCATTTTCTTCTCTCGGAAAAGACCCTAAAATCATTTGCAAGAGCCGCGCGCGGCAGGTGAGCGATCGAATCGCCGAACCCGAAGCGCGAATCGGCGATGCGGTGCAGATGGTGCGGGCCGGTATCGGTCCACTAGCATCGCTTCGCTGGCCCCTCAGCGCCCCTTCCAGACCGGCGAGCGCTTTTGCGTGAACGCGGCGATGCCCTCGGCGGCGTCCTCGGCAAGCATGTTGCGCACCACGACTTCGGACGCGTAATCGTAAGCCGAAGCCAGGTCCAGACCCAACTGACGGTAGAACGCCTGCTTGCCCAGTGCCACGGTGAACGACGATTTGCTCGCAATCTCCGCGGCCAGCGCATCGACCGCCGCATCGAGCCGATCGGGCGGCACCGCATCGTTAATCAGGCCGAAACGCACCGCCGTGTCGGCGTCGATCAGCCGGCCGGTCAGCAGCATCTGCAGCGCGTGCTTGGGCGCGATCGTGCGACTGATGGCAACCATCGGCGTCAGGCACCACAGGCCGATGTTTACTCCCGGCGTCGCAAAACGGGCACCGTCAGCGGCGATCGCCAGGTCGCAGGCGGCGACCAGTTGCGCGCCGGCGGCGGTCGCCACGCCCGCGACCTTCGCGATCACGGGTTTGGGCAGTGCGGTGATCGCCTGCATCATGCGACTGCACTGGGTCGCGACCGCCTTGGAAAAGCCCGGGCTGTTGTTGACTTGGAATTCCTTCAGGTCATGACCGGCGCAGAACACCTTGCCGCCGGCGGCCGCCACCACCACCACGTGCACGCTGGCGTCGGCCGCGGCTTCGTCCAGCGCCGACTGCAGCGCCGCGATCATCGCAGTCGACAGGGCATTGCCGGCGTTGGGGCGGTTCAGCGTCAGTGTCAGCACCGCACCCTGTCGCGAACGCAGCAGGATCGGGGCTTCGGCGGTTTGATCGGAGACGGTAGTCATGGCAAGTTCCTTTGGGTCTGCAACGATGCTCTTCGAATCGTACCATGGCGTGGAACTTTGGTTGCCGCGGCCTACCGCGGGGTATAGACTCCTTGAAAAAGAGCAGATAAGCGAGAGGAGGGGAACGTGGCGAATAATGCGGGAGCCGTATATGAGCGGCGCGGCGCCGGGGCCTGGATTAGGCTGAACCGGCCCGATGCGCTGAACGCGCTTTCGTTCGCACTGCTGCGCGAGTTGGGCGACGCGATCGCGCGGGCACGATCCGACGACGCGGTACGCGCGCTCGTGATCACCGGCAGCGGGCGCGCGTTCTGCGCGGGCGCCGACCTGAAGGAAGTGGCCGAGACGCAGGCGCGGGCCAAGCCGTCGGACCCGGACTTCCTCGACCTGGTGCAGACGGTCTTCGGCGAACTGCGCGCGTTTCCGAAGCCGGTAATCGCCGCGGTCAATGGCCTCGCGCTTGCCGGCGGCATGGAACTGGTGATGGCGTGCGACCTGGTGTTCGCGGCCGAGGGCGCGAGGCTGGGCGACGCCCACTCGAACTTCGGCGTGTTTCCCGGCGCCGGTGGCGCCGCGGTCATGCCGCGTCGCATCGGCCTGAACCGCGCGAAGTACCTGCTATTCAGCGGCGACCACCTGTCGGCGCGCGAGATGATGGACATGGGCCTGGTGAACCGGGTGACGCCCGACGCCGAGCTCGTGTCCGCGGTGGAAGCATTTGTCGAGAAGCTGGCACAGAAGAGCCCCGCGGTGCTGCGACGGATGAAGGCGGTGGCCAACCGTTCGATGGACCAGAGTCAGCAGGCCGCGCTCACCGACGAGATGCTGAACCTGCGCAATCACTCGCGCTCATACGACATGCAGGAAGGTCTCGCCGCGTTCCGCGAGAAGCGCAAGCCCGTCTTCAAAGGATACTAGCGATGGACAAGGTCTACGTGATCGGCGTCGGCATGACGCCGTTCGGCAAGCTCGCGAACCTCAGCATCAAGGACCTGACCCGGCTGTCGGTCGAGGCGGCGCTGAAGGACGCCGGCTGCCAGATCGGCGACCTCGAGGGCGCGTTCTTCGCCAACGCGGTGCAGGGCCACATGGAAGGCCAGCACATGATCCGCGGTCAGATCGCGCTGCGCGAGATCGGCATCCAGCGCATTCCGATCGTCAACCTGGAGAACGCCTGCGCCAGCGCCAGCTCCGCGTTCAACCTCGCGGTGAACTTTCTGCGCGCGGGCGCGGGCGATGTGGCGCTCGCCGTCGGCGCCGAGAAAATGTTCTCCGACGACCGCGAACGCATGTTCAGCGCGTTCGACAGCGGCTGGGACATCGCCACCGCCGATACGATTCGCGAGCGGCTGGTCAAACTCGGCGAAGGGGTCGAGGTGCCGCCCGGCACCACTTCAGCGCGCCCCTACAGCGTGTTCATGGACGTGTACGCGGCGTTTGCGCGCTACCATATGCGCCGCTTCGGCACCACGCAGCGCCAGTTCGCGGCGGTGGCCGCGAAGAACCACGTGCACTCGGTCGAGAACCCGCTGGCGCAGTACCGCAAGGCTTTCACAATCGACGAGGTGCTCGCTGCACCGCCGATCACCTATCCGCTCACGCTGCCGATGTGCGCGCCGATCAGCGACGGCGCGGCGGCCGCGGTGCTGTGCACCGAAGCCGCACTGAAGCGGCTGGGCGCCGACCGCGGCCGCGCGGTGCGCGTGCTCGCCTCGGTGCTGCAGACCGGCTCGGACCGCCTGCCCGAGGAGGTCGACAAGCACTGCACGCACTTGGCGGCGAAGCGCGCGTACGAGCTCGCGGGCATCGGCCCGGCGGACGTGTCGGTGGCCGAAGTGCACGACGCAACTGCGGTCGGCGAGATCATCCAGATCGAGAACCTGGGGTTCTGCGCGTTCGGCGACGGCGGGCCGGTCAGCGAGCGAGGCGACACGCGCATCGGCGGGCGTATCCCGGTGAACCCATCGGGGGGGCTGGAATCGAAAGGCCACCCGGTCGGCGCGACCGGCCTGGGACAGATTGCCGAGCTGGTGACGCAGTTGCGCGGCGAGGCCGGCAGGCGCCAGGTGGCAGGCGCACGGATCGCGCTGGCGGAGAACGGCGGCGGCCTGCACGGGGTCGAGGAAGCCGTCGCCTGCATCACTGTGCTCGGACGTTGAACCGCGAGGATATGAGACCATGAACGACACACTGCCGGTGATGCAGATGCTCTATAGCGAGGAGCAACGGCTTGCGATTGCGGGCTTTCGCAAGTTTGCCGAAGCCGAGCTGCGGCCGCTGGCCGACAAGTACGAGAAACTCGGCTGCCCGCCCGAGCGCGCCGCGACGCTCGAGCTGTTCCGCCAGCTCGACGACTACGGGCTGGTCAGTGGGCTGATCCCCGCGGCCGACGGAGGGCCGGGCATCGATCGCTTCACCTACGGGCTGTTGTACGAGGAACTCGCGCGCGTGTGGCCCGAAATGGCGATCGCAATCCTGATCCAGAGCCACGTCGCGATGACGCTGGTCGCGTTGGGCACGCCCGAGATCAAGGACAGCCATCTGCGGCCGCTGCTGCGCGCGCAGCGCATCGGCTGTTCATGCATCTCCGAGCCGAACGTGGGTTCCAGCGTCGCCGAGGTGCAGACACGGGCGGTGCTCGAGGGTTCGCGCTACCGGCTGCACGGCCAGAAGCTGTGGATCTCCAATGGCGCACAGTCCGACTTCGCCGTCGTGGTCTGCCGCATCGACGGTAAGCTGAACATGCTGCTCGTCGATCGCGACGGCGACAACTACCAGCATCGGGAGATCGAGAAGATGGGGCTGGTCAGTGCCTCCACCTGCGAAATGTTTTTTGACGATGCGTTGGCGGGCGCCGACCGCGTACTGGGGCAAGCGGGAGGGGGGCTGTTTCAGACGTTGAAGCTGTTCGAAACCGCGCGCGTGTTCGTCGGGTTGACCGCGGTCGGGATTGCGCAGGCGGCGCTGGAGGAGGCGATTGACTATGCGAAGCAGCGTCGCCAGCACGGCAAGTTGATCGCCGGCCACCAGATGATCCAGGCCTACATCGCCGAGATGGTCACCGAGCTCGACGCCGCGCGGCTGCTGTGCCAGCGTGCGCTGCGCCTGCTCGACTTGGGCGTACGCTGCGACGCTCAGTCTTCGATGGCGAAATGGTACGCGACCGAGATGGCGGTGCGCGTCGCTTCGAAGGCGATCCAGATCCACGGCGGCGTGGGGATCACCAAGGACTTCAAGGTGGAGCGCCACTTCCGTAATGCGCGCATCCTGCCGATCCCCGACGGCACCACCGAGATCCAGAAGCTGATCATCGCCCGAAACGCGCTCGGGGTCTCGGCGTTCTCATGATGCCTCTCGCGGCGCGCGATGTGACGCTGCGCTTCGGCGGTGTCATCGCGCTGGACGGCGTGACGGTCGAGGTCAGGCCGGACGAGTTGCTGGCAATTATCGGTCCCAACGGCGCCGGCAAGACCTCGCTGCTGAACGTGCTGTCCGGCTTCTACCGACCTCAGCTCGGCCGGGTGGAACTCGACGGCGAAAGCATCCGTTCGCTGCGTGTCGATGAGGTCGCCCGCCGCGGCGTCGCCCGCACCTTCCAGGGTACGCATCTGTTCGCCGGGCAGACGGTGGTCGAGAATATCCTGGTCGGCCGCGAAGTCCACATGCACACGAACATTCTGCAGGCGTTCTGCTATTTCCCGTGGGTGGCGCGCGAGGAAGACGAACACAGGCGCAGCGTCGAGGAGATCATCGATTTTCTCGAGATCGAATCGATTCGCAACGAGCGTGTCGGAACGCTGGGTTACGGCCTGCGCAAGCGCGTCGACCTCGGGCGCGCGCTGGCGCAGGAGCCCCGCGTCCTGTTGATGGACGAGCCCATGGCCGGCATGAACTCCGAGGAGAAGGAAGACTTGGCACGCTTCATCCTCGACGTGCGCGAGGCGCGCAAGACCCCGGTCGTGCTGGTCGAGCACGACATGGGCGTGGTCATGGACTTGGCCGACCGCATCGTCGTGCTCGACTTCGGGCGCGTGATCGCCGACGGCACGCCGGCGGAGATGCAGCGCAATCCGGACGTGATCCGCGCTTATCTTGGGGAGGCGCAATGACGATCGAGCAGGCACAGACCCTCGCGCAGGTGCTGGCCGCGCGCGCCAGGGCGACCCCCGATGAAGTGTGCGAACGGCACAAGTCGCTCGGCATCTGGCGCGAGTTCACCTGGGCCGAGGTGCAGGACAACGTACGCGCGCTGGCCTTGGGCCTGCAGGCGCTCGGACTGCAGCGCGGCGGCGTGTTGATGGCAATCGGCGAAAACGAGCCCGAGCACTTCTGGACCGAGTACGCTGCGCACGCGCTGGGCGCAGCAGTGGTGTCGCTCTATCCGGACCAGAACATCGACGAGATCGCCTACCTGGCGCAGGACTCGGGCGCGACGGTCATCGTTGCGCAGGACCAGGAACAGGTCGACAAGGCTCTGGTGGTTGCGCCCCAGGCGAGCGCGGTGAAGGCGATCGTCTATTGGGACGACGCGGGCCTGTGGAGCTACCGCGACCCGCTGCTGCACGCGTTCGAGGACGTGCAACGCAGCGGCCGCGAGGTGCACGCGCAGGATTCCGGCCGCTACGAAAGCGAACTGGCCGCGGGCCGGGCCGAGGATGTCGCCGCACTGTCCTACACCTCGGGCACGACCGGGCGCCCCAAGGGCGTGATTCTGACGCAGCGCTACCTGTTCGACAACGCAGCGCGCATCACCGGCGCGATCGCCTTCAAGCCGGGCTGCGAGTACCTGAGCTACATCGCTCCGGCCTGGGCGACGGAACAGTTCTTCGGCATCACGCTCGGACTGCTGCTGCCGATGGTCGTCAACTTTCCCGAGCGGCCCGAGCAGGTGCTGGCCAACCTGCGCGAGCTCGCGGTCGAGGCGATGGTGTTCAGTCCGAGGCAGTGGGAGAGCCTCGCATCGGTGGTGCAGGCGCGCATGCTCGATGCCGGGCCGCTGCGCCGCGCAATCTACGACTGGGGTGTCGCCATCGGGCACGAGGTCAACGTCGGCCGCCTCGAGGGGCGGCAGCCGTCGCTTGCGGCGCGACTGATGTATCCATTGGCCGACGCGCTGGTGCTAGAGCCGCTGCGCGACAAACTGGGTCTGGTGCGAGCGAAGGTCGCGCTGTGCGGCGGTTCGGCGATGGCGCCCGACGTGTTCAGACTGTTCCACGCGATGGGCGTGCACCTGCGCAACGTCTACGGCGCTACCGAGATCGGGCTGCTGACGGTGCACCAGGGCGAGAAGTACGACCTGGAATCCGTGGGCCACTGGTTGAAGTGCGAGCCGCGGCATGGCCCGCCGCTGCAGTGGCGGGTGTCGGACGCGGGCGAGCTCCTGGTCAGAGGCGGCTCCGGCTTCATGGGTTATCACGGCAAACCGGACCAGACCGCCGAGGCGCGGGACGGCGAGTGGTACCGCAGCGGCGACGCGGTGTCGCAGACCGGAGGGGGCGAGCTGGTCTTCCTCGAACGGGTCAAGGACATGCGGCGCCTGCGCTCGGGCCATGGTTTCCCACCGCAGTTCATCGAGACCCGATTGCGCTTCAGCCCGTTCATCAAGGACCTGATGACGTTGGGCGATGAGCGGCGCGACTACGTGGCTGCGCTCATCAACATCGACATGGAGGTGGTGGGGCGCTGGGCCGAGGAGCGCAACATCGGCTTCTCCACCTTCACCGACCTGTCGCAGCGACCCGAGGTGCGGGAGCTCATCCGGAGCGAGATCGCGCGCATCAACGCCTTCCTGCCCGAGCACGCGCGGGTGCTGCGCTTTGCGAATTTCCCGAAGGAACTGGACCCCGACGAGGGCGAGCTCACCCGATCGCGCAAATTGCGCCGTGAGTTTCTCGAGGAACGCTACGCGCCTCTGATCGGCGCCCTGTACGCGCGCGAGGACGAAGTAACTATCACGGTCCCGGTTACCTACCAGGACGGGCGCAAGGGGACGCTCACATCGAGGGTGGCGATCACCGAGGTGAACGCGGTCGTGGCGGAGCAGGTACCGCCGCAGCGGACGCTGGCCGCGCAGGGCGCGCAATGATCATCGACTTCGTCAACTACGCGATAAACGGCGCGCTGCTGGGTCTGTTGTACGCGCTGATCGCAATGGGCTTCGTCGTGATCTACCGCGCGAGCAAGGTGTTCAACTTCGCGCAGGGCGAGCTCGTCGTGCTCGGCGGATTCCTGCAGTGGTGGATGGTGGTCAGCCTGGGATTGCCAATGCTGGTCGGCATCCCGCTCGCCTTCGTGCTGGCCGGTGTGATCGGCTTTCTGATCGAACGCATCTTCTTCGCACGTCTGGTGGGCGAGTCGGTGTTCGCGATGGTGATGGTTACGATCGGCCTGTTGGTGCTGCTGCGCGGCCTTGTGCTGCTCGTGTTCGGGGCGCAGGTGCGGCCGTTTCCGATCGTGTTCCCATTACAGCCGCTGGTGATCGGCGAGTTGATGATCCCGACCAACCTGCTGTGTGGCGGCGTGCTCACCGTGCTCGCGGCCGGCGGCATGTCCTGGTTCTTCAACCGCACGCGCCCCGGCCTGACGATGACCGCCGTCGCCGAAGACCATCAGGTCGCGCTGTCGATGGGGATCTCGGTCAAGCGCTCGATCGCCTTCGCCTGGGTGCTCGGCTGCGTCCTCTCGACGCTGGGCGCGATGGTGTTTCTGTCCGGCAAATCGCTGAGTTTCCTCGCCTCCGATATCGGCTTCGCCGCCCTGCCGGTGGCGCTGCTGGCGGGGCTCGAGTCGATCGGCGGCCTCTTGCTCGCCGGGGTGATCGTAGGCGTGATCCAGGGCTTGGCCACGGCGTACCTGGACCCGCTAGTGGGCGGCGCGGTCGGTTCGGTGCTACCGTACGTGATCATGCTGCTGATCCTGCTTATGCGGCCCACCGGCCTGTTCGGCTGGCGCACGATCGAGAGGGTTTGACACGATGGATCCCGCAGGCGTATTTGCCGTTCGCTACTCCCAGGACCGCGCTCTGGTGCGCACGCGCAAGCAGTGGCTCGGGCTGGTGGTATTCCTCGTCGCGCTGGCGGTGTTGCCGCTCGCAGTCGGTCCGCGTCTCGTCGCCATTGCCAACATCATGCTGATCAGTGCCATCGTCGTGGTTGGCCTGCAGATCTGCACCGGCTATGCCGGGCAGGTCAACCTCGGCCAGGCAGCGTTCATGGGCGTGGGCGCCTACACCGCCGCCGTGCTTGCCGAAAAGACCGGCCTGACGTTTCTGCTCGCGATTCCGCTGTCGGGCGTGGCCGCAGCCGGTTTCGGTTTCGTGTTCGGCCTGTCGGCCGCGCGCATCAAGGGCTTTTATCTGGCGCTCACGACCATCGCCGCGCAGTTCGTGTTTCATTTCGCGGTCCTGAACCTTCCAGGCAACTGGCTCGGGGGTTCCAACGGCGTGACGGTGCCGCCGGCGACCCTGTTCGGCTACCGCATCGCGTCGGACACGAGCTTGTATTACCTATGCCTCGTTTGCGCTGTCATCATGGTGCTCGGCGCCTTCGGCATCGTGCGCAGCCGTTTCGGCCGAGCGTTCGTCGCGGTGCGCGACGACGACGTTGCCGCAGGCATCATGGGCATCAACGTGGTCGCGACCAAGGCGACGGCGTTCCTGGTCGGCGCCTTTTACGCCGGCGTCGGCGGCGCCCTGTGGGCGTACATGCTGCGCTTCGTCGCGGTCGACCAGTTCACGTTATTCAATTCGGTCTTCTTCATCGCGATGATCATCGTCGGCGGCATGGGGTCGGTAGCCGGTGCATTGATCGGCGTGTTCGTGATCCGCGCGATCCAGGAGTTGATTTCCACCCTCGGCCCTGAGTTGGCGGCCAGTCTGCCCTTTGTTGGAGGCGACATCGTGTTCGCCAGCATGAACGTGTTCCTGGGCGGAATCATCGCGTTGTTTCTGATCGTCGAACCCAAAGGTCTGATGCATCGTTGGAACATCATCAAGAGCGGTTATCGCCTATGGCCTTTCCCGTACTGACCGTCCATCCACAGAAGGAGATCGCACGATGTCCAAGCCACGCAAACCTGATGACAACCCACAGCCAATCACAAAAGGAGACCGCGCCATGTTCAATCCATCCAAACCTGCTGACAAGCCACATCCAATCACGCACGCAGGCCGCAGCATGTCCAGGCCACGCGTAAGCGGCTTCGCTGCGCTGGTGGCCGCCGCCGGCCTCGCATGCGCATTGGCTGTGCCCGGCGCCGCGCGCGCCCAGACGAGCTACGGCGTGGCGCTGCTCTCGGATTACTCGGGTCCTTACGCCGACATCATGCCGATGCTCGGGGGGGCGCGCGAAGCGGTGCTCGCCTGGTGGAACGCGGAGGTCGGCGCCAAGCTCGGCGTCAAACTGAACTACAAGAACTTTGACACCCGCTACGACGCTGCGCAGACCGCCAGCCTGTGGCCCGGGATCAAGTCGGAAATGAAACCGATTGCGATACTGGGCCTGGGCGGACCCGACGTCGCAGCGCTCGGCCAGCGTCTGCCCGACGACGGCGTGCCGCTGTTCATGTCGACCGCCGGCTACGGTTACGCGTGGAAGCCCGACTCCTGGATCATCAACCCGCGGCCGACCTACGCGCACGAGCACGCCGCCGCCTTCAAGTGGCTGAAGGCGAAGCGCGGCGGCGCCGAGCCGCTGAAGATCGGCATCATCAGCTCGGAGGCTTCGCCCGCCTACATCGACATCGCCCGCGGCATCGAGCGTTACGCCAAGGACAATCCGAGCGAGATCCAGATCGTCGAAACGATATTCACCGAGGTGCAGCCCACCGACCTCACCACGCAAGTGCGGCGCCTGGTTCGCGGTGGCGTCGAGGTGATCACCATCCAGACCAACACCGCGGCTGTCGTCGCGACCAAGCGCGCCCTGCAGGCGCTCGGCTCCAAAGTGCCGGTGATCACCAGCTCGCACAACGGCTTGCCCGCATCGGGCAAGGCCGCGGGCGGCTTGAACCAGATGGAAGGCGATTACGAGGCCTACGGCATGGCCCTCGCGACGGACGAGGATACGCCCGCGCATCGCTTCTATGACAAACTCAAGGCCAACTACAAGCTGGCCGCGCCGTGGAATGTGCTGACCGTGATGGGAATGAGCCAGGCCCTGTACACAACGCGCGTGATCGAGCACGCGATCAAGATGTCCGGCGCGCAAAACCTGACCGGAACCAAGGTGCGCGAGGCTCTGTACGCAGAGCCGGTGACCACCGAAGAGACTTTCGGTGCGCTGCCGACGCTTAAGTTCACCAAGGCAGCGCCGTTCCCGATTGAGGGATTGCAGGTCAACATCGCGACGATCAAGGGGGGCAAGTACACAACTGCCGCGACCCACGTCGACACGCCCGTAGTCAATAAGTGGTGATTGCGGGGAGCTGCGTGTGCTCGTGTTGAACAATGTCGAGGTGATTTACAGCGAGGTAATTCTCGCACTGAAGGGTATAACCCTCGCGGTTCAGCCGGGCGCCTGCGTGGCAATCCTCGGAGCGAACGGCGCCGGCAAAAGCACCACGCTGAAGGCGGTCTCGGGAACCATCGAGTCCGAGGACGGCGAGGTGAGCGGCGGGTCGATCACGTTCGACGGCAAGCGCATCGACGGCGCCGACCCCGCCGAGGTGGTGCGCCGCGGCCTGGTGCACGTGCTGGAGGGCAGGCGCGTGCTGCGCCACCTGACGGTGGAGCAGAACCTGATCGTCGGCGGTCACCTCGCGCTCGGCGCAGCCGAGCTGCGCCGGCGGCTCGACCGCGTGTTCGGTTTCATCCCGCGCCTCGCGGGACTGCGTGCACGCATCTCGGGCTACCTGTCAGGCGGCGAGCAGCAGATGCTGGTGATCGGACGCGCGATGATGGCCATGCCGAAGATGATGCTGATCGACGAACCATCGCTTGGCCTGGCGCCGATGATGGTGCAGGATGTGTTCGCGCTGCTCGCCCGCCTGAAGGCCGAGGGCACGACGCTGCTGCTGGTGGAACAGAACAGCCGTGTGGCGCTCGATCTGGCCGACCACGGCTACGTCATGGAAAACGGCCGGGTGGTGCTCGAAGGCACGGCCGACGAACTCAGGCACAACGAGGACGTGCGCGAGTTCTATCTCGGCATGACCGCCGAGGGCGGACGCAGGAGCTATCGCGAGGTCAAACACTACCGCCGGCGCAAGCGCTGGCTCGGCTGAGCCGCGCCGCTCGACCTGGTGTGTCTGCGGCGCTTGCGAAGATCACCGCCCTCGAACCGGTTCATCGCGGGCTGATGGTGCGTCGTCGCGACAGATTCGACCGGTTGCGGCGCAAGCTCGTGAGACGGGACGTGGCTCACGCGCGCGGCTGACCGTCGCTGCGACCGGGAGCGATAACGGAGAAAGAACGATGGCAGGAGTAAAACGCGAACGCGATGGCGCGATCGGCATATTGACGCTGGACGAACCGGCTACCCTCAATGCCATGACGCCGGAACTGCTGGGCGACTTGGCCACGGCGATCGGCGAGATGACGGCTGATTCGGCGTTGCGTGCGCTGGTGCTGACCGGTGCCGGTCGCGGTTTTTGCTCGGGGCAGAATCTGGCGATTTTCCGCAGTCTTGGGGACGACTTGGTCACCGGCGTGATGCGGCATTACTGGCCGGCCCTAAAGGCCTTGCGCGAATGCCGCGTGCCCGTATTGGTGGCAGTCAACGGCGTAGCGGCTGGCGGCGGCTTCAGCTTGGCCATGTCAGGGGACATGATTGTTGCCGCGCGCTCGGCGAGTTTCATCCAAGTTTTTAGCCGCATCGGCCTGGTGCCTGACCTGGGTTCGACCTGGCTGTTGCCGCGTCTGATCGGCCGGCAACGCGCGCTGGAACTGATGCTGTTCAACCAGCCGCTGTCCGCCGAGAAGGCCAAGGAATGGGGCCTCGTGCACGAGGTGTTCGACGATGCCAGCATCAAGGATGGCGCGCTGGCGTTGGCGCGGCGCCTGGCCGAGGGACCCACACGCGCGCTTGTGGCCACAAGGCAGTTGCTGGAAGAAAGCAATCGCTCCACCTACACGGACCAGTTCCGCCGCGAGCTGGAGGTGCAGACGGAAATACGCGCTACCGCGGATGCGCTCGAGGGGCATGCCGCTTTTGTCGAAAAACGTCCGGCGCGCTTTATCGGTCGCTAGCCGCGCTTCGACTAGAGCGCTCGCTTCACGCCTGGGCGCGCGGCGAACTCGCGCATGCCGACAAGCCCAAGCTCGGCGGCGGTCCCAAAACGCAAAGCGTTGCGGGATGTTCGGATCGCCTCAAGGCGATCCGGACACAATCCCCCCCATTGTGCGCACTCCCCCCAAAAAACACCGATGCCCGGAGACGTTTCTTTACTAACTTAGCAGCACCGAGGCTTGCCAACAGAGCAGGATTCGTGCTTGAATCCGAACCTGAGACCCGTGACATGAACCGCGCCTACGCCTTTTGGTTTTATTTTTACTTTCCCCAGCCGCTGGCGGAGGGATTGAGCTAGGTTCGCGCCCAAATAACCCGAAAAACCGCCAGTGCCCGCAGCCTGGCGGTTTTTTTTTGCCTGCGATCGATTATGACCATTGCTACAAGCGCACCCGATACAATTCGCCCGATGCAGGCAGACGCAAGCGGCCGGCCGCGGACTTACCGGTATCAAGGAGAAATCATGAGCCTCAAGGTTGACGACGTCCGTATCCGTGAAATCAAGGAGCTTGCGCCGCCGTCGCACGCAATCCGCGAATTTCCGGTTTCCGACGCGGCCGAGCGCCTGACTTACGCGACGCGCCAGGGCATACACGGCATCCTGCACGCTGCGGACGACCGCCTGCTGGTGATCATCGGCCCATGCTCCATCCACGATCCCAAGTCGGCGCTGGATTACGCGCGTCGGCTGGCGCAGGAGAAGGCGCGGCACGCGGCCGACCTGCTCATCGTGATGCGCGTCTATTTCGAGAAGCCGCGCACCACCGTCGGCTGGAAAGGCCTGATCAACGACCCGCAGCTGGACGGGACGTTCCGCATCAACGAGGGTCTGCGCCTGGCGCGCGGCGTGCTGCTCGACATCAACGAACTCGGCTTGCCCGCAGGGGTCGAGTACCTCGACATGATCACGCCACAGTACATCGCCGACCTGGTCAGCTGGGGCGCGATCGGCGCGCGCACCACGGAATCGCAGGTGCATCGCGAACTCGCCTCCGGACTTTCATGTCCGGTCGGGTTCAAGAACGGCACCGATGGCAACGTTCGAATTGCAGTGGAGGCGATCAAGACTTCGCGCCAGCCGCACCATTTCCTGTCGGTCACCAAGGCCGGGCACTCGGCCATCGTTTCCACCAACGGCAACGAGGATTGCCACGTGATCCTGCGCGGCGGGCCGAAGCCGAACTACGACGCCGCCAGCGTGGACGCTGCGGCGAAGGAGCTGGCGGCGGCCGGGCTGGAACAGCGGCTGATGATCGACTTTTCCCATGCGAACAGCGCCAAGGACTACCGGCGCCAGATCGACGTTTGCGCCGATGTCGCCGGACAGATCGGCGCCGGCGACGACCGCATCGTCGGCGTGATGGTGGAATCGCATCTGCATCCCGGGCGTCAGGATCTCGTTCGGGGAAAGCCGCTCGCCTACGGAATATCCATCACCGATGCCTGCATCGGCTGGGATGACAGCGTCAAGCTGCTCGACGCACTGGCCGAGGCGGTACGCAAGCGCCGCCTGGTGCACGCTGCCGAGGAGTAGGGCGGCATGCGCAATCTGCGACGGCACGCTTCAGGCTGCGCCGATTCAGCGCCAGCCGCGGCCATGCTGAACCGGCCGATTCGCGCGGCATGGCGCTTTCGCATTTAGGCACGGCGGGCCGAAATCGATCTTATCCACAATCTGGTTCAGGCGCTCGGCTGGGAAGTGTGCGTGCTGGCGCCGCTGGTCGTCCTGTTCGGCTATGTCATTTTCGGGATGATCGGTTTCGGCGCCACGCTTACCAACACGCCCTTGTTGGCGCATTTGTTGCCGCTGCGCTTCATCGTGCCGCTGACGCTGCTGCTCGACCTGTTCGCGTCGCTCGCGCTGGGTATGCGCGCGCGCGGCCAGGCGGACCGCAGCGAACTCAGACGCCTGCTGCCGTTCGTCGGACTTGGCCTCGCGCTGGGTCTTGCTCTGCTGATCCGACTGCCCGAGCGCGCCTTGCTGCTGGTGCTCGGATGTTTTGTACTCTATGCGGGAGTCAGCAGTCTGGTGCGCCGGCGTTCCGCGGGACGGCTGCATCCTGGCTGGGCGGTGCCGGCCGGCGTGGCGGGCGGCATCTTCAGCGCGATGTATGGGACCGGCGGGCCGATCTACACCATCTTCCTGTCGCGGCGCATCGACGACAAGTCGGTGTTCCGCGCGACCATGGCGCAGCTGATCTTGATCATAGGTTTGGTGCGTGTCGCGTTGTTCGCGCTCGCCGGACTGCTGACGCAGGACCATCTGCTGCTCGCGGCCCTGCTGCTGGTGCCGTTCGCGGCCTTCGGCCTGCTGCTGGGCAACCGGCTGCATCACCGCCTGTCGGCGCGGCGCATCATGCAGCTGGTTTATGCGCTGATCATGCTAAACGGCGCCGCGCTGCTGGTGCGCGCCTGGTGAAGCCGCGCATCTTATAATCCCGACCATGCAGACCTCCCACGATCGCACCGCGCCGCCGCTGCGAACCGCGTTCTATGCCGCGCTGGCGCTGACGCTGGCGTTCAAGTTCTGGTTCGCGCGCACGCTGCCGATGACCGGCGATGAAGCCTACTTCATCTACTGGGGCGTCTATCCGGACTGGGGGTTCTACGACCATCCGCCGATGATCGGCTGGATGCTGGCGCTGCTGCTCAAGCTGTCCCGGGCCGAATGGGTGCTGCGCCTGCCGGTGATCGTGCTGCCGGCGCTGGTGGCGCTGGCAATGCAGCAATACCTCAGACGGGTGGACGCGGACAAGTCATATGTCGCGGCGCTCGCCTACCTGCTGCTGCCGGTGAACGTGTGGAACGTGCTCATCACCACGGACACGCCGCTGGTATTTTTCTCCTTTCTTTCAGCCCTTAGTTTCGCCGCCGCGCTGCGGCGCGGGACGCCGGCGCTGTATGCGGCCGCGGGCGCTTTCCTCGGGCTCGCATTCCTGTCGAAATACTTTGCGGTCCTGCTCGGACTGGCTTATATCGCGTTTGTCCTGGCGCAGCCCGCCGGGCAGCGCAGCTGGCGCGGGCTCGCCATTGTCATCGCGGCGGCGCTTCCGTTCGCCGCGGTCAATGCGTGGTGGAATTACAACCACTGCTGGGCCAACCTGCTGTTCAATCTCTACAACCGCAACGACAATGCAGGCTGGATGCCGCAGAATCCGCTGTTGTACGCGCTGAGCGTGCTGTACATGCTGTCCCCGGTCGCGCTGTACCAGTTGTGGCGCACCCGTGCCGCGCTCGCGCAAGGGCTGATGCAGCCGCGCGCGCGCTTCTTCATGTTTGCCTGGGTTGTGCCGCTGGTGCTGTTCGCGCTGCTCTCGCTGGCGAAGCAGGTAGGCCTGCACTGGCTGCTGTCTTTCGTGCCGCTGTTCTTCGTCGCTGCCGCGCTGCTGCTCAGCACGGCGCAGCTGAAGAAGTCCGTCGGCTATGCCGCGGTGTTTTCGGCGATCCACGTGGCGGCGATCGTGGGCACGAGCCTTGCGCCGATGGAATTGTGGAAGAACAGCCGGCTCTACGACGGCATAGTGTTCCACGTCAAGATCACGGAGCTGCTCGAGCGGCTGCAACCCTATGCCGGCAAGTATGAATTTTCCGCCGACGGGTTTTCCCCCGCAGTGACCGCGTCCTATGCGTCGGGGAAATACTTTTTCGTGTTCGGCACGGCGTCCTCCCACGGGCGGCACGACGACATCCTTACCGATTTCCGCAAACTGGCCGGCAAGAACATCCTGGTGCTGCGCAAGAACCCGCCCAATCCGCAGGACTACCTGCCTTATTTCGCCAAAGTGGAGTTCCGCCAGTTCCTGCTGCACGGTGCCACCTACTACCTGGTCCTGGGACAGTTGTTCGATTACCCGAGGTACCGCGAGCAGGTGTTGCGTCCGCTGCGCGACCGTTACTATAGAATTCCGTCCTATCTGCCCGTGGGACACTGCTACTTCTGCGAACGCTATTTCCCCGATGAACCCTGTCCCACGCGCTGACGCCCGGCCCCTGCCGGTCGATCTGCTCAGACTGCTGCGTCCGTTGCAGTGGGTGAAGAACGGCTTTGTCTTCATCGGGCTGCTGTTCGGCGATGTCAGCAGCAGCGCTGAGCTCAGGCTCAAGGTGGTACTGGCGGCAGCCGCGTTCTGCCTGCTATCGAGCTGTGTCTACGTGCTCAACGACGTTTTCGATCGCACGGCCGACCGCGCCCATCCGCTCAAGCGCAATCGGCCGCTGGCCAGCGGCAGCGTGGGCCTGGGGACGGCGTTCGCGCTGGCCCTTGCGTGCGCCGTCGCCGGGCTCGCGCTGGGTGCCGCGGCCTCCGCCGGCGTGGTGGCAATGTTGATCGCGTATCTGCTGCTCAACCTGGCTTACAGCGCCGGCCTGAAGCACGTCGCCGTCCTCGACGTGTTCCTCATCGCCGCGGGCTTCATGCTGCGGATTCTTGCCGGCACCTGGGCCGTGGGCATCGCGCCCTCGCAATGGCTGCTGCTGTGCGGCCTGCTGCTGACGATTTTCCTCGGCTTCGCCAAGCGCCGCGCCGAACTGATGGTGAGCGAAACCGAGGGTTCGGGCGGCGGCAGCCAGCGCCCGGTGCTGGACGACTACAGTCCGGCGCTGCTCGACACCATGATGGCGATCAGTGCCGCCGGGGTCATTGTCAGCTACAGCCTGTACACCGTCAGCCCGAACACCGTCGCGTTGCACCATACCGACAAGCTGATCTACACCCTGCCGTTCGTGCTTTACGGTATTTTTCGATACATTTTCCTGGTGCATCGCCGCGGGGGGGAAGACCCGGCTTCGACGTTGCTGAGCGACTGGCATATGCTCGCCACCGGGGCCGCCTGGCTTGGCGCTACGCTCTGGATCATCTGGTAAGCCGGCGCATGGCCGGTTTCCGCGGCGATTCGGTCCCGCGCCGGTTTGATTTGAGCTTGGTCCCTGGATTCGGCATAATCGATGCGCGCCGGGTTCGCCGGCGGGACCTCCCCGGCCCCGCCCGAATCGCCGGACACGGACTGGCACGCTATGCCTGACATCGAGAAAATGGACCAACTGGCGCACCTGGAATATCTCGGCGATGCGACCCAGTTCGCGGCCAAGATGCATCGCATGATCAGTTATTCCCCGCTGTTCGAGAATTTCAACATGGCGGAGATCCGGCTGATGAGCCACTTCATGCTGGTCTACCGGGCCGGGCCGGGGCAGGAGATCATCCACGAAGGCGAGCAGGGCGATTTCATGCTGCTGATGATCGAGGGCAGCGTCGAGGTATTCAAGCAGGACCGCTGGAATACGCCCAAGCTCATCGCCTCGGTCGATGCGGGCAAGACGCTGGGGGAAATGTCCATGATAGACGGCGAACCGCGCTTCGCCACCTGCGTGGCCGCCGAGACCTGCGTCATTGCGGTGCTGTCGCGTGAAAACCTTGCGCGCATCATTCTGGAACAGCCGATCCTCGGAGCGAAGATCCTGATGGAACTTGTGCTGATGCTGTCGCAGCGCCTGCGCCAGACCAGCGTCAAGCTGGTGGGCCTGATGGACAAGGAAGGCACCTGAATCCGGCACTGCCCCCTGCGCCGGCGCAGCGCACGCCTTTATCGCCGCGGTTTCGCTGCTTTTACGGGCTTGCGCGGCTGCCACAGCACGTCGCTGCCGCCGCCCGCGCGGTTCAGCGTCCGGCCCAGCACGAATAACAAGTCGGACAGGCGGTTCAAGTATTTTCGGGCTGCGTCGCCGACCGGTTCCGCGCGCGCGAGCGCGACCAATGCGCGCTCGGCACGGCGGCACACCGTGCGCGCGAGATGCGCCAGGCCGGCCGGTCGCGTACCTCCGGGAAGAATGAATTCCTTCAGCGGTGGCAGGTCGCGGTTGAAGCTGTCCAGAATCGTTTCCAGGCGCGCGACCTGCTCTTCGCCCATCGCGGCATGACCCGGAATGCAGACTTCGCCGCCCAGGTCGAACAGGTCGTGCTGCACGCCGGAAAGCGCCGCGCGTATGCCTTCGGGCAGGTCTTCCGCCAGCAGCACGCCTATGGTCGAGTTCAGTTCGTCGATCTCGCCCAGCGCGTGCACGCGCAGGCTGTCCTTGGGCACGCGCGTGCCATCGCCGAGGCCGGTTTCGCCGGCGTCGCCGGTCCGGGTGTAGATTTTCGAGAGGCGGTGGCCCATGTTTTTGCGCGGCCGCGGGGAAAAGGAAATTGTACCGCAAAGCGCGCGCGCTTCCCGCAACGGCAGGCGATTTGCAAAACGGACGGAGCGCGCGGGAATATAGTGCCAGCACGCAGGGTCGACAGGCGCCGAATCATAGTAGAATATTCGGGCAGGTCCAATCGCTCGAATAATTATCGGACCGCGCAAACCGAGGGTGCAAGGTGACTTTACTGGCAAAATTGCGTAGCCGGCTGGCCTCTATGTCCTCGGTGGAGTACCTGCCCGAGCGGGTGTCCATGCTGTACCGGCTGTCGGGCACCGATGTCCCCATCATCCTTGTGGCGGCGAGCATCACCGCGTTCGCCATGTGGGGCTACATCGGGGTTAATCTTATCGTCCTCTGGTTCATCTGGCTCGGCGTGGCGAGCATGGTGCGCTATGCGATGGCACGGGTTTACCGGCGAAGCAAGCCGCCGGGCGAGGATGCCGCCCAATGGGAAAATTATTTTTGCCTGGCAAGCGCGCTGGTCGGCGCCGGCTGGGGCCTTGCGCTGATGCTGATCGGCCATACGCCGACCTCGCTGCAGGAACTCACGGTAACGTTTCTGATCAGCAGCGTCGCCATGGGTTTGCCGCCGTCGCTCGCGCCCAGCCCCAAGGCGTTCACCAGCTTCATCCTGCCGATCCTCGCGCCGATGGTGGCGATGCTGCTGACTTTCGGCGGCGGGCTCAACACTTCCACCGCGCTGCTGATGCTGGTTTTCGCGACCGTGCTGCTGGGTTTGTACCTGTCAAACCATT
Organism: Burkholderiales bacterium; assembly: GCA_038206915.1. GTDB lineage: Bacteria > Pseudomonadota > Gammaproteobacteria > Burkholderiales > SG8-39 > 2-12-FULL-64-23. The sequence continues at coordinate 18,136 of JBBRAI010000034.1, read as the reverse complement.
ATGCCCTGATCGAGACCCTGGCTTACGGCCACGAGAACACGCTGCTGCTGAAAAAACTGCGTGTCGCAGAGAAATCGCTGACTGCGGCGCTGGCCGAACAGCAACTGATTTTCGACACCGCCGCCGTAGGCATAGCGTTTGTCAGCAACGACATGGTGATCAAATGCAATCGGCGCTTTGCCGAAATTCTCGGCTACACAATGGACGAAATCGCCGGCCAGCCCACACGCGTCTGGATCCAGTCGGAGGCGGATTTCATGCAGCCGGAACGTCCTGCGTTCGCGCTGCTCGCGCAGGGGGAAAACTATTCCTCGGAGCTGCTCCTGCGCAAAAAGGACGGCAGCCCGATCTGGGTGTTTACCGACAGCCGGGCAATCGACGCCGCCAGGCCGCAGAAAGGCATCATCATCGGCATCGGCGACATCACCGAGCGCAAGCTTGCAGAGGCCGCGCTGCAGCAGACCAAGGAGCGGCTCGACCTGGCGATGCAGTCCTCGGCGATTTCGATCTGGGAGTGGGACGCTCGGCGCAACACCATTTACCTCGACGCGGCGCTGGCGCAGATGACCGGTGAGGAGCCGCTGGAGCGCTACCTCACGTTCGATGAATTCGTGCCGCTGGTGCATCCGGACGACGTCGAGACGGTGCGCCAGGCGCGCGAGGACTGCATCAATGGACTGCGACCGCTGTACCGCATCGAGCACCGCCTGAAGTTGGCCGGCGGGGATTGGGTCTGGGTGCTCAGCCGCGGACGCGTAGTCGAGCACGCAGCGGACGGCAGCGCGCTGCGCATGACCGGCACCAATGTCGACATAACCCAACGCAAGCGCGCCGAGGTGGAACTGCTTGCCGCGCTGCAGCGCGAAAAGGAATTGTCCGAGATGAAATCCAAATTCGTCTCGATAGCGTCGCATGAATTGCGTACGCCGCTGGCGACGATCCTGTCCTCCGCCGAATTGCTGGAGCACTATTCGGAGAGCCTGTCGGCCGAGGACCGGCTGAAGATGCTGCACGGAATACAGGGCGCGGTGAAGCGCATGAACGCGATGATCGAGGATGTCCTCATCATCGGCAAAGCCGAGGCGGGCGCGCTGCAGTACGAGCCCAAGCAGGTGGACCTACGCGACCTGTGCCAAAAGGTGGTAGAGGAGCTGCGCGGCGGCGTGGCCAAGCAGCATGTGATCCAGTTCGACCATCCGTTCGAGCGCGACAGCCTGAATCTGGACGAAAAGCTGCTGCGCCACATCCTCACCAACCTGCTTTCCAATGCGGTCAAGTATTCGCCGCTGGGCAGCACGGTTTCGCTGCTGCTGACCGAACGCGACAACCAGGCGCTCATCGAAGTGGGCGACCAGGGCATAGGCATTCCGCCCGAGGATCAGGCGCGACTGTTCGAGAGTTTTCACCGCGCCTCCAACGTCGGCAACCGCCAGGGCACCGGGCTCGGGCTGGTTATTGTGAAAAAGGCGGTGGAGCTGCACGGCGGCACCATTTCGATCGACAGCAAAGTCGACGCCGGCACCCGCATCAGCGTGCGCCTGCCGCTCACGGAAAGGCGCAAGGCGGCCTGATCATGGCGCGCGTACTGCTCATCGACGACGATCAGTCGAACCTCGAATTCATGCAGCATGTGATGCGCATCGAGGGGCATGATCTCGCATGGGCGGGCGACGGCGAGCAGGGACTCGCGCTGGCGCGCCGGCTGAAGCCGCGACTCATCATCTGCGACGTTTTGATGCCCCACCTTGGCGGCTACGCCGTGCTCGAGACCCTGCGCGCGGACCCTGAATTCGCCGGCGTTCCGGTGCTGCTGTTTTCCGCGGCGATGAGCGAGGACGCGCGCAGCCTCGGATTGCGCCGCGGCGCGACGGAAGTGCTGGCCAAGCCATTCGACCTGGAGCAGCTGCGCGGCGCGCTCAAGCGTTGTCTGGCGCCGGAGCGGCCATGAAAAAGATCCTTGTGGTCGAAGACGAGGCGATGATCCGCCTGAACGTGACGCTGATGCTCAAGGGGGAAGGCTACGCGGTGGATTCGGCCGAGGACGGCCGCGCCGGCATCGAACACGCCAAGAGCTTCGCCCCCGACCTGATCGTCAGCGACGTGATGATGCCGGAGCTGGACGGGTTCGGCATGCTGGAAGCGTTGCGCGCGGACCCGCGCTTCGCCGACACGCCGTTTATGTTCCTGACCGCGCTCAGCGACAGGACCAGCATGCGCCGCGGCATGAACCTCGGCGCGGACGATTTCCTGAACAAGCCGTTCACGCGCGACGAGCTGATCGAAGCAGTGAACTCGCGCCTGAAGAAATACGAAAATGCAACGCGCTCGCTGGCCGAGCGACTGGTCGCCGGAAACGACGAGCTGAAGCGCTGGTACCGCCAGAACCTGAGCGGCGGCGAAGCCGAGCGGCCGCTCGCGTTCGCGGAGGCGGCCGGCATGACCGGCAAGATGACCGTGGCCACGGTGCTGTTTGCCGACGTGCGCAATTTCACCACTTATTCCGAGCGGCTTACCGCGGGCCAGATCGCGGAGCTGCTCAACGCCTACTTCGAAGCCGTGTGCCAGCCCATTGTGCGCAACGGCGGACGCATCGCGAAACTGATCGGCGACGGCATCATGGTGGTGTTCGAGGCGCGCGAAGCGGACGGTGAGGACAATCATGCGCGCCGCGCCATCCGCGCCGGCCTGGGCATCGTGCTTGCGGCGAACAAGTTCGGCGACTGGTTCAAGCGGCATTTCGACCTGGGCGTATTGCCCGAGTTTGCGACCGGCGTGGGCATACATACTGGCGATATGATGGAAGTGCGCATCGGCCCGCCCGGTGCCGAGGATTTGACGGTAGTGGGCGACAGCGTCAACGTTGCGTCGCGGCTGGAAGGCCAGACGAAGGAACTGGGCTGGCCGCTGGTGGCAAGCACCGCCTCCGTCGAAATGGCCGGGGATCTGGTCAGCACCGGGGAATCGCGCCTGCTGGAGCTGCGCGGGCGCAACGCGCCGATCGAGGCGGTCGAGGTCACCGGCATGCGCGCTGCCGCCGGAGACGAAACCGGCATGATCGAAATCCCGGACTCGCTGCGCGCCGCGCTCGCCGAAAACGCGCAAATGACCGCGCGCGCGGCCAAGGCCGCGCTGTCGGAGACGCTGCGCATCATCACCAGCGATCTTTCGCGCGCGCTGGCCGCCGGTCGGCCGCTGCAGATCAAAGGCTACAGGGTGATGTCCAAAATCGGCGAGGGCGGCATGTCGAATGTGTTTCTCGCCGAGCGCGAATCCGACGGCGCGCAGGTGGCGCTGAAGATCCTCAACGCGAAACCGAGCGACGACAGGCAACTGTTGCAGCGATTCATCCAGGAGTCGGCGCTGATCTCCGATATCGACCACAGCAACGTGGTGAAGATCTACGACAAGGGCTTCACCGACGACTACGCGTATATCGCGATGGAATATTTCACCGGCGGCAGCCTGAAGGACGTCATCGCCGGGGGATTGACGCCGCGCCAGGCGCTGTCGCTGATGGCGCAGGCGGCTGCGGCGCTGGCGGAGATCCACCGCCTGGGCATCGTGCACCGCGACGTCAAGCCGGCGAACATGATGCTGCGCGCAGACGGCACCATGGTGCTCGCCGATTTCGGCATCGCAAAACGCTCCAGCGGCGACATGGAGCGGACGGTGCACGGTGAATTTTTCGGCACGCCCTATTACATCTCGCCCGAGCAGGCCAACGGCAAGCCGGCGACCGAACGCTCCGACATCTACAGCCTGGGCATCATCTTCTATGAAATGCTGATGAACCGGCGGCCGTATGACGGCAATTCGATCGTCGAGCTGATCTCGCAGCATGTCAACGCGCCGGTGCCGCGGCTGCCGGAGGCATTGACCGACTACCAGATGCTGCTCGACGGCATGCTGGCGAAGGATCCGGACGAGCGACTGCAGAACGCTGATGAGGTTCTCTCGGTGATCGACCGCGTCTGGACGCAGGTCGCGCTGCGCGCCGGTTCGGGACAGACTTCGAGCTGACGCACCGACGGCGCGCGCCAGACTTGAATTCCGCGCAGCAACCCGACATGCCGCGCGCTGCGGGCACGCTGTCGATCGTCATACCGACGCTGAACGAGGCCGGATGCATCGCCGCCACCCTGGAGTCCCTGGGCGAGCTGCGCCGCCGCGGCCACGAAGTCATCGTCGCGGACGGCGGATCGGGCGACGCAACGCTGGCGCTGGCACGCGGGATGGCGGACCGCATCGTGGATGCGCCCAAGGGGCGGGCGGCGCAAATGAACGCAGGCGCGCGCGCGGCCACGGGCGGGGTGCTCCTGTTTCTGCACGCCGATTCGCAGCTGCCGGCCGCGGCCGATAGCCTAGTACTCGAGGGCCTGGCCCGCAGCGGCGCCGCCTGGGGCCGCTTTGATGTGCGCATTGCGGGCGCCCATCCGCTGCTGCGGACGGTGGAGGTCATGATGAATCTGCGCTCGCGGCTCACGCACATCTGCACCGGCGACCAGGGTATTTTCGTGCGGCGCGAAGTGTTCGAAACGCTGGGAGGCTATCCGCGCCAGGAACTTATGGAGGACATCGCGCTTAGCGCGCAGCTGCGCCGCATATCTGCGCCGCTGTGCCTGCGCGAGCGCTGCCGTACCTCGGCACGCCGCTGGGAAAGCCGCGGCGTGCTGCGCACCATCGTGCTCATGTGGTGGCTGCGCCTTCAGTATGCCTGCGGCGTCGCGCCTGCGCGGCTGGCGCGCGCCTATGCAAGGCATGGCGATTGAGCCGCCGCCGCAGGACGATTCCGGCGACGCCAGAGCGCCAGGGGGCGCGCGGGCCTTCTGTCTTCGGCCTGCGATGAGCGCTGACTGCCGCATCATTGTATTTGCCAAGGCGCCCACGCCGGGCCAGGTCAAGACGCGCCTGATCCCCGTGCTTGGCGAGGCCGGCGCCGCCGCGTTGCAGCGCCAGCTTATCCTGCGCACGCTGCGAACCGCCGCGGCAGCGGCGCTGGGATCGAACGAATTGTGGTGCGCGCCCGGACTCGAGGATGCGTTTCTGGCCGGCTGCGCCGGCGAATACGGATTCCGCCTGCGGGACCAGGGCGAGGGCGATCTGGGATCGCGGATGGCGCGCGCGCTGGAGTCGGCTCTGGCGGAGGGCGCGCTCGCGCTGCTGATCGGCTGCGACTGCCCGGTGCTGACTGCGGCGTATCTGCGCGAGGCCGCCGCTGCGCTCGAGCAAGGCGAGGATGCGGTGTTCGGACCGGTCGAGGATGGCGGCTATGTGCTGGTCGGTGCGGCGCGTACGCCGGTTGCGGAACTGTTCGAAGATGTTCCCTGGGGAACATCTGCAGTAATGCAGCTTACGCGCGCACGCCTCGCGCGCGGCCGCTGGCGCTGGCGCGAACTGGCGCCCTTGTGGGACGTGGACCGGCCGGAGGATCTGACACGCTTGCGCGAGCTGCGCGATTTTAGCGGCTGACGCGCCCGGGCGATCGCGCTGGAAGCGCTGCACCGGGCTGGAAAAGAAATTGGCAGGGTGACCGGCATTTGCCGACCACCCTGCCCCGCGGGGAGAGGAGGAGGAGGGCCCGCGAAACTTGTGCTGCTGACCGGCCGTCTAGTGGAAGAAACTTCCGCTGAAGGTCAGCATTGCCTGGCCGCCAAGCATGCAGGCCAGCTTTACCGAAGCTACCAATGCAGCCGCGCTGGCGCTCAGGTATCCCAGTACGACTTTGGCGGCCCCGAAGTTCATGGTACGACTCAAGTTTAATCGATGGAATGAGTCTAATCAGCGCTGAATTATTTGTCGAATCGATTTTTTGAATTTATTATATCGGTTCCATGGATATCAGAAACGTAGACCTCAACCTGCTGGTGGCGCTGGATGCGCTTTTGACGGAACGCAGCGTGTCGCGCGCCGCGGTCCGATTGCATCTATCCCAACCCGCTGCCAGCGCGCTGCTGGCGCGCCTGCGCGAGCTGTTCGGAGACCCGTTGCTGTTGCGCAGCGCGCGCGGCATGCTGCCCACGCCCAGGGCGCTGGAACTGCTCGGCCCGGTGAGGCAGGTGCTGGACGAAATCGACGCGATCGTGCAGCCGCGGTCGGCATTCGATCCGGCCAGCGCAACGCACACTTTTACCCTGTCGGCATCGGACTATGTCGAATACGCGCTGCTTCCCAAGCTGGTGGATTATCTCGAGCGCAAGGCTCCGGGCGTGCGCCTGGAGGTCACGCCGCTCGATCTGTCCCTGGTATCCAGGCAGATGGAGAGCGGGGATGTCGACCTGTGCATTACCGGCCTGCAGAACGCCGCGGCCGGCCTGCACGTGCGGCCGCTGTATGCCGAACGCATGGTTTCGGTGGTCCGGCGCTCGCACCCGGGTGTGGGCGAGCGCCTGACGCTGGATGAATTCTGCAGTCTGGAGCACATCCGGGTGTCGGTGCCCGGCAGCGGATTCAGCACGCGCATCGACCAGGCCCTGGCCGCCCTGGGGCGCAAGCGGCGCACGCGGCTCACGGTGCCGCATTTTCTGCTGGTGCCCGAGATCGTGGCGCGCTCGGACATGATAAGCACCCTGCCCGAGCGCCTGGCGCGCGGCCATGCGAAGAAGCTGCGCATATTCGAGCCGCCGCTGACCATAGAGGACTTTACCGTGGGCCAAATGTGGCACGAGCGCAATCAACGCGGCCCGGCGCAGCAATGGCTGCGCGACGTGCTGACGCAGCTCGCGCAGGAGCCGCCAAAATAGGCGCGGGCGCGCCAAGGACGCGCCGAGGCGCGCCGCGCAACTGCTAGAATTCACCGGGTTTGAGCAAGGAATCGAGGCATGAGCGACGAACTGTGCTTTCTTCCCGCAACCGAACTGGCGCAGCGCATCCGCCGCAAGGCGCTCTCCGCGCGCGAGCTGATGCAGGCCTCGCTGGCGCAGATCGAGCGGGTCAACCCCGGGCTCAACGCAATCGTGAGCCTGTACGCCGAACAGGCGCTGGCGCAGGCGCGCGCCGCGGACGAGAAGCAGGCGCACGGCGAGGCGCTGGGCATTCTTCACGGCCTGCCGGTTGCGCACAAGGACCTGTTCCTGACCCGCGGCATGCGCACCACTTTCGGCTCGCCCATCTACAAGGACTTCGTGCCCGAGCAGAATCTGCTGATCGTCGACCGCCTGCAGGCGGCGGGGGCGATATCCGTGGGCAAGACGAATACGCCCGAGTTCGGCGCCGGTTCGCAAACTTTCAACGCCGTATTCGGCAAGACGCGCAATCCCTACGACACCACAAAAACCTGCGGCGGTTCCTCCGGCGGCTCGGCGGTGGCGCTGGCGTCAGGCATGGTGCCCCTGGCCGACGGCAGCGACATGGGCGGTTCGCTGCGCTGTCCGGCGAATTTCTGCAATGTCGTCGGCCTGCGCACCTCGCCCGGACGCGTGCCGGTGTGGCCGGTCAAGACCGGCTGGAGCACGCTAGGGGTCGAAGGGCCGATGGCGCGCACGGTGGCCGATTGCGCGCTGATGCTCGGCGCGATCGCGGGCTGGGATGCGCGCAGCCCGATCGCCATCGCAGAACCTGGCAGCCGCTTCCTGCAGCCGCTGGCGCGCGATTTCAAGGGCGTGCGCATCGCCTGGAGCGCTGACCTCGGCGGGCTGCCGCTGGACGTGCGCGTAGCCGACGTGCTGGCCGCGCAGCGCGCCACGTTCGCTGCGCTCGGCTGCGAGCTCGAGGACGCGACGCCGGACCTGTCGGATGCGAACGAGATCTTCATGACCCTGCGCGCATGGGAGTTCGAGCTCAAATACGGCGAACTGCTCGACCGCCATCGCGACCAGCTCAAGGACACGGTGGTGTGGAACATCAAGGCCGGCAGGAAGCTCTCCGGCCCGGACATCGGTGCGGCGGAAGCGAAGCGCACCGCGCTGTTCAGGCGCATGCACGAATTCATGCAGCAGCACGAGTTCCTGATCCTGCCGGTGAACCAGGTGCCGCCGTTCGACGTCGATCAGCCTTATGTCACCGAGATCAACGGCGTAAAGATGGACAGCTACATCGACTGGATGCGGTCCTGCTATTACATCACCGTCACCGGCCACCCGGCGATCTCGGTGCCCTGCGGCTTCACCGCCGATGGCCTGCCGGTGGGGGTGCAAATCGTCGGCCGCCACCAGGACGATTTCGGCGTGCTGCAACTCGCCTGCGCATTCGAGCAGGCGACCGGGCTGTGGAAGCGCCGCCCGGCGCTTGCGCTCGAGGGCTAGAATACGCTGAGGAGGTGGACATGCGCAGCCATCACGACATGGGCGGAAAGCCCGCCGGCAAGTGCGAGCCGGATGAGCACGAATACGAACAGTGGGAAAAGCGCGTCGATGCGCTGATGATGCTGCTCTCGGACAAGGAGCGCCAGCTGCTCAAAGTTGACGAGCTGCGCCGCAATATCGAGAGCCTGGGCACGGACGCGTATGAGCGCATGGGATATTACGAGCGCTGGATGCACTCCATCACCCAGACGCTGATCCAGCGCGGCGTAATCAGCATCGACGAGCTCGGCCGCAAGATGGTCGAAATCGAGGCGCGCAGTGGGCGCGGCTGAGGCGGTTCCGGCGCGCTTCGCGCCGGGCGCGCGCGTGCGCGTGCGCCGCGCCGACCCGCCGGGCCACGTGCGCACGCCCTGGTACTGCCGCGGCCACACGGGCGTAATCGAGCGCATCTGCGGACAGTTCGCCAATCCGGAAGAACTCGCCTACAACCGCGACGGCCTGCCGGCGCAGCCGCTGTACCGCGTACGCTTTGCCTGCCGCGACCTGTGGCCGGAATATCCGGTGGATGCGGCCGACGCCGTCGAAATCGAAATCTTTCAGCACTGGCTGGAGCCCGCATGAACCAGCAGGACGAACAGGACAGCCGCGGCTACTATCGGCGCATGCAAAATGCGCTCGAGGAGCTGCTCGTGCTAAAGGGCGTGTTCACCGGCGCCGAGGTGGATCGCGAGGTCAAGGCGATGGAACTGCGCAATCCGGAGCGTGGGGCGAAAATGGTCGCCCGCGCCTGGGTCGACCCGGACTACAAGGCGCGCGTGCTCAACGACGGCTCGGCGGCAGCGGAAGAACTCGGTTTCGCCGTCGGCCCGCTGCGCCTGATAGTGCTCGAAGACACACCGCGGGTGCACAACGTCATCGTCTGCACCCTGTGCTCCTGCTACCCGCGCATGCTGCTGGGTCTGCCGCCCGAGTGGTACAAGAGCAGCAACTATAGGAGCCGCGTGGTGCGCGAGCCGCGCGCGGTGTTGCAGGAGTTCGGCACGCGCATCCCGGACGAGGTCGAGATCCGCGTGCACGACTCCACCGCCGACATGCGCTACATGGTGCTGCCGCTGCGTCCCGCCGGAACCGATCACTTTACCGAGGATCAATTGGCGCGGCTGGTGACGCGCGACAGCCTGATCGGCGTCGCGATAGTCGTCGCGCCAGCGCAGACCTAGCGCGCGCGCGCCGGATTCAGGCGATCGTGACGCCGCCGTCGGCGACGATTGTCTGCCCGGTGATGAAGCTGGCGGCCCTGGAGGCGAGGAACACCGCGATGCCACCTATCTCCTCGGGCTCGCCCAGCCGCCGCAAGGGCGTCATGGCCTCGCGCGCCTTGCGCAAAGGCTCGTTTTCCCACAGCGCGCGCGCGAAATCAGTCTTCACCAGGCCGGGAAGAATCGCGTTCACGCGGATATTCGACGGACCCCACTCGCAGGCGTAGTTTCGCACCAGGGCGATATCGGCGGCTTTGGATACGCCGTACAGGCCGAGCACGGTACTGCCCTTGAGCGCGGCGATGCTGGATACGATGATCACCACGCCTTCCCTGCGCTCGGCCATCTGCGGGATCGCCATGTTGCACAGCCACCAGTTGCTCTTGATGTTGTTGCCCATGATCTTGTCGAACGCCTCGTCGCCCGCCTGCGCCGTCGGCCCATAGACCGGGTTGGCCGCGGCGTTGCACACCAGGATGTCGATCTTCCCCCAGTGCGTCATGGTCGCATCGACGAGCTGCTGCAGCTGCTCCTTGTGCGCGATGTTGCAGGGAATCGGGATGACTTCATGGCCCTTTTCGGTAAGCTCGCGCGCCACCTGCGCGCAGGCCTCGGCCTTGCGGCTGGAGATCACCACCCTGGCACCCGCCCTGGCCATTTCCTCGGCGATGGACTTGCCTATGCCCTTGGTCGAGCCGGTTATCAGCGCGACTTTTCCGCTAAGATCGAACATGCTTCCTCCCGCTCTTGTCGAACCACGATTTTCGCACTACCTGAGGCGTCCTGCCGGACGCCGCGCCGGCGCTCAGACCGCGCCGCTCTTCTTCAACAGCGCGGCCACCGCCGCGGCGAGCTTGGCATATCCCCTTGCGTTCGGATGCGCGATATCGGATTTCAATTCGTTGTCGCGCAGGATATCCTTCAGTGCCGTGCCCTCATATGGCAGGCCGAATTCCTTGGCAATTTCGGCGTAAAAATCCGGCGGCGTGGGAAGCAGTCCCGGCTTGGGCACGGCGATGAGCACCACGTCTATGCCCTTTTGCCTGGCGAGGCGGATCATCGCGCGCAGGTTTTCCGCCGCCTGCGCGTCGCCGAGCTTGCGCAGGAAATCATTGCCGCCGTGGCACAGGATGAGCAGCCGCGGCTGGTAGTAGTCCAGCGCCGAGGGCAGCCGCGCGAGCCCGGCCGCGCTCACTTCGCCCGGTACGCCAGCGCTCCAGACCTTGCGCCCGATGAGCTTCTCCAGCACCGCAGGATAGCTCTCCTCGGTCTGCGCGCCGGTGCCGAAAGTGAGGCTGTCGCCGAATGCAAGCACGGCCGCATCGGAGGGCAGTTGCGGCAGCTTAGGTGCGCTGGCGCCGCACCCGCCCAGGACCATCATCAGAATTATTCCGGCGGCCATAAGGAAATGCTGTCCGGCGCGCGCTGCGCTGCATCCGCCAGCGGGTAAAATGGCGGCTCGCTTCGCCTCACTTTGCTTCATTACGGTAATTTCCATGGAATTATTCCTGCCTATCGCGCATATGGACGTGAATATCGTCCTGATCCTGTTCTATGGCGCGCTGGTCGGCTTTCTTTCCGGACTGGTTGGAGTCGGCGGCGGCTTTCTGATCACCCCGCTGCTCATATTCACCGGCATCCCCCCCATTGTAGCGGTGTCCAGCGGCGCGGCGCAGATGGCGGGCACCGCCTCGGGCGCAAGCTACCTTCACTGGCGCCACGGCAACATCGACTTCAAGATGGGGCTGATCCTGCTGATCGGCAGCTGGCTCGGCGGCGGTTTCGGCGTCTATCTCGCCAAAGTGCTGCTGCGCGCGGGCCAGTTCGGCAATGTGGTCGTGTTTCTCTATGTCATCCTGCTCGGTTTCATCGGCGTGAGCATGCTGATCGAATCGCTGCGCGCGGTATTTCGCATCGCCGCGCCCGCAGCGGTCGACGCGCCCGCGAAGGTTTCGCTGCTGCGCAAATGGATGGCGCGCCTGCCCTGGCAAACCAGCTATCCGGCTTCGGGCGTGCGCATGTCGGCGCTGGGACCGCTGATACTGGGCGCGGCCGTCGGCGTCATGACTTCGCTGATGGGCGTGGGCGGCGGTTTCATCATGGTGCCGGTGATGATCTACGTGCTGAAGATGCCGACCAAAATCGTCGTCGGCACCTCGCTGTTCCAGCTGCTGTTCACCACCGCCGCGGTGAGCGTCATGCAGGCCGGCGTCAATCATTCGGTCGACCCGTTTCTCGCGCTGGTCCTGATTCTCGGCTCGGTGCTCGGCACCAAGCTGGGCGCGCGCCTGGGCGCGCGCCTGCCGGCGGAAAAGCTGCGGCTGATCCTTGCGCTGGTGGTGGTCGCCGTCGCGATCAAGATGGTCGTGACCATGCTGCTTACGCCAGAGCATATCTACGGCATGACGGTCGAGGTGCAATGATGCTGCGCCGCGTGCTGTTGCTATCGGGCTGGCTGCTGCTCAATCCCGCCTGGGCCGACGAACCGCTGGTGGTGGTGCCCGAAACGAGCCAGGTGAACATCACCACCGATTTCGAAGGCACTGATTTGAAAGCCGTCGGGTCGATGCGCGGACCGGCCGACCTGGTCATCAAGCTGGTCGGGCCGCCGCAGATTGCCAAGCTGTCGCGCGAGGCCAAGCTCGGACCGTTCTGGATCGAGGGCGAGACGCAGAAATTGGGGGGCGCGCCCAGCCTGCTGTTCCTCTATGCCACCGCGCCGATCGCGGAAATCCTGCCGCAGGCGGAACGGGAAAAATACGGCCTGGTGCTCGAAGGCGTGCCGGTGCGCCTCGAGCCGCAGCTGCAGGCGCACGCGTCCGACGACTGGCGCAAGGCGTTCTTCCGCATCAAGGAGCGGCAGGGCTATTACCACGAAGACGATACCGCGATCCGGGTGTTCGGCAACCGGCTGTTCATCGCGGACATGCGCCTGCCGGGCGATCTGCAGACCGGAACCTACACCGTCGAGACCCTGGTGGTGAAATCGGGCAAGGTGGTCGGTCACGACGTCGGCCATTTCACCGTGCGCCTGGCCGGCATCGAACGGCGGGTGTGGAATGCGGCACACGACCATTCCTGGCTGTTCGGCGGCCTGTTCACGCTGCTGGCCATGCTGCTCGGGTTCGTGCTGAACGCGTTCCCCTTCCGCCGCGCGCGCTAGGATTTGCGCCTACCCGCCTAGCCGCGCCAGCAGCCCGTCCACCGCGAGCCGGTCGGTGGCGTAGATGTTGTTCTTGCCGATTGCCGCGTCCAGCCCGGTCTGTTCGATCACGTCCAGCACCTGTTTTTTCGCCGCGCTCAGGGCCAGCGTGATGCCGTTCTGGTCCAGGCGTTCGGCGAGCTTGAACAGCAATTCGGCCCCGGTCGCATCCAGGTCGTTGATGCCGACGGCTGTCAGCAGGATGAACTTCAGCTTGCGCTTGTCGCGCTCGAGTTTGAGCACCGCATCCTCGAGCGCCGCAGCGGTGACGAAGTTCAGCGACGCATCGAGGCGCACAATGCCAATTGCCTCGTGCACCGGCGCCAAACCGAAGCGTTCGGCGTCGCGCAGCGTGCCGTCCTCGTGCAGGCTCGCAATCGCGATGCGCGGACGCATCCCGCGGTACAGGTGCAGGCCGAGCGAAACGATGATCCCCGACAGGATGCCGTCCTGGATATTGGGCGCGAACAGCAGCGTAGTTGCGAAGGTGATGATCGCCGCTATGCCGTCGTCGCGGCGCGCGCGCCACGCGCGGCGAAAGCTCTGGAAATTGAGCAGATTGAAAACCGCCAGCATGATGATCGCCGCCAGCACCGGTTTGGGCAGGTGATACAGCAGGGGGGTGAAAAACTGCAGGGTCAGCAGCACGAACATGGCGGTGACCAAACTGGAAATTCCGCTGTGCGCATTGGATTGCAGATTCAGCGCGGAGCGTGAGAACGAGCCGCTGACCGGCATGGTGTGGTTGAACGCCGCGGCGATCTTGGCCAGGCCCTGGCCGATTAGCTCCTGGTTTTCGTTCCACGGGCGCTTGGTCCTGATCGCGATCACCTTGCAGCTGGACATCGCTTCCATGAAGCTGATTAGCGCGATAACGAATGCGGCCGGCAGCAGCTGCTTGGTCGTTTCCCAGTCGACGGTGGGCATGACGAATTGCGGGATGCCGCTCGGAACGGCGCCAACCACGCGGCCGCCGAGCTCGGCGAATCCGATCGCGTAGCTGATTGTAGTCAGCAGCACGGCGACGATCAGCACGCCGGGCAGCTTCGGGGCGAAGCGCCTGAAGCCGACCAGCAGCGCGATTGCGCCGGCGCCGAATACCAGCGATATCTCATGCATCAGGTCGAGATTGACGATCACATGCCAGGTATCGAGCAGGAAATGCGAGGTCTGCCGGGAGGACATTCCGACCAGCGGCGGCAGCTGCGTCAGCGCGATGATGATTGCGGCGGCGTTGATGAATCCCATCAGCACCGGCTGCGACAGCAGGTTGATCGCCATACCCATGCGCAGCAGGCCGAAGCCGACCTGGAACAGGCCTGAAAGCAGCGCCAGAAGCACGGCGTGGGCGATGAATGTATCGCTGCCAAGCGGGGCAAGCGGCGCGATGCTCGCGGCAGTCAGCAGCGAGGTCATGGCCACCGGACCGGTGGAGAGCTGGGCCGAGGAGCCGAACAACACTCCAACGATGGAGGGCAGCAGCGATGCATACAGGCCGTAATAGGCCGGCAGGCCGGCGAGCTGGGCATAGGCCAGCGATTGCGGTATGACGATCAGAGCCACCGTGATTCCGGCGAAAACATCGTCGCGCACGCTCGCCCTGTTTGGCCGGGGCCAGGCGAGGAACGGAAATATGCGGCTCAGCGCGATGCGGGCATTGGCGGACATTCAGGCTAGACGGCGATATCTGGAACTCAATGTAAAATGAGCCGGCGCGGCGAAACTTGAAGCTCACCTTCCCCGGCTGGCCATGCTCCGTTGAATCCGGACCTTTTTGCGACAACTTGGCGACAAGGGCCCGGTAGCCAAAAAGAGTCTCTCGTCAGCGGACATCTTAGCAAAGGAACGCTCAGCGCTAGCTGCTTTCGGCAATATGAAATCTTATCCTGGCATTCGATTGACACATCGTAGACCCATGCCTAACATGGTACCGTCCCACGCCGTCCTGCCTATATGCCCCGATTCTGCTCCGAACCCAGGCTCCTGCCGCCATGAATGAGGCATTCCGCCTGCTCGATCCGCTGCGCCAGTCCGAGGCGGTGAAAGCCTTACGCGCCATCCTGCCGCCCGAGTCCGTGCTCTATCAGCAGGAGGACACCAAGCCCTACGAGTGCGACGGGCTATCGGCCTATCGCGCGCTGCCCATGGTCGTGGCGCTGCCCGCGAACGAGGAGGAAGTCTGCCGCGTGCTGCGCGCCTGCCGCGAACTCAAACTGCCGGTGGTTGCGCGCGGAGCCGGCACCGGACTCTCGGGCGGGGCCTTGCCGCACGGCAAGGGCGTGCTGCTGTCGCTGGCCAAGATGAAGCGCATCCTCGCGCTCGACCCGGTGGCGCGCATTGCGCGCGTGCAGCCGGGCGTGCGCAATCTCGCTATATCCGACGCCGCCGCACCCTACGGGCTGTACTACGCGCCGGACCCTTCTTCGCAGATCGCCTGCAGCATAGGCGGCAACGTGGCCGAGAACGCCGGCGGCGTGCACTGCCTCAAGTACGGCCTCACCGTGCACAACGTGCTGCGCGTGCGCGCCTGCACCATCGAGGGCGATGTGGTCGAGTTGGGCAACGAGGCGCTCGATGCGCCGGGCTACGACCTGCTCGCGATGATCATGGGCTCGGAGGGCATGCTTGCCGTAGCGACGGAAATCACGGTGAAACTGGTGCCCAAGCCGCAGACCGCACGCGTGATACTCGCCGCCTTCGACGATGTGGAAAAGGCCGGTAACGCCGCCGCCGCGGTCATCGCCGCGGGCATCATCCCGGCCGGGCTGGAAATGATGGACCAGCCGGCCACGCGCGCGGTGGAGGAATATGTGCACGCTGGCTACGACCTCGACGCGGCCGCGCTGCTGTTGTGCGAATCCGACGGCACCGCCGAAGAGGTGGAAGACGAGATCGCGCGCATGACCGCGGTGCTGAAGGCGTCCGGCGCCTACGATTTCCGCATCTCGCAAAACGAGGCCGAGCGCCTGAAATTCTGGTCGGGGCGCAAGGCCGCGTTTCCGGCGATGGGCCGAATTTCGCCGGATTACTATTGCATGGACGGCACCATACCGAGGAAGCGCCTGGGCGAGGTATTGCGCTTCATCGCCGAAATGGAGCAGAAATACGGCCTGCGCTGCCCCAATGTGTTCCATGCCGGCGACGGCAACCTGCATCCGCTGATCCTGTTCGACGCGAACGATCCGGAGCAATTGCGCCGCACCGAGGCGTTCGCGGGGGAAGTGCTGGAGAAAAGCATCGCCGTGGGCGGCACCGTCACCGGCGAGCATGGTGTCGGCATTGAGAAAATCAACCAGATGTGCGTGCAGTTCACGCCCGGTGAACTGGAAATGTTCCGCGCGGTGAAGCGCGCGTTCGACGCGGACGAATTGCTCAACCCGGAAAAGAACATCCCGACGCTGCACCGCTGCGCCGAATTCGGCCGCATGCACGTCGCTGGCGGGCGGATTCCCTATCCCGAGCTGCCGCGTTTCTGATATGCGAGACGTCATCGAGCAATTCGCCGACCGGATCCGCTCCGCCGCGGCGGAAAAGAAGCCGCTACGGCTGCGCGGCGGGGGCAGCAAGGATTTCTACGGCGAAGCGCCGCGCGGCGAACTGTTGGACACGCGCGCCTACGCAGGCATCGTCGCCTACGAGCCGACCGAACTGGTGGTGACGGTGCGCTGCGGCACGCCTCTGGCGGAGCTGGAAGCGGCGCTGCACGCCGCGGGCCAGCAGCTCGCGTTCGAGCCGCCGCACTTCGGCGCGGAAGCGACCGTTGGCGGAATGGTTGCTGCCGGGCTGTCCGGGCCGCGGCGCATGGCAGCGGGCGCGGTGCGCGATTTCGTGCTCGGCGTGCGCATGCTCGACGGCCGCGGCCAGGACCTCTCCTTCGGCGGGCAGGTGATGAAGAACGTCGCCGGTTACGACGTGTCGCGGCCGATGGCCGGTTCCCTGGGAACGCTGGGCCTGATTCTGGAGGTTTCGCTCAAGGTGCTGCCGCTTCCGGTGGCGGAAACGACGCTGAAGCTGGAACTGCCGCAGGACAAGGCGCTGGAAATGCTCAATCATTGGGGCGGCAAGCCGTTGCCGATCAGCGCCAGCGCCTGGGCTGATGGCAATCTCGCCCTGCGCCTGTCGGGCGCGACAAGCGCGGTCAAGGCGGCGCGCGAGTCGATCGGCGGCGAGACCATGGCCGCGGCAGAGGCGCAGGGGTACTGGCAGGGCGTGCGCGAGCAGACCGATGTTTTTTTTAGCACCGACAAGCCGCTGTGGCGCATGTCCCTGCCCTCGGTCGCGCCGCCGCTGAGCTTTCCCGGCGCGCAGCTGATCGAGTGGGGCGGCTCCCTCAGATGGCTCGCGTGCAAGGCCGATGCGCGCGCCATCCGCGAGGCCGCGGCGCGCTCGGGCGGCCACGCCACCCTGTTTCGCGCGGCCGACAAGAGCGCCGGCGTGTTCATGCCGCTCGCGCCGCCGCTGGCGAGGATTCACCGCAATCTGAAGCTGGCGTTCGATCCCGCGGGCATTTTCAATCCCGGCCGCATGTATCCCGACCTATGAGCCGTCTTTCGTCGTGGCTGGCGCTGCTCGATGCAGACTGAACTGGCCGATTTCATCAAGGACACGCCCGAGGGCAGGGAGGCCGACGCCATCCTGCGCAAGTGCGTGCACTGCGGCTTTTGCACCGCGACCTGCCCGACCTACCAGCTGCTCGGGGACGAACTCGACGGCCCGCGCGGGCGTATCTACCTGATCAAGGGCATGCTCGAAGGTGACGCGGTCACGGCGAAGACGCAGCTGCACCTGGACCGCTGCCTTACCTGCCGCGCCTGCGAGACCACCTGCCCCTCGGGCGTGCAGTACGGACGCCTGGTCGACATCGGGCGCAAGCTCGCCGAGGAGCGCGTGGCGCGGCCGCTGTTCGCGCGGCTGCAGCGCGCGGCGCTGCGCGCGGTGCTGCCGCGCCGGGCGCTGTTCGGGGCGCTGCTCGGGCTGGGCCGCTGGATGCGCCCGGTATTGCCGTTCGCGCTGCAGGCCAAGGTCCCCGCGACGCTGCCTGCGGCAGGCGCTTGGCCCGCAGCGCGCCATGCGCGCAGGATGCTGGTGCTGGCCGGCTGCGTGCAGCCCGCGCTGTCGCCGGACATCAACGCTGCGAGCGCGCGCGTGCTCGACCGCCTGGGCATTTCGCTGATCGAAGCGCCGGCCGCGGGCTGCTGCGGCGCGCTGCGCTTTCATTTGAACGCACAGGAAGACGGCCTCGCCGACATGCGCGCGCTGATCGATGCCTGGTGGCCCTATGTCGAGGGCGGCGTGGAAGCGATCGTCATGACGGCGAGCGGCTGCGGCGCGACGGTGAGGGAATACGGCCACCTGCTCGCGCGCGATCCCGCCTACGCGGCCAAGGCCGAAACAATCAGCGCGCTGACCAGGGACCTTGCCGAAGTGATCGATGC
>JBBRAI010000033.1:0-45377 GCA_038206915.1 Burkholderiales bacterium | reverse complement strand
TCGATGCCCATGAATTCTTCCGCAAGTTCATAGATCTGCGGCAGGCGCTCGCGCAGGAAAGCCTCACCGAGGTGGCGCAGGTCCAGATTCACCACCGAGCCGAACTTGCCTTCGATGGTTCTGCCCTTCTGCTGCTCGTGCCAGAACGCCTGGCTAAGGCGGTCGCGCGGGCCCAGTTCCATGAACTTGTTGCGCGGCTTATCCTCGGGCGGTCCGAGTCCGTAGTCCTGCAGGTAGCGATAACCGTCCTTGTTCAGCAGCAGGCCGCCCTCGCCGCGGCAGGCCTCGGTGAACAGCAGGCCGGTGCGCGGCATGCAGGTCGGGTGATACTGCATGAATTCCATGTCGCGCAGCGGCACGCCGTGTCGGTAGGCGAGAGCCATGCCGTCGCCGGTGACGATGCCGCCGTTGGTGTTCTCGCGGAACACGCGCCCGGCACCGCCGGTGGCGATGATCACCGCCTTCGCCTGGATCAGCCTGAATTCGCCGGTGGCGATCTCGATCACCACCGCGCCCTGGCAACGCCCGTCCTCAACCACCAGATCAACGCAGAAATGCTCGTCGAAGCGCTTGATGGATGGATATTTGATCGAAGTCTGAAACAGCGTATGCAGCATGTGGAAGCCGGTCTTGTCGGCGGCAAACCAGGTGCGCTCGATCTTCATGCCGCCGAAGGCGCGGGTGTTGGCGTGTCCGTCCTCCTTGCGGCTCCACGGGCAGCCCCAATGCTCCATCTGCACCATTTCCTCGTGCGCGTGCGCGACGAAATATTCGGTGACGTCCTGCTCGCACAGCCAGTCGCCCCCGCCCACGGTATCGTTGAAGTGGTGCTCGAGGCTGTCCTCCGGCCGCGTCACCGCGGCAGCCCCGCCCTCGGCGGCCACGGTGTGGCTGCGCATCGGGTAAACCTTGGAAATCAGCGCGATTTTCAGCGTGGGATCCGCTTCCGCAACCGCGATCGCGGCCCGCAATCCTCCCCCGCCGGCACCTATTATCGCTACGTCCGCCTTGAATACTTCCACTGCTTATCTCCCCATCGGTGAAACTAATGCAATTCTAACGCGAAATTCGAATCGCCGCCGCGGCAACAGTCCGATTTCGGCCTCCGGCTCAACAAACCACGCGACTTGCGGCTGCCAAAATCAGCGCCACGGCAGGTTCGTCCCAAGCACGAAGTGGCGGCAAAATGATCGTTTGCGAAGACCGCTAAATTAGCGCGTGCAGCCATTTGCTTTGTTGATTTAAGTCAAACGCCAATGCGATAGTTTGGAACAGCATACGCGTCTGGAACGCCTTCGCACGACGTGGCTGCGAACGGAACCGCAGTGCGGCCGCATCGAGCCGCCACAGAACAAATCACCACAAGCCAAGACCTAGGAGCAAGCCAATCATGTATGAAAAAACCGGTACAAACGGAAACCAGCCCATGCCTTCTGGGCTCGCGCTGCTGCGTGACCCCGCGTTGAACAGAGGCACGGGCTTTACCGAAGCCGAACGCGACAAATACAACCTGCGCGGTTTTCTGCCGCCGCACGTGCACACCCAGGACGAGCAGGCCGCGCGCATGCTCACGCGCCTGCGCAAGATGCCCGATCCGCTGGAGCAATTCATCGCGCTCACCGCGCTGCACGATCGCAACGAATCGCTGTTCTTTCGCATTTTATGCGACAACATCGACGAAATGCAGCCGCTGGTCTACACCCCGACCGTGGGACTCGCCTGCCAGAAGTTCGGCCACATCTTCCAGCGCTCGCGCGGACTGTTCATAGGCGCCAACGACCGCGGTCGTATTGCGCAGATTCTGCGCAACTGGCCCTATCAGGCTGGCATAATCGTCGTCACCGACGGCGAGCGCATCCTGGGGCTGGGCGACCTCGGCGCGAACGGCATGGGAATCCCGGTGGGCAAGCTGTCGCTCTACACCGCCTGCGCCGGAGTGCATCCGCAGCTGTGCCTGCCGATTACCCTGGACGTCGGCATCAACAATGCGACGCTGGGCGAGGACCCGTTTTATGTGGGGCTGCGCCAGCGCCGGCTGACCGGCGCCGCATATGACGAATTGGTGGAGGAATTCATCACCGCCGCGACGGAAGTCTTTCCGGGAGTCGTCATCCAATTCGAGGATTTCGCGAATCACAACGCGTTCCGCCTGCTGAAGAAATACCGCGACCGCATCTGCACCTTCAACGACGATATCCAGGGCACGGCGGCGGTCGCACTGGCAGGCATATTCTCGGCACTGCGCATTACCGGCGGAAAACTCACCGAGCAGAAGCTCCTGTTCTTCGGCGCGGGCGAAGCCGCTACCGGCATCGCCAACCTGGTGGTAACGGCAATGGTCGCGCAGGGACTTTCGGAGTCCGCGGCGCGGCTACGCTGCTGGGCCGTCGATTCGCACGGACTGGTGGTGAAGAGCCGGACCGGCCTGGCCGAACACAAGCTTCCCTATGCGCACGAACACGCGCCGGTCGGCGATTTCCTTTCGGCGATCAAGACGCTCAAGCCGAGCATCATCATCGGCGTCGCCGCGGTCGGCGGCACCTTCAATCAGGAGGTACTGGAGGAAATGGCGCGCATCAACGCGCAGCCTATCGTGTTTGCGCTGTCCAACCCTACCTCGAAAGCCGAATGCACCGCGGTTGAAGCCTACCGCTGGACCAAGGGAAAGGCGCTGTTCGCCTGCGGCAGCCCGTTCGACCCGGTGAAAATGGACGGCAAGACCTTCGTGCCGCGCCAGGGCAACAACTCCTACATCTTTCCCGGCGTGGGCCTGGGCGCGATCGCATGCCGTGCGAAGCGCATTACCGACGAGATGTTCATGCTTGCGGCGCAGACGCTGGCGCAGCTGGTGACCGAATCCGACCTCAAGCAAGGCAGCCTATTCCCGGCGCTGCCGCGCATCCGCGAGGTGTCCGAGCACATCGCCACCGCGGTCGCCGAAACCGCTTACAAGAACGGGCTCGCCGGCAAGCCAAAGCCCGCGGACGTGGCGGCCGATGTGCGCGCGCAAATGTTCGATCCGAATTACTAGACCGAAGCGAATGCGCCGCGCGGTTCCCGCAATTGCGGGAACCGCGCGGATCGGTTTGATCTACGTCAAGGCGAATTCCTCCGCGTGTACTATGCTTGGCCGGATGTCGCAGGAGGATGCGGCTTTACCATTAGACGGGCGCCTGATCGACTGGTGACGGCGGCGCTTAAAACTGTTGCACACGCAGTTGAATTGCGGCGGACCATGGCGCGGCACCGGTGCTTCACGCTCGCCGCTCGCAAGTCGACACCTTTTTCGATTTCATGCCCTCTTGAACCGGGCCACTGGGATAATCAATGTATACGATCGTCCGCCGCGAGGCATTTTCAGACACGACCTTCCTGTGGGAAGTGCAGGCGCCCGACGTCGCCAATTCGGCGCTGCCGGGCCACTTCGTCATGCTGCGCATGCGCGAAGGCGGCGAACGCATTCCGCTGACCGTGGCCGATTTCGACCGCGACAAAGGCACCATCACCATGGTGGTCCAGTCGCTGGGCAAAACCACGATCGAAATGCGCGACCACTACAAGCAGGGCGACAGCTTCGCCGATTTCGTCGGACCGCTAGGCCTGCCGCAGCACGTGAGCAAAGTCGGGCACGTGGTACTGGTCGGCGGCGGGCTCGGCGTGGCGCCGGTGTACCCGCAACTGCGCGCGTTCAAGCAGGCCGGCAACCGCACCACCGGCATCATCGGCTTTCGCAACAAGGACCTGGTGTTCTGGGAAGACCGCTTCAGGGAATTTTCCGATGAGCTGGTCGTCTGCACCGACGACGGCAGCTACGGCACGCCCGGTTTCGTCACTGCGGCGTTGAAACAGGTGCTCGAGCGCGACAAGCCGGATCTGGTCATCGCCATCGGACCGCTGCCCATGATGAACGCCTGCGCCGAAACGACGCGGCCTTACGGCGTGAAGACCATGGTGTCGCTGAACGCGATCATGGTCGACGGCACCGGCATGTGCGGCTCCTGCCGTGTCAGCATCGGCGGCGAGGTCAAGTTCGCCTGCGTCGAGGGTCCGGATTTCGACGGCCACCTGGTCGACTTCAAGGAGCTGATGCTGCGCCAGCGGCGCTTCAAGGGGCAGGAATCGCAGGCGAGCGACGACTACGCGCACGTTTGCAATGTAGAAAAACAGCTGTTCGACGAGAACAAGCGCAACTACAAGAAGTATAAAGACCTCGCACCGCAGGCGGTGAAGATGCCCGAGCGCGACGCGCTGGAGCGCTCGCGCAACTTCAAGGAAGTGAATCTCGGCTACAGCATGCACGACGCGATGGAGGAGGCGGAGCGCTGCATCCAGTGCGCCAAGCCGGTATGCATTGCCGGCTGCCCGGTGTCGATCGACATTCCGCGCTTCATCCGCCACCTGTTGGTACGCGACCTCGACGGCGCGCTCGGCGTGATCAACGAATCGAATCTGTTCCCTTCGGTGTGCGGCCGGGTCTGTCCGCAGGAATCGCAGTGCGAGGCCCAGTGCATCATCGGCAAGAACAAGAAGATCGAGATGGAGCCTGTCGCGATCGGCCGGCTCGAGCGCTTCATCGGCGACAATGCGCGAGCAGCGCAGACACCGGCGCCGCGCTTCGAACGCAAGCTGGGCAACGTCGCCGTGGTCGGCTCGGGCCCTTCCGGACTCGCGGTCGCTGCCGACCTGGCGCGCTACGGCTGCGACGTCACTGTGTATGAAGCGCTGCACGTGATTGGCGGCGTGCTCCAGTACGGCATACCGCCGTTCCGGCTGCCGCGCGACATCATCAGCCGTGAGGTCGACAGCCTCAAGCGCATGGGCGTGAAGTTCGAGATCAACAAGGTGATCGGCAAGACTTTTTCCATCGCCAAGCTCATGGGCGACATGGGCTACGACGCCGTGTTCGTCGGTGCTGGCGCCGGCGCACCCTCCTTTCTCGGCATCCCTGGAGAATTTGCCGGCCAGGTCTACTCGGCCAACGAATTTCTCACCCGGGTCAATCTGATGGGCGGGGACAAGTTCCCCTATCTCGATACGCCGATTACCCTGGGCCAGAGCGTGGTCGTGATCGGTGCCGGCAACACTGCCATGGATTGCCTGCGCGTGGCCAAGCGCCTGGGCGCGCCGACGGTGCGCTGCGTTTACCGCCGTTCCGAGGCCGAGGCGCCGGCGCGCATCGAGGAGATCCGCCACGCCAAGGAGGAAGGCATCGAGTTCTTTTTTCTGCACACGCCGGTGGAGATTTTCACCGACGCCGAAGGCAGTGTGCGCGGGATGAAGGTACAGAAGATGATGCTGGGCGAACCGGACGAGAAAGGCCGGCGCAGACCCCTGCCCCTGGACGAATTCGTCGAACTCGCGTGCGACACGGTGATTTACGCCCTGGGCACCAAGGCCAACCCCATCGTCACCAAGTCCACCGAGGGTCTGGGCCTTAACAAATGGGGATACATCGTTGCCGACCCGCTGACGCAGGCGACCACCCTGCCCGGCGTGTTCGCCGGCGGCGACATCGTGACCGGCGCGGCGACGGTGATCCTCGCCATGGGCGCCGGCCGCCGCGCGGCGAAGGCCATCGGCGCCTATCTTCAGGGCGGCAAGCAGAAATGGCCCATTGCCCAGGAGGATGCCGACGCGTTCGTGCCGCCACTCGCACTGGGTGCCGCCGCGCCGACTACCACTCAAAGCGAGAGCCAATCATGATCACCTGTCCGAGGTGCCACCGCCCTATCGAAGGCGAGGAAGCCTATATCTGCTGCGCCAACATCGAACTCAGCTGGCGCTGCAGCGCCTGCGGCAAGGTAAGCGAAGGCTTCGCCTTCCCGTATGGCATGTGCCCGCATTGCAACGGCAAGCTCGAATTGCTCGAGCGCGGGGCGATAGGCGATGCGAAGGGCATGGACGCGATCCGCGCGGCCTTCGAGATCGAGCTTGGCGGACACGCCTTTTATCAGCGCGCATCGAGCGAAGCGAAGGACCCGTCGCTGCGCGAACTGTTCGGCCGCTTCGCGGAAATGGAACAGGAGCACATGCACACACTGTCCAAACGCTACCACGCGGATCTGCCGGCACCGGGCACGGACTTCCAGATCGACCACGCGGCCATATTCGCCGGCGTCGAGCGCAAGCCCGAAGATCCGGCCAACCTGTTTCGCATCGCCATCGCGTTCGAGCAGCGCGCGGTGAAATTCTTCAGCGAGCAGGGCGCAGGTGCCGCCGAGGGCTCGGTCGAACGGGATCTGTACAAGGAGCTTGCCGCGGAAGAACGCGAGCATGTGGCGCTGCTGACGACGGAATTCGAGCGCTGGAAATCGGGCAAGGGCGGTTTGCTGTAGCGCGATCGAACGCCGTCCGGAACATGAACCAAGGAAAACCATGAGCAATCGTCTGGCTGTACTCGAAGGCAACGAGGCCGCGGCACGCGTCGCCCACCTCACCAACGAGGTCATCGCGATCTATCCGATCACACCGTCCTCAGCCATGGGCGAATTCGCCGACGCGTGGTCGGCTGCAGGGCAGAAGAACATCTGGGGCGCGGTACCCGAGGTGATCGAAATGCAAAGCGAAGCCGGCGCCGCGGGCGCGGTGCACGGCTCGCTGCAGGCGGGCGCGCTCACCACGACGTTTACCGCGTCGCAGGGCCTGCTGCTGATGATTCCCAACATGTTCAAGATCGCGGGCGAACTCACGCCCGCGGTGTTCCACATCGCCGCCCGCACGGTCGCCACCCACGCATTGTCGATTTTCGGCGACCACAGCGACGTGATGGCCGCGCGCACGACCGGCTGGGGCATGCTCGCCTCGGCCAGCGTGCAGGAGGCGCAGGACATGGCCATGATCGCGCAGATGGCGACGCTGCGCTCGCGCGTGCCGTTCATGCACTTTTTCGACGGTTTCCGCACCAGCCACGAGGTCAACCGGCTGGAACTGCTGCTCGAGGACGAAGTACGCCAGCTGATCGACGAAGATCTGGTCACGGCGCACCGGGCGCGCGCGCTCAACCCGGACAAGCCGGCGCTGCGCGGCTCGGCGCAGAATCCAGACGTGTTCTTCCAGGCGCGCGAGGCCTGCAATCCATTCTACCTGGCGGTGCCGGGCATCGTGCAGCAAAGCATGGACCGATTCGCCAAATTGACCAACCGCCCCTACAAGCTGTTCGATTACCAGGGCGCCGCGGACGCCGAACGCGTGCTGGTGCAGATGGGCTCCGGCGTCGGCGCTTCGGCCGAGGCGGTGCGCGCGCTGGCCGCACGCGGCGAGAAAGTGGGCCTGCTGACGGTGCGTCTGTACCGGCCGTTCGACACACTGGCCTTCGTCGCGGCGCTGCCCAGGAGCGTGCGCTCGATCGCGGTGCTCGACCGCACCAAGGAGCCGGGCGCGATCGGCGAGCCGATGTACCAGGACGTGGTCACCGCGCTGGTCGAGGCGTGGCCCCAGGACAAGGCGGCGCCGCGGGTTATCGGCGGCCGCTATGGTCTGTCGTCCAAGGAATACACGCCGGCCATGGCCAAGGCGACCCTGGATGAACTGGCGCAAGCGCAGCCCAAGCGCCATTTCACGGTCGGCATCGTTGACGACGTCACGCGACTGTCGCTGCCCGTGGACGAAGACTTCGCTACCGAAACCGAAGGCGTCACCTGCGCCGTGTTCTACGGCCTGGGCGCGGATGGAACTGTCGGGGCGACCAAGAATTCGGTGAAGATCATCGGCGAGAATACGCCGCTGCATGCGCAGGGCTATTTCGTCTACGACAGCAAGAAATCGGGTGCGGTCACCATTTCGCACCTGCGCTTCGGGCCCAAGCCGATCGAATCGACCTATTTGATCAGCAAGGCCGATTTCGTCGCCTGCCACCAGTTCGAGTTCATGGCGAAACTCGATGTGCTCGCCCTGGCGCGCACCGGTGCCACCTTCCTGCTCAACAGCCCCTACGGGCCGGACGAGGTGTGGGACAAGCTCCCGCGCGAAGCGCAGGAGCAGATCCTCGCCAAGAAACTCAAAATGTACGTGGTCGACGCGCTTGCGGTGGCCAAGGAAGCGGGGCTAGCCGGCCGCATCAACACCGTCACGCAGGCCTGTTTCTTCGCCATCTCCGGCATCCTGCCGCGCGACGAGGCGATCGAGAAGATCAAGAGTTCCATCCGCAAGACCTACGGCAAGCGCGGCGAAACCGTGCTCAACCGCAACTTCGCGGCGGTGGACCAGTCGCTCGCGGCACTGCGCGAAGTCAAGGTGCCCGGCCAGGCCAACTCGGCGCTGCACCGCCGGCCGATCGTGGCAAGCACGGCGCCGGACTTCGTGCAGCGCGTCACCGCGATGATGCTCGGCGGCAAGGGCGACCTACTGCCGGTGTCGGCGCTGCCGGTCGACGGCACTTTCCCCACGGCGACCTCGCAGTGGGAGAAACACAGCATTGCACACGAAATTCCGATCTGGGACGCAGAGATCTGCACCCAATGCGCACTGTGTCCGCTGATGTGCCCGCACGCGGCCATCCGCATGAATGCCTATTCCCCCGAGCAGCTCAAAGGCGCCCCGGCGGGCTTCAAGAGCGTTCCCTGGCGCAGCAAGGAGGGCGACGGGATGGCCGGCTGGGCCTATACCCTGCAGGTGGCGCCGGACGACTGCACTGGCTGCGGCATCTGCGTCGACATCTGCCCGACACGCAGCAAGGAAGAACTCAAGCACAAGGCGATCAACATGGCGCCCAAGCTCGATCACCTTGACGTCGAGCGCAGGAACTACGAATTCTTCCTGTCACTGCCCGAGACGCGCCCGTCCTGGGACAGGATTGACGCACTCAAAGGCTCCCAGCTGCGCCTGCCGCTGTTCGAATATTCGGGCGCCTGCGCCGGCTGCGGCGAGACGCCCTACCTGAAGCTGCTGTCGCAGCTCTACGGCGACCACCTGCTGGTGGCCAACGCCACCGGCTGCTCCTCGATCTACGGCGGCAATCTGCCGACGACGCCTTGGGCGCAGAACGCGGCCGGCCAAGGCCCGGCCTGGGCTAATAGCCTGTTCGAGGACAATGCCGAGTTCGGCCTGGGCATGCGCCTCGCGCTGGACGCGCAGCGCGACCTGGCGCAGACCCTGGTGCGCGCGCTGCGCGGCGAGATTGGCGAGGAACTGGCCACCGCCCTGCTCCAAGCGCAGCAGGATTCCGATCAAGCGATTCGCGAACAGCGCGAGCGCGTGAAACAGCTCAAATCCGGGCTGACGCGCGTCGGCTCTGCGCAGGCGAAGCAACTTCTGGCCGTGGCCGACAGCCTGGTCACCCGCAGCGTGTGGATCGTCGGTGGCGACGGCTGGGCCTACGATATCGGCTACGGCGGCCTCGACCACGTGCTCGCCTCGGGGCGGAACGTGAACATCCTGGTGCTCGACACCGAGGTCTACAGCAATACCGGCGGACAGGCCTCGAAATCGACCCAGCGCGGCGCGGTGGCAAAGTTCGCCGCCGCCGGGAAATCATCGGGCAAGAAGGACCTGGGCATGATCGCCATGGCCTACGGCAACGTCTATGTCGCCCAGGTCGCGATGGGCGCTAACCCGGTGCACACGGCGCGCACCTTCCAGGAAGCCGCCTCCTGGCCCGGGGTATCGCTGATCATCGCCTACAGCCATTGCATCGCCCACGGCATCGACATGGCGACCGGCATGAGTCACCAGCGCGATGCGGTCAAAAGCGGCTACCTGAACTTGTATCACTACGACCCGCGCCTGGGCATGGGCGGGGAAGATCATCCGCTCAAGCTCGATTCACGCAAGCCGACCATACCGGTGGAGCGCTTCACCATGAAGGAAGGCCGCTACGCCATGCTCGCCCGATCCGATCCGGAACGGGCGAAGCAGCTGATGCAGGAGGCACAGTCAGACGCGGACGCGCGCTGGAACTTGTATGAGCAGGTGGCCGGCGTGCACCGCACCGTTACCAGCGACGGCGCGCACGGGTCCCCCGGCGAGAGCACAGCTGCCGCGGCGGACGCCCCGACATCCAAGGAGGTGCAATAATGAGCGTCGATCTGCGCAGCCGCTATCTGGGGCTGGAACTGCGAAATCCCATCGTGGCCGCGGCCTCGCCCATGACCAGTTCGCTCGACAGCCTGAAGCGGCTGCAGGACGCCGGCGTGGCGGCCGTGGTATTACCCTCGCTGTTCGAGGAGCAGCTCGAGCACGAGGAGATGGCCACCCACAATCTGATGCTCTCCGGGGCGGAGTTGTCACCGGAGGCGCGCGGCTTCTTTCCGGAGATGCAGAACTACAATACCGGCCCCGACAACTATCTGAAGCTGATCGGCGACGCCAAGAAGGCGCTCTCGGTGCCGGTAATACCCAGCCTGAACGGCTACACGCCGGGCGGCTGGACGCGCATCGCGAAGCAGCTCGAACAGGCCGGCGCCGACGCCATCGAGCTCAACATATACTTTCTCGCCACGGATCCCGCGGACAGCAGTGCCGACGTGGAGCAGCGTTACCTCGATCTGGTGGCGTCGGTGCGCGGCATGGTCTCGATACCGGTGGCAGTGAAGGTGTCCCCCTACTTCAGCGCCATGGCCAATATGGCGGGGCGGCTCGCGGCAGCCGGCGCCTCCGGCCTGGTACTGTTCAACCGATTCGTTCAGCCCGATATCCTGCTCGACGAACTCGAGGTCGCGCCGCACTTGGTCCTTTCCACGCCCGACGAACTGCGCCTGGCGCTGCGCTGGATCGCAATCCTGCGCGGGCGCGTCAAGGCGAGCCTCGCAGCCACCGGCGGCGCGCACACGGCCGAGGACGCGATCAAGCTGCTGCTGGCAGGCGCCGACTGCATCATGGTCGCGAGCAGCCTGCTGCGCCAGGGACCGGCGCATGCGGGCACGCTGGTCAGCGGCGTGGAAAAATGGCTGGCCGAGCGCGACTACAGCTCGGTCGAGCAGATGAAAGGCTCACTCAGCCAGCAGTCCTGCCCGGACCCGGCCGCGTTCGAGCGCAGCAATTACATGAAGGCGCTGACCTCGTACGCGGTTTAGCTCACCCGGGCGATCATACGCGCCGAGTGCATCGGCGCGCACGACGCTACATCGGGCCAGGAGAGGCGTTCGCAGGAGCCTGATAAGGTGTATGCGCCGGCTGTATCTGCCGGCGCCTCTGGTGCTCAGAACAGCAGGTTCGGCAGCCAGAGCGTTATGATCGGTACGTAGGTCACGAGCGCGAGAAACAGCAGCAGGATTCCGGTCCACGGCAGCGCCGCGTGCACCACCTCGCCGATCGACATTTTGGTGATGCCCGCGGTGACGAACAGATTGAGCCCGATCGGCGGCGTCACCATGCCGATCTCCAGGTTCACCACCATGATGATCCCCAGATGCACCGGATCGATGCCCAACCGCATGGCGATCGGAAACAGGATCGGCGCCATGATCAGGATAATCCCGGTCGGTTCCATGAAGCAGCCGGCGATCAGCAGCAATATGTTGACTACCACCAGGAACTGCCAGGACGGCATGCCCCAGGCAACGATCTGCTCCGCGATCATTTGCGGAATGCGTTCGGTCGTGAGCACGTGCGCGAACAGCAGCGCGTTGGCGACAATGAACATCAGCATCACCGTCACTTTGCAGGCGTCCACCAGCACCGAAGGCACCTTCTTGAAGCCGATGTCCCTATAGATGAATACGGCAACGAAGAAGGCGTACACCGCAGAGACCGCCGCGGCCTCGGTCGGCGTGAAAATGCCGCCGTAGATGCCGCCCAGGATGATCACCAGCAGCAGCAGTCCCCAGACCGAATCACGCGCCGCAATCAGTATTTCCCTGAGCGACGCGCGCGGCTGGCGCGGCAGGTCTTTGACCCGAGCGAGGACGTAAATCGCCGTCATCAGCATCAGGCCGAGCACGATGCCAGGTATTACGCCGGCCATGAACAGCTTGCCGACCGAGGTCTCGGTGGCTGCGCCATACACGACCATGACAATCGACGGCGGGATCAGGATGCCCAGCGTGCCCGCATTGCACACCACGCCGGCGGCAAAGCCCTTCGGATAGCCCGCGCGCACCATGCCCGCAATCACGATCGAGCCGACGGCGACGACGGTCGCGGGCGAGGAGCCGGATACCGCCGCGAACAGCATGCAGGCCAGCACCGACGCGATCGCTAGACCGCCGTGCAGATGCCCGACGCAGGCGATGGCGAAGCGGATCATGCGCCTGGCGACACCACCGGTGGTCATGAACGCGCCGGCGAGAATAAAGTACGGAATTGCCAGCAGGGTGAACTGTTCGGACGTCTCAAACAGTTTCAGCGACAGCGAGGCGAGCGAATCGTGGCCGAACGCCAGTATCGTCAGCAGCGAGGACAGGCCGAGGGCGACCGCCACCGGCATGCCCATCAGCATGAAGGCAAACAGCATGATGAACAGCGCGGCGGTGGTCATTCGGACCCCTGCGGCGGCAGTTCGGCACCCTCATCTCGCAGCTTGAGCGCTTCCTGGACCTCGTCGCCGAGCATATGCGCCTCCTTGCCGGTGACGAGCCGGTAGAACAACTGAGCGAAGCGCAGGAACAGCAGGGCGTAGCCGATCGGCAGCACCAGTCGCGGCACCCACTGCGGAATCGGGATGTCCTGCGCGATGATACCGATTTCATACATTTTGGCGACATAGATCCAACCGCCGTAAAACACGATCGCCGCGTAGATCATGCACAACATCGCGGCAGCAGCGCCTACTACGCGCGCCTTCGCGGGAGACAGCGTCCGCACAAGCGCGTCGACACCGATGTGGCCGCCGACGCGCACGCCGTAGGACATGCCGAGAAATATGAGCCAGGCGAACAGGAAGGTGGTCAGCTCCAGCGCCCAGACGAAACTGTAGTTGAAGACGTAACGCGCGACCACCTGGACGAAGGAGACCAGCGTCATAGTCGTCAGGAGGAAGGCAATCAGCCCTTCCTCCAGACGATCAACCAGTCTGCCGATGTTCATGACGCCTCCCCAACGCCACTGGTACCCGTGCGCGGCCGCTTACTTGTTCGCTTTTTCCGCGGCCTGGATCAGGTCCGCGCCGATGTCGCCTTCGAACTTCTTCCATACCGGGTGCATGGTCTTGCGCCATGCCGCGACGTCATCCTTGGACAGGACCTGCACCTTGGCCTTGCCGGCATCTTCGATGCGCTTGCGGTCTTTTTCATTCAGATCGACGGCGAGCTTGTTGGCGTACTTGGTGGCCTCGTCCATCGCCTGCTCCAGCCCCTTGCGCACGTCCGCAGGCAGCTTGTTCCACCAGCCTGCGTTGGTGATCACCATGTAGTCGATCACGCCGTGATTGGTGACGGCGATGGTCTTCTGTACTTCGTGGAACTTCTGCGAATAGATGTTCGACCAGGTGTTTTCCTGGCCGTCCACGACGCCCGTCTGCAGCGCCTGATACACCTCGCTGAATGCCATTTTCTGCGGATTGGCGCCGAGCGCGCGGAACTGCGCTTCGAGCACGTCGGAGGCCTGGATGCGGAACTTGAGGCCTTTCACGTCCTCGGGACGCTTGAGCTGATCCTTGTCGCTGGAGAGCTCCTTCATGCCGTTGTGCCAGTAGCCCAGCCCTTTGAGGCCTTTGCTCACCATCGAATCGAGCAGCGCCTTGCCCTGCGGGCCCGACTGAAAGCGATCCACCGCTTCGATATCGTCAAACAGGAACGGCAGGTCGAATATCTGCAATTTCTTGGTGTAGCGGTCGAACTTGGACAGCGAGGGCGCGATGATCTGTACGTCGCCGAGCAGCAACGCCTCCATTTCCTTGGCATCGCCGAACAGCTGCGAGCTCGGGAACACCTGCACCTGCACCTTGCCCGGCAGCAGCTTTTCCGCCACTTCCTTGAACTTGTTCGCGCCCTGCCCTTTTGGCGTGGCGTCGGCCACGACGTGGCTGAACTTGATCACAATGGGATCTGCGTACGCAACGCCGATCGAAAACGCGCCCATCAGGGCGCCAAATATTAGTTTCTTTTTCAGATCCATGGGTCTCTCCTCTAAGTAAGACGAATAACTTGCGTACCCTGCCACAGCGCGGATTTTTCTTTTTTGCGCTAGATCAAGAAAGCAGGTAACAGCCGAACTGGCGCGCATCATTCCTTCCACAGGACGACAGCGCGCTACCGGGCGGCCTGTGTTAACAGAAAAGCTTCGAGACCTTCGAGACTTTTGGATCGACGAGCGTTGCCAGTGCTGCCATTTCGTACACTACCGGGCCTCTGCGGACCGTTCTTCGGAAATCTACCAAACAATTCGTTGGTAGGCGCGATTGGACTCGAACCAACGACCCCCACCATGTCAAGGTGATGCTCTAACCAGCTGAGCTACGCGCCTAAATGCCTGCGTATTCTATCCTAAGGTCAAAAGCGGCACAAACGCGCAGCGACCGGTTCAACGCGGACTTCAGCGGTCAAGAACCTATTCGCTATCCAGCCCAGGACCTGGTTTTGGAATCATAGTGATAGGGTTTGGTCTTGAACAGCACGTCATCGCAGGTGAGCGTATATTCCGCCCCCGCCGGCTGGTACGCGTAGGGCTTCCCGTTGGGGCAATTGTTCAGCGAAGGGAGATACTTCGGCACGAGTTTTTGCAGCGTGTCGGGGAGCGCGCCGGTTTCCCTCTTGAATCCGGAAAGCGCGTTGGTGATGGCGCCGCCGCGCCCTTCCACCATGCTCGCGTTCTGCTGGCCGCCGGTGTAGAAATCCAGCGCGATATAGGCACAGACGAGTATCACCACCAGTACGATCATCGCAATCACCCGCGTCGAACCGATCGTCGCCTTGAACAGTTTCATTTCGCGCATAATTCTCTCCCTCGTTAATTTGAAGCTGCTTTTTTGCTAGCTTAGCTCAGACTCAGCA
The DNA here is from genome assembly GCA_038206915.1 of Burkholderiales bacterium. GTDB lineage: Bacteria > Pseudomonadota > Gammaproteobacteria > Burkholderiales > SG8-39 > 2-12-FULL-64-23. Next base: position 30,513 of record JBBRAI010000033.1, on the reverse strand, counting down.
TTTCCGCTGCATATTTGCGCGTGGTGGCTGTGATCTCGGTCCCGCCCAGCATGCGCGCCACCTCTTCGACGCGGCCTTTGCGGTCAAGCACCGCAACCATGGTCTTCACCCGCCCCTCGAGCCCGAACTTGCTCACCGACCACTGCCCGTCGGCCTGCGCGGCCACCTGCGGCAGGTGCGTAACGCACAGTACCTGCCGCTCGCGCCCGAGTGTCTTGAGCTGCCGGCCGACGATCTCGGCTACGCCGCCGCCGATGCCGGCGTCCACCTCGTCGAAAATCAAGGTTGGCACGCGCGCCGCCTTGGCGGTGATTACCTGGATCGCGAGGCTGACGCGCGATAGCTCGCCGCCTGACGCAACGCGCGCAAGCGCGCGCGGCTCCACCCCCGGATTGGCCGCGACCTGGAATTCGATCTGCTCGGCGCCGTGCAGGCTGCCTTCAGGCGGGTAGGGGCTGAGCGCGATCTCGAATCTGCCGCCGGCCATGGCCAAATCCTGCATCGCCTGCGTCACCTGCTTGGCCAGCTTGGTCGCGGCTTTTTTCCGGCCCGCGCTCAGCTTGGCCGCCAGGTCGAAGTATGCGCTGCGCGCCTGCTGCTCGTGTTTCGCCAGGCCCTCGAGATCGGAGGCCATATCAAGCTCGGCCAGGCGCAACTGCAGCTGTAGCAGATGGCCGGGCAGTTCCTCCGGCGCCAGGCGGAATTTGCGCGCGCAGCCGTGGATGGCTTCCATGCGCGCTTCCACGGCGGCCAGCCGCTGCGGATCGAGCTCGACCCGATCGGCGTAGCGGCGCAGCGCATAGGCAGCCTCCTGCACCTGCGCTTCGCCGGAGCGGATCAGTTCGGCCGCCTCGCGCAAGTTCGCGTCGTAGGCAAGCAGGGTCTCGAGGCGCGTACTTACGCCCGACAGCAGTGGCAGACAGGAAGGCTCGGCCTCGGACAACGCGTCCAGCGCGGAGCGTACGCCCTCGATCAGGCTCGCCGCATGCGCAAGCCGGGCGTGCTCTGACTGCACCGACGCCCATTCGCCCGGCTGCATGGCCAGCTGCCCGAGTTCCTGCGTCTGCCACTGCAGCTGCTCGCGCTCGGCGTTGCGCTGCGCGGCGTGGGTTTCATACTCGGTGCGCGCCTGCGCCAGCTTCTGCCAGTGCCGGTACGCCGCGGACACCTCGGCCGCGAGCGTGGCCAGGCCGGCGTGCGCATCCAGCAGTGCGCGCTGGGCATCAGTCTTGAGCAGAGACTGGTGCGCATGCTGGCCGTGGATGTCCACCAGCCATTCGCCCGCCTCGCGCAACTGGCTGAGAGTTGCCGGACGGCCGTTGATGAACGCGCGCGAACGTCCGCTCTTGTCGATTACCCGGCGCAGCAGAACAGATCCGGGATCCCCGTCGAGCTCCGCCGCGCGCAGCCACTGATCTAGTTCTGGCAGCTGCTGAATGTCGAATTCGGCGCCGATGTCGGTACGCTCGCAGCCGGCGCGCACTGCGGCCGCATCGCCGCGCTCGCCCAGCGCCAGCGCCAGCGCATCGATCAGGATGGATTTGCCGGCACCGGTTTCGCCGGTAAGCACGGTGAAACCCGGCTGGAATTCGAGCTCGAGCGAATCGACGATGACGAAATCGCGAATGCTGAGCGTGCGCAGCATATCTACATCTCACTCCAGTGCAGCTTCTCCCGCAGCATGGCGTAGTAGCTGTAACCGGGCGGGTGTACGAAGCGGATGGAATGCGCCGCTCGGCGCACAATCACCTGGTCGTCTGGCACGAGTTCCGCGTACGGCTGGCCGTCGCAGTGCAGGCGCGCGCCGACGCCGCGCTGCTTGATGGTTATCTCGATCACGCAGCGGTCGCTCACCGTGATCGGCCGGTTGGACAGCATGTGCGGGCATACCGGCACCAGCGCGATGCCGGGCACATTGGGCTGCAGAATCGGCCCGTTGGACGACAGCGCGTACGCGGTGGACCCGGTCGGCGTCGCCACGATTATGCCGTCGGCGCGCAGGTCGTAGACAAACTGGCCATCGATGTTCACCAGGAACTCGATCATCCGCCCGGTGCCGCCCTTGTTCACCACGATGTCGTTGAGCGCCTGTGTGCCGAAAATTTCCTCTCCCCCGCGCAGCACCTGCGTCTCCAGCATGATGCGCTCGCCGATGGTGTAGTTTCCCGCGAGCAGCAGCTCGATGGTTTCGTGCATGTGCGAAAACGCAATATCGGTCATGAATCCCAGTCGCCCCTGGTTGACGCCCACCAGCGGCACCCCATGGGCGGCCAGGTGGCGCGCGGCGGACAGCATGCTGCCGTCCCCGCCCAGCACCACTGCGAGGCTCGCCTGCGCGCCGATGGCCGCATAATCCGCCGCCGCGTAACCGTTGCTGCCGATGTTCGCGGCTGTACCCTTTTCAATGAGCACGCTGCAGCCGAGCCGCTGCAGCAGGTCGGCCAGGCCAAGCAGGGACTCGGCGATTTCAGCCGTGTTATAACGGCCGATCAGGGCGACCGTCTTGAAGGCGGGGGACATCACGTTGAAATTAGACCACATCGCCCCCATTTCGTGTTGCAGAGCGGGCGGAAAAATTTGCCCGCCTTCGAATCGATCGCACATGAGGACGACTAACGCTCCGGAACACTGTGAAATTGCTTACGCGAGAGGTTTTGCGCTCCGCAGGACGTCCCCTTGGTGGACAAGGGAGGATGCATCCCCACTTGCTCGTGCGATGTGGGTCTTCCTCGGCCGAAGGCACATTGCTCGCTTCCGCGTCGTCCGGTTTAGGTAGAATACAAGCATGCTTGACCGACGCGCGCAGATTCTGCTCAAAACCCTGGTGGAGCGCTATATAGCCGAAGGCCAGCCGGTCGGCTCGCGCGCGCTGTCGCGCTATTCCGGCCTGGACCTGTCGCCGGCCACGATACGCAACATCATGTCGGATCTGGAGGAGCTCGGATTCATCTCCAGCCCGCACACCTCGGCAGGCCGCATACCGACGCCGCGCGGCTACCGCATTTTTGTCGACACCCTGCTTACCATCAAGCCGCTGGAGCAGGTCGAACTGCGCGAGATCGAGGGCAACCTGCATCCGGACAACCCCCAGCGCCTGATCAGTTCCGCCTCCCTGCTGCTGTCACAGCTGTCGCATTTCGCCGGCGTGGTGGCCTCGCCGCGGCGCAAGAGCGCCGCTTTCCGCCACATCGAATTCCTTGCGCTTTCGGAAAAGCGCATCCTGCTTATCATCGTCACGCCGGACGGCGACGTGCAGAACCGCATCCTGTTCACGGAAAAGACCTATACGCCGGCGCAGCTCACCATGGCCGCGAATTTCCTCAACCAGAATTATGCCGGCTACACATTCGATGAAATTCGCCGGCGCGTACAGGAAGAATTGAAACAGCTGCACCATGACGTGACCACGCTGATGACGGCGGCACTGGAGGCGGGCAAGCAGGCGCTGAACGAAGACAACGAGAACTACGTCATATCCGGCGAGAAGAACCTGCTCGATTCTACCGACCTGTCCTCCAACATGGCACGGCTGCGCGAATTGTTCGACCTGTTCGACAGGAAAACTCTGTTCGTGCAGATTCTTGATATGAGCACGCGCGCACAGGGCGTGCAGATTTTCATCGGCGGCGAATCCGGCGCTTCGGTCCTCGACGAATGCAGTGTGGTCACCGCCCCCTATACCGTGGACGGACAGGTTGTCGGCACCGTCGGCGTGATCGGTCCGACGCGCATGGCTTACGAACGCGTGATCCCGATCGTCGATATCACCGCGAAGCTGCTCTCAAGCGCGCTTTCCAGCAACTGACGGGCCGGCAGCCGCACTCCATGCCCTTCCAGGCCGAACCCGCCTTTGCGCACGGCACACCGGCGCGCACCGCAATCCTGCTGATCAACCTCGGAACGCCGGAAGCGCCGACACGCGCGGCGGTGCGCCGCTACCTGAAGGAGTTTCTGTCCGATCCGCGCGTGGTGGAAATTCCGCGGCCGCTGTGGTGGCTGATCCTGAACGGCATCATTCTCAACCTGCGGCCGGCCAAATCGGCGGCGAAGTACGCGCAGATCTGGGACCGCGAGGGCTCCCCGCTCAAGGTGCATACCGAACGCCAGACGAAGCTCCTGCGCGGCTATCTGGGCGCACAAGGCCACACGGCGCTGGTGGTGGATTTTGCCATGCGCTACGGCCAGCCCTCCATCGCGGCGGTGCTCGCGCGCCTGAAGCAGCAGCGCTGCGAGCGCATCCTGGTGCTGCCGCTGTATCCGCAATACGCCGCCAGCACCACGGCCACCGCCTTCGACGCGGTTTCCGCCTGCCTGCAGCGCACACGCAATATTCCCGAGCTGCGCATGGTCAGGCACTTCCACGATCATCCGGCCTACATCGCGGCGCTCGCGGCGGGCGTGCGCAAGCACTGGGCGCAGCTGGGCAAGCCGGACAAGCTGCTGATGAGCTTTCACGGACTGCCGCGCTACACCCTTGAGCGTGGCGACCCCTACCACTGCGAGTGCCAGAAGACGGCGCGCCTGCTGGCAGAGGCGCTGGCGCTCGCGCCGGATCGATACCAGCTGAGTTTCCAGTCGCGCTTCGGGCGCGCGGAGTGGCTGCAGCCCTATACCGCGCCGACCCTGGCACAGTGGGGCAAACAGGGTATGCGCCGGGTGGATGTGATCTGCCCGGGCTTCGTCGCCGACTGCCTGGAAACCCTGGAAGAACTGGGCATCGAAGGCAGGGCCGAATTCCTCAATGCCGGCGGCAATGAGTATCACCTCATCCCCTGCCTCAACGAAAGCGATGCATGGATCCAGGCGCTGGCGCAGATCGCACTGGAGCATGTGCAAGGCTGGGGCGAACCCGGCGCGGATGCGGCGGCGTTGGAGAACTCGCGCACGCGCGCCGAGGCCCTCGGCGCCCGAACATAGGTCCAACGCGGCGCGCACCCTGCCCGGGCCTGTCGGCCGCTGCTGCCCTCCTGCCGGGGCGCTTGAAAACTGGCGGCTTGCCCCCATCTTTATAGAGGTTATTCGAAAGCGGCCAATGCGCTAGGGCGCATTTACGGTGTGTACCCCCTAAAAATCAGAGGCAAGTAATGTCGGATCAGGAATCAGACTATTCCCAGGCCGCGGCGGCCGGGGACGCAGCCGCAGGCGCGGGAGGGCCCGATGCGGGCGCGACGGATCAGCCCGGTTTGGAGGCACAGCTACGACTGGCCGAACTAAAAGCCCAGGAGCACCTGGATTCGTGGCTGCGCGCCAAGGCCGAAACGGAAAATCTGCGCAAGCGCGCGCAGGCGGACATAGCCAGCGCTCACAAATACGCCGTGGACAATCTGGCCGAAGCATTGCTGCCGGTCAAGGACAGCCTGGAAGCGGCGCTGGCGATCGAAAATAGCACGCTGGACAGCCTGAAAAGCGGCGTGGGGCTGACCCTGAAGCAACTCAATGCAGTGTTCGACAAGGCCAACATCAGCGAAATCAACCCGGTCAACGAGAAATTCGATCCGCACCGCCACCAGGCAATGACCATGGTCGAGGCCCCGGGCGAGCCCAACCGGGTGGTGGAGGTGATGCAGAAGGGCTACCTGCTGCACGACCGCGTCCTCAGGCCCGCCCTGGTGACGGTTTCCAAGTCAAAAGAAGCTTGAAGCGCAGGGATTTATCCCCACATTCCTGTCAGGCATGTTTAATTCATCGAGGAACAGACTATGGCTAAGATCATCGGAATCGACCTGGGAACGACCAACTCCTGCGTCGCCATCATGGAAGGCGGGCAGACCAAGATCATCGAGAATTCCGAAGGCGCGCGCACCACGCCGTCCATCGTCGCCTACCAGGAAGACGGCGAAGTCCTGTGCGGCGCCTCGGCCAAGCGCCAGGCGGTCACCAACGCCAAGAACACGCTGTACGCAGTGAAGCGCCTGATCGGCCGCCGCTTCGAGGAAAAAGAGGTGCAGAAAGACCTAGACCTGATGCCCTACAAGATCGTCAAGCACGACAACGGCGATGCCTGGGTCGAGGTGCGCGGGAAGAGGATCGCCCCGCAGGAAGTCTCCGCCCAGGTGCTGATCAAAATGAAGAAAACCGCCGAGGACTACCTGGGCGAGCCGGTGACCGAGGCGGTGATCACCGTCCCGGCCTATTTCAACGACAGCCAGCGCCAGGCGACCAAGGACGCCGGGCGCATCGCCGGCCTCGAGGTGAAGCGCATCATCAACGAGCCCACGGCGGCGGCGCTCGCCTTCGGCGTGGACAAACAGGGCGGCGACCGCAAGATCGCGGTCTATGACCTCGGCGGCGGCACCTTCGACATTTCCATCATCGAGATCGCCGATGTCGAGGGCGAAAAGCAGTTCGAGGTGCTGTCCACCAACGGCGATACCTTCCTCGGCGGGGAGGACTTTGACCAGCGCATCATGGATTACCTGTGCGACGAGTTCAAGCGCGAACAGGGCATAGACCTGAGGAAGGACGTGCTCGCACTGCAGCGCCTGAAGGAAGGCGCCGAAAAAGCGAAAATAGAACTCTCGTCCTCGCAGCAGACCGAGATCAATCTCGCCTACATCACCGCCGACGCGAACGGTCCCAAGCACCTGTCGATCAAGCTCACGCGCGCCAAGCTGGAGAGCCTGGTCGATGAACTGATCGACAAGACCGTGGCGCCCTGCCTCACCGCGATCAAGGATTCCGGCATCAAGGTCTCCGACCTCAGCGACGTGATCCTGGTGGGCGGCATGACGCGCATGCCCAAGGTGCAGGACAAGGTAAAGGAAATATTCGGCAAGGAGCCGCGCAAGGACGTGAACCCGGACGAGGCGGTGGCCGCGGGCGCGGCGATCCAGGCCTCGGTGCTCTCGGGCGACCGTAAGGACGTGCTCCTGCTCGACGTGACGCCGCTGTCGCTGGGCATCGAAACGCTGGGCGGGGTGATGACCAAACTGATCCAGAAAAACACCACCATCCCGACCAAGGCGCAGCAGGTATTTTCCACCGCGGACGACAATCAGACTGCGGTGACCATACACGTGCTGCAGGGCGAGCGCGACGTGGCCAGCGGCAACAAGAGCCTGGGCCAGTTCAACCTCGCCGACATCCCGCCGTCGCCGCGCGGCCTGCCGCAGATCGAGGTCACATTCGACATCGACGCCAACGGCATCCAGCACGTATCGGCCAAGGACAAGGCCACCGGCAAGGAGAACAAGATCAAGATCCAGGCTTCGAGCGGCTTGAACGAGGCTGAAATCCAGAAAATGGTGAAGGACGCCGAGCTTCACGCAGAGGAGGACCGCAAGGCGCTGGAGTTGGTCAACGCACGCAATCAGTGCGAGGCACTGGTGCACTCGGTGAAGAAGTCGCTTACCGAGTTCGGCGACAAGCTCGATGCGGGCGAGAAAGAAAAGATTGAGGCGGCGATCAAGGAAACCGAGGCGGTGCTCAAGTCCGAGGACAAGGCTGCAATCGACGCCAAGGCGCAGGCGCTGGCGCAGGTATCGCAGAAGCTGGGCGAAAAGATGTATGCCGAAGCGCAGGCCGCCGGTGCAAATGCGGCGCCGGACGCCAAGAGCGAGTCCAAGGCCGAGGACGCCGAAGTGGTCGACGCGGAATACACCGAGGTTAAGGACGGCAAGAAATAGGTCACATACGACGCGGCGATGAGGGGCGGGGAGTGATAACCTCGCCCCTTTTGCCGTTGCACCCCCGGCTCTAACTGCTTACGGAATCCATGGCAAAGCGCGACTACTACGAGATACTGGGCGTCAATCGCGACGCAGACGAAGACGCGGTCAAGAAAGCCTATCGCAAGCTCGCGATGAAGCAACATCCGGACCGCAATCCGGAGGACAAAGGCAAAGGCGCGGAGGACAAATTCAAGGAGGCGAAGGAAGCCTACGAGGTGCTGTCGGACGCGGACAAGCGCGCCGCCTACGACCGCTACGGCCATGCCGGCGTGGATCCCTCTGCCGGGGCCGGCGCGCACGGCGCCGGCTTTTCCAATTTTGCCGACGCGTTCGGCGATATCTTCGGCGATATCTTCGGTCAGGCGCGCGGCGGGCGCTCCGGCGTCTACCGCGGCGCGGATTTGCGCTACAACCTGGAGATCTCGCTGGAGGCGGCAGCGCACGGCACCGAGACCAAGATCCGCATTCCGACCATGGACGAATGCGGCACCTGCCACGGCTCGGGCGCGAAACCCGGCACCCAGCCCAAGACCTGTCCGACCTGCGGCGGCCAGGGCCAGGTGCGCATGCAGCAGGGATTTTTCTCGATCCAGCAGGCCTGCCCCAAGTGCCATGGCACCGGCAAGATCATCGCCGACCCCTGCATCACCTGCCAGGGCGCCGGCCGCATCAAGCAGCACAAGACCCTCGCCGTCAAGATTCCCGCGGGCGTGGACGAGGGCGACCGCATCCGCCTCTCCGGCGAGGGTGAAGCCGGCGTCAACGGCGGGCCGCCGGGCGATCTGTACGTACAGTTGCATCTGAAACCGCACGCGGTGTTTCAGCGCGACCACGACGACCTGCATTGCGAAATGCCGATCAGCTTCACCGTCGCGGCGCTCGGCGGGGAGATCGAGATTCCGACGCTGTCCGGTTCGGCGCGGATCAAGGTCCCGGCAGAAACCCAGAGCGGCAAGATCTTCCGCCTGCGCGGCAAGGGCATCAAGGGCGTACGCAGCCACGCCCACGGCGACCTGATGTGCCACGTGATCGTCGAGACCCCGGTGCACCTGACCGAGCGGCAGAAGGAGCTCCTGCGCGAGCTGGAGGCGATCAACGTGAAAGACGCGGACCGACACAACCCGCGCGCCAAGTCCTGGATGGATAAGGTGAAGGAATTCTTCGCTGAGTGATATCCGGCGCCTAGGCGCGGCGCCAGGTCGTTTTTCCCCCGGGCGCGTCTTCCAGCGCTATTCCGGCGCCCAGCAATTCCTTCCTAATGCGGTCGGCTTCGGCGTAGTTCCTCGCTTTCTTGGCCGCCAGACGCGCGGTGATCTTTTGATCGATCTGTGCGTCGCTCACCGTCGTCAAGCTCGCAGAAAGCGCTCCACCCCCGGTGAGGTTTGCCTCAAGCGACCCTATCCGGGCTGCGGTCGAGGAAGTGCGCCCTTGTAGGAATTCAGTCGGATCCTGTTCGAGCAGACCGAGAAACCCGCTCAGCGTCTTCAACAGCCCTGAGGTTTGCGCCGATTTGTTGCGGTTGGTTTCGGCAGCGAGTTCGAACAGAACCGCCACGGCCTCCGGCGTGTTGAAGTCGTCGTCCATCGCCGCCTTGAACCGGTTGGCACTCGCGTCGGTCCAGTCGATCACCGTCGCCTGAGGCGGGACGTTCCTGAGCGCCGTGTACAGGCGCGTGAGCGCGGCCTTGGCGTCATCCAGGTGCTGGTCGGAATAATTGAGCGGGCTGCGGTAGTGCGCGCGCAGGATGAAGAATCGCACCACCTCGGCGTCGTACTGCTTCAGCACTTCGCGAATGGTGAAGAAATTGCCGAGCGACTTGGACATCTTTTCGTCGTCGACGCGCACGAAACCGTTGTGCATCCAGTAATTCACGAAAACGCCGCCGTGCGCGCCCTCCGACTGGGCGATCTCGTTCTCGTGATGCGGGAATTGCAGATCCTGGCCGCCGCCGTGTATGTCGAAATGCACACCGAGCAAGCTGCACGACATGGCCGAACATTCGATGTGCCAGCCCGGACGCCCGTCGCCCCAGGGCGACGGCCACGCGGGCTCGCCCTGCTTGGCCCGCTTCCACAGCACGAAGTCGAGCGGGTCGTGCTTGCTCAGGTCGGCTTCGACGCGCTCGCCCGCGCGCAACTCGTCCAGCGATTTGCCCGAGAGCTTACCGTAGCCGGGAAACTTGCGCACCGAGTAGTTGATGTCGCCGCTCGCCGCCTGGTAGGCCAGGCCCTTGCCCTGCAGCGCGCGGATCATGTCGAGCATGCGACCGATGTATTGCGTGGCGCGCGGCTCGCGATCGGGTTTCTGCACTCCCAGGGCTGCCGCATCCTCGTCCATGTAACCGATGAAACGCTGCGTCAGCTCGCCTATGGTTTCGCCGTTCTCGATTGCGCGGCGGATGATCTTGTCGTCGACGTCGGTGATGTTGCGTACATAAGTGAGATCAAACCCCGACGCCCGCAGCCAGCGCTGCACCATGTCGAACACCACCATGACGCGAGCATGCCCAATGTGGCAATAATCGTAGACGGTCATGCCGCATACGTACATGCGCACGCTGCCCGGCTCGATGGGTACAAAATCCTGCTTGCGGCGGGCAAGCGTGTTATATATCTTTAGCATGCGCAGAAGTAAGCCGGAACCTGGTCGCTGGCGCCGCAACCTCCGCGCAAAGGCGAGGCCGCCAGCAAAATTTCGACGGCAGTCTCTATTGTGGACCTTCGGGTGTTCTTGTTAGAATGCAGGGCAAATCCTACTGGCGTGAGAAAGTATAACATAATGAACAAGTTCCTTCGCCGTATCGCCCTCACGCTGGGCATCGCATTGGCCGCGTCGGCCGCCCACGCCGACGAGTTGCAGGACATCAACCGCATGATGCGGCAGGGCCAGCTGCCACAGTCCATGGAACGCGTCGACAAGTACCTTGCCAGCAAGCCGCGCGATGCGCAGGGGCGTTTTCTAAAGGGCCTGATCCTGACCGAAATGAACCGCCCGGCCGAGGCGATCCAGGTATTCCAAAAACTGTCCGAGGACTACCCGGAACTGCCCGAACCCTATAACAACCTGGCGGTGCTATATGCGTCGCAAGGGCAATACGAAAAGGCAAAGACCGCGCTGGAAGCCTCCATCCGCACCCATCCCAGCTACGCCACCGCGCATGAGAATTTAGGCGACATCTACGCCAAGCTTGCGAGCCAGGCCTACGACAAGGCGCTGCAACTGGACTCCTCCAACACCGGCGCCAAGACCAAACTCGCGATGATAGGCGAATTGATCGGCAGCGGATCCCGGGCTGCGCGCAGCGCGGCGCGCGCAGAGCCCGTTAAGCCGGCGGAGGCAGCACCGGCAACCGTTGTCGCGAGCGCAAAACCCGCGGCGGAGCCTACCAAGGTAGCCGCAGCTCCTAAGGCGGAGCCAAAGGCGGCCGAAGTCAGGGCGGCCGAGGTCAAACCGACCGAAGCCAAGGCTGCGGAGCCCGCGGCGAAAGCCGGCGGCGAGACAGCGGCGGAAACCGAAGCCGTGCTCAAAGCCGTGCGGGGCTGGGCCAGCGCCTGGTCGAAACAGGATGTGGCAGGCTACCTCGCGCATTACGCCAAGGACTTCAGTGCGCCCAAGGGCGAATCGCGCGCCGAATGGGAAAAATCGCGCAAGCAGCGCGTCAGCGCCCCGAAGTCGATCGAAGTCGAAATTGAATCGCCCAAGGTCTCACTCAAGGGCGACAATGCCGCGAACGTGCGGTTTCGCCAGATTTACCGTTCAGACGTTGTCAAGGCCTCGGGAACCAAAACGCTGGAAATGGTCAAAAGCAATGGCAAGTGGCTAATCCATGAAGAGCGGGTCAACTAATTGATGCAATTGCCGCGCAGACTTTCCAACCAATTGCTAGCCGGCGCGCTAGTCCTCATCAGCGCCTTTCTCGTTTCTCCCCCGCCCGCCCAGGCGGATCAAAGCGCCGACAACATGCTGGGCAAGGTGTTCGACGAGATCGAGGGCAACCATCTCGACCAGGCGCTAAAACACGTCGAGGTACTGATCCGCGCCGAGCCCAATTTTCGCCTGGCCTATCTGATCAAAGGCGACCTGCTGCTGGCGCGGGGCCGCGAACTCAAGACCTTCGGTGACGCGCCGCAGGGTTCGAGCGAGCGCCTGGCGGATCTACGCGCCGAAGCGCTTGTCCGGCTGCACGCCTACCGCGACCGGCCGGCGCTGGACCGGGTGCCGCGCTATCTGCTGCAACTGCGCGCCGACCAGCGCTATGCAATCGTCGTCGACAACAAGCGTTCGCGCCTGTATCTCTACCAAAACGAGCGCGGAAGACCGCGCTTCGTCGCCGACTATTACATCAGCACCGGCAAACGCGGCGGCGAGAAGACGCGCGAGGGCGACGAAAAGACTCCGGTGGGCGTGTACCACGTCACCGCCAGCCTGCCGCGCAACAAGCTCTCCGATTTCTACGGCAGCGGCGCCTATCCAATCAGCTATCCCAACGAATGGGACCGGCGCCATGGCCGCAACGGCCACGGCATCTGGCTGCACGGCACGCCCAGCGATACATACAGCCGCGCGCCGCGCGCGAGCAACGGCTGCGTGGTGCTCGCCAATGCAGACCTCGACGCACTGTCGAAAAAGCTGCAGATCGGGCTCACCCCGGTGATCATCAGCGAGCAGATCGAATGGCTTTCGCTGGATGACTGGAACGCCGAGCGCAACGCGCTCAACAGCGAAATCGAGCACTGGCGCGGCGACTGGGAAAGCCGGGATACAAATCGCTATCTGACGCACTACTCGAAGAAGTTTTCCGCCGACAACGAAAACCTCGCGGAATGGGGGCGGCACAAGCGCCTGGTAAACAGCGGCAAGAGCTGGATCAAGCTGAAGCTTTCGAACTTCAGCATGTTCCGCAATCCGGGCAAGGACGAGTTGGTGGTTGTCACCTTCGACCAGGACTACCGCTCGAACAATCTGAACAACGTGATGAAGAAGCGCCAGTACTGGATCAAGGACGGCGGCAAATGGCGCATCATCTTCGAGGGCGCCGCATAGCCACGATCTGCCCGCCGGCCGCCGGCGGCTCGAATCTCGGCGCAGCAGGCTCAGGCGGTATTCTCCCGGCCCCCGCCGACCAGAACTTTTTTCCGGACAATAGGATGAAAACATGCGTTCGCTCCCGATCCTGATATTTGGCATGCTGCTGTGGTCCGCGCAGGCCCTGGCCGCCGACCCGGTGGTTGACATGAAGACCAGCGCCGGTGACATACGCATCGAGCTCTACCCCGCGAAAGCGCCCAAGACCGTGGCAAATTTCCTGCAATATGTCAGGGACGGCGCTTACACCGGCACCCAATTCCACCGCGTCATCCGCGGCTTCATGATCCAGGGCGGCGGTTACGATCGGGATTTCCGGGAGATTAAAACCCGGACGCCGATCGAAAACGAAGCCGGAAACGGCTTGAGGAACGATGCCGGCACCATCGCCATGGCGCGCACCTCCGACCCGAATTCGGCGACGGCACAGTTCTTCATCAACGTTGCCGACAATGAAGCGCTGAATTTCCGCGAGCCCAGCCGCACCGGCTACGGCTACGCAGTGTTCGGCCGGGTGGTCAAGGGCATGGACGTGGTGATGCGCATTGCGAGCGTGCCTACCGGCGCGCGCGGCCCGTTCGGTGACGTCCCACTTCAGGCGGTCATCATCGAATCCGTTTCCGTCATTTCCAACAAATAGCGAGCACATCATGGTCAAACTACACACCAACCACGGCACCATCACCCTCGAACTCGACGCCGCGAAGGCCCCCAAGACGGTGGAGAATTTCCTTTCCTATGTCAGGAGCGGACACTACGACAATACCGTGTTCCATCGCGTCATCGACAGCTTCATGATTCAAGGCGGCGGCTTCGCGCCGGGGATGAAGCAAAAGCCGACGCAGGCCCAGATCGAGAACGAAGCCGCCAACGGCCTAAAGAACGAGCGCTACAGCGTCGCCATGGCGCGTACCTCCGACCCGCACTCCGCCAGCGCCCAGTTCTTCATCAACGTCAAGGACAACAGTTTCCTCGATCACAGCGCCCCGACGCCGCAGGGCTGGGGCTACTGCGTGTTCGGCAAAGTGGTCGAAGGCATGGACGTGGTGGACAAGATCAAGGGCGCAAAGACCGGCAACCGCGGCGGACACCAGGACGTGCCGGTCGAAGATGTGGTGCTGGAACGCGCCGAAGCGCTGTGAACGCCGGCGCGCGTGGCCACGCTGTTCGTTTCCGACCTGCATCTCAGCCCTGACCGGCCGCAGGCCACCCGCGCGTTGTTTCGCTTCCTCGAGCGCGAAGCGCGCGGCGCGGACGCGCTCTACATTCTCGGCGACCTGTTCGAATACTGGGTAGGCGACGACGACCTGGACGATGCGTTCAACGCCGGAGTAGTCGCCGCCCTCGCCCGCCTCGCCGCCGCAGGCGTCCCGATCTACCTTATGCATGGCAACCGCGACTTCGTCATCGGCGAAGCCTTCGCGCGCGCGAGCGGCGCGAAGCTGCTGCCCGATCCCGCCATGCTGCAGCTTTACGGGCAGCCCACGCTGCTCATGCACGGGGACACCCTGTGCACGCTGGACCAGGAATATCAGGCGTTCCGGCGCGAGGCGCGCAGCCCGGAATGGATCGACAAGCTGATGCGGCAGCCGCTGGACCAGCGCAAGACAGCGGTGGAAGCGCTGCGCCGCAGGAGCGAACAGGAAAAACTCACGAAGGCGGCGGAAATCATGGATGTTGCGCCGGATGAAGTCGAGGCCCAGTTGCGCCGCTACGATTATCCGCGGCTGATCCACGGCCATACGCATCGACCGGCGCGCCACGTCCACGTCGTGGACGGCCATGCCTGCGAGCGCTGGGTGCTGGCGGACTGGTATCGGGGCGGCAGCTATCTTGCCTGCGACGATTCGGGCTGCCGCGCGCTGCCGCTGGACGACGACTGAAAGTCGCGGACCAGCACGGCCCGGTTCTGCAACCGCCCTAACGCAGGCCGCGCTCGAGATCGGCCTGGATGTCGCTGAGCGCCTCCAGGCCGACTGCGACGCGCAGCAGCCCCTCGCCTATGCCCGCCGCCTTGCGCGCCTCCGCGCTGATGCGGCCGTGGGTGGTGGTCGCGGGGTGCGTAATCGTGGTCTTGGTATCGCCGAGATTGGCGGTGATCGATATCATGCGCGTCGCGTCCACCACGCGCCAGGCGGTTTCGCGCCCGCCTTTGACTTCGAACGATACCACCGCCCCGCCGAGGCGCTGCTGCCGTTGCGCCAGTGCGTATTGGGGATGGGAGGCCAGGCCGGGGTAGAACACGCGCTCGACGCCGGGATGCTGCTCCAGCCATTGGGCCAATTCCAGCGCCGCCTGCGACTGTGCATCCATGCGTATGCGCAGCGTCTCCAAACCCTTGAGCAGCACCCAGGCGTTGAACGGGGACAGGCTGGGCCCGGCCGTGCGCAGAAAACCGTAGACGCCGTCCATCAGCGCGCCGCGCGGGCCGAGCACTGCGCCACCCAGCACCCGGCCTTGACCGTCCAGGTACTTGGTCGCGGAATGAACCACCACATCGGCGCCGAGGCGCAGCGGCAGCTGCAGCGCGGGGGTACAGAAACAATTGTCGACCGCCAGCAGCGCGCCAAAGCGCTTTGCCAGCGCAGAAAGTGTCGCGATATCCGCAATTTCCGTAAGCGGATTGGACGGTGTCTCGATAAACAACAGCTTGGTATTCTTGCGCGCCGCGCCCTCCCAGGCTGCAATGCTGGAACCGGACACAAAGCTGATCTCGACGCCGAATTTTCCCATGATGTTGGAAAACAGCTGCACGGTTGAACCGAATACGCTGGCCGAGCACAGCACGTGGTCGCCGGACTTCAACAGGGCCATGGACAGCGCCAGGATGGCCGACATGCCGGAAGCGGTCGCCACACAGGCCTCGGCGCCCTCCAGAGCCGCCAGACGCTCCTGGAACGCGCTCACCGTAGGGTTGGTGAAGCGCGAATAGATATTGCCCTCCTCGCCGCCGGTAAAGCGGGCCGCCGCCTGCGCCGCATTCTCGAACACGAAACTCGAGGTGAGATACATCGCCTCGGAATGTTCGCCGAACTGGCTGCGGTGGATGCCCGAGCGCAGCGCCAGGGTGTCGAATTCGCTAGTGTCCGCCATGATTCCGTCCGTATAAATGAAAAAAACCCGCTTAGTTTTGGCTAAGACGGGTTTCCCACGCTTTAGCTGTATTTATTTGCCGGAAACAAGATTCAGGATCCGGCGGCGCCCGCAAGCTATGCTTCAAATCGGCGCAGCACAACGCTACTACCGCAGTGCGCGGCTGTCAAATGCCAAAAGTTGATTTCAATCCCGGCGGATCGGATTCGACCCGGAAAAACGCATCCCTGACGCCGGGCCCCGGACGACGGGCGCGGAAGGCTGGGGACCTTCCATCTGCCGCATCGATCGCCTCGTTTCCCCCGCAAGGCTAGGCCTGATCGGTCTCCACCAGTCCCAGGTCGAGTTGGGTGCTGTGTTCGTCCTCGGCGGAGCCCTCGCGCACGCAGTTGCGATAATTTTCCACGCTGTCCAGATACTCGCGCGTCACGTCGCCGGTGATATAGCTGCCGTCGAAGCATGAGGTTTCGAACTGCGTCAGCCTCGGATTGGCTTCTGTCACCGCAGCCTTGAGGGCGTCCAGATCCTGATAGATGAGCGCATCGGCGCCGATCTCCCGCGCGATCTCCTCGTCGCTGCGCCCATTGGCGATCAGTTCCTGGCGCGTGGGCATGTCGATGCCGTAGACGTTGGGATAGCGCACCGGCGGCGCAGCCGAAGCAAAAAATACGCGATTGGCACCGGATTCGCGCGCCATCAGCACAATTTCATGGCTGGTGGTGCCGCGCACGATGGAATCGTCGACCAGCAACACGTTCTTGCCCTTGAATTCCATCGCCACCGCGTTCAGCTTTTGCCGTACCGATTTCTTGCGCTCGCGCTGACCGGGCATGATGAAGGTGCGGCCGATGTAGCGATTCTTGACGAAGCCTTCGCGGTAGGACAAACCAAGGTTCAGCGCCAGCTGCATCGCGCTCGGGCGGCTGGAATCCGGGATCGGGATTACCACGTCGATGTCGAGATGACGGTACTCATTCCTGATCTTCGCCGCCAGCTGCTCGCCCATGTGCAGCCGGGTTTCGTACACCGACACTCCGTCCATGAGCGAATCCGGGCGCGCGAGATAGACGTACTCGAAAATGCAGGGGTTGAGCGAGGTCTTGGACGCGCACTGGCGACTGTAGAAATTGCCGTCCTCGTCGATGAATACGGCCTCGCCCGGCGCGACGTCGCGAACGATCTGGAAGCCGAGGGTGTCCAGGGCCACGGACTCGGACGCAACCAGATATTCATAGCCGTTGCCGGTATCGACGCGCCCGATCACCAGCGGGCGTATGCCGTAGGGGTCGCGGAACGCAAGCAGGCCGTAGCCTGCAATCATCGCCACCACGGCATAGGCGCCGTGGCAGCGCCGGTGCACCGCGGCGACGGCGGCGAATATGATCTGCGGGTCGAGCTTGTAGTTGGTCGAGGCCGCCTGCAACTCGTGCGCCAGCACATTAAGCAATACTTCGGAATCGGAGTTGGTATTGATGTGGCGCAGATCCTGGCGGAACATCTCCTGCTTCAGGCTCTCGGAGTTGGTAAGGTTGCCGTTGTGGCCGAGCACGATGCCGAACGGCGAGTTGACGTAGAACGGCTGCGATTCGGCGGCGCTCGATGGCGAACCTGCGGTGGGATAACGGCAGTGCGCGATGCCCATGTTGCCGGGCAGTGCGCGCATGTTGCGCGTATGAAATACGTCGCGCACCAGCCCGCCGCCCTTGTGCATGTGAAACGTCTGTCCTTCGGAAGTCGCGATGCCGGCCGCATCCTGTCCGCGATGCTGCAGCACCAGCAGCCCGTCGTAGAGCAGCTGGTTTACCGGAGTCCTTGCCACTACACCGAGAATCCCGCACATGGTCTCACCTGTAACGGATGCGTTGCGCCAAATCTTTCGGCAGCGCCGGCCTCGCAGCCAGCACCGCGGTCTCAACCGGGCCGGACAGCGCGGCATCGCGCCAGAACGGCTCCTTCGGCAGGCTGGTCAGACCTGCCAGCATCACCACGATGAACACGATCACGGCTCCGCGTACGAACCCGAACAATGCACCCACCGCGCGGTCGGTAAAACCCAGACCTGCGGCGTGAAACAATTTCGCCAGCAGCATGCCAAGCACGCCGGACAGCAGCAGCACGCTGAGGAAGATTATCAAATACGCAATGACCGCCCTCAACACGTGCGACAGGCTCGCCGGCAGCCACTGCGCCAGGTCCTGCGCGAACAGCCCCGACAATATCAGCGCCGCTGCCCATCCCGCCAGCGCGGCGATTTCCCGCACCACCCCGCGATACACCGCCAACAGCACCGACAGCCCGACGACTGCAATAACGACATAGTCAAACCACGTCATCGGCTCGTAACTGCACCCGGCCTGAGCCCCATCGCCTTGAGCTTGGCCTGCGCCCTCTCGGCGGCTTCCTTGGTGACGTAAGGGCCGGCGCGCACGCGCGTAAGCTCGCCCTTGCCGGTCTTCACCGGCTCAGTATAGGACTTTACCCCGGCGGCAGATAGCTTGCTGCGCAGCTGCTTCACGTTTTTCATGTCGGAAAACGCATCGAGCGCGATCACCCAATCCTGGGCGTTGAGCGCGGCCTTGGCTCGCTGTTCCTCGGACTTCTCCACCGGACTGGCTGCTTCCGGCGCCGCCGCAGGGGTAGCAGCTGCAGGCTTGGCCGCGGGTGCTTCGGCCTTGGCCGCAGGCGCCTCAGCCTTAGCCGCAGGCGCTTCAGTATTGGCCGGCGCAGGCTCGGTTTTCTTCTCGGCTGCCGGCGCGGCAGGTGCCGCGGGCGGGGGCGGAATGACGCTGGTATTGAAGCCGCCGCTATCCGGACTCGGGATTTGCACGCTCAGCGGCGGGCCGGGCGGGCCGGGCTCCTTGTCCATGATCAGCGGCAGGATGATGACGACGAAAGTCACCAGGGCGATGGCGCCGACCAGACGACGCCGGGCGCGCCGTTTCAGCTGCAGGGCTTCTTCGCTTTCCG
Source organism: Burkholderiales bacterium (assembly GCA_038206915.1). Classification (GTDB taxonomy): domain Bacteria; phylum Pseudomonadota; class Gammaproteobacteria; order Burkholderiales; family SG8-39; genus 2-12-FULL-64-23. Next base: position 11,698 of record JBBRAI010000033.1, on the reverse strand, counting down.
CCATCTACGCCTTTGCGTTCAATACGAAACCGCGGATCGAAACGGGTAAGCAGTACTCCCGCCCTTTCCCTGGCGCCTGATACCGCTCCGGATCAAACGCCGATTCCGCAGGGCGAATCCGGCAGTCATGCCTGCTCCCGGGCAGCGATCACATCCGCCACAGTATGAAAGGATCCAAACACCACAATTCTATCATTTTCGGCTGCGTCGCTGAGTGCGGCCGCGTAGGCCTGCGCGGGATTCTCGAACTCGCGCAGCGCGTCGACGCCGCACTGGCGCAGCACCTGCGCCAACTCGGACGCGCGCGCACCGCGCGGCAGCGCGAGCGTGCACAGGTACCAGCGATCCATGTGTTTTGACAGCGGATCCACCACTCCGGCGATGTCCTTGTCGCGCAGCATGCCGAACACCGCGAATGTGCGTGCGCAGGGCGCGAGGTCCGCCAGATTCTGCGCGAGCACGGCCGCCGCCTGCGGGTTATGCCCGACGTCGAGCACCAGCGCCGGCGGTCCCGGCAGCAGTTCGAAGCGGGCGCGCAGCTGAACCTCTTCCAGGCCGCGCCGACGCGCATCCGCCGCCACCGGCAGGCGCAGTTCCAGCGCATCCAGCGCCGCCAGCGCGGCGCTCGCGTTTTGCAGCTGGATCTCGCCGCGCAGCGCGGGATCGGGCAGGCCGGAATAGCGGCCCGCCGGCCCGCGGTAGGACCAGTTGCCATGCCCCCTCTCGTAGCTGAAATCGGGGCCTATGCGCAGCAGCATTGCGCCCGTCGCCTGCGCATGCGCGAGTACCGACGCCGGCGGTGATGCATCCGCGACAACCGCCGGCCTGCCCGCGCGAAATATGCCGGCCTTCTCAAAGCCGATGGCCTCGCGCGTGCCGCCCAGATAATCCATGTGATCCAGACCGATGCTGGTCACGATGGCGCAGTCGGCGTCAAACGCGTTAACTGCGTCCAGGCGCCCGCCCATGCCCACTTCGAGCAGCAGGACATCGACCGCGTTGCGCAGGAATATGTCGACCGCGGCGAGCGTACCGAATTCGAAATAGGTCAGTCTGATGCCGCCGAGCGCCGTCCGCGCTGTTTCCACTCGCGAGAACGAAGCCACCAGCGCCGCGTCGTCCGCCTCGATTCCGTCGATGCGCACGCGCTCGTTGTAGCGCAGCAGGTGCGGCGAGGTGTACAGACCGGTACGATAGCCGGCCGCCCCGAGTATGGATTCCAGCATGGCGCAGGTCGAACCCTTGCCGTTGGTGCCGGCAACGGTGATGACCGGCACAGCGGGCACGAGGCCCACCGCATCGCGCACGCGCGCGACGCGCTCGAGGCCGAGCGCGATCGTCTGCGGATGCTGCTGCTCGATATAGGCGAGCCAGCCGGGCAGATCCTCGGGTAGATTCTTGTTCACGTGCGATGGGTTCGGGCCGGGCACGGCAATCGCGCAAGCGAGGCGCGTCCCTATGCCGGACATATCCTCGGCAATGGGGACGCCTAGCCTTCCTCGGGCGCAATGCGCAGCAGCAGGCTGATCAGCTGCGCCAGCCGGTCGCGCATCTGGCGTCGGTCCACGATCATGTCGATGGCGCCTTTTTCCAGTAAAAATTCCGCGCGCTGAAAACCTTCCGGCAGTTTCTCGCGCACGGTCTGCTCGATCACGCGCGGCCCGGCAAACCCGATCAACGCCTTGGGCTCGGCGATGATCACGTCACCGAGCATGGCGAAGCTTGCGGAGACGCCGCCCATCGTGGGGTCCGTCAGTACCGATATAAACGGCAGCTTGCTCACCGCAAGCTGCGTCAGCACCGCAGTAGTCTTGGCCATCTGCATCAGCGACAGCAATCCTTCTTGCATGCGCGCGCCGCCGGTGGCGGTGAAGCATACGAAGGGCAGGTTCTGTTCGACGCATACCTGCACACCGCGCGCGAACCGCTCCCCCACTACCGAGCCCATCGAGCCGCCCATGAACTCGAACTCGAATACTGCGGCGACCAGCGGAATATTCTTGATTGCGCCCTGCATCACGATTAGCGCATCGCCTTCCCCGGTCTGCCGCTGCGCGTCCTCAAGTCGATCGACATAGCGTTTGCTGTCCTTGAACTTGAGGCTGTCGACCGGCAGCACCTCGGCGCCGATCTCGAACCGGCCTTCCGGGTCGAGCAGCATGTCGATGCGCGCCCGCGCGGACAGCCGGTTGTGGTAGTTGCATTTGGGACAGACATTCAGGTTCTTTTCGAGATCGGTGGCGTAGAGCACCGCGTCGCAGGACTCGCACTTGATCCACAGCCCCTCGGGCACCGCCCGCTTGCTCGGACCGAGCGAGCGCTTCATCTTGGGCGGTAACAGCTTTTGCAGCCAGCTCATTTGGCGTCCAGCGCCGCGCGTATACCCTGCAGGAACCTGCCCGCGTACTGCACCTGCTGCCCTGCCGGAGCGCCTTCCATTTGCTGGATAATGGCGCTGCCGATAACCACCGCGTCGGCCACCTGTGCCACCGCCTTCGCGGTGGCCGCGTCGCGGATGCCGAAGCCGACGCCGACCGGCAGCCTGCTCGCGCGCCGGATTTGGGGGATCTTTCGCCCCACCTCGGCGAGATCGAGATTGCCCGCGCCGGTAACGCCTTTGAGCGAAACGTAGTAAAGGTAGCCGCTGGCGAGCTTGGCCACTTGCGCAATGCGCGCGTCGCTGGAAGTAGGCGCCAGCAAAAATATCAGATCCATGCCGCGACCGCGCACCATGGCAGCGAAGGACTCGCATTCCTCCGGCGGATAGTCGACGACCAGCGTTCCATCTACGCCGGCGCGCCCGGCTTCCTCGGCAAAACGCGCGGCGCCCATCGCTTCGATCGGATTGGCGTAGCCCATCAGCACCACCGGCGTCGCCGGATCGGCCGCGCGGAACTCGCGCACGAACGCCAGCACCCGGTTCAGGCCCACGCCGTGCCGCAAGGCGCGGTCGCTGGCGCGCTGGATCACCGGGCCGTCGGCCATCGGATCGGAGAACGGCACGCCCAGTTCGATTATGTCCGCGCCGGCTTCAACCAGCGCGTGCATCAACGGCACCGTGATGCCCGGATCGGGATCTCCCGCAGTGACGAACGGGATCAGCGCCTTGCGCCCGCTCTTGGCGAGCCTCTCGAAAGTGCCCTGGATGCGTGACATCGGTACCTTAAAGTAAGGAAGGTAGGCTGGCCGCCGCGCGCTGCAAGCGCGCTTTGCCGTCAGCAGTCCCGGCAATGCGTTTTTTCACGATGGCAAAATAATCGGGGTTGAGTTCGAAACCGATGAAGCTGCGCCCGTGCCGCGTCGCCGCCACCGCCGTAGTGCCGCTACCCATGAAAGGGTCGAGCACGGTACCGCCCTCGGGGCAGCTTGCGCGCACCATGCGCTCTACGATCTCGAGCGGCTTCTGCGTCGGGTGGTTCTCGCGCTCGGCGTGCAGGCGGTGCAGGCGCGACACGCTCCATACGTCCTTCGGGTTATAGCCGACTTCCAGCCACTTCTTGCCCACGAATATGGAACGCGAGCGCGCCTTCTTGGTTTCAGCGTCGTAAGGAATGCGCACCGCATCGACGTCGAAGTGATAGTCGCGCGATTTGACGAAAAGGCCGATATTGTCATGCACCGAGGAGAACTTGCGCGTGCTTCCACCCATGCTCGGAACCCTGCGGTCCCAGATGATTTCGTTCACCATGTCGAGCCGGGTCTTGATATAGCTGAACACCTCGGGGCTGTGCTGCCAGGTGAGAAACACGTACAGACTGCCGTTGGCCTTCATCTTGGGCAGCACCGCGTCGATCCAGCGCCGGCTCCATGCAAGATACTCGTCCGCGCCCAGGCGATCTGAATCGTTGCCGTAGTCTTTGCCCAGGCCATAGGGCGGGTCGGCGACGACCAGGTCGACGGACGCGTCGGCCACGCGCCCGATCCCGGTCAGGGCATCCTCGTTGTAGAGCACGGCGCTCATTCGCGGACCGATCAGAACTGGATACCGGATTTCTCGGCAACCGTGTGCATGTCCTTGTCGCCGCGGCCGGACAGGTTGACCAGCAGGACTTTGTCCTGGGGCATGGCCGCTGCCATCTTTGCCGCATGCGCCAGCGCGTGGCTGGATTCGAGCGCGGGGATGATGCCTTCGAAATGGCACAGATCGTGAAACGCCTTGAGCGCCTCGTCGTCGGTAACGGTGACGTACTCGGCGCGTCCGCTGTCCTTCAGCCAGGCGTGCTCCGGCCCGACTCCGGGGTAGTCCAGTCCTGCTGAAATCGAATGCGTCTCCACGATCTGCCCGTTTTCGTCCTGCAGCAGATAGGTCCGGTTGCCGTGCAGCACGCCGGGACGACCGGCGGTCAGGGAAGCCGCGTGCTTGCCGCTTGCGATGCCGAAACCGGCCGCCTCCACGCCGATCAGGCGTACGCTGGCTTGCGGGATATACGGATGGAAAATTCCCATCGCATTCGAGCCGCCTCCGACGCAGGCAATGACCGCATCGGGCTGGCGCCCGGCGAGTTCCGGCATCTGCTCGATGCATTCCTCACCGATCACCGACTGGAAATCGCGCACCATCATCGGATACGGGTGCGGTCCGGCGACGGTACCGATGATGTAATAGGTGTTGTGGATATTGGTAACCCAGTCGCGCATCGCTTCGTTCAGCGCGTCCTTGAGCGTCTTCGATCCCGACTCGACCGGCACCACGCTGGCGCCGAGGATCTTCATGCGGTGCACATTCGCAACCTGGCGCCGGATATCCTCCGAGCCCATGTACACCACGCATTCCAGACCGTAGCGCGCCGCCACGGTGGCGGCGGCAACGCCGTGCATACCGGCGCCGGTTTCGGCGATGACGCGCGGCTTGCCCATGCGCCGCGCGAGCATGGCCTGCCCCAGGGTATTGTTGATCTTGTGCGCGCCGGTATGGTTGAGGTCTTCGCGCTTGAGATAGATCTGCGCGCCGCCGAGCAGTCGCGACCAGCGCTCGCAGTGATACACCGGACTCGGCCGGCCGACGTAGTGTTTCAGGTCGTAGCGGAACTCGGCGAGAAATTCCGCATCGCCGCGGTATTTTTCGTAGGCGAGGCGCAGCTCGTCCAGCGCCTGGACCAGCGTCTCGGCGACGAATATCCCGCCGTACGGACCGAAATGCCCGTGGCAGTCCGGCAGATCATGCACTTTCATTCTTGACTCCCGTGATGAATGCCGCGATCTTCGCGGCGTCCTTGATGCCTTTGACTGCTTCAACTCCGCTGGACACGTCCACCGCCCACGGTCTGACCCGGCGCACTGCCGCACCCACGTTTTCCGGCGTAAGCCCGCCCGAGAGTATGACGGGCCTGGCCAGATCCCGCGGTATCAGTTCCCAGTCGAAGGACGCGCCGGTTCCGCCGTAAAGCCGGTCGTGATACGCGTCCAGGAGCCAGCCCCGGGCCGCTGTGTAGGGCGACAGATATTGTACCAAATCGGCATCGGCCCTGACCCGCGCCGCCTTGATGTAAGGCAGCCGGAACGTGCCGCAAAAGTCGGGCGCTTCGTCGCCGTGGAACTGCAGCAGATTGAGCGCGCAAGCGCGCAGCACCGCTGCGACATGATCCGCGGCAGGATCGACGAACAGGCCGACGACGGTTACGAAAGGCGGAATCGCGGCGATGATGGCGCGCGCGTCCTCCACCCCGACGCAGCGCGGGCTCGGCGCATAGAACACCAGGCCGATTGCGTCGGCGCCCAGTTCCACCGCCGCGCGCGCATCTTCGACCCGGGTGATCCCGCAGATTTTGATTCGCGTCCTCACACTCGCTCCTGTTCCGGAAAGACGGCAGCTCCGGAGGCAAACGCAGGCAGGCCCCAGCCGGCTGCGTATTCCACCTTGCTCAGATACAGCCCGTCCGGCGCAAACGTCGGCGCCGCAACCCTGCGGTCGCGCGAGGCGAGCAACTCCGCCAGCCATCCTGGCGGGTGCTTGCCCTTGCCGACATAGACCAGGCAGCCGACGATGTTGCGCACCATGTGGTGCAGAAAGCCGTTGGCGCTGAACTGGAAGCACAGGTATGCCCCGCGTTGTTCCAGCGCGCAGGAACGCATCGTGCGCACCGGACTCTTCGCCTGGCACTCGCTCGAGCGAAACGCGCTGAAATCGTGCTCGCCCGCGAGCTGCGCCATTGCCACACGCATCGCGTCCGTATCCAGCGGCAGATGGAACCAGCCGACTCGGCCCTGGTGCAGCGCCGGCCGCACCGGATGGTTGTACAGCACGTAGCGATAGCTGCGCGTTATGGCGGAGTAGCGAGCATGGAAATCTTCGGCTACCGGCACCGCCCATTGCACCGCCACCGCCTGCGCAACCAGCGTATTGACGCCCCGCACCCAGGCTGACTCCGGCCGCGGCGCTGAGGTCTCGAAGTGCGCCACCTGCGCCAGGGCATGCACGCCGGCATCGGTACGCCCTGCCGCGGCCAGGCGCACCGGCTCCCCGGCGATGCAGGCGAGCGCGCGCTCCAGCTCATCCTGAACGGTATCGCCGGACGGCTGCGACTGCCAGCCGTGGAAACGGCTGCCGTCATATTCGATTCCGATCGCGATCTTCATGATTTCGTCCGTGGAGCCTGGTTTCCAGCGTGGCGCGCGCCGCGAGCCCGCAAAATATTCGCGCCAGCACCGTGTGGATCCGCGCGGCCCCCACAGGATACGCGGAGCCCCCAAAAACAAAAACCCCGGGACGAGCCCGGGGTCGGTTCGCTAGGCTGCAGAATCAGCCCAGTGCCGCGAGCATCGTCTTTGCCTGCTCTTGCTGCGCCGCATCGCCTTCCTTCAGGACTTCGTTGAGCAGTTCTCTCGCCCCGTCCTTGTCCCCCATTTCATGATAGGCCTTGGACAGGTCGAGCTTGGTCGCGACTTCCTGCCAATGCGCATCCGCCGCAGGCGCAGCCTCGCCTGGTGCGCCGAGGTCCAGACTGATGGCGGAAAGGTCCAGCGGCGCCGCCGGTGCTTCTTCCTTCTGCTCCGGCAGTTCCAGATTGAAATCGAAGTCGATGCCACCGCCTTCCGCGGCGGCGGCCGCGCCCGGCTGCTGCGCCTCTCCGGCCGCCGGGGCCGCGGTTTCCGCAGGCGCCTGCGCCGTTTCTCCTGAAGCGGGCAGTTCAAAATCGAAGTCTATGGATGAGGCCGCATCCGCCGGTTCTTCGGCTGCCTTGTCACCGGAGGCCGGCACGGCCGGCGCTGCCTGCGGTACGGCTGCGTCTTTGTTCTCGTCACCGCCCAGATCCATATCGAATTCAAGATCGGCAGTCGCATCCGACGCAGGCGCTGCAGTGGGCTCGGGTTGCGCCTGCGCCGCCTCGCCTGCCGCCGGCTCGCTCAGGCCAAGATCAAAATCCAGGCCCGGCGACGAATCCCCCGCTGCGCCGGCATCCGGCCCGGTTTGCTCCCCGGCGACGGGCTGGGTAGCGGTAACGTCTGCCTGGATCCCGCTCAACGCCGCGCCGTCCCCATACAAAGGGTTACCAGGGTCGAGTTGCGCGCCCAATATCACCGCTTTTGTCCACTCCGGCCCCTCGCCATTTGTAGCCGCGTGAATCTCGGCGGCCACCGCCTCGAATGCCTTGGCGTCCTTGCGATTGGCGTAGATTTCCAGCAGCTTGGCGCGCAGCGCCTGGCGCGTAGGGTTCTTGCTCAGCGCGTCTTTGAGAATTTCCTCGGCTTGCGCGTCGCGGCCGTAGGCCATGTACACGTCCGCTTCGGCGATGGGATCGACTTCCTCGGCGTCGGCGGCAGCAGCTCCGCCGCTCGGTTCGATTTCGGACTGTATCTCGCCCTGGTCGGTATCGATCTTCGCGCCGCCCGCGGCGCCAAACACGGAATCTGCGGGGAATTCCGGCGCAGCCATTACGCTGCTGCTCTCCAACTGCTGCATTGTCTTCTTGCGCTTCCAGGCGTAATACCCGTAGCCGATGAACAGCAATAGCAGGAACGCGCCGCCATACACGGCGAGCTCGTTACTGAGGATTTCGTCGATCAGGCTGAGCTCCGGCGGAGGCGGCGGAGGCGGTACGACCTTCGCCGGCACTTTCGGCGGCGCAGGTTTGGGCGGTGCGGGTGCCGGCGCGGCCTTCGCGGCTTCTTCGGTCTTGGCTGGAACCTCAGCTTTCGCCGGCGCAGGCGCCTTGGCGGACTCGACCGGTTTGGCTGGCTCGGCGGCTTTGGCGGGCTCTGCCGCCTTCGCAGCGGCGCTGGCTTTGGCAGCCTGCTGCTGCAACTGCGCCCCTGCGCCGCTCTTGAGTTCGAGCAGCTTCTGCATGTCCTGCATGTTCTTCTCGAGCATCGCGATGCGCTCGTTCGCTTCCTTCAACGCTTTTTGCGCTGCAACCAGGTCCTCCTGGATTACCTGCTGGCTGCGCATTGCGCCGGCGGACTTACCCGGATCTTCGGTCTTGGAAAGCTTGAGCTGGTCCTTCGCTGGCGCTTTTGCTTCGGGCTTTTCTTCGACGCGCGCAGTGATCTTGCCACTTGCGCTCTGACGCTGCCTGTCCGCCCGCTCCGGTCCAGCGGCCGCAGTGGCGGCCAGCTTGCGCCGATACTCGTTGAATTCCGTGCCCTGCGCCAGCACCGCGCGCGCCGCCTCATCCGGATCGATTGCAGCTGCTGCCTCCGCGTTCGGAATATTCAGTATCTTGCCGGCGCGCATGCGGTTGATGTTGTCGGCATCGAACGCGTCCGAGTTACTGCGATACAGGGCGATCAGCATCTGCGGCAGGCTCACGCTATCTGGTTTGTTGGCACTGGCGATCTTGGTGAGCGTGTCTCCCTGCTTCACTTGATAGCTCTTGTTCGCCGATTGCGCTGCTGGTTTGGGCGTGCTTCCAGCCGCAGCCGGGGCGGGCCGCGCAGCGGTCATTGGGCGCTCAGCGCTCGGTGCGCGTGCAGGCGCAGGCACCGGTTTGGGCATTTCCACGGACTTGATCACCGGTGCGGCCGCTACGGGGGCGGCAATTACCGGCGCAGGCTGCGACGCTTTGTATTCCGGCGGATCGAGCAGGAAAGTGTACTCACGCACCAGGCGGCCCGTATTCCAGTCGAGTTCCACCAGCATGTCGAGGAAGGGTTCATTGATCGGCTGCGTCGAACTCAGGACGACTACGTGGCGGCCCCCGCCGCGCTGTTCGATGGTAAACTTGATCGAGAGCAGCGCGCCGCTATACTCGATGTTCGCTTTGCGGAATGCGTCGGTGGACGGCAGCCGCACGCTCAGATTTTCGGCTTCGCCTTTTTCCAGGGCGAGCAGTTCGATCTCCGCCCGCAGGGATTGCCCCAGGCCAGAAAGCACAGTCAGCTTGCCCAGCCCGGCAGCCACCGCCAACGACGGCAACAATAACGCCAAGACTAACGCGCTTGTTCTTATGACTGATTTACCCACCTTCCACCCCTGAAGACGTTTGTGGACTAACTAAATTAACATCATAGCCTTAGCCTTGCAAGCTAATCTTTCTTGTGATGAAAGCGCCTCAAGCCGGATATTTTTCAACCAAAAAAGCCACCCTCGGCCGGTTTCAGACGGCGGCCCCAGCGCTTGCTTTTGCGGTCTTCGACGCCGCCGTCCCCGCTCCCCGCGCCAGCAGGACGCGCAACATGCGCCGCAAAGGCTCGGCTGCGCCCCAAAGCAGCTGGTCGCCGACGGTAAATGCGGAGAGGTACTGTCCGCCCATGCTCAGCTTGCGCAGCCGGCCCACCGGCACGTTCAGGCTGCCGGTCACCGCGGCCGGTGTCAGTTCGCGTATGCTCGCAGCGCGCGTATTCGGTATGACTTTCACCCAGTCATTGGCCGATGCCAGCAGGGCCTCGATCTCGCTCAGCGGCAGGTCGCGTGTCAGCTTGATAGTAAGCGCCTGGCTATGGCAGCGCATTGCGCCGATGCGCACGCAAAGACCGTCAATCGGGATCGGGCGCTCCTCGCGGCCGAGAATCTTGTTGCCTTCGGCCTGGCCCTTCCATTCCTCCCGGCTCTGGCCGTTGTCCATTTCCTTATCGATCCAGGGAATCAGGCTGCCCGCGAGCGCAACGCCGAAGTGCTCCTTGGGCAGGGCGTCGCTGCGCAAGGTGTCGGCCACGCGGCGATCGATTTCCAGAATGGCGGATGCCGGATCCGCAAGCAGGGTCCCGGCAGAAGCGTGCGCCGCACCCATCTGGGCGAGCAGCTCGCGCATGTTCTGTGCACCGGCACCGGAGGCGGCCTGATAGGTCATCGCGGTCATCCACTCGATCAGACCTTCCTTGAACAGGCCGTGCAGCGCCATCAGCATCAGGCTGACGGTGCAGTTGCCGCCGATGTAGTTCTTCACGCCGCGCGCCAGCGCGCCCTCGATCACCTGCATGTTCACCGGGTCGAGAATGATGACCGCGTCGTTCTTCATGCGCAGCGCCGAGGCCGCATCGATCCAATAGCCGTCCCAGCCGGTCGCGCGCAGCTTCGGGAACACCTCGTTGGTGTAATCACCACCCTGGCAAGTGACGATCGCGTCCATCTGCGCCAGGTCGGCGATGGACTTCGCATCCTTGAGCGGCTCCTTGCTCTCGCGCGGTCCCTTGCCGCCGATGTTCGACGTGGTGAAAAACACCGGATCGATCAGCGCAAAATCTCTTTCCGCGTGCATGCGATCCATCAGCACCGAACCCACCATGCCGCGCCAGCCTACAAAGCCTATCTTTTTCATAACCGTCTTCCTGAGATTGACAATCCAATTGTAAACCCTGGGTGAAGCAGGGGGAAGGACGGCGCCGCCGCAGCGTCGCCCGGCATAAGTGCTTGCCCCTGCCCCCGCGTCAGCTACAGCGCCGCCACCACGGCGTCGCCCATTTGCACTGTGCCGACCAGCTGCGTTCCCGGCCGGTGTATGTCCGCAGTACGCAGCCCGCGCGCCAGTACCTTCGCAACTGCAGCCTCGATGCGGTCCGCCGCCTGATCGTGATTGAAACTGTAGCGCAGCATCATCGCCGCCGACAATATTGTCGCGAGCGGATTCGCCAGATCCTTGCCGGCGATGTCGGGCGCCGATCCGTGGATCGGCTCGTAAAGACCCTTGTTGTTGGCATCCAGCGAGGCGGAAGGCAGCATTCCGATCGAGCCGGTGAGCATGGACGCCTCGTCGGAGAGGATGTCGCCGAACATATTGCCTGTGACCATGACGTCGAACTGCTTGGGATCGCGCAGCAGCTGCATAGCCGCATTGTCGACGTACATGTGCGACAGCGCTACGTCCGGGTATTCGCGCGCCACCTCGGTCACGACTTCACGCCACAGCTGCGAGGTCTCGAGCACGTTGCTCTTGTCCACCGAGCACAGCTTCTTCGCGCGCTTCATCGCGGCGCGGAACCCCGCGTGCGCGATGCGCCGGATCTCGGATTCACTGTAGCGCATGGTATCGAAGCCCTCGCGCTCGCCGTTTTCTAGCTTGCGCACGCCGCGCGGCTGGCCGAAATAAATGTCCCCGGTGAGTTCGCGCAAAATCAGAATATCCATTCCGGCCACCACTTCGGGCCGCAACGTCGAAGCCTCCGCCAGTTCCGGGAATACCTTTGCCGGCCGCAGATTCGCGAACAGGCCCAATTCCTTGCGCAAGCCCAGTATCGCCTGCTCCGGGCGTTTTGCGCGCGGCAGCTGGTCGTACTGCCAGCCGCCGACCGCGCCGAACAGAATTGCTTCGGCCTCGCGCGCGAG
>JBBRAI010000032.1:0-45859 GCA_038206915.1 Burkholderiales bacterium | reverse complement strand
CCTCGCCGACCCGAAGCTGGTCGACCTGGCCAAGCTCACCACCAAGGTGGCCGAAATCGTCGCGCTGATCCAGCCGCTGATGGATGCCATCGGCACCACCACCAATCCGCTCAACGGCAAGCTCGTCGCCGACGGCACCGGGGCGGACAAGGTGCTCGATTCGCTGTCGATCACTATCGCGCCCAATAGCGCAACGACGGTGAATATCGCCGTCTCGGTGAAACAGCAACAAGCCGACGGCGTACAACCTGCCGTAGTGAGTTTCACCAACACCACGACCACTGCGGAACTGGTGGCAAAACCGGCAATCAGCGTGACGGCTGCAAACCTGATCCCCAGTGGCACCGCCGCCTTGATCGACGACCTGCTCGCGCGCATGACCGCCTGCTATGCCGTGCCGCTGGCCGACCGCATCGCCTCCGGTGGAACGACCGCCGCCGACATCAAGGTTGCGGCGTGCAAGGACATCTTCCTTGGCAATGACCCGACAAGCTACAAGAGCAATGGCGCCGTCGTAAGCGCGACGGGCGCCTGGTCCAGCATTTTCAGCGGGGTCAACCTCGCGAACACCAAGGGCATCCGATTCGACAACGGCAGCTACGAGTTCACGCGCGAGAACGGCGACCTGGCGATTGCGTTTCGCAGCTTCAGCAGCCTGGACGCCGTTACCTATTCCACGCAGGTTGTCCGCAAGGACACCGACGGCAAGCTGCGCGCGATCGGCAACCAGTACAAGTACAACGGCGCCGTAAACGCCTACCAGCAGCTGCGCAACTTCATCAACCAGCCGGCCGCGGACTACAACAGCACCGGCTACAACCTGAGCGTGAACAATACGGCAGACGTCGCAAAGGTCGTCAAGATCGTTGTGACCTCGCCCAACGGCAAGACCTTGCTTCTGAAACCGAGCGCAGGTTCCTCCTATTTTCCTCTGGTAAAGGTGGACCCCACGACCAGTGCTGAGACCCTCACCGGCACCAGCTTCCTGCGTCTGGCACGGGAGTATCTCGACAGCGCCAACACCGGCGACCCCGCCCTGGCCGACACGGGCGTCTTCTTCTCACCGGATCGGTTTGTGGCGGCCGACATCATCGCAATTCCGGCGCAGGCGACCTGGAAGTTCGACTACTACCTGGCAGGGCAGACCACGCCCGATGCGACGCAGTACTACAAGACCCGGGCGCGCGCGATGACCACCGCCGAGCTGAAGACGCAGCCGCTGGCGAACATGGTCGATCAGTTCTACGCTGAAATCAAGAAGACCAGCGCGACCACAAACGGCAACACCTATGCTGTTTCCGATGCCAACGACTCTGCTCTGTGGAAGTTGGACTGGGTGGTGCCGACGGGCGCCTTGGCGCCGACCAGCATCCAGGTATACGGAAATTATGTTTCCGCACCTTCGACAAGGTCCAATTTCAACGACAAGATCGGGGTCAGGTCTATCGACCGCACGGGCACGATCCCGTGCAGCACCGGCGGAAGCGGCGACACGCACTGCGTTAGCACCAGCTCGGGCAACTACGCGGCGACCGACCGCTTCACTGGTGTCCACCTTTGGGCGCAAGACGCGGCCGGGCGCGATTTCGCACACTTCTATGCGTTCTATACAGTTACGATCGTTCCCTGATCGTGCCGGCCTGACCGGCCCGTGGACCCGGCGTTGACGCGCCGGGTCCGGGGACGACCCAGACTTGGAGCAAGCTGAAGGACAAGCGGGCCGCCTGATTCGGGCGGCCTTCTTGCGCTGCGAACCGCAGCATGCCTCACAGCGACCGCCTGCGAGCGACCATACCGCTGGCAACTGTTCATCTGTATTGAGGATGCCCGCCCAGGGCACTTCAACTAATCTTCATTTCCTGAACTGGTCCGCATTCTTATCGCAGGGCTGAACCGAACATGCCGACAAACAACTGGCGCACCGCCCTCGCCGCAGCCAAGCGCATCGCGCTGCGCTTCCCCGGGGTGACCGGGGTGGACTACGGCTACAAGTACGCAGCGGGTCGGCGCAGCGCGCAGCCGTGCGTGCGCTTCCACGTTTCGCACAAGAAGCCTTCGGACGCGTTGCGCGCGCACGAACTGCTGCCCACCGACCTCGGGTCCATCGCCTGCGATGTGGTGCAGGCACGCTATGCGACCCACGCCTCGATGCAATTTCGCGGCGACCAGGTCCGACCCGGGATGAGCATAGGCAACGCAACCCGCCGCAGCACGGGCACCCTGGGCGCGATCGTGCGCGAAGCAGGCAGCGGCCGCCTCTGCCTGCTGAGCAACTGGCATGTGCTTTGCGGCGGACCCGCGGCGCAGCGCGGCGAATCCATTTGCCGGTTTGGCGGGTTGCATCCGGGAGCAGGGGCTGCGCAATCCATCGCGTCGCTGGAACGCTGGCTGGATCTGAAGCAGGGTTGCGATGCCGCCATTGCGATTCTGTCTGCGGGGGTAAGCCATGACGATGCGATCGCCGACATCGGCGTGCGCATCAGCGGCCTGGAGGAACCACGGCTTGGACTTGCCGTGATCAAGTCGGGCGCCGCGTCCGGGGTGACGCATGCGCTGATCGACGGCATCGAAGGCATGTATGAGCTCGACTTTGGCAGCTACGGCGACCAGAAGCACTGGATGAACGGCTTCAGGCTGGTTCCGGACACGCGCCAGGAACAGCGCGCGATCAGCGCCGGCGGCGATTCGGGAGCGGTCTGGATAAATCCGGAGACCCGGCGCGCCGTCGCTCTGCACTTTGCCGGCAATGACGACGCCAGCCTCGGTACGGGATGGGCGGTAGCGCATCCGCTGTCGCAGGTATTCGAACTTCTGCAGCTGACGCTCTAGGTTCTGCGGCGCAGTAACCCTCCCAAGCGTTCGCCTCCGGCGCGGAGCTCACCACTTCGCCGGCAGTTTTCGCAGCAGCGCGTAGTGCTGCGCCTCGAGCGCAACATAGCCGCCCTGCTGCAGGTCCTTGAGCAGGCGGCTCACCAGTTCGCGCGAGCAGCCGATGCGCTGGGCGATTTCCCGGTGCGTGAGCCTTTGCGCCAGCACGCGCGTACCGCCGGCGCGCGCCACCGCCAATCCGTCGAACAGCCGCACCAGGCGCCCGTAGGCATCCAGCAGCGCGAGGCTGCGCGCGCTCTCCGTGGCCAGGCGCGTGCGCCGGATCAGGCGCCGGATCAGCTCCAGCGTGAATTCGGGGTTCGCCGCGAGATGCTGGCGCAGCGACTGGCCACTGACCACGGCACAGACGCTGGCCTCCTCGGTGCAGACGCTGGCCGAGCGCGGCCCGCCGTCCAGCGACATCTCGCCGACGTACTCGCCGGGGCCGTATATCGCCAGCGTGATCTCGCGGCCGCCGCTGTCGGAGCAGAAAATGCGCAGGCTGCCGCTCAGTACCACGAACAGCGAATCGCCGCGGTCGCTTTCCTCTATCAGTGTGGTGTTGGCGCGATAGTGGCGCAGCGTGCCCTGCGCCGCGAGTTCGCGCAACGGCGCGGGCAAGGCGGCCAGCAGTTCGGCGGCGTCGGTTTCTTTTTTCCGGTCGGGCGGCACAGCCCGGAGTATCGCAAGCTTCGCGCCGCGGGCGCAAGCTTTCGCAGGCAATACTCAGTGGGCCTGAAACCGCTCCTGCAAGGGCCGGATCGGCGGAAGGCTGGTGAGGCGCGCCATCAGCACGCGCAGCGATGTGGCGCCGGTCTTCTCGCGTATGCTCCCGAGCTGCGTGCGCACCGTACACAGCGCGACCCGCTGCTGCTGCGCGATCGCATCGACGCTCAGTCCACGCATGATCGCGGGCAGCAGCGCCTGCTCGGCACCGGTGAGGCCGTGGATCTGCCCGTAATGCTGCAGCGTCAGTGCTTCGCAGGCATCGCGTTTGCCGAGGACGACCAGCGCAAACGGCGCGTCCGGCGCGGCGCTCGGCGCGCCCGCGTTCAGCGGCACGAAGGACAACGCGAGCTCGCCGTCGCTGCCGCTCAGCGCGACCAGGCTGCGCTGGCCGCGGCGGACGTTTGCGAACGCCGCATCCAGTTTCGAGCCGTGGCGCGCCGCGCTGGCCGCGAGCCTGTCCTGGCGGCGCCGCAGGAAGCGCTCCACGCCGAGTTCCTGCCGGGCGAGCTGGTTTGCGTGCAGTATTTTTGCGTCGGTGTCGACGACGATGAGGCCGTAGTCGATCTCATCGAGCAGACCCATGAGCATGCCGGCGTGCAGGTTTCCGCTCCCGCCTTTGGCCGACGGCGTGCGCAGCGCGCTGCCGAATCCAGCCGGCGATGCGTAGGCTTGCTCGAAGCTGCCGTGGCCGCCCATTTGACCGTCGTACATGCCGTTCTCCCTGTGCGTAACGATGCATGCAGTGTAGGAACGGGCATGCGCGAACGGGTGTAACAGCTGCAAGCCGAATTTGTGAACTATTTACCTTGACGCACAGGGCTGCCTGGCGTGCAGGGCCGCGCGGCGCGCGCCGCAGGGAGTGCAGCCCGCGTTTCATGCATATGGATGATGCGTGCCGCGGCGGCGCTGCGCATACTCGCTTGCATCAGGAAGTTCGGGAACCCCCGGATCACGGACAAAACGAGGAGGCGCAAATGCTGGACGCACTGTTCGTCGTAGGGCCGGTTGTGTCGATCTTGATGCTGCTGCTCGGTGTCTATCTGATCATTGCCGAAGCGATCGATACCGCCGCGGATCCTCAGGACGACGCGCCCTTGCGCGAATGATCCGGCGGCGCGCGGCGCCGACTATTTTTCCAGCATGCGGTAGATTTCAGTGTGATCGGCCGCGCCGCTGAGCTTCGCCTCCGCGTCGGCCCAGGACCTGAGCAGCACCTCTCCAAGCAGCGTTTCCGTGCCCAGATTGTGCGCCAGATCGGTGGCGATATTGATGTCCTTTTTCATCAGCCCAAGGCTGAAGCCGGAGTTGAACTGTCCGGAAACGATGAACTGCATCAGCTTGTTCTCGGTGCTGTTGTTCTTGCCGGTCGAGGCGTTGAGCACCGCCACGATCTTGTCCGGCGCAATGCCGAAATCGGCGCCGACCTTGAGCGCCTCGCAGGCCGCGAGCAGGCCCGCCGCGGAGACATAGTTGTTGAGCGCCTTCATCGCGTGGCCGGAACCGAGCATCCCGGTTTCGATGACCGACTTGCCCATGCTCAGCAGCAGCGGTTTCACGCGCGCAATGGGCGCGGCGTCGCCTCCGGCCATGATCGCAAGCGATCCGTCGATGGCGCGCTTCACCCCGCCCGACACCGGCGCGTCGATCAGACCCACTCCGGCCTGCGCCAGGCGCGGCCCGAGTTCGCGCGTCACTGAAGGATTCGACGAACTCATGTCGATGACGATTGCGCCCGGTTTCAAGTGCGCGGCCAGCGCGTCGCCTTCGCCGTAGAGCACCTGCTTTACCACAGCGCTGTCGGGCAGCATCAGGATCACCACTTCGCAGGCGCGCCCGATGTCCGCCAGTCCGGATGCCGGCTTTACGCCGCTAAGCGCGCCGATCGCCTCGAGCGCGGCGGCGGACGCGTCGTAGGCATGCAGCGGATGGCCGTGCGCGGCGATGCGCGTCGCCATCGGCAGGCCCATCTTGCCGATGCCGACGAAGCCGACCGCGTATTTCCCCGCGCCCGGACTCATTTTTTGGCGTCCACCTCGGCAAATACTTCCTTCGCCACGCGCATCGCGTCCAGCGCGGCGGGCACGCCGCAATAGATCGCCGCCTGCAGGAACACTTCGCGGATTTCGACGTGGCTGAGGCCGTTGTTGAGCGCGCCAAGGACATGCAGCTTGATTTCGTGCGGGCGGTTGAGCGCGGTGAGCATGGCGAGATTGAGAAAACTTCGCGTCTTGCGGTCGAGCTCCGGCCGCGTCCAGACCTCACCCCAGCAGTATTCGGTCACCAGGTCCTGCATCGGCTTGCTGAATTCGTCCGGCGCCTTCACCGATTTGTCGACGTACTCGGCGCCCAGTACGGCGCGTCGCACTGCCAGTCCTTCGTCGTAGCGCTTCTTGTCCATGGTTCGCTCCTTTGATGAATGAATGCTTGGTCCGATTGCGCGGTCCCGCCGGCTATTGGTGTGCGGCGTCCGCGCCCAGCAGCGCAGCGCGGAAGCGGTTCTTCAGCAACGTGGCGTCGCGCGGCGGCAGCACCAGCGGCAGCCGCTCGGCGTCGATCTTGACCTGGGCGAACAGGGCATTGTTGCCGGAGTAGATCAGCCGCTTCAGCCGTGCGACGCCGGATTCGCTGCCGACCCTTAGCGTCTGCGCGATGCCCGCGGCCTTGGCCATGCCGGCGAGGTCCACGCCGTGGGCGGTATGCGTCTCCTGCATGCCGGTCTCGCCGTAGCGCTCGTTGTCGAGCACCACGACCGAAAGGTTGCGCGGGCGCTGCACCGCGATTGTGGCGAGCGCGCCCAGGCCCATGAGCATTTCGCCGTCGCCGGTGATCACCAGCACCCGCTTCTTCGGCTGCGCCAGCGCGAGCCCGAGCCCGATCATCGCCGCACCGCCCATCGCACCCCACAGCGGGAAATTGAGTTCATGGTCGCCCGCGTCGGTAATGTCCCAGGTGGGTGCGCCCAGGCCGCCGACCACCAGCAGGCCGCCGCGTCCGGCGAGCAAAGTCTTTACCACTTCGCGACGGCGCAACAGTTTGCTCATAGCGGCGCGCTCCTGGTGAGTTTGCGGAAATCCTTCGCGCCGAGCACGCGCTGGCCGATCAGCAGCGCCACCGGCCGATAGGTGTTGAACGCGAGGCGCAGCGCGCTGGATGCCATTTCAGCCACGTCTTCGGCGCTGTCGGCGCGCTTGACGATCACGCCCATGGCCTCGAGCACGGCCTGGGTCGCATTGCCCATCGGGATCTGGGCAGGGTTGAATTCACCATGGTCGCCGCGCATGGTGACGAGCATCAGCAGCGGAAACTGGCAGGCGATCGGCAGGGTGAGCATGTTCACGCAATTGCCCACGCCGCTGCTTTGCATCAGCAGCACGCCTTTTTCGCCGCCGAGCCAGGCGCCCGCCAGCAGCGCGACGCCCTCCTCCTCGGTGGTGAGCCGGACCACGCGCATGTTCTTGTCCTTTTCGCACAGCTTGATCAGGCGCGCATGTCCCGCATCGGGAACGATCGCGACCTGGCGCACTTCGGCATCACGC
Source organism: Burkholderiales bacterium (assembly GCA_038206915.1). Lineage (GTDB taxonomy): Bacteria > Pseudomonadota > Gammaproteobacteria > Burkholderiales > SG8-39 > 2-12-FULL-64-23. The sequence goes on along the minus strand of JBBRAI010000032.1, from coordinate 38,726 downwards.
AGCAGCGCATGCAGTTCGTCGGGCCAGGCGGACTCGGCGGTCTTCTTCATTTGGATTCCGTTATTGGGGAGGGGAAGCGAACGATGCCGATAATACAATATTGCAGCGGCCACCGGCCGGGACGGATTCCCGCGTCGGCATTGCGCGCTGAGGTAAAATCGCGCATGCAAACCGCCATGCCCTTTCGCCGCCATGAATAAGCCCGCCGGCGCGCCCGCCGCTCATGTCACCAACTTCATCCGCAACCACATCGATGCGGATCTCGCCAGCGCCAAGTACGCCACACGCACCTGGGGCGGGCGCCCGGGCCCGGCGGCGGCGCACGCGGGCGCGCCCGCCGATCCGGCGAAGATCCGCACGCGCTTTCCGCCCGAGCCCAACGGCTACCTGCACTTCGGCCACGCCAAGTCGATCTGCCTCAACTTCGGCCTAGCGCGCGACTACGACGGCGTGTGCCACATGCGCTTCGACGACACCAATCCGGAAAAGGAAGAACAGGAGTACGTCGATTCCATACTCGAGGCGGTGCGCTGGCTGGGTTTCGGCTGGAGCGCGAACGGGACCGAGCACCTCTACTACGCGAGCGACTATTTCGATTTCATGTACGCGGCGGCGCAATACCTGGTGGGTTCGGGCCACGCCTACGTCGACGAGCAAAGCGCGGAGGAACTGCGCGCCACGCGCGGCACGCTGACCGAGCACGGCCAGGCAAGCCCCTGGCGCGAGCGCCCGGCGGCCGAATCGCTGGCGCGCCTGCGCGAAATGCGCGCGGGCAATCACGCCGACGGCAGCATGGTGCTGCGCGCGAAAATCGACATGGCATCGCCCAACATCAACCTGCGCGACCCGGCGATCTACCGCATCAAGCGCGCGACACACCACCGCAGCGGCGACGCATGGTGCATCTATCCGATGTACACCTACGCCCACCCGATCGAGGATGCGCTGGAGCGCATCACGCACTCCATCTGCACCCTGGAATTCGAGGACCAGCGCCCGTTCTACGACTGGCTGCTCGAGCGCCTGGCCGAGGGCGGGCTGCTCGAGCGGCCGCTGCCGCAGCAGATCGAGTTCGCGCGGCTCAACCTGAGCTACGTGGTGTTGTCCAAGCGCAAGCTGATACAGCTGGTCGAAGACAAGCACGTCGAGGGCTGGGACGATCCGCGCCTGCCGACGCTGGTGGCGGCGCGCCGGCGCGGCTACACGCCCGAGGGCTTCCGCCTGTTCGCCGAACGCATCGGCGTATCCAAATCCGACGCCTGGATCGACTACGGCGTGCTGGAAGAGTGCATGCGCGAGCACCTCAACGAAGTCGCGCCGCGCCGCACCGCCGTGCTCGACCCGGTGAAGCTCATCATCGACAATTACCCCGAGGGCGCCGAAGAAGAATGCCTGGCGCCCAACCATCCGCAGCAGCCCGAGCTGGGCAAGCGCGCGCTGCCGTTCTCGCGCGAGCTCTGGATTGAGCACGAAGATTTCATGGAGACCCCGGCCAAGGGGTACTTCAGGCTGTACCCGGGCAACAAGGTGCGCCTGCGCTACGGCTTCGTCGTCGAATGCACCGGTTGCGACAAGGATGCCTCGGGCAATGTGATCGCGGTGCGCTGCAATTATTTCGCCGACAGCAAATCGGGCACGCCCGGGTCCGATGCCTACAAGGTCAAGGGCAATATCCATTGGGTCTCTGCGAGGCACGCCTACCGCTGCGAAGTGCGGCTCTATGACCGCCTGTTCATGTCGCCGCATCCCGGCGCGGGCGAGCGCGATTTCCTGCTCGACCTCAACCCCGGTGCGAAGAAGCTCATCCACGCGCAGCTCGAGCCTTCGCTGCGGGAGGCGCAGCCGGAGCAGCGCTTCCAGTTCGAGCGCCATGGCTATTTCATCGCTGACCGGATCGAGTCGAAGCCGGGCGCGCCGGTGTTCAACCGCACGGTGACTTTGCGCGACGTCTGGCAGAAATGATCAATCTTCAAAACCAATTACCGAAAGTCGACTACGAATACCACGTGACGGAAGCCCAAATAAGAGCGTATTTGAAGGTGGCAGAAATCGACCGTCTGCGCTGGCTGGAAGAACTATGCGCTTTCACCCATATGGTTCGTCAGGCGCCAAGCATGTTTAGATATGCGCCCGTTCAACGCGCTAAGCCCGACGATGAGCCCGGAACCTGATCCCGATTGGGAAGCCGCGACTTGGGAAGGCAGCCGGCGCGAGCAGATACGCGCCGCGCTCGGCTTGTCGCTGCGCGAGCGCTTCCAGGCTCTTGACGATCTGATCGAATTGTCGCGCCGCCTTGCCGAGATGCCGCGGAACATGCAGAGCCGCGAACCCGGCTCGCATTGACCGCGGAGAGCCAGTAGAGCCGGGGGTTTCCGCGTCATAGCTGCGAAACAGTTTGCCTATGCGACGGCTTGGATTTACCATTCGACGGTTGGTGCTTAATACGCACGTGGGCATCGAGCAAGCACCTTGGCCTCTCGAATCGCATTCTGGAGTCGCGCATGGATATTCACTCATACCTTTCCTCCGATCCTGCGGTAATGCATGGCACGGTCTGTTTGAGGGGAACGCGCATACCGGTATCCGTCGTTCTCGATAACCTGGCCGCGGGCGAAACGGAAGAGCACATCCTTGATCAATACCCATCACTAAAACACGAGCACGTCGCTGCTGCACTTGCTTACGCGGCGGATCTCGCGCGGGAACGAATCGTACCGATTTCCGCGTAAGCAGCGCGAATGCCGGCGCGTTTCAAGCTGGACGAAAATCTGCCCGCGGTGGCGGCCACGATGCTGCGTCAGGCGGGCCACGATGTTTGCACAGCAATCGAGGAAGGACTTGGCGGCTCTACCGACGAGAGCATTCTGAGCGCGTGCCGCACGGGGGAGTAATTCGGGACAGACCCCCGGGGTGGTGACCTGCGATAGTAGGCCTTCGTGCGGGGATATGCGTTATTGCAAGCTGTAGGCTGAAACGCTTACAGCCCGCTCCTGTCTGAGGTCTGGTCTGCGAGGAGTGGTGTGGATTGATTCTGCCCAATGCCGACGCTGCACGGGTACCCGAGAACAAAATACTCGGATACCTGCTTTCGCCTACGCACCGATCCGGCAAATCCAAGGCGGCATTTTTCGGGAGTTTCGGGTTTACGCCGCGGGATTGGGAGAAATTAGCCGCGGCATTGCATCTGCACGCACGCGCGAATCCGGTGGCCGCGGAGGCTGTCAACGCATTTGGAACGCGCTACGTCGTGGACGGGCTGCTCATTGCGGCGGATGGCACTGCCTTGAATGTTCGCAGCGTATGGTTTATAAACAGCAACGGGGCGCCGCCGCGGTTTGTAACGGCACACCCCTTGAAAAGGAAGACCGCATGATTGCCGAACTGGACGACGTAATTCTCGAATGCGATCTGCCCCAGCACAGCCTCGCACGTGGCGATATTGGCACGGTCGTGCTGGTCCATGACCACGGCGCAGGTTACGAGGTGGAATTCACCGCGCTGGACGGTGAAACCGTCGCAGTGCTTACCTTGTCTGCGCAAAAAGTGCGAGCCGTAGGTCACGGAGAAATTGCGCACGCGAGGGGGTTGGCCGAAGCTGCGTAGCATTGTCTTAGATTCTTACGCCTGCATTGTTAAACAAAATGGCGTGAGTCGATTGATGTTACTGTTCTTCAGTCGCAAACCGCCTGGAGAGCCAGTACTGGCGCCGATCTTCGGGCAGTGCATTGTGCTACGCAGAGGGCGGGGCGCCGCCTAAATGGCGGCATAGGCTCACGACAAGGCGCGCATGCCCACTCTGGATTGGCTCAACAAAGCGCAGGCCCTCAAGGCCGCGGCCCAGGTTCCCTACCGGCTGCTGGAGCTGCAAAGCGTCCACGGCGATGCGGGGGCGGACAACTGGCTGATACAGGGCGACAACCTCGACGCGCTCAAGGCCCTGCTGCCGTTCTTTGCCGGCCGGGTGAAGTGCATCTACATCGATCCGCCATACAACACCCGCTCGGCCTTCGAGCACTACGACGACAACCTCGAGCATAGCCAGTGGCTGTCGATGATGGTGCCGCGACTGGAGTTGTTGCGCGAGTTATTGTCGGAGGACGGAAGCATTTGGGTGTCCATTGACGACAATGAGGCGCACTACCTTAAGGTAGTTATGGATGAAGTTTTCGGGCGAAGAAATTTCTTAACCAGTTTCGTATGGAAGAAAAGCTATGGCGGCGGCGCCAAGTCAAAATGGTTTGTTGGGCTACATGAGTTTGTTCTTTCTTACACAAAGAACATTGACCAGTTTCCGGACATGTTCTTGCCACCAGACCCTGAAGCGGTAAAAAAATATTACAAATACACGGATGAGAAGGTAACGGAAAGAGGCCCTTATCGCTTACAACCTCTTGCAACCACGAGCATGGATGAGAGGCCCAACCTTCGTTATCCAATCGTGCATTCGAATGGACAGGAGATTTGGCCGGATAAACAGTGGCAATGGTCCAAAGAGCGCGCATATGAAGCATTGAAGAATAATGAACTCATCATTTCGGAAAAGAAAGGCGGGAAATTCACGGTTTCCTACAAGCAATATCTCCGAGATGTTGATGGAGAAGAGCGAAAGCGAAAACCCCAGACCATAATCGAAGGGCACTACACGCAACATGGGACTTATGAAACAGTCGCACTGTTTGGGCTGGCGAATAAATTTTCGTTTCCAAAACCTGAAGGCCTGCTGAATACTATTTTCGAAGCCTCCACCGGGCAAGGTGATCTTGTACTCGATTCATTTATCGGCTCTGGTACGTCGGTAGCAGTCGCGCACAAAATGGGGCGGCGCTGGATCGGCATCGAGATGGGCGAGCACGCACGAACACATTGCCTGCCCCGACTGGAAAACGTTCTCGCTGGCGAGCAAGGCGGCATTTCCGAAACCGTCGGTTGGAAAGGCGGCGGCGGCTTCCGCTTTGCCACGCTGGGCAAGCCGGCTTTTCTCCCCGACGGCGGCATCGATCCTTCTATTGGCTTCGACACCCTCGCCGCCTGGGTCTGGTATCAGGAGACGCGCTCGCCGTGGGAGCGCAAGAGCGCAGGCGCGCGCGGCGGCACGCCGCTGCTCGGCGTGCATGAAGGCACTGCGTACTATCTGCTCTACAACGGCATTCTCGGCGACCGCCGGCCCGCGGGCGGCAATGTGCTCACCGGCAAGGTGCTGCAGGCGATCAACGACATCGTGCCGCACGCCGGACCCAAGGTCGTGTTCGGCGAGTCCTGCCGGCTGTCGGCGTCGCGCCTGGCGGCAAACGACCTGCGCTTCCGCCAGATTCCCTACGACATCCGTGCGCGCTGACGAGGACACGCCATGCCGCTGACGCTCAAGCGCTACCAGACCGAGGCCCTGCGGGCGCTGGCGAATTTTTTCGACTTCGCGCGCGGCGCGCAGAACGAAGGCGCACTGGATGCGGCGTTCCGCAAGGCCTGGATTGCGCAGGAGGTCGCACCCGAAAGCATTCCACCGTACCTGGCGCAGGGTTTTGGCGCCACGCCTTACGTCTGCCTGCGCATCCCCACCGGCGGCGGCAAGACCTTGCTCGGAACGCATGCGGTGGCGACGGCGGCGCGGCACTTCACCGGCCAGGACCGGCCGCTAGCGCTATGGCTGGTGCCATCGAACATCATCCGCACGCAGACGCTCGCCGCATTGCGCCAGCCCGGCCACCCGTACCGCGAGGCGCTGCAACAGCACTTCGGCCTCGACGGCCTGCGCGTGCTTGACATTGCCGAATGCGAACAACTGCGGCCGCAGGACTTCGGCAGCAAGGCCATTGTCGTGGTCGGCACCATGCAGACCCTGCGCGTGGACGACACCTCCGGGCGCGACGTGTACGCGTACAAAGAGGCGTTCGAGCCGCATTTCGAGCGTGCGCCCGACCTGCCCGGATTGGAGCGCATAGTCGAGCGCGACCTCGAAGCCCAGCCTTACCTGCGACGTGCCGACCTCGGCAAGGTCAAGCGCAGTTTCGCCAACCTGCTCTACTGGCACCGGCCGGTGGTAATCGTGGACGAGGCGCACAACGCGCGCACGCCGCTTTCGTACGACACCTTCGCTCGGCTGCGCCCGGCGGCGTTGATCGAAATGACCGCCACGCCGGTGCGCCAAGGCCAGAACCGCAGCAATGTGCTCTACCACGTCTCGGCCGAGGAATTGAAGGCCGAGCAGATGATCAAGCTACCCATCGTGCTGCAGGCGCATCCGAACTGGCAGGAGGCGGTGCGCGATGCCTTGCTCACACGCAAGCGCCTTGCCGACGAGGCGCTGACTGAGGCCGACTACGTGCGGCCCATCGTGCTGTTCCAGGCCGAAGACAAAGCGGGCGAAGTTACGGTCGACAAACTTCGCGCGCATCTGATCGAGCAGGAACATGTGGCGCAAGAGCGCATCGCCGTGGCCACCGGCAGCCAGCGCGAACTCGACGGCATCAACCTATTCGATCCGGCCTGCGCCATCGACATGGTCATCACGGTCGAAGCGCTGAAGGAAGGCTGGGACTGCTCGTTTGCCTACGTGTTCTGCACTCTGCAGAAAATCGGCTCCAGCCGCGACATGGAACAGCTGCTCGGGCGCGTGCTGCGCATGCCCTACGCCACGAGCCGCAAGAGCGAACTACTCAACCGCGCCTATGCCCACATCGCCAGCGCCGAGACGGCGCGCGTGGCAAACGAACTGACCGACAAGCTGGTGGCCATGGGTTTCGAGGAGTTGGAGGCGGCGCAGGCGATCTTTCCGACCACGACACCGCTGTTTGACGCAGTAGTTGCTGTCGCGCCGGTGCTGCCTCCGCTCGAACTCATCATGCCCGAGTCGCATGCCTTGATGACTGCCCTGTCCTCGGCGGCGCAGGTCACGATGTCCCCGCGCGCCGACGGCAACATGACGGTCAGCTTCTCGGCCCCGCCCGCGGCGCCGGTACGCGAAGCGCTGCTTGCCGCGGCCGGCAGCAAGGCGGAGCGCGCGCAACTGGAAAAAACGCTGGAGCGCTATGCATTGCGCCATGAGGCTCAGGCCGCGCCGGCGCAACTCGGTATCGCTTTCCGGCCGCTGCCGCTACTGTGCATACGCGACGCACAGGGCGAACTCGACCTCGCCGAGCGGGAAACCCTGCTCGGTCTGGCGGGCTTTTCGCTCGCTGAAAAGCCCGGCGACCTGGCTGGATTCGTGCCCAGCGAGAACCGGCATCCCTACCTGGTAGACATTCGCGACGGGCACCTGAAGATCGAGCAGGAAATCCACTATTCGGTCAATCTCGATCTGGTGCCGATCGACGTCACCGAGGCCGACCTGCTGCGCTGGCTCGACGACCGGCTGCACGAACGCTCGATTGCGCAAAGCGAGCGAATTGCCTGGCTCACCAAAGTGTTGACTTGGCTGCAGCGCGAGCGCAAGTACACGCTGACTGCACTGGTGCGCCACCGCAACCAGCTCGTCGACGCCGTGCGCGAGCGCCTGGAAGCGCTGCGCGCCGACGCGCAAAAGACAGGGCTGCAATTGACGCTCGCGGGCCCGGACCCGCGCGGCTGCATCAGCCGCGATTTCACGTTCCAATTCGGCCGCGGGCGCTATCCTGCACGCCCGCCGTATTACGCAGGGCGCTACCGCTTCCGCAAGCACTACTATGGCGCAGCTATGATCGGCGACCTGAAGGATGCGCCGCCCAGGGAAACCGACAACGAATTCCATTGCGCCGTCGCCATTGACGAACTGAACGAGGTGCGCCACTGGGTGCGCAACATCCCGCGCTTTCCGGAATATTCGTTCTGGCTGCCGACGGCAAGCGACCGCTTTTATCCGGACTTCATCTGCGAACTGAAAGACGGGCGGCTGCTGGTGGTGGAGTACAAGGGCGCCGGATACAAGACCAACGATGATTCCCAGGAAAAGCGCGCTATCGGAGAATTCTGGGCGCACGCAAGCGGCAACCTGTTCCTGCTCGCCACCCAGAAGGACGACAAGGGACGCGGCGTGCGCGAGCAGTTGCGCGGGCTCGTACCGAAGGATTCCGTCAGACGCGCAATCGCCGAGCATTCCATGGTGCGCGTGCTGCGCGACTGCGAGATCGAAGGTCATCGACTCGCCCGGGATGCGGTCGGCGCGGTCGTCGCCGTCTACAACGGCGGCGAAGCGTATGCCGTCGAACTGCAGGACGCCGCCGGCGCGACAGCGGTCGTCACCCTTCGGCATGCCGATCTGGCCGAGATCAGCCTGCAATGACGCTGCCGAACAGCCATTGCGCCAGCGTAGCGCGCGAGAAGATCGTCGATTACCTGCTCAACACGAAGCACATGCTCGGCAAGAGCAAAGCCAGGTTCTACTGGGCATTCGGTTTCGATATCGCGAATTGGACAGTTCTGCAACACGCACTGATTGCTCAGGGTCGCAGCAACCCCGTGGTTGAAACAATGAAGACAGGATATGGTCCGCGCTATACGGTGAAATGCAGTTGCCCCTCGCCCGATGGACGCAATCCCTGCATATTCACGGTCTGGCAGATCGACGTCGAAAGCGCGTGTCCGCGGTTGCTCACGGCATATCCGGCGGCCCAATGACTGGTCCAGGTCCAGCCTGCGTGCGTTCAGGCTGAGCAGCAGACCGACCGCCCGAACTTCCGGCGCGGAGCACCGTGCAAATAATCTCTGCTACCATCGGCAGCGGCTCGCTTGGCTTGCGCCAGCGGCGCGTCGATCGCTATGCAATGGACTGGAGAGGAACATGAAAGCCGTCGGACTCTACCGCTATCTTCCGATCGACGACGCGGAATCCTTTCTCGATCTCGAACTCGACATGCCCGTCGCAAGCGGGCGCGACCTGCTGGTCGAAGTGAAGGCGATATCGGTGAATTCGGTCGACGCGAAGCGGCGCGCGCCCAAGGATGTGGTCGAGAAGGTGCCGCGCGTGCTCGGCAGGATCGACGCCGCCAATCTCAAGCGCGCGCACAAGCTGATCGAGGCGGGACATACGCTGGGCAAGATCGTGCTCGAGGGATTTTGAGCCGAGCTGAATCCAGGGCCGAATCGCGCTACGCCTGGGTGCGGCTCGTCGCCGCGCTCGCGCTGATGACCATAGGCGGCTCGGGCATGTACGCGATCACCGTGGTGCTGCCGCGCGTGCAGGCGGATTTCGGCATCGGACGCGCGGATGCGTCCCTGCCTTACACCTACACCATGATCGGCTTCGGCCTGGGCGGCATCCTCATGGGCCGGATCGCGGACCGCTACGGCGTGATGGTGCCGGTGATCATAGGCGCGCTCGGGCTGTCGGCCGGCTTCGTCGCCGCCGGCAGCGCCGGCAGTATGTGGCAGTTCAACCTGGCGCAGGGCCTGTTGATCGGACTGCTCGGCACCTCGGCCACATTCGCGCCGCTGGTGGCGGACATTTCGCTCTGGTTCACCCGCCGGCGCGGCATCGCCGTCGCCATCTGCATCAGCGGCAACTATCTCGCGGGCACGATCTGGCCGCCGCTGATGCAGCACTACATCGACAGCGCCGGCTGGCGCCAGACCTATATCGGCATCGGCGTATTCTGCGTGCTCGCGATGCTGCCGCTCGCGCTGCTGCTGCGCCCGCGCCCGCCCATTCCGCAACCGCCCGCCGCGGGCGCCGCACCGGCCGGAGCCGAAGGCACCCTCGGGCTCGCGCCGGGCACCCTGCTCACGCTGCTCTGCGTGGCCGGCGTGTCCTGCTGTGTCGCCATGTCGATGCCGCAGGTGCATATCGTGGCGTATTGCGGCGACCTCGGCTTTGGACCGGCGCGCGGCGCGCAAATGCTCTCGCTCATGCTCGGCTTCGGCATCGTCAGCCGGCTCAGCTTCGGCTGGATTTCGGATCACATCGGCGGGCTGCGCACGCTGCTCTTGGGATCGACGCTGCAGTGCGTGGCGCTGTTCCTGTTTCTGCCATTCACGGGACTGGTTTCGCTCTACGTGGTGTCGGCGTTGTTCGGCCTGTTCCAGGGCGGCATCGTCCCGTCCTACGCACTCATCGTGCGCGAGCACTTCAAGCCGAGCGAAGCCGGCGCGCGCGTGGGCACGGTGCTGATGGCAACCCTGTTCGGCATGGCGCTGGGCGGCTGGATGTCCGGCGCGATCTTCGACGCTACCGGCTCCTATCGCGCCGCTTTCGTCAACGGCATCGCCTGGAACCTGGTCAATATCGGAATCGTACTGGCGCTGCTCCACCGCGCGCGGACGCGCGCTGTTTTCGCCGCTTAGGCTAAACCCGCCATAGCGATCTTCAGGCCGGCTGGTGCAGCTTCGGCGCCTGCTCCGCGGCCAGCTGCCAGGTGTCGCGCAGCACGCCCAGCAGCGCGAGGATCACCGGGTCGTCCTTGCGCGCCACCAGATAGATGAACCACAGCGTGGTCTCAAGCCGCAGGTCGCGCCACAGGCAGACCTCGCCCGCCGCCTCTTTTTCCAGCGCCAGTTCCTCACGGATCAAGGACATGCCGACCCCGGAAACGACCAGGTTGGCGATCACCGATTCCTGGTCGGCCTCGACCACCTTGGTCGGCTCGACGTCGTGCTTGTCGAACAACTCGCGCACGAGCTTGTGGTGGCTGCTGATTGCGGGCGTAGTAACCCAGGGCTGCTTTGCGATCTCACTCCAGTCGGCGTCGACGACGCGGCTTTTCCACGCCGCCGGTGCGGCAACACGGTAAGTGATGCCGCGCAGCCGCAGCCGGCTCACCAGCCGGTGCTCCAGATCGCCGTAGTAAAAGCTGCCATCGAGTTCGCCGTCGCGCACCTTCGCATATGCTTCGCCGGTAACTTCCTGGTGCAGTTCCAGTTGCAGCAAGGGGTAGCGCTCAACCGTAGCGTTGAGAAATTCGCCGATGCGGATAAACCCCGGGTCCGACATCGTGCCCACGCGCACGCGTCCGGCAATCTCGCCTTTCAGGGCCTTGGCTTCGTTGCGCAGAGCCTGGGCCGCCGCGAGTATTTTCTGCGCATACGTGAGCAGTCGCTGACCGGCCGTAGTCGGCACCATGCCGCTGGAAGTGCGCTCGAACAGCGCCAGGTCGAGTTCGTCCTCAAGCGCCTTGATCTGCGCGCTTACGGCAGGCTGGCTGACGTGCAGTTTTTCCGAGGCGCGGGTCAGGTGGCCAGCCTCGGCCACGGCAACGAAGCTGCGCAGCTGGTAAAGCTCCATATCAACTCCGATTCCAATATTTCGGTCAATAAAACAATCAGATGCGTTCGCAAAAGCTGCTCTGAGCCCACTTTTGACGAATTTTATACCGGATACTGGCACCGCGTTCAAAACAGCCTTGTTCCAGCTGAATTGTTGCGTTGCATCATAACACTAGGACGGGCATAACGGAAAGCGATGGTACCTATTCGATCATGCGATTGGATTGTCCGGCCTTTGCTCCGTAATATCCTAGACATACAGCACAATAGCTGTGCTGATTCAAACGCATTTCGAGGACATTTGATATGAGACTTTACGCCCCCCTGTACGAAGGTGACAGTATCCTACGCCCGGACGCCGCATTTGGCGAGTCCGCTGCCAGGGTTTTCAGATCGCCCGCGCCGGCAGCGGATATTGTGCAAGGCAATATCCAGGCTGAGGCAGCCAGAGAAACGGTCTTGGATATCCACACCATCGAGCAGCTTGCCCGTCTTAATCGCAGCATGGAACTCGGGCGCATGATCAAGAGCATGTTCGCCGCAATCGGCGACTGGCTCGCGCGTAGCGAGTATTACGAACGTGACAGCTTCTTTGCCGCGGCCGACAACCTTTCCGACCTGGAGCAACGCCAGCGTCATTTCGAACGCACCGGAATGGCGCACTACTAATCCGGATCGACCGCGGCGCGCCGCACGGGCGCGCCTGGAATGTGCAGCGCAGGCGCAAGGCCTGTGTCTAGAATATGCGCGGCAGCGTCGCGCCGATCGAATCTGCAAGTACCGCGTCGGCGATATCGTCGAACGGCGTCGGTTCGGCATTGACGATCACCACGCACGCACCTGCCGATTTCGCCTCGGCCACCGCGCCCGCGATCGGATACACCTGCAGGCTGCTGCCGACCGCGATGAAGCAGTCGGACTCGGCGGCGCATCGCATCGCGCGGTCTATCACCTCCGGAACCAGGTTCTGGCCGAAGGATATGGTGTCGCTCTTGAGGATACCGCCGCAGGATTTGCACGGCGGATCGTCTTCCCCGGTCAGGAGGCGCAGCAGCGTCTCCTGCATCGGCCCCTTCCAGCCGCAGTTCATGCACACCACCTTTAGCACCGTGCCGTGCACCTCAATCACGCGTTCGGGGGAATTGCCCGCCTTCTGATGCAGGCCGTCGATATTCTGCGTGATCAGCGCGTGCAGCTTGCCGCGCTGCTCGAGCGCGGCGATGGCCGCATGTCCCGCATTCGGCTGCGCCTCCCAGGCGGGATGCACCAGACGCGCCTGCCAGGCCTCCTTGCGTATCTGCGGATCTGCCATGTAGTAGCGGATGTTGGAAAGTTTCTCCGCCTGCGGATTGCGCGTCCACACGCCCTGCGGACCGCGAAAATCCGGAATGCCGGACTCGGTGGAGATGCCGGCGCCGGTGAGGACTACCACGCGTTCGGCGGCTTCCACCCAACTGCGCACCCGTTCGATCGACGCCTCCGGCCGCGCCATGCAAAGCTCCCGTTATCGCGTGTCAAGTCAAGGGAATTTTAGCATCTGCAGCAGCGCCGCAAGGCTTGCCAGCGGGAGGATTCGGGGCAAGAATGGCACATGCGCCGGTCAAATTGAAAAGGAAACCGCGATGTTCAAGCTGCAAGTTCAGGAAGACGAAAAAGATCCCCAGGCCTGGCACGACGTCATGGGGCCGGACGGAAAACTGCTCATCTTCAAAACCGAGTCTGCCGCCCACGCCAAGCTGGAGGAGTTGTATCCGATCCTGGTCAAGCTCGAGCGTTTTTCCGCCGGTTCCAAGCGCACGCGCGCAGTCAGCATGTACGCTGAGAAAGAAGATTAGGAAGCGGCAACCGCCGATAAGGCCGCCAACCGGGTGATGTTGCGTCGCAACATGAATCGGCATATAGTCGCGGTCCTCGCGTAGCCCGATTGACGGTGCCAATGAGCCCAAGCGCCAGCGGTGACGGATCGCAAGGCAAATCCGCGCTCTCCATTCTTACCCTCGCCGCCCTTGGTGTAGTCTTTGGCGATATCGGTACCAGTCCGCTGTACGCGTTCAGGGAAGCGTTCAGCAGCGAGCACGGCCTGCCGTTGACCCACGGCAACGTGCTCGCGGTGCTATCAATGATGTTCTGGTCGGTCACGCTGGTCGTTTCGCTTAAATACGTGACCATCGTCATGCGTTTCGACAACGGCGGCGAAGGCGGCATCCTGGCGCTGCTTGCGCTCGCGCTGCGCCTGACGCGCGCGCACCCGCGAATGACCTGGACCGTCGGGATGCTCGGCATATTCGGCGCCTCGCTGTTCTACGGCGACGCGATCATCACGCCCGCGATCTCGGTGCTCTCGGCAGTGGAAGGCCTGTCGGTGGCGACTCCGGCGTTCGGCCACTGGATAGTGCCGATCACCATCGCCGTGCTGGTCGGACTGTTCGCGATGCAGAGCCGCGGCACCGGCGTGCTGGGCAAACTTTTCGGTCCGATCACTGTGCTGTGGTTCCTGGTACTCGCGACGCTGGGCGTGATCTCGATTGCGCAGACGCCGGCCGTACTGGCCGCACTAGACCCCAGGTATGCGCTCGAATTCGCCTGGCAATCGCCAGTCCTGACCTTCCTGGTCCTCGGCTCGGTATTCCTCGCACTTACTGGCGGCGAGGCGCTGTACGCCGACATGGGCCATTTCGGCCCGTTGCCGATACGCATAGCCTGGTTCGGCCTGGTGTTTCCGTCGCTGATGTGCAATTACTTCGGTCAGGGCGCACTCGCCTTGCGCAATCCTGCCGCGATAAAAAGCCCGTTCTACCTGCTCGCGCCGCAGGAACTGCTGATTCCGCTGGTGGTCCTCGCCACGACGGCGACCATCATCGCTTCGCAGGCGGCGATCTCCGGAGCGTTTTCCGTTACGCAGCAAGCCACGCGCCTGGGTTACCTCCCGCGCCTGCCCACCCAACACACGTCCGAGACCGAGCGCGGCCAGATCTATGTTCCGCAGCTCAACTGGACCATGCTGGTGCTGGTGATCCTGCTGGTGCTGGCGTTCAAGAGTTCGAGCGCGATCGCGTCGGCCTATGGAATCGCGGTTTCGGGAACGATGGTGCTGGAGACCACGATCGTCACCATCGTGGCGATATCGATGAAAAAGCGGGCGAACCCGCTGTTCTTTCTGGTGCTTGCGCTGATCGCCACAATGGAGCTGGTGTTCTTCCTCGCGAACGCCACCAAATTCGCCGACGGCGGCTGGTTCCCGCTGAGTTGCGGCCTGGCGCTTTTCATCCTGCTGACGACCTGGAAGCGCGCCTCCGCCACACTCACCGCGCATGAGACCAGCAGGCGCGTGCCGCTGGACGCCTTTGCGTCGCTGTGCAGCGCCGACATTCCGCGCGTGTCGGGCACCGCCGTATTCCTCACGCCGGACCCGGACTCGGTACCTACGGTGCTGCTGCACAATCTCAAGCACAACAAAGTACTGCACGAACGCATCGTGTTCCTGACGATCGTCAACGAGGACGTGCCGCGGATCGTCGATGCCGAGCGCACCGAACTGCAGGTGATCGAGCGCGGCCACGTCTACCAGGCGACGCTGCGCTACGGCTTCATGGAACAGCCCGACGTGATCAAGGGGATGAAGCTGCTCGAACGCCACGGGCTCCAATTCGAAGCGCTGGACACCACGTACTTCCTCGGCAAGGCTACGCTGGCGCGCGCGGCGAAGCGGGGTTTGTTCACCTGGCGCCGGGAATTGTTCCGCTGGATGCAGCGCAACAGCCCGTCGCCGGCCGAGTCTTTCGGACTGCCGCCGGATCGCGTGATCGAACTCGGTACGCGGGTGACGCTGTAAGCGTACGCGTCAACGTTCAGTCAATAGGCGCGAAAGCGGATGGTGGGATCGCGCTTGATCTGGTCGACCAGCGCGACTTCCCAGCTGAGGTAGGCGCGCGCGTGCTTCTCGTAGTCCCGCGCATGATCGTAGGGCTTGTACCAGACGTCGTCGAGCGCCGTGGTCGCGTTGTCGATTCCCGCGTCTTCAGGCAGGGATGCGGCGAACCATGCGGCATTGCCACCATCGAGCACGCGCACCTGCGCGTCCGGCCACAGCGCCTGGGCTTCCGCCGCCGCGAGGTGCGCCAGTATTCCGTCCTCTGAGGTCAGCACCATCAGCCGGGCGGCAGCGAGCTTCGCATGGGCCTCGCCCAGGCGCGAACGCACCGCCCACCAGGCGCCCGGGACATGGCCTTCGCGAAAGCGAAGGCTGGTCGCCAGGTCGAGCACGCAAACGCCGCCTTCGGCCTGCTTGCGCGCGAGTTCGCCAGCGCTCAGACTGCGCCAGGGTTTGAACCCTGCCGGGACCGGTTTGCGCGGGCCGCTCTTCAGCGTCCAGCCGGCAAAGCCATTTTGGCCTTCAGGTTCAAGCACGTAGGCTTCGCTCCAGCCCATCTGATTCAGCCAGGACGCGGTCATTACCGAGCGCACACGCACCGGGTCTATCAACACGATGCGCGCACCGCGCACGGCGACGAATTCGTCGGTTGCCTGCACCAGCTGTCCGCCGGGCGCGTGGCGCGAGCCGGCGATGTGCAGTTGTTCGAATTCCTGCCGGGTGCGCACGTCGAGCAGGTACAGGCTGCGCTCGGGATCGCGCCGCCAGACCTCGACCTGTGCGCGCGTGGCGAATTTCACCTCGAAGCGCCGCGCCACGCGCTGCGCGGCTGCGCGCGCCTGCTGTTCGCCCGACGGGCCGGGCGCGGGTGCGACGGCGATCGAGCCGCGCTCGCAGCGGTAGCCGGCCAGCTCCCAACCCATGGTACCGTCCTTCAGCGCCACCACCTCGTTAGGAATGCCGGCGTTCCTGAGCGACTGGCAACCGATGATGCTGCGCGTGCGGCCGGCGCAATTGACCACCACCAGGGTGTCGGGGTCGGGCGCGATGTCGTGCACGCGATACACCAGCTCCGCGCCGGGCGCGTCGATACCGCCCGGGATGTTCATGCGGTGGTATTCCTCAAAGGGTCGCGAATCGAGGATGACGAGCTTCCTGCCGCTGTCGATCAGCCGCCTGATCTCCTGCGGCGGCACCCGCGGAGTGTCGTAATGATGCTCGACGAATTCGCCGAAGGCTTTGGACGGGACGTTGACCCCGGAGAACAGCTCGCCGCCGGCCGCCGTCCAGCCGGCGCAGCCTCCCTCCAGAATTGCGATATCGGTGTAGCCCAGCCCGGCGAGCTTCGCCGCCGCGCGCTCGGCCAAGCCCTCGCCGCAGCCGTCGAGCAGCACCAGCGGTGCGCTGCGCCGCGGCAGCAAGTCGCCGGCCATCAACTCCAGGCGCGATAGCGGGAGCGAGCAGGCGAAGAACGGGTGGCCCTGGTAGTGCACGCCCTGTTCGCGCACGTCGAGCAGCGCCAACTCCGTATTCGCGAGCAGCAGTTCGCGCAACGCCGCGCTCGAAACGGCGCGACTCACCGAACTACCTCGTCGATTCGTGCCAGGACCAGATCGAGGATGCAGTCCGTCGGGCTCATGCGCGAGCGGGGCGCGCTTCGCGGATGTCGGAATGCGGCGGGAAGATTCCCCAGGCACGCTCTTCAGGCTTGTAGAACTCGCGCCGCCGAAGCTGCTCCAGCGCCATGCCGTACATATGGAAGTTCAGCAGCGGCGCGTCGATGTGGATGGAATGCAGGTCCTCCGGCATGAACGATACGCCCGAGCCCTGGCGCACCACGTGCTGGCCCTTCTCGCGCACCGCGTTGTCGGCGGTGCGGTCGTAGAAGCGGTTCAACTCCTCCCCGGTGATACCGACGATCACCGCCCAGGTGGTGTGGTTATGCGCTGGCGTATGATGACCGCCCAACGAGGAATTGATGTAAAGCGCGTAGCGATGGTCGGCATCCTCGGCCAGCCGATACAAGCAGGACTTGCGCTCCCCGCCGGGCTCGGGCGGCGGGAAGTCCTGCGCGGTAAAAAGATCGGTGCGCGCCGCAAGCTGGATTAGCCGCTGCCGGATTTTCGCCAGGGCCGAGCGCGTGATGCCCTCGTGTTGTTCGATGGCGCGGATATCGGCCACGGTGGCGTCGATCTCGCGCGTGCGCTGCTGTGTCTGGTCCATGGATGCGCCTCCTGCGGTCTTGTATTCGCGCTCGGTCTTTTGTGAGCGGAGTCTCTCTTTCACATTGCCGCAATCTACCCCACGCCGGAAGCTCAGGCAATGCCGGACCCGAGCCCGCAAGTCCAATTGGCGTGCGTTATGCGCAGGATCCGCATTGCGCATATGTTTCGACCTTGACTCGGACTACGGCCGCGTCTATACATAAATAGCGGTAACACAAGGAGGCAATTCTACTGAGAAGCGATTTTTAGGTTTCCAACCAAAACGGGACGCCGTCCCGTATGCGCCGCAACTGCGGCTACGGCACTTCCAAAATGGGTGCCCACAAGCCCCGCGTCATGCGGGGCTTCCATTTCGGGCCCCCGCGTCAAGCGGGGCTTCCATTTCGGGCCCCCGCGTCATGCGGGGCTTCTATTTCGGGCCCCCGCGCCAAGCGGGGCGTCCATTTCGAGTCCCCGCTACTGCCGGGGCTGCCCTCTTTGCCGCTCGCTGCGCCGGTTTAATCCGACGCTACCGCATGCTCGCGCGTTTCGTGGAACACCAGTCCGGGCCAGCGCTCCTGCGTGAGCTGGAGGTTGATGCGGTTGGGCGCAAGGTAGGCAAGGTTGCCGGCGGCATCACGCGCGACGTTGTGCCCCAGCGTGTTCTCGAATTCGGCCAGCATGCGCCTGTCCTCGCCGGTGACCCAGCGCGCGCAGGTGATTGCGGTACCCTCGAACACCGCATCGACGCCATATTCGCTTTGCAGCCGGCTTGCGACCACTTCGAACTGCAGCACGCCCACCGCGCCGAGGATCAGATCTCCGCCCAGCGCGGGCTTGTACACCTGCACCGCACCCTCCTCACCGAGCTGCTGCAGGCCCTTGTGCAGCTGCTTCACCTTGATCGGATTGCGGATGCGCACCGAACGGAAGAAGTCGGGCGCGAAATACGGAATGCCGGTGAACGACAGCGCCTCGCCCTCGGAAAAGCTGTCGCCGATCTGCATCTGTCCGTGGTTGGGCAGGCCGATGATGTCGCCGGCGTACGCCTCCTCGACCTGCTCACGGCTCGAGGCCATGAAGGTAACCACGTTGTTCACCCTGATGTCGCGCTCGATGCGCAGGTGCCTGATTTTCATCCCGCGCTCGAAGCGCCCGGAACACACGCGCACGAACGCGATGCGGTCGCGGTGCGCCGGGTCCATGTTGGCCTGGATCTTGAACACGAAACCGGAGAAGCGCGCTTCGCCCGGTGCGACCACGCGCACGGTGGCGTCGCGCTCGCGCGGCCCCGGCGCCCAGTCGATCAGCGCGCCCAGGATCTCGCGCACGCCGAAGTTGTTGACGGCCGAGCCGAAGAACACCGGCGTCTGCCTGCCGTCGAGAAACGCTTCGAGGTCGAACGGGTGCAGGGCGCTGCGCACCAGCGCGACTTCGCTCTTGAGCTGCTCAATTTCACGCGGAAACATTTCCGCAAGGCGCGGGTTGCCGATACCGGCGACCGTCTCGAACTCCTGATCGCCGCGCTCTTCGCCGGCGGTGAACAGCAGGATCTCGTCGCGCAGGAGGTGATACACGCCGCGAAACGACTTGCCCATGCCGATCGGCCAGGTCACCGGCGCGCATTGGATCTTGAGCACCTCCTCCACTTCTTCCACCAGGGTCACCGGATCGCGGGTTTCGCGGTCCATCTTGTTCATGAAGGTGAGGATGGGCGTGCTGCGCATGCGGCACACGTTCAGCAGCTTGATGGTCTGCTCTTCTACGCCCTTGGCCGCGTCGATCACCATCAGCGCGGAATCGACGGCGGTGAGCACGCGGTAGGTGTCCTCGGAGAAGTCCTGGTGTCCCGGTGTGTCGAGCAGGTTGACCACGCAGTCGCGGTATTCGAACTGCATCACCGAACTCGCCACCGAAATCCCGCGCTGCTTCTCGATCTCCATCCAGTCCGAGGTTGCGTGCCGGCGGCTTTTGCGCGCCTTCACCGTACCGGCAAGGTGGATGGCGCCGGAGAACAGCAGCAGCTTTTCGGTCAGGGTCGTCTTGCCCGCATCGGGGTGCGCAATGATGCCGAAGGTGCGGCGGCGCGCCATTTCGCGCGCAATCCGCTCCGCCGGCGCGCGGCCGTTGTCGGCGCTTGGGGGCGATGCGTGCTCGGTCACGGCGGCCATGGATGCAGGTATGCGAAAAGGCCGGAAGTCTACCGGCTAAGGGAGCAGAGGTCCATTGTTTTCTCTGGAATAAATTCGATTCCGCGATTACGCAGCCGCGTTACACCCGGCGTCTGAATTCGGGCTTAGTATACCTTTGCAGAATCCCGATTCGGAACAGGAGGACCGATTGATGCGCACGCTTTCCTGCACGCCAGTAATGCTCGCGCCCGGCGCGCACGATTTCCTGCGCAGTCGGTTTTTCCTTGCCATCCGGCTCACGGACGGCGCTTGATGGGCCGGATGCTGCGCAATTCGCTGCTCTCGCTGCGCGACCTCGTCGCCGCCGCGGGTCCGTTCGTGCTGATCACCCTGATCCTGCTCGCGGGCGCCTATTACCTGCTGGACCCTGCGCCGCCCAAGCGGGTGGTGCTCGCAACCGGACCGGAGCAAAGCGACTACGCCGATTTCGGCAAGCGTTACGCAGCCGAACTCAGGCGCTACGGCATCGAAGTCGTGCTCAGGCCTACGCAGGGATCCTCGGAAAACCGGCGTCTGCTGCGCGACGCTGCGCAGAACGTCGATTTCGGTTTCGTGCGCGGAGGCTCGAGCGACTCCGTGCGCTCCGCCGACGAGGACAAGAGCGGCGTGCCGCTGGTATCGCTAGGCAGTCTCTACCTCGAACCGGTGTGGCTTTTCTACCGCAGCGATGCAGCCAGGAAATTGAACCGCGACGCGACGCTAACCAGCTTGGCCGATCTGCGCGGATGGCGCGTCAACGTCGGCGCGCGCGGCAGCGGCGTGACCGGGCTGTTCGGCAAGCTGCTGCAGGCCAACGACGTGGATCGGGACAGCCTCAAGGCGAGCCGCCTGGAGCAGACGCCCGCGGTCATCGCTCTGCTCGCCGGCGAACTCGACGCGCTGGTGATCGCTGCAGCGCCGGAATCGCTGATGGCGCAGATGCTGCTGCAGACCCCGGGAGTGAAGCTGTTCGAATTCGCCCAGGCCAAGGCCTATGCTCGCCGGCTGCCCTTTCTGCGCGCGGTCGAATTGCCGCGCGGGGTGGTCAATCTCGAGCACGACGTGCCGGCGCACGACCTGCCGCTGATCGCGGCCACCACCACGCTGGTGGCGCGCGCGGACACGCATCCGGCGCTGCTGCAGCTGTTCGTACAGGCGGCGCACGACATCCACGGCGGCACCGGCTGGCTCGCGCACGCCGGGGAATTCCCGTCGCCTCTGAACACCGAGCTGCCGCTCGCAAAGGAGGCCGAGCGCTACTACCGCAACGGACCACCGCTGCTGCAGCGTTACCTGCCGTTCTGGCTGGCAAATCTGATCGACCGCATGTGGGTGGTGCTGGTGTCCATCATCGCGGTGCTGATTCCGCTCTCGCGCGTAGTGCCGCCGCTGTACCAGTTCCGCATCCGCTCGCGCATATTCCGCTGGTACCGGCAATTACGCGAGATCGAGGACGCGCTGCAGACGAAATCCGCGTCTTCAGCCGAATTGCTCAACGATTTGAACAAGCTCGAAGCCAAGGCGCAAAACGTGACGGTACCGCTGTCGTATGCGGACCAACTGTACGCCCTGCGCAGTCACATCCAGATGGTGCGCCAGCGGCTAGCTGCGCCGGGCTAGCACAGCCGCATCAACCGCCTATGGTCCTGGGCAGCCACAGGGACAGCATCGGAAACGCGCACAGCAGGAACAGGCGCACCAGGTCCACCGCAATGAACGGGAAGGTTCCGCGATAGATGCGCGTTAGCGGGATGTCGGTGGCGATCGAATTGATCACGAACACGTTCATGCCCACCGGCGGGCAGATCATGCCGAAGGTGACCGCCATCACGATGATGACGCCGAACCAGACCGGGTCGAAGCCGAGCTGCATCATCGCCGGAAACACGATGGGCACGGTAAGCAGGATCATCGCCAGCTCGTCCATCACTGCGCCGAGGATGAGATAGCCCACCATGATCAGCGCCAGCACGCCATACGCCCCGACCGGCAGGTGCACCAGGAATTCGATCGAATTCTGCGTGAACTGGGTGATGGTGAGGAAGTAGCCGAACAGATAGGCGCCGAGCACGATGGTCAGGATCGCCGCCGAAACGCGCAGAGAACCGACCAGCGTTTCCTTGATCTGGTTCACATGCAGTTGCCCGCGTACCAGTCCGATCACGAGCGCGCCCATGGCGCCGACACCGGCCGCTTCCGTCGCGGTAAATACGCCCAGATACATGCCGCCGAGCACCACTAGGAACAGCAGCAGCGTAGCCCACAGGTTCTTCAGCGTCGCAAAACGCTCGCGCCAGCTGTGGATCCGCCCGCTCGGCATGGTCGCCGGACGGCGCCACGCGAAGAACAGGATCACCGTCGAATAGAACAGCATTGCGATTATCCCCGGCACCACGCCGGCGAAGAACAACTGCTTGATGTCGGTCTCGGTCATGATGCCGTAGAGCACGAATATCACCGACGGCGGGATCATTATGCCGAGCGTGCCGCCTGCCGCGATCAGGCCCGCGGACAGCCCGGGGTCGTAGCCGGCCTTGCGCATCTCCGGCAGGGCCACCTGCGACATGGTGGCCGCCGTCGCCACCGAGGAGCCGTTGATCGCGGCAAAGCCGCCGCAGGCGGTAATGGTCGCCAGCGCGAGTCCGCCGCGCCTGTGCCCCAGCCAGGCCGTGCCGGCGGCGAACAGTTCGCGGCTCATGCCGGCACCGGCCGAAAACGCCCCCATCAGGATGAACATCGGAATGATGGACAGGTTATAGTCGGACAGCACCGACAGCGGCACCTGCCCCAGCAGCCTGAGCGCCGGCCCCATGCCGGAGAGCGCGGCGAAACCAAGGATGCCGGAAAGTCCCATGGCGACGCCGATCGGCACGCGCAGCGCCATCAGCAGGAACATCAAGACGAAACCGAGCAGCGCGACCAGGTCCCTATCCATCGAGCCGCTCCGTCCCGACGCCGTCCGGCGCGCGCTGCGCGTACAACTCCATGATGCGCTTGACCGCGAGCAGCGCCGCGGCCACCGCGCCGAGCGCAGCGATGGCGTAGAAATAGCGCAGCTGAAGGCGCAGGTCGCTGGTGACTTCGCTGCCCATGTTCGCCACGATCACGAATATCATCCACGCCATCGGCGCCAGCAGCAGCAGCGTCACAGCGGTGGCAAATATATCGATGCGGCGGCGCCAGGCGCCGGCGCAGTGCTCCCACAGGATGTCGACACAGATATGGGTGCCACGGTAGGTAGCCAGCGCAATGCCCCACATGATGGCGATGGCCTGCAACTGCTTGGACAAATCGAACCAGTCCGGGATCTGCGTGTGGAACAGGTAGCGCACGCAGACGTTGAAAAACGTCAGGGCCGCAACCAGCAGCAGAAACAGGGCCGCGACCGATTCGGTGAACGCGAGGATCCTGTTGAGCACGTGCAATCTCCAGGGGAGGACGGGCGGGGCCGGAAAGCGATGCCGGCGCTCCCCCGGCTCCCGCGCGGGGGAACTGCCGGAGCGGGCGCCGGTTTAGTAGGCGGCGTTGTGGACCTTGAGCGACTTGTGGAAAGCGTCGAGCGCTTCCTGCGTGTTGATGCCGGAACTATTGGGCTTCTTCAGCCACGCTGCCGTCAGCGGTTGGGCCGCCTTGCGCCAAACGGCGAGTTCCGCCGGGCTGACCTTGACGATGGTGTGCCCGGGAAGCTTCGCCATCAGCTGCTCGCCAGAATCCTCGTCGTTGCCCCAGTCCGCGCCGACCTTGGCCGCCCACTCGTTGCTGCAGTGGTCGTCGATCACTTTTTTCTGCGTCGCAGACAGCTTGGCGTAGAAGTCCTTGTTCATGCTCCACACGAAACTGGCCGCATACAGCCGCATGTCGGTATGAAAGTTGACCACCTTGTCGATGCCGAACGTGATGATCGAATGCCAGGGAAAGGTGATCGCGTCGGCGACGCCCTTCTCCAGCGCGTCGCGCGCTTCGGGCGCGGACACCTGCACGCTGGTGCCGCCGAGCAGCGTGACGAACTGCGCCATGGTGCCGTGGGCCGGGCGTATCTTCATGCCATTGATCTGCTCCGGCGCCGTAATCGGCTTCTTCGAGTGGATGGTGCCGATGTGCAGATGCGCGAAGCAGAAATGCACGTCCTTCATTTCCTTGGCAGCATAGGCGCGATACCAGGCGTCCAGCGCCTTCGATCCGGCACCGGGGCTGGAAAACTGGAACGGCAGTTCACTCACGCCGAATATCGGGAAGCGGTCGGCCTGGTAGCCCGGATTGGCCCAGCTCAGGTCGGCGATGCCGTCGCGCGCCATGTCGTAGTGATTCGGCGCCTTGCCCAGCTGCTGCGCCGGATAGATGGTGACCTTGATCGAGCCCTTGGAGGCGGCCTCGACCGATTTTGCCCAGGGTATGAAGCCGAGCGTCGCCAGCGGATGCTGCGCCGGCAGCCAATGCGCGAATTTGAGTTCGACCTGCTTGTCCTGCGCCGGCGCCAATGGCGCCGCGAGGGCCAGCGCAAGCGCGAGCGCCCCGCCGGCGAGCATGCGGCTGGAATGTCCTTTACTCATGGGTCTTCTCCTTTGTGTCCCTTGGTTTGTGATTTGAATCCGGTCTTGGCGCCGGATGCTTGGGGTCGGGAAGCCATTATAATGATTCATGCGCAGAACGGTGAACAGGCAAGGTACTCCTCAGGCGCAGCAAACCGCCATCCCCTTGAACCTGCCGCTGTACCGCGGCGAGCGGCGCCTGCGCATCGCGCTGGTCGGCATGCCCAATGCCGGCAAGAGCACGCTGTTCAACGCGGTTTCCAGCACCGCGCCACGCGCCGGCAGGCTCGCCGGCACGCAACGCGTCTACGGCGAATGCACGGTGCAGATCGGACTGGACGAGGCGAGCTTGATCGAGCTGCCCAGCATCGCCGCGCTGCACCACCTGGACGACGACGACCTGCCGGCCTTGAAATACCTCCTGTGGGGAGACGAGCGCCCGCCGATATCGGTGCATGAGTCGGGCGGCCCGCCGGCGCCGTTCGCGCCCCCCGACCTGATCGTGCAGGTCGTCGATGCCACGCGCCTGGAGAGCCACCTCGAGCTGACGCTGGAACTGTCCCAGCTCGGCCGGCCCATGGTCATGGCGCTGAACATGATGGACGAGGCCTGGGAGAAGGGCCTGCACATCAACGTAAAGGCCCTGTCCAGGCTGCTCGGCATGCCGGTGGTGCCGACCGTGGCGCTGATGGGCCATGGCATCGCGGAATTGTTCAGCACCGCAGTAGCGGCGGTGCGCAGCGCAAGCTGCCCGCTGCCGCAGCCTGCGAGCAAGCATATCTGCGACAGCCTCCAGCCCCTGAGCCAGGCGCTGCAGCGCGAGGACCTGCACGCGGCGTTCCGCGTGCCGCACGCGCTGCTGCTGATGCAGGTGGCGGCGGGCGATCCCTACTTCCACGACGAGCTGGGCCAGCATTTCCCGCAGCTGTTGCCGCAGCTGCAGCAGCTGCGCGAGCAGGCCGCGCGCCGCCTGCCGCGGCCGCTGGAGGAGGAAATGCATGCCGACCGCCACCACCGCGCCGCCACCCTGTTCGAGGCGAGTTCGCGCATGGGCGCGCCGCACGAAGGCCGCGGCTGGCGCTATTGGCTGGACGAGCTGTTCCTGCATCCGCAATGGGGCCTGATCGGCAGCCTGGCGGTATTCGCCGCCGTGCTGTTCATGGTGTTCGAAGTCAGCGCCTGGCTCGACTCCATGACCTCCGCGCGGCTGGTGAACGCGCTCACCGGCTGGCAGCCCAGCTCCACCGCGGGCGTCGTCGGCCGCGCGGTGGCCGACGGCCTCGCCGGCCTGGTCGGCATCGTCGTGCCCTACATGCTGCCGCTGGTGCTGCTGCTGGTGGCGTTGGAAGAAGCCGGGGTGATGCAGCGCATCGCATTCGTCGTCGACCGCGGCTTCCACAAAATAGGCTTGCACGGCGGCGTCGCCGTGCCCTTCCTCACCGGCCTCGGCTGCAACGTCCCGGCGATTTCGGCCGCGGCGAAAGTCACCAGCGGCCGCGAGCGCGTGATCGCTTCGGTGCTGATCACCTTCCTCCCCTGCTCGGCACGCTCAGCCATCATCCTCGCGCTGGCCGGAAAATATCTCGGCGCGACGGGCGTGTTCGCCCTGTTCGCGCTGACCATCGTAATCGTCGCCTTGATGGGGCGCCTGCTCGCGCGCGACCGGCGCGATTTCGGCCCGGGGCAGGTGCAGGAGATTCCGCCCTATGCGCTGCCGCACTGGCGTTCGGTGCTGGCCGAAACCTGGGCGCGCACCGAAGACATTCTAACCATCGTCACCCCGCTGCTGGTCGGCGGCAGCGTGGTGCTGGCGCTGCTGCATCATGTCGGCGCCGACGCCGCGATCAACGCGCTGTTCACGCCGGTTACCGCGTGGTGGCTGGGCCTGCCGGCGGTGCTCGGCGTACCCATCCTGTTCGGCATCCTGCGCAAGGAACTGTCGCTGCTCATGGTCTATCAGGCGCTGGGGACCTTCGAGGTGGACAGCCGCCTCGACTGGGTGCAGATCACGACCTTCCTGGTGTTCCTGACTTTTTACATTCCGTGTATTTCCACTTTCGCGGTAATGCTGAAGACCATCGGACGCCGGGAAGCCTTGATATCGGTGTCGCTGTCGGTGGGCGTCGCGCTGCTGGTGAGCGGGGCGGCGCGCCTGCTGCTGGAGGGCGCGCGCCTGCTGCCGCTGTGAATCCGCCGCCGGCTGCCGCAGGCGCGGCGGTCAGCCGCGCCATCAGTCTGCTCGCCAACCGGCGCTTACGTTTATACTCACGCAGCATTGCCGCAGCGCCAACCTCCGCCTCCGATACGCCGATATTCATGAGCCCCTCCGATCCGAATCCGACCTTCTCCCTGGTCGGCCAGATGCTGCGCACGCCGGAGGAAATCGCGCGGGTTCTGAACTCGCTGGTGATGCGCGGCGAACCGATCGTTGCCGACCTCGGCCGGAGCAAGCTGTTGTTCCGCTCGCGGCTGCGCTTCGTCGATCCGGCTAAGGCCTACGTCATCATCGAACTCAGCCCGGACGAAGCCGCCAACCGGGCGTTGATGTCGCGGCCGCGCGCGACGTTTCACGCCGAGCCGGGCGGCTGGCGCGTTGAATTCGCCGCGGCGAATCCGAAGCCGACCGGCGCGCACGAAGGCGCCGCCGGAATCAAGCTGCGTTTTCCCGAAATCGTCGCCGGCCACAGGCGGCGGGAAAACGAACGCGCCTCGGCCCCACCGCAGCACGAGCTGCGCTGTGTCGTCGACGAAGCCGGCGTAATACCTTTCGACGCAGGCATGTCAAACGTGAGCAAGGGCGGAATCGGTTTTTTGCAGTACGATCCGGAAATCAGCCTGGAGCCCGGCACCGTGCTCAGGGGCTGCCGCATCGAAAGCACTGGAAAGGAATCCATCGTCATCGACATGGAGGTGCGCTACTCGCAACTGCTGACGCTTGCCGACGGCAGGCGCGTGCAAAGCTCCGGCTGCCGCTTCCTCAACCTGACGCCCGAGGCGACGGCGCGGATCGAAAAGCTGTTCGGATTGAAACCCTGACCTGCGGCCGCGCAGGCAGGCGGATGCACCAATTGCGGCGCCAGAACTTCGGACAACAACTGGAGACCGATACATGAGTTCACACAACAGAGTTGCCATCGTCACCGGCGCCGGCACCGGCATCGGCAAGAGCGCCGCGCTGGCACTGCTCAGGGACGGCTACCGCGTCGGGCTGGTCGGCCGGCGCAGGGAATTGCTCGATAAGGCGGCGCAGGATGCGGGGCCGGCGGCGGCCAGCGCGCTGGTGCTGCCGGGCGATATCAGCAAGCCGGAATCCGTGCAGGCGCTGTTCGCAAAAGTGCGCGAAACCTGGGGCCGGCTGGACCTGCTGTTCAACAACGCCGGCACGGGCGCGCCCGCAATCCCGATGGAGGACTTGAGCTTCGAGCAGTGGAAGGCGGTGATTGACGTCAACCTCAGCGGCATGTTCCTGTGCTCGCAGGAGGCGATCAAAATCATGAAAAGCCAGGATCCGCGCGGCGGGCGCATCATCAACAACGGTTCGATCTCGGCCCATGCGCCGCGGCCGAATTCTGCGCCCTACACCGCCACCAAGCACGCGGTCACCGGCCTCACGAAATGCATTTCGCTCGATTGCCGCAAATACGACATCGCCTGCGGCCAGATCGACATCGGCAACGCCGCCACCGAGATGACCGAGCGCATGAAGAACGGCGTGGCGCAGGCCAACGGCTCGACCGCGATCGAACCGCGCATGGACGTCGCGCACGTCGGCAGTGCGGTGCTCTATATGGCCAATCTGCCGCTGGACGCGAATGTGCAGTTCATGACCATCATGGCGACGAAAATGCCTTTCGTCGGTCGCGGTTGAACCCGGCGCAACGGGCCGGCATGCGGTTGTTGCGGGCCATCGCCCCGGCGCTGCTCGCCGCCGCAATTCCTGCCCGCGCCCTGGCCGCGGACCTGTCGCCGGGCCTGTGGGAAATCACTCTGGAGACGCGCGTCGCGGCCCAGCCCGGCTTCACGCCCGAACCGTTCCACCTGAAGCAGTGCCTCACCGCCGCCGATGCCAGGGACCCGAGCGCGCTGCTGGGCGGGATCGCCAATCCGGGCGCCAGCGGCTGCAGCTATTCCGACAAATCGTACTCGGGCAGCACCTTCCGTTTTTCGATGCAGTGCGCAGGAAGCTTCGCCATCCGCTCGCACGGCGAGGTCAGCTTTTCGGCCGACGCGATGAACGGCAGCGTCACCTCAACCGCCGATGTGGGCGGCGAAAAAACCGAATTGAGCAATCGCATTTCCGGGCGCCGCCTCGGCGGCTGCTAAGAACCCATTTCAAAACGACTCATTCAAGAATTGTCATTTCGAGCGAAGTGAGAAATCTGCTTTTGGATCTAAGAAGAAGCAGATTCCTCGGGGGACGCCCTCGGAATGACATTTCAATCTGAAACAGGTTCCAAGCGCAGCGCACGCGCGCCCTACTTCAGCGCCTTATAGCGAATTCGCTTCGGCTTCGCGGCTTCTTCGCCCAGGCGCTTCACCTTGTCGGCCTCGTACTCTTGGTAGTTGCCGTTGAAGAAACTGACCTTGGAGTCGCCTTCGAAGGCGAGGATGTGGCTGGCGATGCGGTCGAGGAACCAGCGGTCGTGGGAAATCACCAGCACGCTTCCGGCGAATTCCAGCAGCGCGTCTTCTAGCGCGCGCAGCGTTTCAACGTCGAGGTCGTTGGACGGCTCGTCGAGCAGCAGCACGTTACCCCCGGCGATCAGCGTCTTGGCCATGTGCAGCCGCCCGCGTTCGCCGCCGGACAGGTTCCCGACCTTCTTGCCCTGGTCGGTGCCCTTGAAGTTGAAGCGGCCCAGATAGGCGCGCGAAGGCATCTCGAACTTGCCGACATTGAGCATGTCGGCGCCGCCGGTGACATATTCGAACACCGTCTTGTCGCCCTCCAACGCATCGCGCGACTGGTCGACGTAGGCCAGTTTCACCGTCGGGCCGACGGCGATTTCGCCCTTGCCCGGTTTTTCCTGGCCGGTGATCATGCGGAACAGCGTGGATTTGCCCGCGCCGTTGGGGCCGATGATGCCGACGATTGCGCCGGCCGGTATCTGGAATGAAAGCTCGTCGATCAGCAGGCGCTCGCCGTAGCCCTTGCTCACGTTGTTGAACTCGATCACTGCGTCGCCCAGGCGCTCGGCCACCGGGATGAAAATTTCCTGCGTCTCGTTGCGCTTCTGGTAGTCGTAGGACGAGAGCTCGTCGAAGCGCGCCAGGCGCGCTTTGCTCTTCGCCTGTCGCGCCTTCGGGTTCTGCTTCACCCATTCCAGCTCGCGCTTGATGGTCTTCTGCCGCGCCGATTCGGTCGATTCCTCCTGCGCGAGGCGCGCCTCCTTTTGCGCCAGCCAGGAGCTGTAGTTGCCTTCCCACGGTATGCCGTAGCCGCGGTCGAGCTCGAGGATCCACTGCGCCGCATTGTCGAGGAAGTAGCGGTCATGCGTTACCGCGACCACGGTGCCGGGGAATTTCTGCAGGAACTGTTCCAGCCACTCGACACTCTCGGCATCGAGGTGGTTGGTCGGCTCGTCGAGCAGCAGCAGGTCCGGCTTGGACAGCAACAACCGGCACAGCGACACGCGGCGCTTCTCGCCGCCCGAGAGCGGGCCGATTTTCGCGTCCCAGGGCGGCAGGCGCAAGGCATCGGCGGCGATCTCGAGCTGGTGCTCGACGTTGTCGCCCGCCGAGGCCGCGATCACCGCTTCGAGCTCCGCCTGCTCGGCCGCCAGCTTGTCGAAATCGGCATCGGGTTCGGCGTAAGCGGCATACACCTCGTCGAGGCGCTTTTTCGCGCCGAACACCTCGCCCAAGCCCTCTTCGACCGCTTCGCGCACGTTCTTGTCCGGGTCGAGCACCGGCTCCTGCGGCAGATAGCCGATGCGCATATTGGGTTTGGCGACGACCTCGCCGTCGTAGTCCTTGTCCTCGCCTGCCATGATGTTGAGCAAAGTGGACTTGCCCGAACCGTTCAGCCCGAGCACGCCGATCTTGGCGCCGGCAAAAAAATTGAGCGAAATGTTTTTCAGGATGTAGCGCTTGGGCGGCACGACTCTGCCGACCCGGCGCATGGTGTAGACGTATTGGGCCATATAAACTTTTCGATTTGTGCTTTCGGTTGCCGACGCTGGAGCGCAGCCTGGAATGTCGGCCGCGAAGCCAGTATTCTACGTGCTTCGCTACAACTGATGCGGGGCGATCTGCCTTGAGCCGACATGCATTGGCCGGACGCCTGCTGGTCCTCGCGCAGTTCGCGCTGATCGGCTGGCTGATCTGGCCGCTCACGCCGCAGGTCTGGTCGCCGCCGGCGCTTGCGTTGCTGGCTTGCGCGCTCGCGCTGGGCCTGTGGACGATCGTCCACAACCGCCCCGGAAACTTCAATATCCGCCCCGAGCCCAAGACTTCCGGCCGTCTGGTGACCAGCGGTCCGTACCGTTACATGCGCAATCCGATGTATTCCGCGCTGCTGCTGTTCGCGGCCGCGGAACTGCTGGCCTATCGCGATCCGTGGAAGATTCTGTGCTGGGCCGCGCTGGCGCTGGTGCTGCTGGCCAAAGTGCTGCTGGAGGAGCGTTTCCTGCACGCCGTTTACCCCGGCTATGCCGCTTACGCTAAACGCGTGCGGCGGTTCATTCCGTGGGTATTCTGACGCTGGCGGCTGCAAGAACTCCGCGTGCGCTCGGAATCTGCAACAAGACGATGGGGAACATCCCCTCGTGCTCCCCTGAGCCGGCCGGTAACAAAATGGTTTTTGTTACCGGTTCCTAGACGAACTGGACCGAGATCGAGCCCAGCGGCCCGAAATCGGCGCGCAGGGTATCGCCTTTCGCCGCCCACACCGGACGCGTGAACGACCCGGCGAGCACTACATGGCCCGGCTCCAGCGTGGTGCCGAAGCTGCCGACCTTGTTCGCGAGCCAGGCGATGCCCATCGCCGGATGCCCCAGCACGCCCGCAGCCACGCCGGTTTCCTCGATCTCGGAATTCCGGCTCAACAGCCCGCTGACCCAGCGCAGGTCGACGTCCATCGGCCCGACCGGACGCCCGCCCATGACGATTCCGGCGGCGGCGCCGTTGTCTGAAACGGTGTCGAAGATCTTGCGCGGGTTCTGCACACGGGCATCGATGATCTCGATCGCCGGCACCACATACTCGGTCGCGCGCAGCACATCCACAAGTTCCACGCCCGGCCCCTTGAGCGGCTTGCCCAGCACGAACGCGAGCTCGATCTCGACGCGCGGCACGATGAAGCGCTCGAACGGGATTTTCGCGCCGTCGGCGATGAACATGTAGTCCATCAGGTGGCCGTAATCCGGCTCGTCGATCTGCGAGGACTGCTGCATCGCCTTGGAGGTGAGGCCCACCTTGTGTCCGCGCACCCTGTGGCCGGCAGCGACCTTGATCCGGGTCACCTCGCTCTGAATCGCGTACGCATCTTCGATGGTGATACCGGGAAAGGTTTTGGACAGCTGCAGCGCGGGTTTGCGCTCCTTTTCAGCGTCGAGCAGGATTTGCGCCGCCTTGCTGCGCTCGGCTGATGAAAGCATGGTCCGCTGTTCCTCCGTTGCGGTCCGTACCACAGACCGGCGATGATTCTAGCCTGTTTATCGCCGCTGCCGCGCGAGCGAAGCGTAGGGGCCCTGTGCGCCGGTCCGCGCAATGGCTGGTATCATGCGTGACAGTCTCGCACGCTCCTTGATGATTTCCGCTCGACCAGCGCAGCCGCCACGCCGCAATTCCTTCGCCTTCCCCCGGGAGCCGCCATGATCTTCGACTTGCGCATCTATACCTTCAAGCCCGGCATGCAAACCGCATGGCTCGCGATGTACGAGAAGCACGCCTATCCGCTCCAACTGCGCTATCTGGGCAAGCCGGTGGTATTCACCACCACCGAAGTCGGGCCGCTGAACCAGGTGGTGCATCTTTGGGCCTATGCCGACCAGGCCGAGCGCGAAGCCAAGCGTAACGCGCTGCAGCAGGATCCGCAGTGGCAGGCCTATCTCAGGATGAACACCGAATCGGGCTACATGGAGCACATGGAAAACCGCATCCTGCGCTCGACTTCGTTTTCGCCGCTTTAAGCCGACCGCATGCGCCGGCTGCGAAGTTCTTCGACCGACCCTACCAATCTATACTCACCCGGAGCCATTCAATGAGCAATATCGGATTTCGCATCCTGCCCGCGCCGCCGCGCCCGCCGAAAAAACTGGTAAAAGAACTCGGCGCGATGGTGACCGCGCACCTGTCGGACAACATGAACCGCCTGGCTGCGGGCGGCGCCGCGCTGCGCCCGATGCACAAGAGCGGCAAGCTGTGCGGTCCGGCGCTGACCGTGAAGGTCGCGCCCGGCGACAATCTCATGGTGCACAAGGCGATCGACATCGCCGCGCCGGGCGACGTGATCGTGGTCGATGCCGGCGGCGTGCTTACACAGGCGACCATCGGCGACATCATGTCCAGTCTGGCCGAAAAGCGCGGCCTGGCCGGCATGGTCATCTACGGCGCGATTCGCGACGCCGACGAGATTCGCGCGCGGCGCTTTCCGGTGTATGCCTGCGGCATCACCCACCGCGGCCCGTACAAGAACGGACCGGGCGAAATCAACGCGCCGATCGCAATCGACGGCATGGTGGTGAACCCCGGCGATATCATTGTCGGCGACGCCGACGGCGTGGTCGCGGTGCCACAGGAACACGCGGCCGGGATACTGGCCCTGGCCAAAGCGCAGCTTGCCAAGGAGAATGCCATCCTCAAGTCTATCGCCAGCAAAAAAATCGACCGGCGTTGGGTGGACGAACTGCTGCGGCAGAACGGCTGCGAATTCTGAACTGGCGCTATATCACGGGAGGATACATGGAACTGCCAATCAATCAATTCAAGCGCGGCATGAAAGCCGGCAAGCCGCAGATCGGACTGTGGTCCAGCCTGTCCTCGCATTACAGCGTGGAAGTCATCGCCGGCTCCGGCTACGACTGGCTGCTGCTCGACACCGAACATTCGCCCAACGACCTGGAGAACGTGGTCACCCAGTTGCAGGCGGCCTCGGCCTACCCGACCACGTCCATCGTGCGCCCGGCATGGAACGACATGGTGCTGATCAAGCGCTTCCTCGACGTAGGCGTGCAGACGCTGCTGATCCCCTATGTACAGACGCCGGAAGAGGCCGCCGCCGCCGTGTCCTATACGCGCTATCCGCCGCGCGGCGTGCGCGGTGTGGCCGGCACCACGCGCGCATCGCGCTTCGGCCGGGTGAAGGACTATTTCAAACACGCCGAAGAAGAGATTTGCGTGCTGGTGCAGGTGGAAACCCGCCTCGGCCTCGACAATCTCGATGCGATAGCCGCGACCGAGGGCGTGGACGGCGTGTTCATCGGTCCCGCCGACCTGTCCGCGGGCCTGGGACACCTGGGCAATATCCCGCATCCTGAAGTCCAGACTGCGATCGACGACGCGATCAAGCGCATCCGCAAGGCGGGCAAAGCGCCGGGCATACTCGCGCCGGTAGAGGCCGATGCCAAGCGCTACCTCGAACTGGGTTGCCTGTTCGTCGCGGTAGGCGCAGACGTCGGCCTGCTCGCGCGCGAATCGGAAAAACTCCGCGCCAGGTTCAAGTCATGAAAGAAATCGAGATCCTGTCCTTGGGACCATTCTATGCGCCGGCCTTTGAATTGATGGAGCGCGAGTTCACAGTGCACAAGCTGTGGCAAGCAAAGGATCCCGCTGCGCTCCTCGCCGAGGTCGGCGGCCGCATTCGCGGCATCCAGGCGATGCACGCCAACAAGACAGACGCCAAGTTGATGGCTTCCTTGCCCAAGCTAGAAATCGTCTCCTGCTTTGGTGTCGGCGTAGATGGCGTCGATCTGAAAGCTGCCAAAGCGAGGGGTTTGATAGTCACCAATACACCAGAGGTGCTGAACGAATGCGTTGCCGACCTTGCCATGGGGCTCACGCTTGCGACTGTTCGACGCATCAGCCTCGGCGACCGCTTCGTGCGCTCCGGCGCCTGGCTCAAAGGCCCGCTGCCGTTCACGCGCAAAGTGGGGGGCAAGACCATGGGGATACTCGGCTACGGCAGGATAGGCAAGGCCATCGCCAAGCGCGCCGAAGCCTTCGGCATGCGCATCGCCTACCACGGGCGCAACCCGCAGGCAGACGTCACCCACAAGTACTACTCCAAGCTGGTGGACATGGCGCGCGATTGCGACGTGTTGATGGTGATCTGCCCCGGCGGACCGGCGACGCTCCGCATTGTCAACGCCGAAGTGCTCGCGGCCCTGGGCCCCGAGGGCACGCTGATCAACGTCGCGCGCGGCTCGGTAGTGGACGAAGCGGCGCTGGTCAAGGCCCTTGCAGACGGCACGCTGGGCGCCGCCGGCCTGGACGTATTCGAAGCCGAACCGCGGGTGCCGGAAGCGCTTTGGCCGATGGAAAATGTGGTGCTGCAGCCACACGTGGCCAGCGCGACGCATGAGACGCGCATGGCGATGGGCATTCTCACCGCAGACAACCTGCGCGCGCATTTCGCCGGCAAGCCGGTGCTGACGCCCGTGGGCTGAACCCGGCGGAATGACCGGGCCATGCTCACCGCGATGCCGGCGTAGTATCATTCTTCTAGCAAGCCGGCGCCAGATCGGCCCAATTGAGCGTTTCTTCTTAAGGAGCAGAACATGCAATCGAACTTCAAGTCTACCTTTGTTGCTGCGGCGCTAGCCGCCGCGCTGATCGTTCCCGTCACCGCGGCGGCGCAGCAGGTAACCATGATGACGGGACCGCAAGGCGGATCGTGGATACCCCTGGGCGGCGCGCTCAAGGGCATGTGGGAAAAAGAGATCCCAGGACTGCAGATCCAGATGACGCCCGGCGCCGGCATTGCGAACGTGCGCGGTGTGGACGAAGGCAAAGCGCAGATCGGCTTTGCCAACTCCGCCACCACGGTGGACGGTCTCGCCGGCCGCGCGCCCTACCCGAAAAAAGTGACCAAGGTGTGCCAGCTGGCCAACCTCTATCCGCAGTATTTCCAGGTGGTTGCGCTGGCCGATGCCAATATCAACTCCTTTGCCGACTTCAAGGGCAAGTCGCTGGTCACCCAGCCCAAGGGAAACAGCGCGGAAATCATCACCAACATGGTGCTGAAACTCAACGGCATGGGCTACGACTCGCTGTCCAAGGCGAATTTCCAGGCCGGCTATACCGACGCGGTGTCGCTGATGAAGGACGGCCACGCGCAGATATTCACCTTGGGCACGACCGCGCCGGCCTCCGCGGTGATGGACCTTGCCAGCGCGCGCGACGTGCACCTGGTGCCGGTGGACGACAAGACCATGGCGGCGATGAAAAAGGAAAACCCTGGCTACAACAGGCTCATCATCAAGGCCGGCACCTATCCCAAGCAGGATAAGGACGTTCCCGTCATAGGCTACTCGACTCACCTCGTCGTCGCCTGCGACCTGCCCGAAGACACGGTATATAAATTGGCCAAAGTGATGGCGGGCAACCTCGATACCCTGGCCTCCGTGGTCAAGGCGATCCATGGAGTGACGCCGAAGGACATGGCGGTGGACATCGGCGTGCCGTTCCACAAAGGCGCGGCCAAGTACTACAAGGAAGTCGGCGCCATGTAATGCCGGAGTATCGTGTAATCATCAATGCCGCCCGTGACAGGGCGGCAGAATGACATACGGGGCGGCGATAGTCGCCCCGTTTTCAAATCCGGAGTCTTTGCCTTGACCACACCGTTACCGCTTTCCGACGAGAATCCCGCACACGCGCCGACCTGGACCTGGCTGCGCCGCACGATAACGGCAATCGCCGCCGCGATGTCCCTGTATCACATGTACGTCGCCGGTTTCGGCCCGCCGGAGGCGGTCATATTCCGCGGTATCCACCTGCTGTTCGCGCTGACGCTGGTGTTCCTGCTGTTTCCGACACGCCGCACGGGAAGCTCGGCCTGGCGCCTGGTCGACGTCGCGCTGCTTGTCGTCTCATGGGGATTCGTGCTGCACATCTTTCTTAACTATGAATATTTCATCAACCGCATCATCTACATCGATGACCTGACGCTGGGGGACAAGATCTACGGGGTCGCTGCGGTGACCGTCGTACTCGAGGCGACCCGGCGCGTGATCGGTCTGGCGCTACCGCTTACTTCCATCGCCTTCCTGATTTACGCAGCCCTGTTCACGCATGTGACGGGCGAAGTGCTGATCGAGCAGCTCTATCTCTCCACCGAGGGTATATTCGGCTCTACGCTGGGCGTGTCCGCCTCCTACGTGATGCTGTTCGTGCTGTTCGGCGCTTTCATGGAGCGCAGCGGCACCGGGCAGCTGTTCATGGATTTCGCGCTCTCGCTCACCGGACACAGCGCCGGCGGCCCGGGCAAGGTGGCGGTGATCAGTTCCAGCCTGTTCGGTACCGTGTCCGGCAGCGCGGTGGCCAACGTGATGGTGGACGGCCCGATGACCATCCCGCTGATGAAGCGCACTGGATTCAAGCCGCACGTTGCCGCCGCGATCGAGGCGGTCGCGTCCACCGGCGGCCAGCTGATGCCGCCGGTGATGGGCGCGGCGGCATTCGTCATGGCGGAATTTCTCGCCGTGTCGTATTTCCAAGTCACGGTATGGGCGGCGATCCCGGCCCTGCTCTACTACGTTGCGGTCTTTTTCGCGGTGCATTTCGTCGCCAAGCGTGACGGCCTGCACGGCGTGCCGAAGTCGGAATTGCCGCGGCTCGGACGGGTGATGCGCGATCGCGGGCACTTGTTTATTCCCATCCTGATCGTATTCTTCGGCCTGTTGTTGGGCTATTCGGCGCCGCTGTGCGCCCTGATCGCCGCAATCGTCTGCCTGCCGGTGGCGATGCTGCGCGCCACGACGCGCGCCGGAATCACCTGGGGCTCGGTCATCGGGGCACTGGAGGACGGCGCGCGCAATACGCTGTCGGTGGCGATGGCCTGCGCCTGCGCCGGCATCGTCATCGCCTGCGTCACCATCACCGGCCTCGGGATCACCTTCACCCAGGTTGTCATTGCGCTGTCCAAGGACTACCTGCTGCTCGCGCTGATCCTCACCGCGCTGGCGGGCATTGTGCTCGGCATGGGCATGCCGACGACGCCGGCCTACATTGTCATGGTTGCGCTGCTGGTTCCTGCCCTGATCAAGATGGGCGCGGTGATACCCGCCGCGCACATGTTCGCCCTGTACTTCGCCATTCTCTCGGCGATCACACCGCCGGTGGCGCTCGCCGTGTTCGCTGCCGCGGGCCTGGCCAAGGCGAACATGTGGCGGGCGGGCTTCGCCGCGATGCGTGTGGCCGCGCCCGCCTACATCGTGCCCTTCATGTTCGTCTACGAACCGGCGCTGCTGATGATCGGGAATCCAGTGGTAATTCTGGGCGCGACCGTCACTGCGGTGATCGGCGCGATCCTGCTGGCCGCAAGCCTGTTCGGCTATCTCATCGGCCCGTGCAAGCGCTGGCACCAGGTGCTGCTGTTTCTCGCCGCGATGTGCCTGATCAAACCCGGCTGGGAGACCGACATCGTCGGCCTGATCCTGCTGGCGCCGGTGCTCGTGGCGCAATATCTTGCCAAAACGAAGGAGCGGCGCAATGCCACGGCCTGAAGTGCTGGTAATCGGCTCCGGCGTCATGGGCCGCGGCATCGCGAACAGCTTCGCCGCGGCCGGCATACCCAGCGCTGTCTTCTCGCGCAATGCTGCCAGGGTCAGCGGCGTCGATGCGCGCGTCGCCCTGCTCGACACGCTGCCGCCGCAGGCGCCCGTGCTGGTGATCGAATCGGTGCCGGAGGAAATGGAACTAAAATTTGCCTGCTACGCGGCGATCGAATCCGCCTATGCCGGCGCGCCGGTGCTTGCATCAAACACTTCGGGACTGGACCTGGAGGAACTGGCGCGGCCGCTCCAGCACCCGCAGCGCTTTATCGGCATGCACTACTTCATGCCGGCCGACGTGAACACCATGGTCGAAGTCGCACCAATCCGGGCGACCGATCCGGCGGCGCTGGACACCGCGGTGCGACTGCTCGAGGCGGCCGGCAGAAACTACGTGCGGCTGAAGCGCGCGGTGCCGGGTCTCCTGATCAACCGGCTGCAGCACGCCATCCTGCACGAAGCCTATTACCTGATCGACGAAGGCGTGGCGACGGCGGCCGAAATCGACCGCTGCGCGCGCGACATGCTCGCGCCGCGCATGTGCATCACAGGGTTGATCGAGCAGAAGGACATCAGCGGCCTGGACACGCATGCGCTGGCGCAGCGCGCGCTGGTACCGGTGCTGCACCACGGCGACAAGCCGCGACGCGCGCTGCAGGACCTGTACGAGGCCGGCCACCTCGGCATCAAGACCGGCAAGGGTTTCTACGACTGGAGCGGCAAGGACCCCGAGCAGGTCAAGGCCGAGGCCGGGCGCAAGCTCAACGACTTGCTCGCGTATCTGCGCAAGCAGACGTGAGCCGGGACTCCGCTCCGGTTACCTGAGCGCCGCTTGTTCCTGCCGCGGCATCCGAAAACTGCGTTCTGATCTAGCGGCCGCGAATGGCCTTGAACCGGACGATCGGGCGTATGCCGTCACCGTCTGAGAACGACCTATTGTGTTGAAAAACTCGATGTTTCGAGCGAGCTTTTCGGAGGCGTTTGGAAACCACGGGAGGATCTTGATTGACGATTCGGCCGTTTTGCCGTTTCCGGTCGGCCTGCCGTTGTTTATGCAGGCACGAGATTGC
>JBBRAI010000031.1:0-46284 GCA_038206915.1 Burkholderiales bacterium | reverse complement strand
ACATCGCTGCGCGCGGTCTCGGTGCCCGCCGCGACCGAGCCATAAATGAAGGCCGAATCGATGCGATTCGCGGACGGCAGAAGCGCCGCCCGGATGACGTCCACCAGCCCGGCGGTCTTGCGGAGCAGGCCCGCAAGTTCTTCGAACACCGGACAGCCCCGGTTTGCCGCGAAAAAGACCTGCCGGCCAATCGCTTTGCGCGTCAGCACCCCGAGCTTCTCCAGCGCGGTCAGTTCACGGTGCAGGGTTCCCGGAGATACCCCGGTCAGGCGCGCGAGTTCGCGCACGTGTTGCGGTTCGTCGGGGCGCAGGAGCAGAACCGCAAGGATCGCGGTTCGGGTATCGCCCAGCAGGTGGCTGATCAGGGATTTCATGTTCTCAGTTCGGCGACAAATGTAGCCAATTTGAGAACATAGCGCAAGTTTTATGCGGTGACGGCGTTTGCAGGTTTAACGCTTCATCGCCTCGGGATCAGGGCTGCGTTCAAGTGTCCCGTTTCGAAAAACTTCTCTCAAGTGGCCGCCTCGTCCGTCGAACCCAAATCGGATGCAATCAACCGAAACTGCTCCAGCGCCGCTTCCAGGTCGTCCACGATCTCCTGCGCGATTACGTCGGGCGGTGGCAGGTTGTCGGAATCGGCCAACGAATCGTCCTTGAGCCGAAGATGTCCAGGCTCGCCTTGTCTCGCGCGACCAAGTCGTGGCCTTACCGTTCTCGCCCACGATCATCGTGCTCGACTTCTTGCCGAACGGCGGATTGGCCAGCACCACCTCGAAGCGCTCGCCGGGGTCGGCCGCCAGCGCGTCGGTCACCTTGACGGGCACGCTCTTCTCCGAGCCGATGCCGTGCAGCAACAGGTTCATCGCGCACACGCGCGCGGTGCCCTGCACCAGTTCCCAGCCGCGGAAGGCGCCTTCCCTGAGGCGGCGCTTCTCGTCGCGGGTGAGGTTGGGGTTGTGTTCGGTGATGTAGTTGTGCGCGGTGAAGAGAAAGCCTCCGGTGCCGCAGGCCGGGTCGCACACCGACTCGCCAGGCTTGGGGGCGATGGCGTCCACCATCGCCTGGATCAACGCGCGCGGCGTGAAGTACTGGCCGGCGCCGGACTTGGTGTCCTGCGCGTTCTTCTCCAGCAGCCCCTCGTAAGCGTCGCCCTTCACGTCGGCGCCCATCGAGGACCAATCCTCCTCGTTGATCAGGTCAACGATCACGCGCCGCAGCTTGGCCGGGTCCTGAAACTTGTTCTGCGCTTTGTTGAAAATCAGCGCGAGCGTTCCCTTTTCGTTGCCGAGTTGCTCCAGCGCATGGCGGTAGTGGTCGAACAGCTCGTCGCCATCCTTCGCGAGCAACGAGGGCCAGGCGTACTGCGCGGGGATCAGGCTCGGCTGGTTATATGGCGGCCGCGAGCGCTCATCGGCCATCTTAAGAAACAAGAGGTAAGTGAGCTGCTCGACGTAGTCGCCATAGCTCATGCCGTCGTCGCGCAGGACGTTGCAGTAATTCCAGAGTTTCTGGACCAGGGTGGCAGAGTTCATTGGATATCAGTATTCGGTTTTAACAAGCGTACCAAAGCTCCCATAGCAGGGTTGACCGATCTTGTTCTTATGGGGGTTGAGCGACGCTTCGTAATTTTTGCGTTTGAAATTCTTGCCGCAAACGGTGCAACGGAAGACATAGGTCGGGCCACTGGAACCAGATACGCTGCCGGTGCGCCGCCCGGGCGCCTTGTGCGTCCATGCAGGCACGCTGCTGATCGAGCGTTCTCTCTCAATAGCAGGAACAGACAATGGCCCGCCATCCGTGAATTCAATGATGTAACGCGGGGTGAATGATTGCTGCGTCGCCGTAGCGCCAGCGATGCGATCGACACGGTAAGAGCGGATTTCGCCAGTGCCGGACTTTACTGCCATCAACAACAGGTTGCCGGTGCTGGTTCGGCGCAAGGAATACGGCTCGATCGTCCGCACATCGCGCACCCCCTGTTCATTTTCATAGTCAAGGGCGACGCACAGCCGGTTGGCGGCCGCGAATCGGACGATCTCCAGCGGCGCCGAAACGCCCAGGGAACGCCACGATGTGGCCATCGCGGGCGGGCGCCAGGTGACATCGACGCTTTCCCGGGCTGCCACGGGGACGGCAGGTAACTGTGCGCGTGGCTTCGTCTCGTAGAGCCAGGCAAATACGTCGGGCAGTTCATTCCAGAAGCTCTCGAAAGAAGGCAGCACCGGCAGCTGATGCGCCAGCATCTGGCTCCATGACACTTGCAACTCGGCCACGAGAGGCGATTCGCGGATCGATTGAAGCGTCGGCACCGCGATACCCTTGAATTCGCATTTCGCCGTCAGCGTGGAAATGACCTTGGCGCGCTCCGGCGTCAAATCCTGGCGCCGGTAAAGGTGCACGACGTCATAGAGGTCGCGCGGACGCAGTCTTTCGGCCAGCGCCCGCGTTTTCTCGGCGAAGACTTCTTCAAAGCGGTAGGTTGCGACGCTGATGCCCTCCGCGGGTCGGTCGCTGTAAGGGTGATGCACCTCGCGTCGGTCCGGCTCGAGCACGACGCGCTCGTGGTCGGTGAGGTCGAGCTTGATCCGAGGCGCGTCGCCCACGCGTCCCAGCGGCCCGCGGTATCCGATTCGCCCCTCCGCGGACTTGCCCCCGCGATTATTCGTGTACACGTCCACCTTGCGCGCCTCAGGCGGCAGAATGAGGCCCGTCTGGTCGTAGACCCAGTCGGCGACCTCCTGAAAAAGTTTTCCGAGAAATGCCTCGTCCAGATGCGCATGCTCGGTCAGCGTGAAGTCCAGATCCTCGGAAAACCGGTAGGTTTCAAAGAAACATTTCTTCAGGCAGGTACCGCCCTTGAACAGCCAGGTATCGCGCGTCTGCGGGTGCTGCCCGAACGCGGCCAGCATCCAGCCCAGTGCGTAGTCCTTCTCCATTACATTCGGTGCCAAGCCGAAGTCCGTTGCCAGATCGAGCAGTTCCTGCTTTGGAATCATCGCGCCTTCCAACCTTCAGGCAGGGAAAGTCGCCACGCCGTAACGAACTTCCGGGCGGGCTGCGCCGGATCCAATTGCGTATAGCCTTGGGTCAGCGAGCGCGCGCATTGCTTGATGGCTTCCTGTTCCTCGGGTGCATGGCGCGCGAGCAGAAAGCCAAGCCGCTTGAATACCGCGCCGATACCCAGCGTTTTTGCATAGGACATGAGCAACTTGATATCGCGATGCTCCTTCGACGCCAAATAGCTCTGCAGCATGTCCACAGAGGAGCGCAGACCTCCGCCTAGTGACGGGTCGACCATCAGGTCGATAATGGTGCGGGACGGATCGCTCACCTTGACGCGGGCGCGCCCACGCCAGATGGTCTTCAATCCGAAGAATGCCTTTTCATTGACGGTGCGCAGGCGGAAAACAATGCCGCCCAGCTTCGGCTCGCGATCGCGCGGACGGCGCGTGGTCGACACCAGCACGCTGCGAAAAACCTGCTCGGTCAAGCCCCAATGCTCGGCGGCGCTCCAGCCGCAGATATAGCAGGGAGCGAACGCCGCCTCGGCGATGATCCAGGAATCCTCGGGGGCGCTATCGGCGCGCTCGCTTTCCAGCGGGACGGGAACATAGATGCCGCGCCGCACCCGTTGCAGCCAACCCTGCGCGGCCCAGCGCGAAAGCAATTTCGCCGCTTCGGTGCGCGAGAGCGAAAGCACCTTGGCAGCCATCGCCGGAGACAGAGTGCCGGTGGATTGCCGAAGCAGCGCCGCAAGCTGGGAACGCGACTGCTTTCCCAGCCCGGAGAGGGGCAAATTAGTATATTTGGAGCGCTGTTGTTCCATCTAGGATTGAATTAGAGCGCGTTTAATATACTTTTTCAAGTCTTCTATGTTTCGACGCCCTGGACCCCGACGCAAGAACTGGCGGCGCGTTCGCGTGATGCCGCTACATCACCCCCAGGATCCAGCCCTCGCGCTCAGCCGTCGTGCGCTCCAGATCCGTCAGCGGCAGCGCGAAGTAGCCCGCCAGAGCGCCGCGCGCGTCCATATCAGCCATCCAGCGCGCCACGGCGTAGGCGTCCTGCTCGTCTGCGCTCCGGTCTTCACGCGCAGTGCGCTTGCGAAAAATCGAGGGATAGACCTCCGCCACCACCGACTTGCCGGGCGCGGGCGTCCAGCCATCGAACGGCCAGAAGTGTATGCGCTCGCCGGCCTCGTCGCGCAGGCGCTTCAGCCACGGGATGCCCGCGTGCGTGGACTTGGCCACCGAGCCCTGCACGTCGAACAGGAACACGCTCTTCGCCGACGAAGTCCAGCGCTCGCACAGGCGCAGCTCGCTTGCCTCGCCCACGCGCAAGCCGGGCGCCGACCCGCCGCGCTCGTGCAGCACCCCATCGCGCACGAAATCCACGTACACATGATCGCCGTCCGTTGGCCAGTGGAGCACGAAGTCGGCCAGGAACTCCGGCCACGAGGCGAGGCGGTAGCGCCGGAAGTACGCGAGCGGAAACGAAAAGCCGTGGTCGATGCCGGCAATGAAGCGCACGCCCTGCCGCGCTTGCTCGAGCAGAAGCTGCGCGATCTCGGCCCGCGTCCAATTGAACGGCTGCCCGTTGTTCGAGCGCGCGGGGCTGAAGCGCTTCTGCGGCACGCCGCCTGGCTGCGCGGCATATACCTGCAGATTCTTCAGCCGCGAGGTGGGCGTCTCGGCGCCGGAGTAGTCGATGCCGAGGAAGAGGGCGAGGTCACTCATGGATGAATTGCTCGACGTAGTCGCCGTAGTTCATGCCGCCGTCGCTCAGGACGTTGCAGCAGTTCGAGCAGTTTTGGACTCCAGAAGCCGCGCCAATGTTCGGAGCCGGACGGCAAATGTTCGGAGCTCCGCACCAAATGTTCGGAGCTACCGGCACGGCGGGCGCCCAGGAAGACCATGTACCCAGCTTCAAGACCTCAGCAGAGCGACGAATCCCGTTTGCTCAAAATGTTCGTCATGGGCCAGCGCCTCGGTGATATCGCGTTCCTTCATGAGATTGAAGGAAGCGCAGTCCGTGAGGCTCCATTCCTTGTCGGTTCGGGTCTTGTACAAATTGAACGCGTCGCGGAATTGCAGCGAGGTCTGAGGCACAACTTCCACATTGGGATTGGAAACAATGTTGTTCACCGCGCTGACAACGGTTGCGCGAGCGGGCGGTGACGACAGAGATGCCAGCAGCTCATCAAGCACCATTTCGCTGGTTACGATGCGCGTTTGCCCAAGAGAAGCTGAAACGCTTTTGGCCTTGCCGTGCAATTGATCGCGCGGATTCAGCAGCGCAACCCAATATCCCGTATCCGCAAATACCGTCCTCATGCGGGGCCGTGCTCCCGGCGATATACCAGATCGTCGATCCGCTTCGAGAGGTCCGCGGGCACTTGATCCCAAGTCCCAGCCGGCGCGGATTCGCCTAATACAACCAGTTGCTCCCAGATAGGTGGCGCACCGTCGACAAACGCGACCTCGGTCGCACCTGCCACTTGAACATTGTCAATGCGTGCAAAGCGCTTGAGCAGGCGGTCGTGCGTACCAAATTCACCTACACCGATTACCCGGAGGCGAGCGGTTCGGTGGTTGCGCAAGGCCTCCA
This sequence comes from Burkholderiales bacterium, assembly GCA_038206915.1. Classification (GTDB taxonomy): domain Bacteria; phylum Pseudomonadota; class Gammaproteobacteria; order Burkholderiales; family SG8-39; genus 2-12-FULL-64-23. Next base: position 40,677 of record JBBRAI010000031.1, on the reverse strand, counting down.
GCACCAGCTCCTCCTGCTCGGCGCTGAAACGACCGTTGACGATGCTGCCCGAGTCCCGCAATGTCAATGAGAACGTCCCGCGCACGTTGGCCATACTAACCTCGCCAACAACATCGACCACATCTTCATATGAGGGGCCGACCCAGTCGGAAAGACGCTTACGCGCCGCGGGTGAATACGAGGCTTCGCCTTTGCTGTGACGCGCGTGCGTGAAAAGCACTTCATTTTCTCTAAGCGTTTTGCCGAATTCCCTGAATAGCGGCACGACGTTCGCGGGCAATGCCTCGGGGAGCAATTTATCTTCATTTGCGGCCGAAATCGCGGCATCGACAAGCTCGGCTGCCTCGTCGAATTCGTCCAGAGTTCCCAGATCGAGTTCACCTTGGTCGGTCGGCACAATACGCTGCAAAGGCACGACTGCGGACCCATCGTCGATACGATCGAATTGAAGACGAAAGCCTTCTTCAAACCGTTTGGGAAGTCGGACCCGATCAGGATGGTTCCGCTTCCATAGTTCCTTGGCGCACTCGAGGATGATGTTGCGATACGCAATCAGCTCCTGAACGCAATCCACGTCGAGCGCATGCCCGGCAAAACGCTCACCGTCAAAGCGCAGCGTAGCCAGGTCGATAGTCGTTTCGTGAGCCATGGTTGTTACCTCCAAGCGCTATTGTGCCGCTAATGGGGCAGCCGCGAAAGACGTTTGCAGAATGGACTGGCGCAACCGTTCGGCACGTTTAAGGTTGCCATCGACCTCGGCTTCGACTCCACGGACGAGGGACAGGCAGCGGTCAACTTCGGCGACGATGCGGTGTTGTTCGGCGAGGGGCGGAAGAGGAATCAAGAGTGGCTCGATGTCTTTGTGGTTGATTTGTGGAACGTTCGACCCGTCTGAAAGCTTGGCAAGGTCTATCCCGTCGAACCAGGCAAAGAAGAACCCGGCCAAAGTCGGGTCAGGCGTGATCCCCATGATATTGAGGTCAGCACAGCCTCGCGACAAGAGTTGACGCTTCTTGTTCGTTGCGATAGCACCTCCCCGCTTCGGAAACAAGACCGTTCCCGGCGGGAACGCTCTCAGCCCCAGGACCTTTACCCCTGCTTCGTCAAGCCACGCGTCGGCGTGCCGCATTACTCGTACGTTGTCGACGTGATTCATATCGCCGACTTTGAACCAGGGTAGCTCACCCGATTGGCGGACTGTGGTTAGAACGCCTGATGGCGTATTGCCGCTCGCAACATCCGCAATTTGCAAGATCGAAGACCAAGCCCAACCCGCTGGCAGTTCCGCTAAGGCCGTCACAGCGGGCGATTCAGGCTCTCGGTACTTCCTCCTTCCTTTCCACTGCCTGCGGCGCGTTTCGAGAGTGCGCCGTAGGAGTTGTTCACCAGTTTCGTAAGTACGGCCTTCGCGGCGGGCGAGTTCGGCTTCGATGGGGACGAGGCTGCCTTCGACGGCGGCTTTGAGGACGGCGGCCTTGTAGCGCTTGAGGTTCGCCTTCACTCGCTTGAGGTTGGCGACGGCTTCGTCGAGGCGGGAGAACTGCTTTTCGATCTCGGCGACGATCTGGCGCTGCACCTCGCGGGACGGCAGCGGCAGCATCAACGTTTCAAGATCCCCGCGCCGTAGATTGTTGATATTGACTCCGAGAGCTTTCTTGGAGATCTCCTTCCAGTACCTAGGCGACTGTAGGAACAGCGCCAGGTAGCGCGATTCGACATGTGACTTAGGCCGGATACCCGCGCAGAACGCGCCGAATGAACCAGGCCAGTCGCCATGCAACTGTGCCGACTTGCCAACGAGATACTTGCTGCCGCTCGACGTGGCGACAACGATATCGCCGTCACACAGTCGCTGCACTGCCGAAATATTTCGCTCGGCGATATAGACTAGATCTGAGTCTAGGACAAGCCGAGCATCCTGAATGTTCGTAGCACGGAGAACCGGCACATATCCATCTGCGGGCTCCTCTCGCGCATCGGTCTTCGGGTAAGACACGCCCCGAATCAAGTCAGCTACGTCCGTGAGTGGCACCTCCGGCCACGCAGCAACGTTGGCGGCAAGGATTTCGCTCACGCCGCCAACGCCTTATTCAACGCCTCAATCACCTTCGGCAACTCCGCGCCAAAGAGCTGATGCACCTTGCCTAGCCCGCCGCGCTGGTTGAACGGCACCGACTCAAAGTCGTCCGCGGCGATGCCGAGGTTGGACGCGATATGCTCCGCCATCTTCTCCAGCCACCAGCGCTGCTCTTCCGTAAAGCGGCCCCTCACCCCGGCCCTCTCCCCGCTCGCGGGGAGAGGGGGGAGAAGCTCTTGCTGCGCCATCCACGCCTTGAAGTTGGCGGCGACGCGCTCGGGGTAGGGCACCAGTTCGTTCTCCTGGTGCATGGCGTAGCGCACCAGCGAGACGAGATCGGTGAGGATGCGCCTGGTGCTTGTGCCTCGCACTTTCCCTTCCCCCTTGGCTTTGTCCAGCGCGGCGTAGGCCTGCCAGAGCTGGCTCTCGGTCCACAACTGCGGCGGGGCTTGCAGCGTGTCGGCCAGCGCCTTCAGGTCTTCGAACTTCAGCGGAGCCTTGATTGGCCGGTTGTAGAGGATCTGCAGCGCGGTGATTTCGTCCTTGTGCTTTTCGATGAACTGCTCGAAGTGATTGACCAGCGTCTTCGCTCGCTCGCGCGCCGCCTCGGAGTAGCCGGCTTCGAGCACCTGGTCTTGCGTGACGTTGTCGATGACCTGCTCGTTCTTTGCTTTCAGCAGCAGGATCAGTTCGCGCAGCTTGGGATCGCACAGAGGGCGGACTGCCTGGAGAACCAGGCTGGACGCGGTTTCCGGGGCATTGTCCGGGTTGAGCGCGTTGACGATGCCGCGTGCCAAGTCCTTCAGCGTGGCGCCACCGGCGGCCTGGGCGATCTTCGCCTGGTCTTCGGGCGGCAGGTCTTTCTCCAGCCGCGCGAGGCGGGCGGCGACGGATGAGAGCACCTCAGGCTCAGTGTTCCCAAGCGCCACGGCCTGCAACAGCTTCTCCAGCGAGACGGACTTCTTCTGGTCCATCGGCCGCGAATCGGTCAGGTCCTGCTCGCACACGCCTACACAGTCCACGATCACGAAGTGGTCCTTGGACTTGGCGTCGGGCGTGACGCCCTTCAGGTCGTCCGCTGAGATCACGCGCACGCCGCGGCCCTTCATCTGCTCAAAGAAGGTGCGGCTTTTCACCGCGCGCATGAACACCACGATCTCCAGCGGTTTGATGTCGGTGCCGGTGGCGATCATATCCACGGTGACGGCGATACGCGGGTGGTAGCTGTTGCGGAAAGCCGCGATCAGGCGCTCGGGCGTCTCGCCCGTGGTGCGGTAGGTGATTTTCTGCGCGAACTCGTTGCCCTTGGCGAACTCCTCGCGCACGATCTTGACGATGTCCTCCGCGTGGGAGTCGTTCTTGGCGAAGATCAGCGTCTTCGGCACCTCGGTGCGGCCGGGGAAGATCTCGGTGAACAGTTTGTCGCGAAAAGCGCGGATGATGGTGCGGATCTGGTCCGGCGCCACTACGTCGCGGTCGAGCTGCGCCGGATCGTAGGCGAACTCCTCGTCCAGTTGCTCCCAGCGCAGCTTGCGCGTCTGCTTGTCGCGCAGGTCCACGTAGTAACCCGATTCCACCGTGCCGCCGGCCTCGCTCACCGCGGTGCGGATGCGATAGACGTCGTAGTTGACGTTGACGCCATCCGCGACCGCCTGCTCGTGGCCGTATTCCATCACCAGGTTCTGGTCGAAGAAGCCGAAGGTCTGCTTGGAAGGCGTGGCGGTGAGGCCGATGAGATAGGCGTCGAAATACTCCAGCACCTGCCGCCACAAGTTGTAGATAGAGCGGTGCGCTTCGTCGGTGACGATTATGTCGAAGGTCTCGATCGGGAAAGCGGGATTGTAGGCTATGGGCTCGGGGGTCCTGAACAGGGATTCGAGCCCTTCGGTGGAGACCTCGTCGTCTTCCGGCGCGAGCTCGCGGCCCTTCAACATGGAGAACATGCGCTGGATGGTGCTGATGGTGACGCGGGCGGTCTTGTCCAGCGTGTTGCTGCTGAGGTGCTGAACGATGTACTCCTCGCCGAACTTGAAGTTGTTGTAGGGCGAGAGGTACTGGTCGAACTCTTTCTTGGTCTGCCGGCCGAGGTTGCCGCGGTCCACCAGGAACAGCACGCGCCGCGCGCCGGCGAACTTGATCAGCCGGTAGATGAAGTTGATGGCGGTGAAAGTCTTGCCGCTGCCGGTGGCCATCTGAATTAGCGCGCGCGGCTTGTTGGCGGCAAGCGATTTCTCCAGGTTTTTGATAGCGACGATCTGCGCGGGCCAAAGGCCGGCTTCTTCCAGCGCGGGCATGAATTGCAGGCGGGCGAGGAAGCTTGCCGGAGCTTCGTTTGCTGCGCGCGCTGCCCCCTCACCCCGGCCCTCTCCCGCGAGGGGAGAGGGAGTGGCGTAACTGAGCCACTCGGCTAGGAGTTCCGGCTTGTGGAAGGCGAATACGTTGCGAGCGCGCGGCTCCGGGTCGAGGCCGTTGGTAAAGTGCGTTTCCGCGCCCGTGGATTCGTAGAGGAAGGGCAGGGGTCTACACCAGGCGGGTAGCGCGTCGGGCAGACCTTGTGCATAGCGGCCCGATTGGATTTCGACGCCGGTTAGCGTAGCGCCAACCTTCTTCGCTTCGATCACACCTGCGGCTTTGCCATCGACGTAGAACAGGTAGTCCGCAAAGCCATAACCTTCTTTTAGCGGGAACTCGCGGATGGCAACGCCGCGGGAGGCGTGGATATTGACCGCTGCAACCGTCTGCACTGCCCAGCCGGCCGCCTCGAGCAGACGATCAATCTCGATGCGGGCGCGCTGTTCCGGCGTTTCGGCCACACGACCCCCCTCTGCTACCCGACGATAGCCAACGCCTTTGTTAGCCCCATTCGGGATGCGTCGCGAGTCTTGAGTTCAGGCGGCGATATATCTTTGCGTAGAAATGACAATCGAGCTGGACCAAGATTTCTTAACTTTGTTATACCAAACTTCAACAAAGACGCCGCTTGCAGCGAAGTAGCGTGGTCAAATCTGACAATCATCGGTAGGCATTTCGTTTAACGATTTCTTGCTGCTTGGACCGAACTACCTATGCCAGGCGACATGGTATCACTGCAGCTTTACGGTGGGAGTGGGTCAAACGTCCTAGGTCGATTGATTTGGCGCTTGGCAGCAGCGTAACGAGAATCAGGATTAAAAGCGGATTTCTCGCTACGCTCGATATGACAATTTCGGCTGAAATGACTAATGCCGGAGACGTTGAGGGTGATGCGTCGTCGCGCTTGAAGATCAACGCGCGCGGGAGCAGCGCACCGCCGTCCTTGTGAAGCGTGCCGGAGCCCGGCATGATCCGGGCTGGATGAAAACCCTTGTGAACACCCGCATTCCCGCAACGCCAGGCCGCGGCGCATGAACTTCACCGCAGTCGCGCTGGTGATCCTCGCCGGCCTGATCCACGCGCTGTGGAACATCGCGGCGAAGAAGGCCGGGGGCGATGTGCGCTTCGTCGCGTTCACCGCGCTGCCGATGGTGCAGATCTGGGCGCCGCTCGGGCTGCGGCTGTATCCACGGACTTAGATTCCATTGAAGTGTCCTTTGCACTGTCCTTATATTCTCTTATGACGTAAGATAATTACGGTTTGTCAAATACATGCAGTGTATTTAAACTGTCCATTATTGTGTCCAAATTACTGTCCATAAATGACCGACATTAGCCAGTTTCAACCCCTGTTCCCTGAGGAACGAGTCCTTGCGCCACTGCATGAATTGGCCGCACAACTGATTGCAGAGTGCCATGCCCTTCAAGGCCAGGCAGGGGAATCCATGGTTCGCGCGCTGAGCCAAAGGCTGCGCGCGATGAACTCGTATTACACAAACAAAATCGAGGGGCAACATACCAAGCCCGCAGAAATCGAGCGTGCCATCAAGAACGATTTCAACGCGGATGCAGCGCTGGCCAAAAAACAGCGCGTCGCTATTGCGCATATGGAAGTTGAGCAAGGACTGGAAATCGATCTCGCCAACACTGCCCCGGGAGATATCTTCTCGCCCGTGCTGGTTCGTAAAATTCATCAACTGCTCTATGGCAGGTTACCCGAGTCAGATCGAGTGACGGACGAGGGCGAAACCATCGTTCCGGGTGAATTCCGGAATAAGCCTGTAAAGGCTGGATTGCATGTCGCTCCGCCATGCGAGGACATCGAGGGGCTGATGGGGGCGTGGGCGGATGGCTATTGCAAACTGGCTGGCGCCGAAGCGCTGTTGATTGGCGCAGCCTGCTCGCATCATCGACTAGCCTGGATCCATCCGTTCATCGACGGTAATGGCCGTGCTGCGCGTCTTCATACGCATCTTGTGCTGCACGCTATGGGACTCACGCAGGGTTTGTGGTCACCTATGCGCGGTCTCGCCCGCACGCAGGAGCAGTATTACGCCCGGCTCAATGACGCAGACTTGTCGCGACGAAACGATCTCGACGGGCGTGGTCCACTTTCACAAGAAGAGCTAGTCGCATTCGCCATCTATTTTCTCGAGGTTTGTTTAGACCAAGTGCGGTTCATGCGAGGAAGGCTGGACCTTGCCTCGCTGCGAGATCGCATTAGATCGTTGCTTCTTTATCTCCAAGGGCAACCTTGGGAGATTGGTAGCGAAAGATCTGTCGTCAAGATCGACGCACTGGAAGCAGTGCACTATGTTGCAATGGCTGGTCCGATCGAGCGCGGGCGCTTCGTGGCGATGACGGGACTGGGCGACCGAACAGGCAGGCGCGTTTTGACAAGCCTCCTTGATTTTGGTGTGTTGACAGAGGCGTCACCGCGGTCGCCAGTTGCTTTTGGGGTGCCGCTGGATTCGCTTCGGTTTCTATTCCCGAATCTTTGGCCGGAAGCAGAAGTGAACAACAGCTAATACGACTCAGGTCAGGGAAATGGACTACGAGGAACTAGGCGTCGCGAACGGTCATTATTCCAATGACATGATCTGACCGATGGCCGCAAATTCCGCAATTACTTCAATCGCACCAAGCGCAACATCCATGATGAATGGTTGTTGTTCCCCCGCAACGCCCGGACGCACCGCATGACCCCGCTCGCGCTCGCGCTGGTGATCCTCGCCGGCCTGATCCACGCGCTGTGGAACATCGCGGCGAAGAAGGCCGGGGGCGATGTGCGCTTCGTCGCGTTCACGGCGCTGCTGATGGCGCTGATCTGGGCGCCGCTCGGGCTGTGGCTGGGCTGGGGCGTGGTGCCGCGCTGGGGCGTGACCGAATGGGCGCTGGTGGCGGCGAGCGGCGTGGTGCACGTGGTGTATTACATCGTGCTGCTGCGCGGCTATCGCGCATCCGACCTGACGGTGGTGTATCCGCTCGCGCGCGGCTCGGGCCCGCTGCTCTCGTCGCTGGTGGCGCTGTTCCTGCTCGGCGAGCGGCTCACGCTGCTCGGCGCGCTCGGCGTTCTCGCGGTCGTGAGCGGCGTGTTCCTGATCGCGGGCGGGCCGGGCCTGTTTCGCGCGGCGCACGATCCGGCAAAGCGCGCGCGCGTGCGCGTCGGCATCGCCTACGGCCTCGCCACCGGACTGTTCATCGCGACTTACACGGTGGTGGACGGCTACGCGGTGAAGGTGGTGCTGATGTCGCCGATCCTGGTGGATTACTTCGGCAATTTCGCGCGCCTCGCGCTGCTCGTGCCGCCGCTGCTCGCCGACCGCGCCGCGGCTGCAGCGCACTGGCGCGCGCAGTGGAAGTACGCGCTGGTGGTGGCGCTGTTCAGCCCGATCGCCTATGTGCTGGTGCTGTACGCGATGCAGACGGCGCCGCTGTCGCACGTGGCGCCGGCGCGCGAGGTGTCGATGCTGTTCGCCGCGCTGATCGGCGGCCAGCTCCTCGGCGAGGGCGACCGGGGCTTGCGCATCCTCGGCGCGGTCTGCATCGCCTTCGGCGTGATGGCGCTGGCGCTGGGGTGATCGGGCGCCGAGGCAATAGGGACGGGCGTTTCGGAGCGATGGGGTGCGGCGCCCAGCGGAATCAGGAGATGAAGCCGATGCCGCGCTTGGGCTTCGCTTTCCTGCCCTCGTCCTCGGCGATCAGCCGCTTGATGGCTTCGAACACCGCGGCGAATTGCTCGTCGTAGCGCTTTTCCATGGATTCGATTCTGCGCGCGAGGTCGCGGTTGGAGTCCATCAGCCGCCGCAGCTGCACGAAGGTGCGCATGATGGCGATGTTGACCTCGACGGCGCGCGGCGAGCGCAGCACGCTGGAGAGCATGGCGACGCCCTGCTCGGTGAAGGCGTAGGGGAGTGCTCCAATATTGCGCTTGGATGCGGTCACAATCTGTGACCGCATACCCGCCATTTTGGACGATGCGGTCACAGATTGTGACCAGTTCCGGTCGGGTGCCTTGGGGGCAGTTGCAATCTGTGACCGCAAACGGCCCCACTCTTCCGCCGAGAGCCGAAACATGAAATCGCCTGGAAACCGCTCCAGATTCCTTTTCACCGCTTGATTCAGTACCTTCGTGCTGACCCCGTAGAGCTCCGCGAGATCGGCATCGAGCAACACCTTTTCTCCGCGCACGAAGAGGATCAATGGAGCAAGGCTATCCGGTTTAGGCACCAGCGAAGGCATCAGCCCTTCCTCGATTCAAGCGCCAACCATGGATTGGTAGTCATGATTTTGAGCTTAACGCCGCCCTCGCTCGCGAGTTGACGCGCAATGCGTGCAGCGCCGCTGTCGCACGTGGCGCCGGCGCGCGAGGTGTTGATGCTGTTCGCCGCGCTGATCGGCGGCCGGCTCCTCGGCGAGGGCGACTGGGGCCTGCGCATCCTCGGCGCGGTCTGCATCGCCTTCGGCGTGACGGCGCTGGCGCTGGGGTGACCGGGCTGTGAGGCAGGAAAGACGGGCGTTTCGGGGGAGGCTTGGCTATTCGTGCAGCGCTTCGATCGCGCGCGGGTCCGAAGCGACTATCTTCAGCAATGCCTTTGCAGGGCCGGTGGGTTGAGTGCGGTGCTGCTCCCAGTTTTGCAGCGTGCGCAGGTTCACTCCGATCAGCTTGGCGAACTGGCTTTGGCTGATTTGGGCGGCTTCGCGGATCATGCGCACGTCCGGCGCAGAGACAACGGTCGCCTTCGCGCCGCGCACGACCTTGCCGGCGATGTGACGTTTCATTTCACGCACGCCTTTGACCAATTGGTCGAAGTGTTTCTTATCCATTGACGATATCCTTCATCAAGTTCGCGAGCACTTTGACCTGCTCGCGCGTCAGGTCGTCCTGCACATTCTTTGCATAAGCGTACACAAGATAAATACAATCTCCCGGAACGTGCCGGTAGTAGATCAACCTGGCGCCACCCCTCTTGCCCCGGCCCGATGCCGCCCAACGCAGCTTTCGCAAGCCGTAGCCGCCACGAATGACCTCTCCGGCATCCGGCCTGATCAGCAAAAGGTTTTGCAGTCCACGCAAATCTTCATCGCTCCAGTATTCCGCGCGAAATGCGACGAACGGCGAAAGCTCGATGAAGACCATTGGCCGGACTATACGCTGGACGCGTATAGGATGCAATGGCGCGCGGCTTGGGTGGACGGCGCGGTCTGCATCGCCTTCGGCGTGATGGCGCTGGGGCTGGGGTGATCGGGCGCAGAGGCAGGAAAGACGGGCGTTTCGGGGTGGTTGGGGGGTGCGGGTTGAAATCCGGTTATGCCACTTCCAGCAGCGCTCGAGGATTCTTCTGGGCGATCAACAGCAGCGTACGTGCGGCGCCGGATGGCGCGCGCCGGCCTTGCTCCCACTCCTGCAAGGTGCGCACCGAGACGCCTAGCAGCTGCGCGAAGCGGGACTGTGAAAGGCCCGTGCGCTCGCGCACCGAGGCGACGGATGGCACGTTGATCACCCGGGCATGCTCGCCGCGCTTGAGCTCGCGAATGCCTTCGAGAATTTCCAGACCGATATTGCGTTTTGCCTTAGCCATCGATTTCCTCCTTGATCTTGCGCAGAACGTGGGCGGGAATGCTGTCCTCCTCGTTCTTTGCGTAGATCGTCAACATCCAAATCACGCCGTCCCTGGTTTTGGCATAGTAAATCACCCTGATGCCGCCTCGCTTGCCGCGCCCCGGCTGTCCCCACCGCAGCTTGCGTACACCGCCCGAACCAGGTACCAGTGCGCCTCGTTCCGGTGTCTCGATCAAAGCGTTCTGGAGCAGCGCGTACTCGTCATCGCTCAGGTACTCGCCAAGCAAACGGGAAAACAGCTTTGTCTCAATAAAGCTGAACACGGCCAATTATACGGCAATGCCGTATAGCGTCAACCGGCGTTCGCGCCGGTGCGCCGGCGCGCGAGGTGTCGATGCTGTTCGCCGCGCTGATCGGCGGCCGGCTCATCGGCGAAGGCGACCGGGGCCTGCGCATCCTCGGCGCGGTCTGCATCGCCTTCGGCGTGCTGGCGCTGGCGCTGGGGTAATCGGGCGCAGAGGCAGGAAAGACGGGCGTTTCGAGGCGGTCACAAAGCTGAATGTCATCCCGAGGCCGCGAAACTTACCGGTACATGTCTTTTCTGTGCCCGACTTTGAAGATGGTCACTTCGCTTCGATGATCATCGATCAGGTAGACGATTCGAAATTGACCTTGTCGCACCCGGTAGCGGTCCGCGTATCCAGCGAGCTTCTCGCTGCCTGCGGCGCGCGGGTCCTTGGCCAGCGACAGAATTCGAGAAACGATGCGCTGCCGGTCGCTTTTCCCGTCGATCCCCTCGATTTCTTTTGACGCCGAGGTCTTGATCAGCAGCTTATATTCGGCCACGCCGCTTCAGCCCCTGCACAAAGGTGTCAAAGGGCTGGCTGCGCTCGTTCTTTCTATTGGCGAATGCTGTAAGGTCCTCGGCGTCTTCGGCCAGCACGACTCTCACCGCGTCATTGACCATGTCCGAAATCGAGCGGTCCGCCGCTGCGGCTCTCAGCCTGAGAGCTCGATGAACGTCAGCTTCGAAATAAACCGTTGCGCGTTTTTGAGTACCCATGGGATTCATGGTGGCGATTTGACGTTATGACGTCAAGTAGCCAAATTGCGGGGAGCGACCTGCCAGCGCTGGCTACCTCGGCTGCGATACGGCGCGCTCGCGCCCTCAAGCCTTCTGCGGTCCCGGCCTGCCGTCTTCGACGATGTAGCGCACCAGCGTGCTGCAGGCGGCGTCCGCGGTCTGCACCGATTCCATCGCGCGCAGCTCGGCGGCCAATTGCTTCGGCGTGATCTCGACGCGCACGTAGCCGCGCTTGTCGCCGCGGCCGTATTTGAGGTGCGGGTTTTCGGCGAGCGCGGCTTCGACGTATTTCTGCGTCGGACCCTGCGAGGTGATCGAGGTGCCGCAGAATTCGCTCGCCACCACGGGCGATTTCGCGTCGTCGAAATCGGGCTTCAGGTCGGCGACCCAGTGCGAATGCACGTCGCCGCCGATCACCACCGGGTTCGCGGCTTTGCGCGAGGCGACGGATTCGAGCAGGCGCCGGCGCGCGACCGGGTAGCCGTCCCAGCCGTCGGTCCACACGCGCTTGCCCTCGCCCGCCTTGCGGTCGAGCTGCGCCATCAGCGTCTGCTGCGCGATGATGTTCCAAGCGCCCGTCGTCGCGGCGAGGCCGGCGTCGAGCCAGGCTTCCTGTTCAGCGCCGAGCATGCTGCGCGCGGGATCGGCGAGCGCCGCGCACTCGGCGGCGTCGACCACGTTGCTGCCGCCCTGGCCGGGGTGGCGCGGGCAGGCTTCGTGCGCGCGGTACTGGCGGTCGTCGAGCAGATGAAAACGCGCGAGCCGCCCCCAGTCGAAGCGGGTGTAGATCGTCATGCGCCCCGCAGCATCCGGACGCATGCGCGCTGGCAGCGGCATGTGCTCGTAGTAGGTGCGGTAGGCGGCGGCGCGGCGCGCGAGGAATTGTTCGGCCGGCATGCCGTCTTCGGGCTGGTCGTTGGCGTAGTCGTTGTCCACCTCGTGGTCGTCCCAGGCGAGGATCCACGGGCAGGCGCGGTGCGCCGCCTGCAGATCGGGGTCGGACTTGTACAGCGCATAGCGCGCGCGGTATTCGTCCAGCGCGTAGGGCTCGCCGGCATTGTGCTTGCGCACGTGATTGCGCCCCCAGGACTTTTCGTAGATGTAGTCGCCGAGGAAGGCGACGAGGTCGGGCGCGTCGGCGACGACGTGGCGCCAGGCGCCGTAGTAGCCCTGCTCGTACTGCTGACACGACGCGAAGGCGAAGCGCAGCCGCGAAGGCAGCGCATCGGCGGCGGGCGCGGTGCGCGTGCGCGCCACCGGGCTTTGCGCATCGCCCGCGCTGAAGCGGTACCAATACGGTCGGTCGGGCGCGAGTCCCTGCGGCTCGGCGTGCACCGAGTGGCCCCATTCGGGCGCGGCCTCGGCGCTGCCCGAAGCGACGATGTCGCGCATCGCCTCGTCCTTGGCGACTTCCCAGCGCACCGGTACGATCGCGCGCCCCATGCCGCCGCCGTCTTCGTCGGGCCTGGGCGCGAGTCGCGTCCACAGCACCATGCCCGAGGGCAGCGGATAGCCCGATGCGACGCCGAGGCTGAAGGGGTCGGCGGCGAAGCGCGGCTTCGCGCTGGGCTGCGCGCGCGCGTCGGCGGCCGCATACAAGCCGGCGGCGGCGAGGGCCTGGAGAAATTTGCGGCGATCGAAGGGCGGCATTATTGGTATTTCCAAATTACATGACAGTTTCACTGACGGCTACCCTTCACCCCAGCCCTCCCCACCTCGCGCCAGAGGCGCTCGGATTCGGCAGGCGCAGGGCCGGGCGCAGGTACGGTCCTGCGTCCGGTCTCATCCCCGCGAGCGGGGAGAGGGAGTAAGCTTTGCGCAGGCCTTGTGACTGTTGTAATTTTGCTCACAGTCACTTAGAACACGTTGCAAAATGACACCCACAAGAATTGTCATTCCGAGCACAGCGAGGAATCTGCTGTTGCATCAGTCAAAAAGCAGATTCCTCGGCCCCTGGCCTCGGAATGACAGCTTATTTTGACGTAGACGCTTAGCCTTTCCGCCCGGCGCATCGATTATCCCATCCCCCGAACTTCAAGGAGCATTCAAACATGAAACCCGTCGTCCTGGTTACGCGCAAGCTGCCCGATGCGGTCGAAGCGCGCCTGCGCCGCGATTACGCTCCGATCCTGAATCCGAACGATGCACTGTATACGCCTGACGAGATCATCGAGCGCGCCAGGGACGCTGACGCGATCATGCCCTGCCACACCGAGAAGTTCGGCGCCGACGTGATCGCGCGCCTGCCCGAGCGCGTGCGCGTGATCGCAAATTTTTCCGTCGGCTACGACCACGTCGATACCAAGGCGGCAAAGGCGCGCGGTTTGATCGTGACCAACACGCCCGAGGTGCTCTCCGACGCCACGGCGGAGCTGACCATCATGCTGATGCTGGGCGCGGCGCGCCGCGCAAGCGAAGGCGAGCGCCTGGTGCGCACGCGCGCATGGAAGGACTGGAGCCCGAGCTTCATGGTCGGCACGCAGATGACCGGCAAGCGCCTGGGCATCCTCGGCTTCGGCCGCGTCGGGCGTGTGGTGGCGAAGCGCGCGCGCGGCTTCGACATGGAAATCCACTACAACGACATCCAGCGCCTGGCGCCGGAACAGGAGCAAGGCGCGATATACCACAAGACCCCCGAAGAGCTGATGCCGCACTGCGACTTTCTCGCGCTGCACTGCGTCGCTTCGCCGCAGACCATCAAGCTCTTGAACGCGGCGCTGATCGCGAAGCTGCCCGACGGCGCGATCGTGGTGAATGCGAGCCGCGGCGTGGTGGTCGACGACGACGCGCTGATCGCCGCGCTCAAGTCGGGCAAGCTCACCGCCGCCGGGCTGGACGTCTACAACAACGAGCCCGACATTCATCCAGGCTACCGCGAACTGCCCAATGTGTTTCTGATGCCGCACATCGGCAGCGCGACGAAGGAGACTCGCATCGCGATGGGATTTCGCGCGCTGGACAACCTGGATGCGGTGTTCGCCGGCAAGGAGCCGCGCGACCGCGTGGCCTGAGCCGGCCGCCTTACTCGACCGTGACTGACTTCGCCAGGTTGCGCGGCTTATCGACGTCGGTGCCGCGCGCCAGCGCGGTGTGATAGGCAAGCAGTTGCAGCGGCACCACGTGCAGGATCGGCGACAGCGCGCCGTAGTGCTCGGGCATGCGGATCACGTGCACGCCCTCGGAGGAGCTGATGCGGCTGTCGGCGTCGGCGAAGACGTACAGTTCGCCGCCGCGCGCGCGCACTTCCTGCATGTTGGACTTGAGCTTTTCCAGCAGTGTGTCGTTGGGTGCGACCGTTACCACCGGCATGTCTTTGGTCACCAGCGCGAGCGGCCCGTGCTTGAGCTCCCCGGCGGGATAGGCTTCGGCGTGGATGTAGGAGATTTCCTTAAGTTTGAGCGCGCCCTCGAGCGCAATCGGGTAGTGCAGGCCGCGGCCGAGGAACAGCGCGTGCTCGCGCCGCGCGAAGCGCTCCGACCAGGCGATGATCTGCGGCTCGAGCGCGAGCACGCTCGCAAGCGCAACGGGCAGGTGGCGCAGGTTCTTCAGGTGGTGCGCTTCGTCCTTTGCTGTGAGCCGCCCGCGCGATTTCGCCAGCGCGAGCGTGAGCAGGAACAGCGCGGCGAGCTGGGTGGTGAAGGCCTTGGTCGAGGCGACGCCGATTTCGACGCCGGCGCGCGTGAGGTAGGCGAGCGCGGTCTGGCGCACCATGGCGCCGGTGGCGACGTTGCAGATCGCGAGCGTGTGCTCGTGCCCCAGCGACTGCGCGTGCTTGAGCGCCGCGAGCGTGTCGGCGGTCTCGCCCGACTGCGAGATCACCACCACCAGCGCCTTCGGATTGGGCACGCTCACGCGGTAGCGGTATTCGCTCGCGACTTCGACCTGCGTCGGCAGGCCGGCGAACTCCTCGAGCCAGAACTTGGCGGTGAGCCCGGAGTAATAGCTGGTGCCGCAGGCGAGTATCTGCACCGCGTCGATCGCGCCGAACACCGGCTCCGCGGCGGCGCCGAATATATCGGGCGCGATGCCCTCCACGCCCTCCAGCGTGTCGGCGATGGCCTGCGGCTGCTCGAAAATCTCTTTCTGCATGAAATGCCGGTAGGGCCCGAGCTCGACCGCGCCGGCGTAGGCGCTGACGCTGCGCAGCTCGCGCTCGGCCGGCCTGCCGTCGCGATCGACGATGGCGTAGCGCCCCAGGCCGATGTCGGCGACGTCGCCGTCTTCGAGGTAGACGATCTTGTCGGTGGTGCCGGCGAGCGCCATCGCGTCCGAAGCGAGAAAGGTTTCGCCCTGGCCCGCACCTAGCACCAGCGGATTGCCCTGGCGCGCGCCGACCACGCGCTGCGGCTCGTTTTTGCAGAACACCGCGATCGCGTAGGCGCCGTGCAGCTCGGCCGCGGCGCGCTGCACCGCGACGAACAGGTCGCCGGCGTAGTGGCTGTGCACCAGGTGGGCGATGACCTCGGTGTCGGTCTGCGACTCGAACACGTAGCCCCCGGCCTTGAGGCGCTCGCGCAGCGCTTCATAGTTCTCGATGATGCCGTTATGCACCACCGCGATTTCGTCGCGGCTGAAAATGGGATGCGCGTTGACCGTGACCGGCGCGCCGTGGGTGGCCCAGCGCGTGTGGCAGATGCCGGTGGAGCCGGCGAGATGGGTGTCGCGCACCTGCGCCGCGAGGTCGGCCACGCGCGACACGGTGCGCGCGCGCTTCAACTGCCCGCCGCCGGCAGGGTCGTACACGGCGACGCCGCAGGAGTCGTAGCCGCGGTATTCGAGCCGGCGCAGCCCCTCGATCAACACCGGGACGATGTCCCGCTTTGCCACCGCTCCGACGATGCCGCACATTCAGTCGCCGCCTTTCATTTTTTCGCCTTGGCCGGCCGCTTCCAGCCGGGCCTGAAGATCTGCTCCGCCTTGGTCAGTACCAGCCCGCCGGGCGGCACGTCGCGGTAGATGGTGGTGCCGGCGGCGCTGGTCGAGCCGGCGCCCACGGTCACCGGCGCCACCAGCTGGGTATCGGAGCCGATGTGCACGTCGTCCTCGATCACGGTGCGGTGCTTGTTGGCGCCGTCGTAATTGCAGGTGATGGTGCCGGCGCCGATGTTGACGTCGCGTCCCACGGTGGAGTCGCCTACATAGGAAAGGTGGTTCACCTTGGAGCGCGCCGCAATCCGGCTCGACTTCACCTCGACGAAATTGCCGATGTGCACCTCTTCGGCAAGCTCGGCGCCGGGACGCAGGCGCGCGTACGGGCCGATGCGGCAGCGCGCGCCGATGTCGGCTTGCTGCAGATGGCAGAACGGCTCGATCCTGGTGCCCGCGGCGACCCTGACGTCGCGCAGCACGCAGTTCGCGCCGACGCTGACGCCCTCGCCCAGCGTGACGCTGCCCTCGAACACGCAGTTGACGTCGATGGCCACGTCGCGGGCGCATTCGAGGCTGCCGCGCACGTCGATGCGCGCCGGGTCGGCGAGCGTGACGCCGTCGCGCATCAGGTCCGCGGCGACGCCGTCCTGGTAGCGGCGCTCGAGTTCGGCGAGCTGCGCCTTGCTGTTGACGCCCAGGGTTTCCCAGACCGCCTCCGGATGCGCCGAGTGCACCGGCACCTTGTCCTTGACCGCGGCCGCAACCACGTCGGTGAGGTAATACTCTTTCTGCGCGTTCTTGTTCTTCAGGCCGGCGAGCCAGGCTTTGAGCCGCGCGGTGGGCAGCACCATGATGCCGGTGTTGATTTCGCGCAGCTTGCGCTCGGCGGCGCTCGCGTCCTTTTCCTCGACAATGCGCACGATGCGCTTGCGTTCGCGCACGATGCGGCCGTAGCCCTGCGGCTCGTCGAGCTGCACCGTGAGCAGCGCCATGCCCTTGCCCGCGGCCTTGGCGAGCGCGCGCAGCGTGTGCATGCGCGTGAGCGGCACGTCGCCGTAGAGCACCAGCGTCGGGACCCTGGTGTTCAGCTGCGGCAGCGCCTGCGCCAGCGCGTGTCCGGTGCCCAGCTGCGGTGCCTGCTTCGCCCATACGAGGCCCGGCGCATCGAGCGCCGCGCGCACGCGCTCGCCGCCGTGGCCATAGACGATGCAGATCACGCCGGGCTCGAGGCTGCGCGCGGTGGCGATGACGTGCGCGAGCAGCGGCCGGCCCGCCAGCGGATGCAGCACCTTGGGCAGGTCCGAATGCATGCGCTTGCCCTGGCCGGCGGCGAGAATGACGACGTTCATGGAATTCTATTTCGGATTTTGACGGAAATCATACCATGCTGCATCACGCATTCGCCCCTCCGGCCTGCCTTGTGGGACAGTGGGCCGGGGTATATATTACGAGCGGCTTCAACCCGGTCCGCCGGAGTGCGCCGCCCGCCGGAGTTTGGCACGGGGCACGCCGCAGTCAATCGGAATCCATAAAAATTCAGTTCAGGGGGATTTAACATGCATCGCTTGAAACTTCTGCTGTCGGGCGCGTTGGTGACGCTCTTCTGCGTCCCGGCGTTTGTGCAAGCCGCGTGCACGAATCACGGCGACCTCGACCCGCAGTACTGCGACGAGAACAAGGACCTTGTGGCCGATCCGCCCACCGACCCGGCGAAATTCAAGAACCCGAACACCATCGTGTTCACCTACACCCCGGTGGAAGACCCGGCAGTGTACGAGAAGGTATTCAAGCCGTTCACCGACCACCTCGCGCAGTGCACCGGCAAGCGCGTGGTGTTCTACCAGGTGCAGTCCAACGCCGCGGAAATCGAGGCGATGCGCTCCGGCCGCCTGCATGTGGGCGGTTTCTCCACCGGGCCGACCGCCTTCGCGGTCAACCTCGCCGGCGCGGTGCCGTTCGCGGTGAAAGGCTACGCCGACCACTTCCAGGGCTACCAACTGTGGCTGATCGTGAAAAAGGACAGTCCGTTCCAGAAGATTACCGACCTCAAGGGCAAGCGCGTCGCGCATACCTCGGCCTCGTCGAATTCGGGCAACCTCGCGCCGCGCGCGCTGTTCCCCGCGCTCGGCCTGGTGCCCGACCAGGATTACAAGGTGCTGTACTCGGGCAAGCACGACCAGTCGATCCTCGGCGTGAACAGCGGCGACTACGATGCCGCGCCGATCGCCTCCGACGTATTCGAGCGCATGGCGCGTCGCGGCACCGTCAAGGAGGATGATTTCCGCGTGCTCTACAAGAGCCAGACCTTCCCGACCTCGTCCTTCGCCTATGCGCACGACCTGGAACCGGCGCTGCGCGACAAGATGCTGAAGTGCTTCTACGACTACCGCTTCCCGCCCGAAATGCAAAGCGCGTTCGAGGGCGCCGACCGCTTCTTCCCCGTGACATTCAAAGATGCCTGGGAGGTGGTGCGCAAGGTGGACGAGTCCGCCGGCGAAAAGAAAGACCGCGGCGCGTTCGAAAAAGAGACTGCCAAAGAGGAAGCTGCGCGCAAGAAAGCGGCCGAAGCCAAAGCCAAGAAGTAATGCGCGGCTCTCCAGCTGCGTATCGCAGCGCCGCCCTGCTGCCCGCGGTTGCGGCGCAGCCGGCGACGGGCGGGCGCTAGCGCCCGTGCTGCTGGCCGAGGAGCTCCCGCTCGACGCGGACGAAGCGCGGCTGCTGGCCGCGGCGCGCGCGTTCTCGCGCCGCGAGGTCGGCCCGCAGGCGGCGCGCTGGGAGCGCGAGCGCAGCTATCCGCGCGAAGCGATCCGGGCCGCGGCCGCGCTCGGCCTGGCGCGCATCCAGGTGCCGGCGGAGTATGGCGGCCTCGGGCTGCGCTTTCGCGCCAAGCTGCGCGTCGTCGAGGAGATCGCGCGCGATGATTTCGCCTTCGCCTTCGCGCTGGTCAATACCCATAACGCCGCGTCGCGTCTCGCGCGCGACGGCAACGACAGCCAGCGCGCGCGCTATCTGGACGGCCTGCTGCGCGGCGAACTGATAGGCGCGGTGTCGCTGACCGAGCCCGGCGCCGGCAGCGATTTTCCGGCGATCACGACGCAGGCCGAGCGCGTCGCCGGCGGCTGGCGTCTGAACGGCGAAAAAGCCTGGCTCACTAACGGCGCCGCGGTCGACGTGGTGCTGGTGTACGTGCAGACCGATGCGGCGGCCGGCGCCAAGGGCATCGCCGCCTTCGTCGTCGATGCGCGGCGCGACGGCTTCGAGCGCGGCGCGGCGTATGCGCTTGCCGGCGCACACGCGATCGGCACCACCGGTTTCAAACTCAAGGATTATTTCGCCGCGGAAGAGGATCTGTTCTACGCGCCCGGCGCCGCGTTCAAGAGCGCGCTGGGCAGCATCACCGGCGCGCGCATCTATGTCGCCGCGATGTGCTGCGGCATGCTGGAGGAAGCGCTCGTGCTGGCGCTGGCGCGCATGCGCGTGCGCAGCACTTTCGGCCGGCCGCTGATCGAACGCCAGGGGCTGCGCTGGATGCTGGCCGACGCCGCCACCGACCTGCATGCTGCGCGCCTGCTCACCTATCGCGCGGCGCGCCTGCTCGAGGCGGGCGAGGACGCAGTTCCAGCCGCGGCGCACGCGAAGAAGTTTGCCGCGCGCATGGCCGAGCAGCGCCTGCCGCAGTGCATGCAGGCGTTCGGTGCCGAGGGGCTGATGGACGCGCACCCGTTCGGGCGCCATATCGCAGCGGCGCGCGCGGCGCACTACGCCGACGGCAGCAGCGAGATCCAGAACGAGCGCATCGCAGCACAGCTCGAGCGCGGCGTTCCGGGCGAGCCGGCGGAGCTGCCGCAATGAACCGGCGCCCCGCCGCGCCGCCGCGCACCGACTACTGAAAGGACTGACAACGTGCCGGCGCTTTCGATCCGCAAGCTGTGCAAGGAATACATCCGCGGCAAACCGGTGCTGCGCGGCATCGACATGGACCTTTCCGACCAGGGCATCACCGCGATCATCGGCCCCTCGGGCACGGGCAAGTCGACGCTGATCCGCTGCATCAACCGACTGGTCGAACCGAGCTCGGGCGAAATCCTGTTCGAGGGGCAAGACCTGGTGAAGCTGGGCCGAAACGAGCTGCGCCTGGCGCGGCGCCATATCGGCATGGTGTTCCAGGAATACAACCTGGTCGAGCGCCTGACGGTGATGGAAAACCTGCTGTGCGGGCGCCTGGGCTATGTGAGCCCGCTCAAAGCCTGGCTGCGCCGGTATCCGCAGCAGGACATTGCGCGCGCATTCGAGCTGCTCGATCTGGTCGGGCTCGCCGAATTCGTCAACCAGCGCGCCGACAGCCTTTCCGGCGGGCAGCGCCAGCGCGTCGGCATCGCGCGCGCGCTGATGCAGGAGCCCAGGCTGCTGCTCGCCGACGAGCCCACTTCCTCGCTCGATCCGAAGACCTCGGTCGAGATCATGAGTCTGATTCGCGACCTGTGCCGCGGCCGCAATATCCCGGTGATGATCAATATGCACGACGTGGAATTGGCCAAGCGCTTCGCCGACCGCATCGTCGGCATGTCGGGCGGCGCGGTGGTCTACGACGGCGCGCCGGCGGGCCTGACCGATGAGCAGCTCAGAGTCATTTACGGCGGAAAGGAGTGGATGCACACATGAAACTCAAGCGAACGAAAATGCGTTTATTCGCGCTCGCGCTGGCGGCGCTGGACGCGGGCCTCCTGGCGGGTTGCGCGGCGCTGCAGCCGCTGCCCGGGGTGCGCGCGAACGCGGGCGACCTCGGCGGCGCGTTCGACTTCGCACAATGAGCGCGCATCCCCAGGCCTTTAAACGCAACGCGTGGGTGCGCGTGGGCTGGGTCGCGCTCGCGCTCTACGTCGTCTATGCCGCCTCGCGGCTGGAGATCACCTGGGCGCGCTTCGTCATCGGGCTGGGCAACGGCGCGAAGTTCATCGCGCGCATGCTGCCGCCGGTGATCGCGCAGCCCGACAGCCTGATCACGGGCCTGACCGAGAGCATGGAGATCGCGGTGCTCGCCTCCTGCGCCGGTATTCTGATTTCGCTGCCGGTGGGCCTGCTCGCGTCGCGCAACTTGATGCCGGTGTGGGCCACCTGGCCAGCGCGCATGTGCATCGCGCTGTGCCGCTCGTTTCATCCGGTGATCGTCGCGATCCTGTTCGTCAAGGCAGTGGGCTTCGGCGCGCTTGCCGGCATACTCGCGCTCGCGGTGGCATCGGTCGGCTTCATCGGCAAGCTGTTCGCCGAAGCGATCGAGGAGATTTCGCTGAAGCAGGTGGAGGCGGTGCGCGCCACCGGCGCGCCGTTCATGAACGTGATCAGCTACGGCGTGCTGCCGCAGGTATTCTCGCGCTTCGTCGGCTTCGCCACCTATCAGCTCGACTCCAATCTGCGCAATTCGACCATGGTCGGCATCGTCGGCGCCGGTGGCATCGGCGGCACGCTGTTCTCGGCGTTCCAGCGCTTCGATTACGATTTCGTCTGCGCCATCCTGCTCTCGATCATCGCGATGATCATGGCGGGCGAGGTTCTAGCGGGCTGGGTGCGCGGCGTGTTCCTCGAGCGCGGCAAGGTGGAGGCGGAATAGCCGCATGAGCATACGAGCAGGGGCCCCGCGCGGCGGGGATGCGAGCAGTGCGAATGCGGCAACCGGCCGACGACCCGATGCTGGCGCATCGCCGCCGGCGCGGAGGCCGGACGCCGCGTCGAGCGGACCGGCGCGCAGCTGGCAGCGCTTCACGCCGGCGCAGCGCCTGGCGCGTTTCGCCGTGTATCTCGCGCTCGTCGCCGCCATCGTCGCCTCGGCGCGCTCGGTCGAGATCATCCCCGAATTCCTCTACGATGCGCCGGAGCAGATGCACGATCTGCTGCGGCGCATGTGGCCGATCGCGTTCTACCATTACCCGCAGGGCGTGCACGCAGCGCTCGTGGACACGCTGCATATCGCCTCGCTTGGCACCATTCTCGCGGTGATCATGGCGCTGCCGATCGGGCTGCTCGCCGCGAACAATGTCACGCCGAACCGGCCGCTCAACTATTTCGCGAAGCTGCTGCTGGTGTCGAGCCGCTCGGTCAACTCGCTGGTGTGGGCGCTGCTGTTCGTCGCCGTGTTCGGCCCCGGCGCGCTCGCCGGCACGCTCGCGATCGCGTTCCGCTCCATCGGTTTCGTCGGCAAGCTCATCGGCGAAGCGCTGGAGGAGGCCAACCGCGGCCCGATCGAAGCGCTAGAGGCCGCCGGCGCGCCCTGGGCTTCGCTGCTGGCCAAGGGCTATTGGCCGCAGGTGGCGCCGGCATTCTGGTCGGTGGTTCTGTTCCGCTGGGACATCAACGTGCGCGAGTCGGCGGTGCTCGGCCTGGTCGGCGCGGGCGGCATCGGCATGGCGCTGGACACGGCGCTGAACCTGTTCCAGTGGGACCGGGTGGCGATGGTGCTGTTCGCGATTTTCGCGGTGGTCATCGTGGCGGAAGTAGTGGTCACTTACATCCGCAAGCACGTCATCTGAGCCGGGTGCGCGTCGCGCGCCGCCGCCGACTGCGCCACAGCGCCCCCCTCCGCGGCCGTTTCAGGCACCCGGCGGACGCCTCCAGGCACTATGAACGATTCACATTAAAAAGCCAGTTTAACTTATTGTGTTTATAATAAAAATGTTGTACCGTTATATGAGCTGGAAAACATCAACGCCGATTGCGTGAACGGGAGGCTTGCGTGCACAACCTATATTTTGTATCCGAGAGTTTGTTGAGTCGGAGAATTCTCAGACCGGCGGCAGCATTCTTCCTCGCAGCCATGCTGGGCGCGCTCGCGGGCTGCGGCTCGGGTGGGGCAGGCGGAAGCCCGGCGTCGGCGGCGGCGGCGGGCACCGGCGCTACGGGCACCACAACCGTCACTGCGCCCGCGGCGTCGATCCAACTGCTCGCGAGCAGCACGACCATTCCCTCCTCCGGAGCGGGCACGGTGGACCTGACGGCGATCGTGTTGAGTTCGACCAAACAGGCCATCAACGGCAAGACGGTAATATTCTCGACCGGCACCGACAGCTCTGCTTTCATCAACAACGTCAGCACCAGCGGCACGTCCGATCCGAACGGCCTGGTCACGGCGAAGCTCAACCTCGGCGCGGACAAGTCGAACCGAACCATTACCGTCAGCGCGAGCGCGGATACGGTCTCGGCGACCAATACCGTGGATGTCACCGGCACCACGCTCGCCGTCAGCGGCGCCAATTCACTGGTATCCGGCGCCACCACGAGCCTACTCGTCAGCCTCAAGGATTCGGCGGGAACGGCGATCCCGGGCGCAACGGTGACCGTCACCTCGAAAAACGGCAACGCGATTACGCTGACGCCTGCGACCGGCGTCACCAACAGCCAGGGTCAAATCACCGCCGACGTCAAGGCTACGGCCGCGGGGGCGAACGACGTAATCACCGTCAGCGCAAACGGCGTCAGCGCGACGCAAGCGCTCACCATTAGTCCGGACAGCTTCGCCTTCACCACACCGGCCGCCGACATCGACATCCCCCTGGGCACGGCAAAGGCGATCTCGATCACGTGGACCAACAGCACTACGCCGATTGCGGCCGGGACGAAGGTGAATTTTGCCGCCAGCCGCGGCACCATTGGCACTCCAGCTGGCGGAGCAGTGACGACCGCCGTGGGCGATACGCCAGGCGTGACGATCGTGTCAGCAAATACGGCCGGACCCGCGATCATCACGGCCACCGGTGCTAGCGGAACGCCGGCTGCGACCCTCAATGTCAATTTCGTCGCAACCAGCGCCTCTAACGTCACGGCGCAGGCGGTGCCGGGCGTGGTCGCATTTACCACCGGATCGGCATCCCAGACGAACAATAGTTCAACGATTTCGGTGGTGGTGCGCGACAGCAAGAATAATCTGGTCAAGAACGCGGCCGTCAACTTCACCATTACCGCCGATCCAAGCAACGGCAGGCTGACCTCCAGCAGCGTGGTGACCGATAATTCCGGCAGCGCGTCGGTGACCTACGTTGCAGGCGGGACCAGCAGCGCCTTGGGCGGCGTGGCAATCAGCGCCACCGTGACCTCGGTCAACGGCACGGCGGTGGCCGTTCCAGCAGCAACTACGACACTGACAGTCGCCGGACAGGCAAGCCTGGTAAGGATAGGAACAGATAACCTGGTGGGGATTGTAGTTGGCACGCCGGTCTACACCAAGACCTGGGTCGCCAATGTCACCGACACCGCCAATAATCCGGTTCCCGGCGTCACGGTGCGATTCAACCTGCGGCCCACGCGCTTCGCAAAGGGTCAATTCGTCTACAACACGGTTGCAGGTTTTTGGATCCAGCCCACGCCGCCGTATATTCGCTGCCTAAATGAGGACACCGACTTCGACGGCATTCTCAAGACAGGCGAGGACACCAATGGGAACGGAATGCTCGACCCAGGTGGTGCTGCCAGCGTGACAGGGAGCGCCGTCACCGACGCGACCGGCAACGCGGTTGCGCTCATCACTTATCCGAAGGATCACGCGTATTGGGCGGAGTATTCCCTGGAAGCCCGCACGGGCGTGACCGGCAACGATCCGCCTACGGCTTCCTTGGCCTTCTGGCTGCCCGGCCTGGCGAGCGACTATAGCAGTGCAGCCACCGCGCCGCCGGGTCAGTACAGCCCGTATGGGGTGAACAATACGACCCCCGCGCTCGGTGCCGTTTCCGCAGGCTGCACGGATACGAATTAGGCCGGCGCCGCGCCGTGCGCATCATGGTTTACGCGCACGGCGGTTTCAAAAATAATCCCGGGGCCTAAAACCCGGGGCTTTTTGGGTGTCCGCCTCGCGCTAGCGCGGCAGTTCTGAAGTTCCCATGAGGAATTCGTCAACCGCGCGCGCGCACTGGCGCCCTTCGCGTATCGCCCACACCACCAGCGACTGGCCGCGGCGCATGTCACCCGCGGCGAACACCTTGGGATTGGACGTCTGGTAGCAGCCCTCGCCTTCGGTCGCCGCCTTGACGTTGCCGCGCGCGTCCTGCTCCAGCGCGAGTTCCTCGACCAGGCCATGCTGCACCGGACCGAGGAAGCCCATGGCGAGCAGCACCAGATCGGCCTTGAGTTCGAATTCACTGCCCGCGACCTCGGCCATCTTGCCGTCCTTCCATTCGAGGCGTACCCCGATGAGTTTCTTCACCTTGCCGTTTTCGCCCTCGAAGCGCTTGGTCGCGATCGACCAGTCGCGCATGCAGCCTTCCTCATGCGAGCTCGAGGTGCGCAGCTTGGTCGGCCAGTAGGGCCAGATCAGCGGCTTGTACTCATGCTCGGGCGGCTGCGGCAGCAACTCGAACTGGGTCACCGAGGCCGCGCCCTGGCGGTTGGAGGTGCCGACGCAATCGGAGCCGGTGTCGCCGCCGCCGATCACCACCACGTGCTTGCCGCCAGCGAGGATCTGCCCTGCGACCTGGTCGCCTGCGACCACCTTGTTCTGCTGCGGCAGAAATTCCATCGCGAAATGCACGCCCCCGAGTTCGCGTCCGGGAACCGGCAGGTCGCGCGGAAGCTCGGCGCCGCCCGACACCACCACCGCATCGAATTCCTGCAGCAGCCCTTGCGCGGGCACGGCGTTCGCGCCGCCGCCGCCCACCTGCTGGCTCACCCTGAACTCGACGCCCTCGGCGCGCATCTGCTCGACACGCCGGTCGATCAAGTGCTTTTCCAGTTTGAAATCGGGAATGCCGTAGCGCAGCAGGCCACCGATGCGGTCGCTCTTTTCGAACAGCACCACGTCGTGCCCGGTGCGCGCGAGCTGCTGCGCGCAGGCCATGCCGGCGGGCCCCGAGCCGACCACCGCGACTTTCCTGCCACTCTTGCGCGCCGGCGGCAGCGGCGCCACCCAGCCCATCTCCCAGCCCTTGTCGATGATGGCGTG
The DNA here is from genome assembly GCA_038206915.1 of Burkholderiales bacterium. GTDB lineage: Bacteria > Pseudomonadota > Gammaproteobacteria > Burkholderiales > SG8-39 > 2-12-FULL-64-23. The sequence continues at coordinate 14,810 of JBBRAI010000031.1, read as the reverse complement.
CTCGATCGACTTGATGCCGACCGGGTCGCTGTTGATGTTGAGCGTGCACGCGGCCTCGCACGGCGCCGGGCATATGCGCCCGGTAAACTCGGGAAAGTTGTTTGTCGAGTGCAGCGTCTCCAGCGCGTCGCGCCAGTTCTGCTTGTAGACCAGGTCGTTCCAGTCGGGGATGATATTGTTGACCGGGCAGCCGCTCATGCAGAACGGCGTGCCGCAATCCATGCAGCGCGCGCCCTGCACCGCGGCCTCCTTGTCGGTCAGGTGCTGCACGAATTCGTGGTAATGCTTTTTGCGCGCCGCGGGAGCCTCGCTCGTCTCCTGCAGTCGCTGAAATTCCATGAAACCGGTTACCTTGCCCATGTGCCCAGACCTTAAGTTGAGATTCCCAATGTTCAGATGTTCAGGTGCCTTGCGCCGCCAGGCGCGATCGCCGAGCGCCGCGCCGGCGTTGAGTCGCGGCGGCCAGTGCGTTGCGGCGGCGGCTCAGGCCGCGATTTTTCCGCCCTTCGCGGCGAGGTCGCCGAGCGCGCGCCGGTACTCGTGCGGGAATATCTTGACGAACTTGCCGCGGTACTGCGCCCAGCCGCTGAGCAATTTCTTCGCGCGCGTGCTGCCGCTGTATTTTGCGTGGTTTTCCACCAGGCGCTTGAGCACCGCTTCGTCGGACAGCCCCAGGTGCCAGAACGCACGCGCCAGCCTGCCCTCCTGCTCCGCCTCGGAGAGCAGCGGTTCGAGTTGCACCATGGTGGGATTGCAGCGCTGCACGAAGGTCCCGTCCTCGTCGAGCACATAGGCGATCCCGCCGGACATGCCCGCGGCGAAATTGCGCCCGGTCATGCCCAGCACCACCACCGTGCCGCCGGTCATGTATTCGCAGCCGTGGTCGCCCGTGCCCTCGATCACCGTGCTGGCGCCGGAGTTGCGCACCGCGAAGCGCTCGCCCGCGACGCCGCGGAAATAGGCCTCGCCCGCGATCGCGCCGTAGAGCACGGTGTTGCCGACGATGATGTTCTGCGCCGGGTCGCCGCGGAACTTGGTCGAGGGCTGCACCACGATGCGCCCGCCCGACAGGCCCTTGCCGCAGTAGTCGTTGGTGTCGCCGATCAGGTCGAGCGTAATGCCCTTCGCCAGGAACGCGCCGAAGCTCTGCCCGGCGCTGCCGGCGAATTTGATGCGTATGCTGTCGTCGGGCAGGCCGGCGTGGCCGTGGCGGCGCGCGACTTCCCAGGACAGCATGGTGCCGACGGTGCGGTTGATGTTGCGTATCGGCATGTCGATGTTGACCTTCTGGCCGCGCTCCAGCGCCGGCTGCGCGAGCTCGATCAGGCGGTGGTCGAGCGCGCCGGCGAGGCCGTGGTCCTGCTCCTCGCATTTGTAGCGCGCCACTTCGGCGCCGATCTTCGGCTGCGCGAATATGCGCGAGAAATCCAGGCCCTTCGCCTTCCAGTGTTCGATGCCTTTCTTCATCTCGAGCAGGTCGGCGCGGCCGATCAGTTCGTTCATGCTGCGCACGCCGAGTTGCGCCATGATCTCGCGCGCCTCTTCGGCAACGTAGAAGAAGAAGTTGACCACGTGCTCGGGCTTGCCCTGGAACTTGCGCCGCAGCACCGGGTCCTGCGTCGCCACGCCCACCGGACAGGTGTTGAGGTGGCACTTGCGCATCATGATGCAGCCTTCGGCCACCAGCGGCGCGGTGGCGAAACCGAATTCGTCGGCGCCGAGCATGGCCCCGATGACCACGTCGCGCCCGGTCTTGATCTGGCCGTCGACCTGCACCGCGATGCGCCCGCGCAAGCGGTTGAGCACCAGCGTCTGCTGCGTCTCGGCCAGGCCCAGCTCCCATGGCGTGCCGGCGTGCTTGATCGAGGACCAGGGCGAAGCGCCGGTGCCGCCGTCATGGCCGGAGATGGTGACATGGTCGGACTTGGCCTTGGACACGCCCGCGGCAACCGTGCCGACGCCGACTTCGGAGACGAGCTTGACGCTGATCGAGGCGTTCGGATTGGCGTTCTTCAGGTCGTGAATCAGCTGCGCCAGATCCTCGATCGAGTAGATATCGTGATGCGGCGGCGGCGAAATCAGGCCCACGCCCGGCACCGAGAAACGGATCTGCGCGATGTACTCCGACACCTTGTGTCCGGGCAGCTGGCCGCCCTCGCCGGGCTTGGCGCCCTGCGCCATCTTGATCTGGATCTGGTCGGCGCTCGCGAGGTACTCGGCAGTCACGCCGAAGCGGCCCGAAGCGACCTGCTTGATTCTGGAGCGCAGCGAATCGCCCGCCTCGAGCGGGAGATCACGCTCGACGTTGTGCCTGCCCAGACGCGAGGCGAGCGTTTCGCCTGCCTTCGCCGGCGCGAAGCGGTTCGGGTCCTCGCCGCCTTCGCCGGTATTGGACTTGCCGCCGATGCGGTTCATCGCGAGCGCGAGCGTGGTGTGCGCCTCGGTCGAAATCGAGCCGAGCGACATCGCGCCGGTGGCGAAGCGCTTGACGATTTCCTTCGCCGGCTCGACTTCCTCAAGCGGCACCGGCGGCAGCTGCCCGAACCTGAATTCGAACAGGCCGCGGAAAGTCATGTGGCGTGTGGACTGGTCGTTGATGATCTGCGCGTATTCCTTGTAGGTGTCGTAGCTCGACTGCCGCGCCGCGTGCTGCAGCTTGGCGATCGCGTCCGGCGTCCACATGTGCTCTTCGCCGCGCGTGCGGAACGCGTATTCGCCGCCCGCGTCGAGCGCGTTGGCGAGCACCGGGTCGTTGCCGAAGGCCTGCCGGTGCAGGCGGATTTTCTCCTCGGCCACTTCGAACAGGCCGATGCCCTCGACGTTGGAGGCGGTGCCGGTGAAATACTTGTCGACCAGCTCGCGCGACAGGCCCACGGCCTCGAATATCTGCGCGCCGGTGTAGGACATGTAGGTGGAGATGCCCATCTTGGACATCACCTTGAGCAGGCCCTTGCCGATTGCCTTGACGTAGTTGCGGATCGCCTTGTCGCCATCGATGCCTGCAGGCAGGAGTTCCTGCATGTTGAGCAGGGACTCGAGCGCGAGATAAGGGTGGATCGCTTCGGCGCCGTAGCCGGCGAGCAGCGCGAAATGGTGCACTTCGCGCGCCGAGCCGGTTTCCACCACCAGGCCCGCGCTGGTGCGCAGGCCCTTGGACACCAGGTGCTGGTGGATCGCCGAGAGCGCGAGCAGGGCCGGAATCGTCACATAGTCGCGGTCGACGCGGCGGTCGGAGATGATGATCACGTTGTAGCCGGCACGAACCGCGTCCTCCGCCTGCGCGCACAAGCTCGCCAGGCGCGCCTCGATCGCCTCGTGTCCCCACGCCACCGGATAGGTGATGTCGAGTTCGAACGACTTGAACTTGCCCTCAGTGTTGCGGTCGATGTGCCGTATTTTGTCCATCTCGTAGAAGTCCAGCACCGGCTGGCGTACTTCGAGCCGGATCGGCGGATTGACCTCGTCGATGCCGAGCAGGTTCGGCTTGGGCCCGATGAAGCTCACCAGGCTCATCACCAGGTCCTCGCGGATCGGGTCGATCGGCGGGTTGGTCACCTGCGCGAACAGCTGCTTGAAATAGTGGTACAGCGTCTTGTTCTTGTTCGACAGCACCGCCAGCGGCGAGTCGTTGCCCATGGAGCCGACCGCCTCTTCGCCGTTCGCCGCCATCGGCAGCATCAGGAACTTGAGCTCTTCCTGCGTGAAGCCGAACGCCTGCTGGCGGTCCAGGAGGGGCACCTCCGAGCGCTCGGGCTGCTGCTTTTCGGTCTCGACGTCGTCCAGGCGCACGCGGATGCGCTCGATCCACTCGCGGTAGGGCTTGGCCGCCGCCAGCGTTTCCTTCAGTTCCGTGTCGTCGATGATGCGCCCGCGCTCGACATCGATGAGGAACATCTTGCCCGGCTGCAGGCGCCATTTCTTGGTGATCCTTTCCTCGGGTATCGGCAGCACGCCGGCTTCCGACGCCATGATCACCAGGTCGTCGTCGGTGACGATGTAGCGCGCCGGGCGCAGTCCGTTGCGGTCCAGCGTGGCGCCGATCTGGCGGCCGTCGCTGAACGCGACCGCCGCGGGGCCGTCCCAGGGTTCCATCATCGCCGCGTGATATTCGTAGAACGCGCGGCGGTTGTCGTCCATGGCATCGTGCTTTTCCCAGGCCTCGGGGATCAGCATCATCATGGCGTGGGCGAGCGTATAGCCCGACATCACCAGCAGTTCCAGCGCATTGTCGAACGAGGCCGAGTCGGACTGGCCGTCGTAGATCAGCGGCCAGACCTTGTTCAGGTCGTCCTCGAGGATCGGGCTGGAGATTGCCTGCTGGCGCGCGCGTATCCAGTTGACGTTGCCGCGCAGCGTATTGATTTCGCCGTTGTGGGCGATCAGGCGGAACGGATGTGCAAGATTCCAGGTCGGGAAGGTGTTGGTGGAGAAGCGCTGGTGCACCAGCGCCAGCGCCGATACCAGCCGCGGATCCAGCAGGTCCTTGTAATACCTGCCCATCTGGTCGGCCAGCAGCAGCCCCTTGTACACCAGCGTGCGCGCCGACATTGACGGCACATAGAATTCCTTGCCGTGCTTGAGCCGCAGCGCCTGAATCGCGTTGCCCGACAGTCTGCGGATGATGTAGAGCTTGCGCTCCAGCGCGTCGGTCACGGTCACGTTGCCGCCGCGGCCGATAAACACCTGGCGGATTACCGGTTCGATCTTCTTGCCGGACTCGCCCAGCCCTGAATTGTCGCGCGGCACGTCGCGCCAGCCGAGCAGCGCCTGGCCCTCATCTTTGATGGCGCGCTCGATCTCGTACTCGCAGGCGAGGCGCGAGGCTGATTCCTGTGGCAGGAACACCATGCCCACGCCGTATTGGCCCACCGGCGGGAGCTTCACCCCCTGCGCCGCCATTTCCTCGCGCAGGAAGCGGTCCGGAATCTGGATCAGAATGCCCGAGCCGTCGCTCGCCAGCGGATCGGCCCCGACCGCGCCGCGGTGGGCGAGGTTCTTCAGGATCAGCAGGCCCTGGTCGATGATGCTGTGGCTCCTGACGCCCTTGATATTGGCGACGAAGCCGACGCCGCAGGCGTCATGCTCGTTGGCAGGGTTATATAAGCCTTGAGCCTCGGGGGGTAGGGCTGAATACGTCACGCTCGCACCTCTAGCTGCAAATTGGCCGGAAGACGGTGTACAGGCAAAGGCCGTGCCCGAACCTCCCATTCTTCCGGCGGAACAAGCGATTTTACCTGCGCACCTATGCCACTTCAAGCGCCAGGCTCGGTATCGACGCCCCATCGCGGTGCAAAGAACCCGCCTCAGGCGGTGGCGGAGTGCATCAATGCCTGTTGCAGCATATCCGGGGGTACGTCGCCGCGGATCGAAGCCGCGCCGATCCGGTCGAGCAGAACGAAGCGCAGCCTGCCGCCCTCGGTCTTCTTGTCCACCGCCATGAGCTCGAGCAGGCGCGCCGGCGCAATGCCGGGCTGGGCGACCGGGAGCCCTGCGCGCCGGAGCAGGGCTACGACGCGCTCCACCTCGGCGCGTCCAATGTAGCCCATGCGCCGCGACAGGTCCGCGGCCTGCGCCATGCCCGCCGCCACCGCCTCGCCGTGCAGCCACTCGCCGTAGCCCAGGCCCGACTCGATCGCATGGCCGAAGGTGTGGCCGAAATTGAGCAGCGCGCGCACGCCGGTCTCGCGCTCGTCCTCGGCCACCACGGCGGCCTTGATTTCGCAGCAGCGGCGCACCGCGTGCGCCAGCGCCTCGGCGTCGCAAGCGAGCAGCTTCTCCACGTTCTGCTCCAGCCAGGCGACGAACGCTTCGTCGCGGATCAAGCCGTGCTTGATCACTTCCGCCAGCCCGGCCGAGAGTTCGCGCGGCGGCAGCGTCTTCAGCACCGCGGTATCGGCCAGCACCAGGCGCGGCTGGTAGAACGCGCCGATCATGTTTTTGCCCAGCGGATGGTTGATTCCGGTCTTGCCGCCGATGGAGGAGTCCACCTGGGCGAGGAGCGTGGTCGGAACCTGGAGGAACGGGATGCCGCGCATGTAGGTCGCGGCGGCAAATCCGGCGAGGTCGCCGACGACCCCGCCGCCCAGCGCAATCAGCGTGGTCTTGCGGTCGCAGCGCCGCTCGAGCAGCGCGTCGTAGATGAGATTGAGCGTGGCCCAGTCCTTGTAGCGCTCGCCGTCCTCGAGCACGATGCTGATCGCCTCCACGCCCTGCGCGCGCAGCGCCTCGCTCAGCTGCCGCAGGTACAGCGGCGCAACCGTGGTGTTGGTGACGACAGCGGCGCGCGGTTGCTCCAGGTGCGGCGCAAGCAGCCGCGCATCGGAGAGCAGCCCGGCGCCGATGTGTATCGGGTAGGCGCGCTCGCCCAGTTCTACGCGGAGAGTCTGCATCGCTCGCGCAATTGGGGCAGCAGCTGGCGCAGCAGTGCGCGCGCGCTCTGGCGGCCGGTGTCGGTGACGATGTCGGCGATCTCGCGGTACAGCGGATCGCGCTGCTGGTACAGGTTCTGCAGTTTTTCCAGCGCGTCGGTGTTCTGCAGCAGCGGCCGCGACTTGTCGTGCCGCGTGCGGTGCCACAGGTCCTTCGGCTGGCCGTGCAGGTAGACCACCACGCCGCGCGCGGCGAGGTGGCGGCGGTTGTCGGCGTCCAGCACCGCGCCGCCGCCGGAGGCGAGGACCACGTTGGCGAGTTGCGTCAGCTGGTCGAGCGCCTGCTTCTCGCGCGCGCGAAAGCCCGCCTCGCCCTCGATTTCGAATATGAGCGAAATCCTGACGCCGGTGCGTCGCTCGATCTCGTGGTCAGAGTCGTGGAAGGTCTTGCCGAGCTCGGCGGCGAGCTGCCGGCCGACGGTGGTCTTTCCGGCGCCCATCAGGCCGACGAGGAATATGTTTTCCGAGTTGTTCACGCGGTCATTCTAGCAGCCGGATGCGCGCACACAAAAAAAGAGCCGGCGTGCCGGCTCTTTCTGGCCCTTCGCAATCGATTAGCGCACGGTCAGCCGGTCGTCGACGATGCGCGGCGTGATGAACACCAGCAGCTCGGTCTTGTTGTCGGTCTTGCTGTTGTTCCTGAACAGATTGCCCAGCACCGGTATGTCGCCGAACAGCGGCACCTTGGTGGTGGTGTTGCGCTCGTCCTGGCTGAAGATGCCGCCGATCACCACGGTGCCGCCGTTTTCGACCAGCACCTCGGTTTTGACGTGCTTGGTGTCGATGGCGAAGCCGGCGGCGGTCACCTGGCCCACCGAGTCCTTGTTGATGTCCAGCGTCATGATGATGTTGCCGTCCGGCGTAATCTGCGGCTTCACCTTCAGGCTCAGGTTGGCCTTGCGGAAGGACACGCTGGTGGCCCCGCTCGAAGTTGCAGACTGGTACGGCAGTTCCGTACCCTGCTCGATGATCGCCTCGACCTTGTCGCCGGTGAGCACGCGCGGGCTGGAAATGATCTTGCCTTTTCCGTCCGCTTCCAGCGCGCTCAGCTCCAGCGTGATGAAGCGGGTGAAATTCCGATTGAAAAGAATCGTGGATATCGCGCCGGCGCCGAAGCCGCCCAGGCCGGTCGCCGGCAGATTGACGTTCTGGCCGCCCGCACCCGCTACGTCCGCAGTTCCGATTCCAAGCGTCGAGGTGTTGGTCGCGTTCGAGGTTTGCTGCGTGGTGTTGGTCAGGCTCGGACCGAACGAGGTGCGCAGGCCCTGTCCCACGATCCAGTCGCCGCCCGGAACCCGCTCGTTGTAGCCGAGTTTCGCCCCCAGGTTCTTGCTGAAGCTGTCGTTGGCCTCGACGATGCGCGCCTCGATCATGACCTGGCGCACCGGCACGTCGATCTGCGCGATCAGCTTGCGCACTTCTTCCAGGCGCGTCGGCACGTCCTGCACGAATACGGTGTTGGTGCGCGCATCGACCACCGCGCTGCCGCGCTTGGACAGCACTTTCTGATTCGGCGAGGTGAGCAGCGACTGAACGTCGGCGGCCTTCTGGTAGTTGAGCACGAAGCTTTCCGTGCGCAACGCCTCGAGTTCGCCGATCTGCTGCTGCGACTCGAGCGCAAGTTTTTCCTTGGTCGCAAGTTCGTCGCGCGGCGCGATCCAGACCACGTTGCCGTTCTTGCGCATGTCCAGACCGCGCGTGTCGAGGATGATCTGCAGCGCCTGGTCCCAGGGCACGTCCTTGAGGCGCAGCGTCAGGTTGCCGCCGACCGCGTCGCTGGTAATGATGTTGAGGTCGGTGAAGTCGGCAATCACGTTGAGCACGCTGCGCACTTCTACGTTCTGGAAGTTGAGCGACAGCTTCTCGCCGGTGAATCCGGGCTTGCTGCCCTGCGCGAGCTTGTTCGGGTCGGGGACGACCTGCTTCACCTCGATGACGAACTGGTTGTCGGTCTGGTAGGCGCTGTGCTCCCACAGGCCCTTGGGCGTGATCACCATGCGTACGTTTTCGCCCTGGCCGAAGGTGTTGATCGTCTGCACCGGGGTGCCGAAATCGGTCACGTCCAGGCGCCGGCGCAGCTTGTCCGGCAGCGCGGTCTTGAAGAAATCAATCACCAGGTTCTGCCCCTGCGCACGGATGTCAATCCCGGTGGAGCTGTCGGACAGGTCGACCACGATGCGGCCTTCTCCGGATTTGCCGCGGCGGAAATCGATGTCGCGCACCGCGTGGGTATCCACGGCCTTGGCCTCGACGAAATGGGTGACGGCGGACCCGGCGCTTGCGACCGGAGCGCCGGCGAGAATGACCACCAGGTTCTTGCCGTCGATCTGGGTGTCGTAGCTGACCATCTGGCGCAGGTTGAGCACCATGCGCGTGCGCTCCCCGGCCTGCACCATGTTCATGCTCAGCAGCTCGCCTTCACCGACGCGCTGGCTGCTGCGCCCGAGGTTGTTCACGGTATTGGGAAGATCGATGGCGATGCGCGCCGGGTTGGCGACGGTGAAGCTGCCCGGCTGCGATTTGAGCTCGTCCTTCAGCGTGAGCTTGATGATCACCTTGCCGCTTTGCTGCGACACGTTGAACGCTTCGACGCTGTTCTGCGGCCCTTGCGCCAATGCGGCGGCGGTCCACAGGGACGCGGTTATGAAGCAGAATACGCCGAGAATTTTAGCCATAGATATCCTCACCTTCCTTTGCCCGAGTCTGCCTCGGCCAGCTGCAGCGCGATCTTGCGCTCAGTCCAGTCGCCGGATGCGTCCTGCACCAGCTCCTTGAGGTTAATTTGATTCTCGGTGATTTCGGTGATGATGCCGAAATTCTGCCCGAGGTAATTGCCCACCTTGACCCGGTATACGCTGCTGTCGGCGCGCACCAATGCATAGTTGACGCCCTTCTGCGACAGCGTGCCGACCATCTTCAGCGATTCCAGCGGATACGCCTCGAGCGGTTCTTTCGGCCGGTTGGCGTCGGGCGCGTTGGCGCCGCCCTTGGTCTTGACCGCTCCGCCGGTGGCGAGTTCGATCTTGGCCGGGCCGAACGGGTCGGGCAGGTCGAACGCCTTGTAGGGCACCGGCTCGTAGGGCTTCACCACCGGCAGCGGCGGAATATGGCCGCGCAGGTCCTTGGTCAGGCTTTTCAGCTCCGCCTTCAGGTCCTGATGCTCGTCGCCGCCGCACGCGGCAAGCAACAGCACGACTGCGAGGATCGCGAGGTTTCTCATTTCTTGCCCGGTGCCGGTTTTTTGGCGGCCTTCTTTTGTTTCGCCACTTCTTCGTCATCGAGGTAGCGGAACGTCTTGGCGGTGGTGTCCATCACCAGCACGCTGCTGTCCTTGCCCGCCGGCTGGATCGAAATGTCGTTGAGCGTGACGATGCGCGACAGTTGCGCGATATCGCTCGCGAACTGGCCCATGTCGTGATACGCGCCGGTAACCCGTACCGCGATCGGAAGCTCGGCGTAGAAATCCTTCGTCGATTCCTGCGGCGCCGGTTTGAACAGCTCGAACTGCAGGCCGCGGCCCAAGCCCGCCTGGTTGATGTCCACCAGCAATGCATCCATCTGCGACTTGTTCGGCAATTGCTTCAGCAGCGCGCCGAACGAGGTGTCGATCTCGCGCAACTGCTGGCGATACAGGTCGAGGTTGACCGCAAGCTGCTTTTTCGCCTTGTAGTCGTCCTTGAGCTTCGTTTCCTGCTCGGCGCCGGCCACGAGTTCGTCCATCTGACCCTGCCAGTCGGCCACGTAGCCCGCTGCGACCAGGGCAATCAGGGTCACCAGCAGCGCGAGCAGCTTCGGCAGGGCCGGCCAGGTCCCGGGATCCTTGGGGTTGAGGTGTTGGAACTGTTCGAGCAGTTTGTTCATCGCCCGATCCTATTTCTTCGCCGGCGGCGTGGGTTTGCCCGGCGCGCCTTTGACGTCGGTTTCGGTCTCCTGCCGCTTGATGGTCACGTTCAGGGTGAATTCGGACAGACGCTTGTTGTTGACGCTGGCCGCTTTGATCTCGACCAAGTCCGGATTCGTCAGATAGGGCGACGCCTCGAAATTGCGCATCAGAGTCGACACCCGCGAATTGGATTGCGCGTAGCCTGTGAGGTTGACAACGGCGCCGGCCTGCCTGACCGATTTCAGGTAGACGCCGTCGGGGGTCTGGCGCACCAGCTGCTCGAGCAGATACACGGTTTGGGCGCGGTCGGCCTGCAGCGTCTCGATCACCTGCTTGCGCGACAGCAGCGCCTGGATCTCGTCCTTCAGCTTCTTGATCTCGGCGATTTCCGTGTCGAGCTTGTCGTTCTCCGCCTTGATGAAGCGGTTGCGCTCGGACTGGATCGAAATCCGCGTGGCATAGTAGCCATGCACCAGCAGGACGATCGACGCGGCCAGGCCGGCAATCATCCCCATAAGGATGTAGAACTGCAGGTTGTGCGCCTTGCGCCGCGCTTCGCGCCAAGGCAGCAGGTTGATGCGGATCACGGATCGAACCTCCGCATGGCCAGACCGCACGCCACCATCATCGAGGGCGCGTCGATCAGCAGTTTTTTCGGCTGGATGCGCGGCGACACCTGCATGCTCGCGAACGGATTGGCGACCCGTGTATTGACCTGGGAGCGCGAACCGACGATGTCCTCCAGTCCGGGAATCACGGCCGAGCCGCCGGTAAGCAGGATGTGCTCGATGCTGGTGTACTGCGTGGAGGTGAAGAAGAACTGCATGGCGCGCTGCACTTCGAGCGCGAGGTTCTCCAGGAACGGGCGCAGGATCTCGGCTTCGTACGAATCGGGCAGGCCGCCGCTGCGCTTGGCGTTCTCCGCCTCCTCCTGGCTCATGCCGTACTGGCGCATGATGTCCTGCGTCAGCTGGCTGCCGCCGAAGGCCTGCTCGCGCGTATACACGGTCTGGTCGTTGCGCAGCACGGTGACGTTCATGACATTGGCGCCGATGTCGACCAGCGCGATGTTCTGTTCCCTGCCGTCGTCCGGAAACTGTTTCTTGATCAGCTCGAACGCGGCCTGGATCGCATAGGATTCGACGTCCATGACCAGGGCCTTGAGGCCCGCGGCCTCGGCCACGGCGACCCGGTCTTCCACCTTTTCCTTGCGTGAGGCGGCGATCAGCACCTCGGCCTCTTCGACATTGGACGGCGCCGGACCCACCACCTGATAGTCGAGGTTGACCTCTTCCAGCGCGAACGGGATGTACTGGTTGGCCTCGGTCTCGACCTGGATGCCAAGTTCGTCGTCGCGCAGGCCTGCCGGCACCACGATCTTCTTGGTGATCACCGCCGCAGTGGGTAGGGCCATGGCCACGTTCTTGGTGCGCGTGGCGAGCTTTTTCCAGGCGCGCTTGACCGTATCCACAACGGCTTCGAGGTTGGTGATATTGCCGTCCACCACCGCGTCCTTGGGCAGGGGCTCGATCACATAGCGTTCCACCCGCAGCGCGCCCTTGCCGGCGTCGACGATCTCGACCATCTTCACGGCGGACGAGCTGATGTCCATGCCGAAAAGCGGCGGTGCTTTAGGCTTGAAGATATCAAGGTCCAAGCTGAAATTCCCTTTGAACTATCCCCGGTTAGGCGCGATACATATAATTTACGTTAAATGCTAGCAACAAGTCTAGACGATGTAAAGCAATTAATAGGGGCCGGGTTCGCCCTCCTGCGGCCACGCCCGGCGCACCCGGCGCGCCCGCAGGCCGGGGATACTCTATAATGCCTGCCTTTCGATACGCTGCAGGCGCTCGCTTCGCGACGCCCGAACCCGGGGGCGGCATGGCCTCCCCCGGATCCCTGAACCCAACCCCGCGCCCGGCGCGGTAAGACTGACTCTTGGCCGCCAGATACTCCCTGTGGTTGCAACTAATCGCCTTTCCGGCGCTGCTTCTCGCCGGCCTGGGGGTCATCGCTGCCGCGCTGCTGGGCCTCATGGTCCTGCTTGCGAACCCCAATCTGCCTTCGCTGGACGTGCTCACCGATTACCGTCCCAAGGTGCCGCTGCGGGTGTACAGCGCTGAAGGCGTGCTGATCGGCGAGTTCGGCGAAGAGCGGCGCGCCATCGTCGCCATCGGCGACGTACCCGAGATCATGAAGCAGGCCATCCTCGCAGCCGAAGACGAGCGCTTCTACCAGCATACCGGTGTGGACTACCAAGGCGTCATCCGGGCGGCGTACTCCAATCTGACCTCGGGCGGAAAGCGTCAGGGAGCTTCAACCATCACCATGCAGGTGGCAAGGAACTTTTTCCTGTCCAAGGAAAAAACGCTCACGCGCAAGCTGTACGAGGCACTGCTCGCCTTCAAGATCGAGGCCAGCCTGTCCAAGGACGAGATCCTGCAGCTCTACATCAACCAGATATACCTGGGACAGCGCGCCTACGGCTTTGCCGCGGCGGCGCAGATTTACTACGGCAAGGCGATCAAGGACGTCAACCTGGCCGAAGCCGCGATGCTCGCCGGGCTGCCCAAGGCGCCGTCCAGTTTCAATCCGGTGGTCAACCCGAAGCGCGCCAAACAACGTCAGCTGTACGTGCTGCGGCGCATGCACGAACTGGGGGACATCAGCGACGCGCAGTTCGCCGCGGCGCAAAAGGCGCCGATCGTGGTCAAACACCAGGCAAACGAGTTTGCGCTGCACGCCGAGTACGTGGCTGAAATGGTGCGGCAGATGCTGTTCGAGCGTTTTGGCGAAGACGTGTACAGCAAGGGCTATCGCATCTACACCACGATCACCAAGCCGGACCAGGAGGATGCCTATGCGGCACTGCGCCGCGGCGTGCTGGACTACGACAAGCGCCACGGCTATCGCGGCCCCGAGGGCTATGTCGAGCTGCCGCCTGAAGGCCAGCCGGACGAAGCCATCGAGGAGGCGCTGGCGGACGAACCCGACAACGACGACCTGCTTCCGGCAGTGGTGCTCGACGCCGGCCCGAAGCAGGTGCGAGCCTACCTGCGCGGCGGGGAGGTGGTAATAATAAGCGGCGATGGTCTCAGGTTTGCGCAGCGCGCGCTCGACGAAAAAGCGTCCCCGAACAAGCGCATCCGCCGCGGCGCCGTGGTGCGTGTGCAGAAGGACGAAAAGAACAATTGGCAGATCCTGCAGTTGCCCGAGGCCGAGGCCGCGCTGATCGCAGTGAGCCCGATCGACGGCCGCGTGCGCGCGCTGGTCGGCGGATTCGACTTCGATCACAACAAGTTCAATCACGTTACCCAGGCCTGGCGCCAGCCCGGCTCCAGTTTCAAGCCGTTCATCTATTCGGCCGCGCTGGAGAAGGGATTCACGCCGGCCACCATCGTCAACGACGCCCCGATCGTGGTTGACGCGGCGCAGACCGGCGGGCAAACCTGGGAGCCGCACAACTACGACGGCAAATACGCCGGGCCGATGCGCCTGCGCATGGGCCTGGCGAAGTCCAAGAACATGGTTTCGATCCGCGTGCTGCAGGCGATCGGCCCGCAGTACGCGCAGGACTACATCACGCGCTTCGGCTTCGACGCGGACAAGCACCCGCCCTACCTCACCATGGCGCTCGGAGCCGGCTCGGTCACGCCCTGGCAGATGGCGCGCGGCTACTCCGTTTTCGCCAATGGCGGCTACCGCGTGGAGCCTTATGTGGTGCAGCGCATCGTCGACGACCGCGGCAACGTCCTCGCGCAGGCGCAAGCGCCGCGCGCCGGCGACGAAAGCCTGCGCGTGATCGATCCGCGCAACGCCTTCATCATGGACAGCTTGCTGCACGACGTGGTGCGCTACGGCACCGGCGCGCGCGCCATGTCGCTCGGGCGCAAGGACCTAGCCGGCAAGACCGGCACCACCAACGACCTCGTGGACGCCTGGTTCGCGGGCTACCAGCCGACCCTGGTGGCGATCGCATGGATCGGCTTCGACCAGCCGCGCAAGCTCGGCAACAGCGAGACCGGCGCGGCGGCCGCCCTCCCGATATGGATGAACTACATGGGCAAGGCACTCAAGGGCGTGGACGAGATGTTCCAGTCGGTTCCCGACGGCGTGGTCAGCGTGCGCATCGATCCGGACACCGGCCGTGTATCCGCCGACAGCAAGCTTAGCGAGTACTTTTATCGCGAGTTCGTCCCGCCGGCGCAGGATGCCGAGGTGCCGGCCGAAGGCAGCATTGCGGCACCACCCGGGGCGCCCAAACCGACGACGCCGTTCTAGGGGCCCGCTACTGGAACGGGGGATAGGCCCGCGGACTGCCACCGCGGCGCTTTGCCTTGGGCCAGGGCGCACGCTGCAGTTCGCACCCGCCCACCAGTCTTGTGCCCGGGTCGCACATGCTAGAATTTACCGATGCGTGCCGCTGTCACCGCCATCGTGCTTTGCGTAATGCTCCAGGCCTGCGGCTCCAAGGGCGCGCTGGTCCTGCCTGCCGA
>JBBRAI010000030.1:0-47849 GCA_038206915.1 Burkholderiales bacterium | reverse complement strand
CGGGGTCGGCAACAACCGGCGCATTGTCGTCGGGCCCGAATGGGGCTAAAATTCGCACCTTCGTGGGGTGGTAGCTCAGCTGGGAGAGCGCCGCGTTCGCAATGCGGAGGTCGGGAGTTCGATCCTCCTCCACTCCACCATTTCCTCATCGAAAGCAGCCAGCGGTAAATTCCGCCGCGGCCGCAAGCCGGCACGAAGTTATAGGGGGCCTGCCCCCGGGCCGGCCAGACTCAGCTCGGAATCCTATCCCCGCCAGCGCACCACTCTCCCCAAATTCTCGAACATTGATTTGACCTATACCGAGACAGGTTCTAGCTCTTCGGCACACGCGCGTGCCGAATTTGGCAATTTATAGAGGAGACTCGCTAAACACACGCTACTGCCCCGGCGCGGCGCTCGGCGCCAACCGCCGTCGGCCGGCTTAGCTAGCCCCGCCAACCGCCCCAAACCCGGCGTCAATCCACGTTCTCTGGCCGGCTCATGACCTAAGCCTTCCGCCGCCTGGACGCTGTGCTTAACCCGGCTGCGGCGCGCAACGAGCGCCCCGCAGCCATTCTCCGGAGGCTCTCATGCAACTCATCAACGACACCATCGCACGCTACCTGCCCAGGCTGGTGCGCAGCTACGACATGGACGCCGCCGAAACCCGCGAAACGAAGAGCGTGCCGCCGTTGGACTCGGCCGTGCGCCGCTTCATCGAGAAGATGCAGGCCGTGGCCACCGAAACGTTTAAGGCGCTGGGCGAGGGCGGCTCGATCGCGGGCGGCGCATTGGTGCACGGCGAGCGCGCCGTCCTCCTCGCGGCGTTGAAGATGGAGAGGACGATGCTAGCGTCGAGCCGAAGCGGGTGCCCGCGTCGCGGTTCGCGCTCAATCGAAGCTGTGGGCGCGGCGCCCTTGCCGCGACCGGTGCCGAATCGAAGTTGTACCAGAGGCTCTGTTACCATGTCACCTTGCGACTATCGATCCCACGCGGATATGCGGAGATCGCAAAGTAGCCAAAAGCGGCGTTGCCATGGCAGCGCCGCTGGCAATGGCTTATGTATCGTCGATAGGCAAAGGGGAATCGTGTGGCTGAACTTTCGGAACAGCGCACCCACACTGAACGGCCATCGTCCCGAGCTTGGTATAACGCATCCATTGCCGAGTTCCTGAAAACCGCACCCGAAACCATTGTCGGGAGACTCACGATAAACGGGGCATTCGCGCTGCTTCCAACGCAAAAAGATGCTTGGCTGGCTCAAATCACCTTTCTGCATACTCAGCTCAAGGGGTTAACCGGCACCTTGTACCTAGAGTTCGTCATCCCACGCATGGGTCGCAGAATTGATGCGGTACTTTTGATTGGGCCGGTTCTGTTTGTAATTGAGTTCAAGGTCGGTGAAAAGGTATTTGACCGAGCGTCGGTCGATCAAGTATGGGATTACGCGCTGGACCTAAAGAATTTTCACGAAGCAAGTCACCATGCTTCGATTGTGCCGTTCCTTATCGCTACTGGTGCCAGTGACTCCGCGCGATTCAAACTGAACGCTGACAAAGACAATGTCTACCGCCCCATTCAGTTGCACAAGCAGGCTTTCCGTGAGGCGATCGATTTTGCCTTGCAAGAAATATCAGGTGATGATTTGGACGGAAAGCGATGGTCGAATTCCTCTTATCGTCCGACCCCTACCATCGTCGAGGCAGCACGAACGCTTTACGCCGAGCATTCAGTTGACGCAATTGCGCGCTTTGACGCTGGCGCAAAGAATTTGCGCGAGACTTCCCGGCGCGTCGAGGGTTTGGTAGATGAGGCCAGAGCAAAAGGACGCAAGCTAATTTGTTTTGTCACAGGAGTCCCAGGCGCTGGTAAGACCCTGGTTGGCCTAAACGTTGCTACTCATCGCAGAAACATCGGCGAAGAAACACATGCAGTATTTCTTTCAGGTAACGGGCCACTTGTTGCCGTACTAAGCGAAGCGCTTTCGCGCGACGAATTTACTCGCAGAAAAGATCGTGGCGAGAAAGTGCGCAAAGGGGCGATACGAGAGAGCGTCAAAGCGTTCATCCAGAACGTACATCACTTCCGCGACGAGGCATTAGTTGATCCCGGACCACCGGACGAGCACGTAGTAATTTTTGATGAAGCCCAGCGTGCGTGGAACTTGAAGCAAACGGCGTCTTTTATGCATAGGAAGAAAGGGCGCGCAGGCTTTAATCAATCAGAGCCGGAATTTCTGATTTCGTACATGGATCGTCAGAAGGATTGGGCGGTGATCATTTGCCTTGTTGGCGGCGGTCAGGAAATCAACATTGGCGAAGCCGGTATCGACGCTTGGCTTGATGCGGTAAACTCGAAATTCCCTCACTGGCATATGTATATCTCGTCGCGCCTTGTTGACAGCGAATACGCGGCTGGCAAGGCTTTGGAGGCTATATGCCAACGACCAGATGCTCATCTTGACGACAGTCTCCATTTGGCGGTCTCGATGCGATCATTCCGCGCTGAGAACGTTTCCTTCTTCGTCAAAGCGTTGCTTGATTGCAAGAAAGAGGACGCGAGGGAGGCATTCGCTCAGCTTTCTGCTCGATACCCAATCGTCGTTTCTCGTGATTTGAATCTTGCAAAGCAATGGATTCGCACTCGCGCGAGAGGAACGGAACGTTTCGGACTGATCGCTTCGTCGAAAGCTCAGCGTCTGAAACCGCACGCAATTGATATTCGCGTTGACGTCGACCCGGTTCACTGGTTTCTAAATGAACGAGAAGATACTAGATCGAGCTACTATCTTGAGGATGCCGCCACAGAATTTCAGGTGCAGGGCTTGGAATTGGACTGGGCTTGCGTAACTTGGGATGGCGACCTGCGATTTACCGGATCCGGTTGGAGCTTCCACGATTTTCGCGGCACAAGTTGGAACAATATTTTGAATCTCGAGAACCGGGAATACCTTCGAAACGCCTACCGCGTGTTGCTTACACGGGCGCGGCAGGGCATGGTCGTGTTTGTTCCCTCTGGTGAGTCCACGGACCCGACGCGTTCACCGTCGTTCTACGACTCGACCTTCAATTACCTTACCGATCTCGGTATACCCGAACTGCACTAGCAGCTTACTACTAGGCGCCTGGCTTCCCCTCGCCGGCTCCTTGAATACTTCGTTCCGGTGCCACTCCAGGAACTCCGGTTGCGGCAGGTAGTCCGCGCTCTGCGGCGGGACCAACCCGGCGCCGTGATACGCGAGCATCCTTTTGGCGGTTTCGTCGCTGCCGTTGAGATGCTGGCTGAAAACCATCTGGTAGGTTCGCGGCAGCACGGTGAACGCGCCGAGGTCGAACACCTTGTGGTGCAGCGAACACAAGGCGATGCCGTTGGGCACGATGTCCGGGCCCCTGGCCTGAAACCACTTGATGTGCGCGGCTTCGAGGCCGATGGTCTGGCGACCGAGGCGCAGGTCGTGGCCGCAGACGCCGCAGCGGTACTGGTAGGCGAGCAGCACCTTCTCGCGAAAGGCGGGGTCGCGGCGGCGCGCCGCTTCCGGGCCAGTGACTGAACCGGGCAGATCGGTTGGCAGGCCGACGGCGGCGAGCACCTTGTTGCGGATGGTTTCCGGGAAATGCGCGTCGACGATGCGCTGGGCGATGGTCGCGACGAGCTGGGGATCGTGCTCGAGGGCGTCGCGCAATGCCGGAGGAAAGCCGCCGCGGACGTGGTTGTCGCGCAGTTCGCTCAGCGTCGGCGTGGCCGAGGGCGGGCGGTCGAGGATGCCCGCCGGGCCATCGAGTTGCCACAGTCCGTCGGTCTTGAGGTGCCAGAAGGGATAGTGGCGGCTATTGCCTGAACCGTTCGGTCCGAACTCGTCCAGCAGTTCCTTCAGCGTCGGCTCGGCTTCATTCCAGTCGATCATCGCCGCGCCGCCGGCGCCGATCTTCGCGAGCGCATACAGAACGAGCAAGGGTTTGTGCACGGCGCGCTGATCGCCACGCTGCCACACGCGTATGCGATCGAACGCCTGGATGATCTCGGCGCGGGTCATCGCGGTATTGTGCCCCATCTTGGAAGTGCTCAGCGAATGCCGCCTTGGCGGCTAGCCTGACCGATAGGGCCGCGTCGCCGTCATGCGCACGGCGAATCCGACGCGCGCGGCGGCGTCGACCAGGCGGTCGAGCGTGAAGATGTCCTCGTCGCCGTTCAAGCGGCTCATCTGCGCGCGAGACGTGCCCAAATTTAAGCGCAAATTTAAGGGGTCAGTGACGAATTGTATTGGCATACAAGCCCTCGCCGTGATTTAGCCGGATATCTGCTCGACAAGACGGACTTAGAAATGGCGAATGCGGAAAACTTATGCAATTCAGTGGGGAACGGAAAAATCGTCTCCGACCCCTTTTGTCCCTAAGATAGAAAAGGACATGAAGGCCGTGAGTTAGGTGTGTGACTCGTCGCCTCCTACGTCAACCGGCCGCGCCTGTTACGAACAGCTGAGAGGTCGCACGCGTCATTGCTACATAGAGTAGGCGCGCCTCATCTTCGTTCGACTCTTCAGGTGCCGGTAGCAAACCAGCGCCTGGAATCACCACAATTGAATACTCAAGGCCTTTGCTGCTGTGAAACGGAAGCAGCTTTACCGTATCCTGGCTTTCGCTGAACGTCACATCGTCCTTCCATGTGTTAGGGATACCCGCTTGCCGCAATTCCTTCCGCACTGCCTTGCATACAGGATCATAGTGCCGATACAGGATTGCCATGTCGTGCCAGGGCGTGCCTTTACCATGCTCTTCTTTCAGCCGCTCGGCAATCCACGCCCCTTCAGACTGCAGCGTCGGTAGCTTCACTACGACGGGCGCATTGCCGTGGCGACCTGCCGAAATCGGTACCAGTCGCGGAATGCCATCTTCTTCGGCGTCGGCACCTTTAAGCAATTCACCAGCAAATTGCGCGGCAAACTCTAAAACTTCCTTCGTGTTGCGATAATTTATCTTCAAGATCGTTGTTCGGCCCTGCGCCTGGATGCCGACGCTCTTAAAGCTGAAATTCTTTTGCCGGCCAGCTTCGTAGATCGATTGGGCATCATCGTAGAGAACCAGCAGCGAGTTGGCCCGCGGATCGACCATTTGAACGACCAGCTTCAGCCACTCGGGCTTGAAATCGTGGCCCTCGTCAATTAGTACTGCCTCGTACTGCGCAGCGGGTATCTGGCCGCGCTCGACACCACGAATCACTGCCTGGACCATTTGAGCCATGACTTTGTCCATGACCTCCTTCCCCTGGGCAAAGTTGACGTTGCAGGCTTTTAGTTGGCTGTGGCACCAACTATGGAAGCTCCTCACATGTACCTTATCACCTACGCTTTTGCTCAACATCCAATGCGTTAGTCGTCCCGCAAGCGCCTTGTTGTAGCAAAGGACAAGGACAGGCTTCGCGCATACTTTCGCGAGCTGTTCAGCGCGGTAACCCAGTATCAGAGTCTTCCCAGACCCGGCGACCCCGTGGATGACTCGGTGGCCGTCGCCTAGGCTCCGCGCCAATTGCTCTTGCTGCAGGTCCATCACCCGCATAATGTCAGGAATCTCGCATGGTCCAATTTCAGCTTGCGTGAAGAGACCTTGCTGCGGGTCGGGCAGACGGATTTCCGGGAAAAGAAGCCACCGCACACGATCGAGCTGGGGAAGCGATAGGCTATTGTGAAACCGAACCGAGAATATTTCCCACAGCCTCTGCTGAAACTCTTCGACATCCACGGACTCGGTCATTTCGTCCTGACAGATGACACGTTGAGGCTCAATTACCTCTCCAAGACGGGAACTTTCGAATATTCGTCGAGGAATATTGGCGAGCACTACCCCGTAGGCCCAAGGAAACATCAGCTTTCCTTCCATGCGGCCACTGGAGAAGGTTAGCTGCCTGTCGCGCTCCAGAACATTGATTACTGCATGAGCATACTGGCGCGCCTGTTCAAGCGGGTTGAGTACATGTTTAAGACCCTTGGGCGTCAGGATCGCGGCGTCAGACTTGGTGATCGACTGGATCGTATCTGGTTTCCAGTCCTTAACTTCTAGGATCAACAGGCCCCGGCGGGGATGAACAACGATGAAATCCGGATGGCAGTTTTTCGAACCAACAGGCACGTCGTACCAACAGAGATAATCGTCCTCGAGTTTGGATTCGAGACGCTGTGCGAATCGTCGTTCGCCTGGAGTCATGCGTCCAGCGCACGCTCCGTAACTCGGGATCAGCGTTGCCACTGACTATTCCCCAATGTTCTCATTCTTCTCGTCGGCGTTTGAATTGTACCTGACTCTATCGCACATATCGAAGTTACCTCCCTCGGCAACGTGCCCCGATGTCGCCGCCGCAGCTGTCTGGCGGAGCATGTACAATACGCAACGAGTTGCAACCTGGTGCTTTGCAATCTCTTGGTTTGCTTGACATGCATGAGGTGTAGAAAAGTATGCACAGCCGTTCGGGCAACAATCCAAAGCGCCGCATTGCTCCTCTCGCTGATCTCGATGCTTCCGCCAGGGAACAATTGGCAGCACGCGTTAAATATGTGGGAAGCGGCCACCACAAGAGAAACCCTGCCACCTACGGAATGGAACGAACCAATCCCAGGCCCACCAAGTCTCTTTGCGATGAAACGAAGCTTGTCACGCTCGATGAAGCGCGTCGGCTGATCTGCGAAGGTATTCTTAGAGGAATGGTTAGCCCGCATCGTGATGAGAGCTTTCCGAAATATGTATGGAGTGTGGGGGCCGATGGAGAAGTTTATGAGGCAAAGTCGCACCCAAACACGCCCGGGCAATATCACGGGTATCCTCTTAATAATGAAGATGACATGCGTTCGCATGTAACCAAGGTTTGGGCGGAACGATGCAAAGAGCTTGGGAAATAGTTGCTAGCTGGGAACCTCTGAACGGAGGAGGCGACGAGGAGCGCAGCTGCTTTGCTGCGCTTGGCATTCAAGCTCATGGTCACTGGCTTACGGAAGGCCGCGACGCTTTGGCAAACCGACTCAGACAAGCGCCGCTGCTTTCTGCCTACCACTTAGCCGAGTGGCTTGCGTGGAACTGGTGGCGTTTGCGATGGGAACCCCGTGCTTCGACAGAAGATTGGGCGTTTGCGCACAAGTTATCTACCATTGGTGGGGGATATATTTGGCCAAATATAACCATTATTTCCGATGGTGAGAGGACCGCGCTAGTCGCAAAGGCAGCCGACGAACGCCCCGATACACCGTTTAGATACATAAATAATTATGCGGCCGTCATTCCCTCGATAGAGTTTGAGAACGGTATAGACATTTTCGTTGAGCAAGTTTTGGAGCGTCTCGGCGAAATGAAAGTGCGAGATACCAATCTCGCTCGCATTTGGAGCGATCTTGCTGTCGAACGGCAAACGCCGGACCTTGCTCACATACGAAAACTTCAAGCCCTGCTTGGCCAGGAACCGGACGAGTCAGACACCGGTGCTATTGACAATTTAGTCGCGGACGCAAAATCTTTGAGTATGGGTGCCGTTGAAGAACTGGCTGCCGATTCGGGCCACAATCAAGCTGCATCGATCCTTTCCGCAGCAGATCTTAGTAGCGTTGCTAAGCAGCATGGATTTAGCGCTTCGTTTGACGACAGCGCTCGTATATCTGGGCCGCGGATCGAGACTAGTAGAGGACACACTGCAGCTTGGAAACTTGGGGCAAACACGGCGAAGACACTTAGAGAGCAAGAGAAGCTAAGCGATGCGCCGATTTCTGATCATCGTTTGGCGGCATTGCTCGGTGTTGAAAGTAGCGCGCTTGCGACTGGTGCGTCTGGCAACCTCGGTATCTCGTTTGCGCTGGTTCATCAGGATCACAGTAGCAGCATTGTCTTTAGATCCAAATGGCCCACAGGTAGGCGTTTTGAAGTGGCACGCTTGCTCGGTGACCGTCTACTGGCAGCGCAGGGCGCCCTCTATCCAGCGACCAGAGCTTACACATATCGACAAAAGTCGCAGAGGTCCTTCGCTGCGGAGCTGCTTAGTCCATTCAATGCCGTAATCCACATGCTCGACGGGGACTACTCGCCCGAGAAACAACTTGACGTAGCTGAGTATTTCCATGTGTCGCCCTTGACAATCCGAACTCAGCTCGTGAACCACCAAATCCTTGAACGAGAGGACTTGGACGGTGACGAGTTTACGCTCGCAGCATGATCAACATGGAACCCCTTTCTGGAATCCCGCGTGGCCGGTCACGGTACGAAAGCATGAATCCAGTTTCTTGTAACGTTGATGCTCCCAAATGACTTCGATTAGTTTTCCAGTTGTTAACCACGAACGGTAGGTTTAACCGATTAATCAAACCTAAATAATTGCCTATTGAACGGGAATCCAGAATCGTCCAACTCGCTTGAATGGTGCATTTCAATTTGAAAAGAGGATCCCACCCGTGCCCAGCGGGTAGAAGTGGGGGTTACTCAAAAAATCAAACAACGTAGATCAAGCACTCATGCTGCGTGCAGGCAGTTGTTTGATTGACCTCCACCCCACCATTTCCCTCCTGTAACAAATGCATAAGTCCGCTACTTCAAGGACCCTGTCGATGGCGGCCATTCCGGTCATTGCGGCTGAGCGCAGATCGAACGTCCGAATAATACGTTTGGCTTATTGACAAGGCGACCTGCGGCAGCAGTTAATGCTCCATTCGGCAATCTAGAGGCGGGTGGACATGCTTGGCTATCCAGGGGCGGTCAATGATTGAACCGGATCAGGTCTATTTCCTGACATATCTTGGCGAGAGCGAACTGGCCGCGGCGGAGACATCCTTGTCCCCCGAGGAACTGGAGTTGCTTGTGCTGATTGACGGTATGGCCACTGTGCGCAAAGTGCAGGAAAGCGCGGTGAATCTTTTGCCTGATAAAGCAATCAAGTTAATGGAGAGGCTGTTGCGCTCCGAGCTCATCGCGTTGCAACTATTCGGCCTGGATGACGCCCCCGAGGCCAGCGCTCTACGGCAGGTGAAGGGGAAAATGCCGGACGAGAGCGCGATCGAGCACGGCGTATCCAGCTTGCGGCAGAATGGTTATATCGTTCGCATTGCGCGCCGGCCACCGTCCGAAGACAGGATTGCGCTGAACGACAAGCATACGATAATGGCGGCGCTGGACAGAAGGCTCACGGTAATGGTGGTCGAAGACGACCCGAGTCTCGCCGGGAACATGCGAACGGCGCTCGAACGATCCGGCTTCCTTGTGCAAATTGCCGCGAACCGCGAACAGATTATCGCGGCGTTTCAGCATTCGCCGATGGCCGATCTGGTATTGCTCGATGTGATGTTGCCCGACATCAACGGGTTTGCCGTCCTGGCCGATATGCGCCGGCATATGATGCTCGCGAAGGTTCCCGTCATCATGGTCACTGGCGTTGCGACCCGCGAGGCGGTGCTCAAGGGCTTGCAGGAAGGGGCCGACGGCTACATCACCAAACCTTTCGAGATCGACGTATTGCTCAAGGCGGTAAGAACGGTTCTCGGGATTGTGACCGCAGAGCAAACCGCCGCGCACAGCTCCCTTTGGGCGCAGGAGCAGTGACGGCCGGTTCGGCACGGTAACTCCGCCCTCGACGCCGCGTCCCGGCATAAAAGCGAAGAAATGAAGACACGTATTGCTGTTTTTCTGCTGGCGTCGGCTAGCGCTTTCAGCGGCCGCGTCCAGGCTACCCCGCTCGAAGAAATTCAGAATTTGCCGGTATCCCGGCTAGAGTTCGCCAGTTTCAAGCTGGAAGCGGCTCTCGCGGCAATCAAAGACTGGCCCTACCCGATTGAGGGCGCCAGCGTTTCCTACAAGGTCGATCCGGACCAGATCAGCATAGTCATCGCCGTAAAGATTGCCCGCAACGAGCCGTTTCGTGCAGCCTGTGCCCGCACCGTTGAGCGGGCCCGCCAATTTCTGTACGTCGGCGCGGACGGGAACGCGCCCATGGGACGGTCCTACCTGGGCTCGTACTACGCGGGGCCATGGCGCGGCAAGGTGCGGGAACTCGCTTTGCGTACGCTGGATGCGAGCACGCTGATATGGGTAGATGTCGTGAAGCGCGGGAGTTGCCACGCCGCGCTCATCAAGGCGCCGGTCACGTTTGAAGCGACATCCCCGGATTGAGAACGTAGCGCCGGGCGACGCTTAGCCATCGCGGCTTTGGCGCAGCCGCCCGCGCCCGCGCTCAGCCCCCGGCCGCAGGCGCGGCTTTGGTTTCGACGGCGGCGCCCCGCTTGTGCTCGGTCGCGAGCAGCAGGTACATCGCCGGCACCACGAACAGCGTGAACAGCGTGCCGATGGCGATGCCGGTGGCGATCACGAGACCCATGTCGAAGCGGCTGATCGCGCCAGCGCCGCTGGCGGTGATCAGCGGCAGCACGCCCAGCACCATTGCCGCGGTGGTCATCAGGATCGGGCGCAGGCGGATGCCGGCGGCCTTTTCGACCGCTTCGCGCTTCGACAGGCCCTGCAGCTGCAGCTTATTGGCGAACTCGACGATCAGGATGCCGTGCTTGCTGATCAGGCCGATCAGCGTCACCAGGCCGACCTCGGTGTAGATGTTGAGGCTCGCGCCGCCGACGCCGAGGCTGATGAAAATAAGCGCGCCGCAGATCGACATCGGCACCGACACCAGGATGATCACCGGATCGCGGAAGCTCTCGAACTGCGCCGCGAGCGCGAGGAAGATGATGATCAGCGCGAAGAAGAAGGTCACGACGAGCGCGCTCGATTCCTGCACGAACTGGCGCGACTGGCCCGAATAGTCGACGGTGTAGCCCTGCGGCAGCGTGCGCGCGGCGAGGTCCTGCAGATAGCCCAGCGCGTCGCCCTGGGTCACGCCGGGGAAGGGCACGCCGGAAACGGTCGCGGCGTTGAGCTGCTGGAAGTGGTTCACCGATTGCGGTACGGTGACGGTCTCGAGGTGGGCAACGGTGGAGAGCGGCACCATGTCGCCGCTCGCGCTTCGGAGATAATAGCCGGCGAGCTGCGCCGGGTTCAGGCGCTCGGCCTGCGCCACCTGCGGGACCACCTTGTAGGCGCGGCCGTACAGGCTGAAGTAGTTGACGTAGCCGCCGCCGAGCATGGCGCCGAGCGCGTTGCCGATATCGCTCATCTGCAGCCCGAGCTGCGCCGCGAGTTCGCGATTGATGATGATTTTCGACTGCGGCAGGTCGTAGTGCAGATCCTTGTCGATGAAAATGAACCTGCCGCTCTTCTGCGCCTGCTGCAGAAACTCGTCGGCGACCTCGTTCAGGCGCTCGAACGGCTCGGTGGTCTGGATCACGAACTGGATCGGCAGGCCGAAGGCCCCGGGCAGTGGCGGCGGCTGGAACGCGGCCACGCGCACGCCTGCGATGTGCGATAGCGCGCCCTGCAGTTCCGGCTGCAGCGCGGACGCGGATTTCGCGCGCTCGTCCCAGGGCTTGAGCACCATGCCGGCGAATGACTGGCCTGGAACGTCGAACTGGAACACGTGATCGGTTTCGGGAAAGTGGGCGAACGCCTCGTACACCGCGCGCGAATACATCAGTCGCTGCTTCAGCGTCGCATTCGGCGCCGAGGTGGAGACGGTGATGATGATCCCCTGGTCCTCCTGCGGCGCGAGTTCGGATTTCGCGCCGGCGTAGAGGAAATAGATGCTGCCGAGCACGATCAGCGCGAACACCGCAGTGACCGGGAGATAGCCGAGCGTGCGGTCGAGCAGCCTCTCGTAGCGCCGGTGCAGCGCGTCGAAGGCGCGGTCCAGATGCTGCACCAGCCACGCCTCCATCCCGTGCTCCGCGGGGTCGTGGGGTTTCAACAGGCGCGAGCACATCATCGGCGAGAGCGTCAGCGCGACCACCGCCGAAATGGTCACCGCGCCGACCAATGTGAACGCGAATTCGGTGAACAGCGCCCCGGTGAGCCCGCCGAGGAAGCCGATCGGCACGTAGACCGCGACCAGCACCACCGTCATCGCGATGATCGGATTGGCGAGCTCGCGCGCGGCGGTGATCGACGCCTGCATCGGCGTCATGCCGTCCTCCAGGTGGCGGTTGACGTTTTCCACCACGATGATCGCGTCGTCCACCACCAGGCCGATCGCGAGCACCAGCGCGAGCAGCGTGAGCAGGTTGATGGTGAAGCCGGCCGCCAGCATCACGCCGAACGTGCCCACCAGCGACAGCGGGATCGCGATGGTCGGGATCGCCACCGAGCGCACCGAACCGAGGAAGGCGTACACCACCAGCGTCACGATCAGCAGCGCCTCGGCCAGCGTCTTCACCACTTCGTTGATGGAGCTGTTCACGAACTTGGTCGAGTCGTAGACGATTCTGCCGTCCAGCCCCTGCGGCAGCTGCGCCTGGATGCCGGGGAATACGTCGCGCACGCGCGCGATCACGTCGAGCAGGTTGGCCGCGGGCGCCACCTGGATGCCGATATAGACCGCCTGCTTGCCGTCGAAGCCGACCGCTGACTCGTAGTCCTCGGAGCCGAGCGTGACATTGGCCACGTCGTCGAGCCGCACCACGGCGCCGTCCTGCTGCTTCACCACCATGTTGCGGAACTCTTCGACCGAATGCAGTCCGGTGGTGGCGGTGAGGGTCTGCTGCACCATCTGCCCCTTGCTCGTGCCCACGGCCGAAAGGAAGTCGTTGGCGGCGAGCGCGGCGCGCACGTCCGCGGCGGTGAGTCCGTAGGCGGCGAGCTTCACCGGGTCGAGCCAGGCGCGCAGCGCGAACAACTTGGCGCCGAGGATTTCGGCGGTCTGCACGCCCTCGACTGCCTGCAGCTTGGGCTGCACCGCGCGCACCAGGTAGTCGGTGATCTTGTTCGGTGCGAGCGCGTCGCTGGAAAAGCCGACGTACATGGCGTCCGTGGTCTGGCCGACCTTGATGTTGAGGGTCGGCTGCTGCGAGCCCTGCGGCAGCTGGTTGAGCACCGCGTTCACCTTGGTGTTGATTTCGGTGAGCGCCTTGTCGTGGTCGTAGTTCAGGCGCAGGCTGGCGGTGATGACGCTAACGTTGGGCGTGCTCTGCGAGGTCATGTAGTCGATGCCGTTGGCCTGCGCGATCGAGTTCTCCAGCGGCGTGGTGATAAATCCGGCCACCAGGTTGGCGTCGGCGCCGGTGTACACGGTCTGCACCGTGACCACCGCGTTCTGCGTGCGCGGGTACTGCAGCACCGGCAGCAGCGCCACCGAGCGCAGCCCGATCACCAGCAGCAGCAGGCTCACCACGCTGGCGAGCACCGGCCGCTGTACGAAAATGTCGGTGAATTTCATCGCGGCCCGATCACCGGTCCACGGGCCGCGGGGCGGCGTCGTTCGAGGGCTGGATGTCGTTGTTGACCAATACTGCCGAGCCGCTGCGCAGCTTGATCTGACCCGAGGTGACGACGGTTTCGCCCTCTTTCAGGCCGGAGAGCACGGCGATCTGGTCGCCGCGCGTGGCGCCGGTGGTGACGAATTTCTGCTGCGCCAGGAATCCGGCCTTGCCGTCGGCGCCCTTTTTCTCCTCGAGCACGAACACAGTGTTGCCGTAAGGGTTGAATGAAATCGCCGTCTGCGGCAGCGTGAGCAGGCGCTGCGGGGCCCCCAGCGCGGTCTCGACCGTCGCGAACATGCCCGGCAGCAGGTGCCGCTTCGGGTTGCGCACCGTGGCGCGCACCTTGACGTTGCGCGTCGCCGGGTCCACTTTCGAATCGAGCGCGGCGACATGACCCTCGAAGCGTTCATCCGGAAAGCTGTCGCTGCTCACGCTCACCTTCTGCCCGACGCTGTAACGGGCCAGCGTGGCCTGCGGCACCAGGAAGTCGACGAATATCGGATCGAGCGCCTGCAGGGTCACGATCTTGGTGCCCGGGCTCAAATACTGGCCCAGGTCCACCGCGCGAATCCCGGCACGGCCGCTGAACGGTGCGCGGATCAGCTTTCTCGCGACCAGCGCCTGCTGCTCCTCGACTTGCGCTTTCGCGCCCTTCAGCGCGGCGGCGTCGGTATCGAGCGTCGCCTGGCTCACCGCCTTCACCTTGAACTGCTCCTGGTCGCGCCGGTATGTACTCTCGGCCAGCGCGGCCGATGCCTCGAGCGCCTTGAGCCGCGCCGTGTCGGCGTCGGCATTGAGCTGAACCAGCGGCATGCCCGCCTTCACGGCGTCGCCCGACTGGAAACGGATCGCCTGCACGATGCCGGCGACCTCGGGCGCGATGTCGGCGCCGCGCACGGCGCGCAGCGTGCCCACCGCGCGCTCCTGCGTCTGCCATTGCGCGAACGCGGCCTTGGTCGTCGACACCGTCTGCGGCGGCTGCCCGCCGCTCATGTACTTGAGCATCATCTTCGACTTGAATGCCTGGAAGCCGAAAATGCCGCCGAATACGATACCGGCGAGCACCAGCATCACCAACATGCGCTTGATCATTGCTGCACGCCCCCTTTTTCGATGTTCGCGCCGCGCTGCCACCATCCGCCGCCCAGGGCCTGGTACAGCGCCGCGGTGTCGGCGAGGCGCGCCGCCTGCGCCTGCACCAGGCCGATCTTCGCCTGCTGCGCCTGGCGCGCGGCATTGAGCAGCGCCAGCTGGCTGGTCGCGCCGAGTTGGAATTGCCGCTGCGCGAGCGCGAGGCTCTCGCGCGCGCTTGCGTCGGCCTCGGCCTGCGCCTTGAGCGTGCGCGCGTCGTATTCGAGCGCGTCGAGCACGTCGGCGACGTTGCGCAGCGCCGCGAGCACGGTCTGGCGGTATTGCGCGTACGCCTGATCGTAGGCGGCGACGGCGGCGCGCCGCTGCGCCTCGAGCTTGCCCGCGTGGAATACCGGCTGCAGCAGCGCGGCACCCAGGTTCCACGCGGTGCTTGCGCCGCCGAACAGGTCTGCGGTGCGCGTTGCCGCACTGCCCAGGCTTGCGCTCAGTGTGAGCTGCGGATATTTCGCCGCCTCGGCGACGCCGATTTCGGCGCTGGCGCGGTGCAGCAGCGCCTCGGCGGCGCGGATGTCCGGCCGCTGGCGCGCAAGCTCGGAGGGCAGGCTCAGCGGCAGTTCGTGCGGCAGCTCGAGTTGCGCCAGTGCCGATTCCGGCAATCCGGCGCCGACCGGGAAGCGGCCGACCAGCGCGGCCAGCGCATTGCGCGTCTGCGCCAGCGCCTTTTCCAGCGGCGGCAGTGCGGCGCGCGTCTGCGCCAGCAGCGCGCTTTGCGCGAGCACCTCCGCGCGCCCGACCGCGCCGAGCTCGAACTGCTTTTGCACCACGCCGAGGATTTCCTCCTGCGACTGCGCCACTTCGCGCGTGGCACCGATCTGCGCGCGCAGCGACGCTTCCTGCAGCGCGGCGGTGACGACGTTGCCGGTGAGCGCGAGATACGCCGCCTCGAGCTGCAGCCGCTGGTAGTCGATCTGCGCCAGCAGCGCCTCGAGCTCGCGCCGCGCGCCTCCGGCGACGTCGATCGAATAGGACACGTTGACCGAAGCGTTATACAGCGTGTACAGGTTTGAAGGCGCGTTGGGCAGGCCGGCTGAAGCCCCGGTGGTGCGCTGGCGCCGCACCCCGCCCGCGGCGTCCACGCCCGGGTAGAGCACCGAGTACTGCGCGCTCAGGTTTTCCTGCGCCTGCACCAGCGCGGCGCGCGCCGCGTCCAGCGTCGGGTTGTCGGCGATCGCCGTGCGCACGAGATTGCTGAGCGCGGCGGAGCGGAACAGCGCCCACCAGTCGGCCGGAATCGCGCCGCCAGGGGCGAACCGCTGCTCCGCGCCGAAGGCGCTGTCGGCGCTTGCCGTGCGTACCGGGTCCGGCGACACGACGAAGCGCTGCGCATGCTCCACTTCGGGCGGCTTGTAGTTCGGCCCGACCGGCGCGCAGGCGGCGAGCGCAGCCGCGGCGCCCAGCGCCCAGGCGCGCGTTGCATACGCAAAAAGACCGACGTCAGTAATTCGCATCTTGTTGAATTTCTCCGCGCCGCCCGGCGCAATCGCGAACCTTGGACGGCAAACGAAACGAGCGGAAAGACCTCTCTCGCAATGCTCCGCATCGGCCGCTGACCCGCGTAGCGCGGCAGGCCGTGCCCGCACTTTACCGATGATATCCGCAGCGTGCAACCGGGACAATCCCTGATCGTGACAGCGGCATTTGCGCCGCGCGCAGCGCGGGATCGCACCCGCCGGATTCAATCTCGCGCCGGCGGCGTGCCGGCTCGCTTTTTGGTCTATCATGCGGGCTTGATGCACGAAATCGCCATGCCGGCCGCGCGCGACGCGTACACGTACACCTGGTCCGCCGCGCACGCCGCCCTCTCCAATTGCCGCACGCACTCATGGACGGAATCCTAGCCGCACTCGAGTTCCTGCTGCCGTGGGAATTCTCGTCCGTGCTGTTTGCAGCGTGCGCCGTCGCACTCGCGCTGTATTGGCGCGGGCTGCGCCGCGTGCCGGCGGCGCAACAGCCATCCATCGGCCGCCGCATCGCGTTCTTCAGCGGCTTGCTGCTGGTGTATTTCGTGATGCAGACGCGCTTCGACTATCTGTCGCAGCACATGTTCTACCTCCACCGGCTGCAGCACCTCGTGCTGCACCACCTCGGGCCGTTCCTGATCGCGCTGTCCGCGCCGCTGGCGGTGCTCGCGGCGGGCGTGCCGGCGCGCATCGGCACCGCCCCTTTTGAGCGCTTCTGGCGCCTGCCGGCGACGCGCGTCGGCTACGGGCTGCTGCAGAACGCCGCGGTTGCGCCGGTGCTGTTCGTCGGGCTCATCTGGTTCTGGCTGAGCGCGCGCATCCACTTCGACGCGATGCTGAGCGGACCGCTGTATTGGGTGATGAACTGGAGCATGCTCATCGACGGGCTGCTGTTCTGGATATTGATGCTCGACCCGCGCCCCCGGCGCGACGGCGCGCTGCTCGGCTTCGGCGCGCGCATACTCATCGTGCTGGCGGCGATGGTGCCGCAGATGCTGATCGGCGCGCACATCGCGTTCAGCGAACGCGACCTGTACGACGTGTACGCAGTGTGCGGGCGCGCCTGGGACATCGATCCGCTGCGCGACCAGCACATCGGCGGCCTCATCACCTGGATTCCGGCGGCGATGATGCACGTCATCGCGGCGCTAATCCTGATCGGGCGCTGGGCGCGCAGCGACACGAACATGGCCGGCCGCTCCCGCGTGCCTACTACGGAACGCGCTCGCGCTTCGGCGACGAACGGCGCGCACGCGGCCGGGCCAGGTTTGCCCGGAGGCGCGTGATGGCGCGCCGGCATGGATGGATGGTCGCGGCGCTGATCGCGTGCGGCCTGCTGAGCGCCTGCTCCGACGGCGGCTGGCGCACGCACGACATTTACCGGCTGGTCCCGGGGCTCGCGTTCTCGCTCGAGGACGATCGCGGCAACAGCGTGAGCGCGCAGGACTACCGGGGCAAAGTGACGCTGCTGCTGTTCGGCTACACCAGTTGCGTGGACGTGTGCCAGACGACGCTGGCGGAACTGGCGCAGACGCTGCGCGCGAGCGACGCCGGCGGCGACGATGCGCGCGTGCTGTTCGTGAGCGTCGATCCGGCGCGCGACTCGAGCGCCGTCATGCACGAGTACGTGCAGGCATTCGGGCCCCGCTTCGTCGGCTTGCGCGGTGACGCGGCGGCGCTCGATGCGCTCACGCGCCGCTACCGCGTGAGCTATACGCTGGGCAAGCCGGACGCGCAGGGCCGCTACGAGGTGAGCCACAGCAGCGCGGTGTTCGTGTTCGATCGCGCGGGGCGCGCACGGCTGCTGTTCAGCCCGAAGGACGCGCCCGATGCGATGGCGCAGGATCTGCGCCGCGTGATGTTCGAGTCCGCTGCGGCGGCAGGCTGAGGCGCGGCGCGCTCGGCGCACCGGGCCGGATTCAGGGCTTCGCGGCGGAAAGAAAAGCCTCCAGCAGCGGCATGCAGTCGAGCAGTTCGATGCCGGGCTGCTGGTGGAATTCCGGATGCCACTGCACGCCGAAGACGAAGCTCCTGCCTTTCCAGCGTATTGCTTCGACCACCTCGTCCTCCGCGACCGCCTCGGGCACCAGGTCGCGGCCGAAGCGCCTGATCCCCTGGTGATGGATCGAAACCACTTTTCCGCCGGCGACGCCGCCGGACCAGCGCGACAGCTGTCCGCCGGCGCTAAAGCGCACCTCGTGGATATTGCGGTCGAACGCGCCGCCCTCGTGCGCGACGACCCCGGGAAGCTGGCTCGGCAGATCCTGGTAGAGCGAACCGCCCAGCGCCACGTTGATGAGCTGCATGCCGCGGCAGATGCCCAGCACCGGCTTGCCCGCCTCCATGAACTCGTGCAGCAGCTCGAGCTCGTAGGCGTCGCGCACCGGATCGCCGCTCCACTCGGGCCGCAACGGCTCTTCGCCGTAGGCGCCCGGACTCACGTCGGCGCCTCCCTGCAGCACCAGGCCGTCGAGGTACTCGGCGTAGTCGCGCAGGCGGATGTGGCTGCGCATCAGCGCACTGTCCTGCAGCACCGATGGCACCATCAGCACCATCACGCCGCGCGCCATCACCCATTCGGCGATCGAGCGCTCCAGCACCTGCAGCGTCTTCGCCCTGATGCCGCTGGCGCCATGCTCCGGATGGAAGATGCGCGCCGACAGGCCGATGCGCACCGGGCGTCTTCTGCCGATGATCATGCTTCACTCCTTTCGCGAAATTGGCGCAGCGCCGCGTCGACCACGCCCTGGACGCCGCCTTCGTCGGCGTATTGCCGGCGCAGCAGGCTCGCATGGTTGCCCTCGACGGCTGCGACGCGGTACAGGTCCTCGATCGCGGCCTGGCTGCCCAGCGCGGCGGCGTGTGGCTCGAGGCGGCGCAGCGTGGCGAGGATATCCTCGCGCAGCGACAGGTTGTGGTTGGTCCTGGGATGCACGATGGCGCCGTCGAGGCCGAAGCGGCAGGCCTGGAAGCGGTTGTAGTGGTACACGAGATAGTCGTCCTCGGCCGGCGGCGCGTCTTCGCGCGCGAGCAGCATGCGGCACAGCGCCTGCAAGTAGCAGGCGAGCGACGCGGCGCGCTCCACCGTCAGCGGCGTGTCGCACACGCGCAATTCGATGGTGCCGTACTCCGGTTTGGGCCGGATGTCCCAGTAGAAATCCTTCATGCTCTTCACCACGCCGGTCTTTTCCATCTTGGCGAAGTAGCCGTGCTCGAACTCGGACCAGCGCAGCAGGAAGGGCGCGCGGCCGCTCAGCGGAAACGCAAACACCGAATTCAGGCGCGCCGAGTCGAACAGCGTGTCAACGCCCT
Organism: Burkholderiales bacterium; assembly: GCA_038206915.1. Lineage (GTDB taxonomy): Bacteria > Pseudomonadota > Gammaproteobacteria > Burkholderiales > SG8-39 > 2-12-FULL-64-23. The sequence goes on along the minus strand of JBBRAI010000030.1, from coordinate 28,634 downwards.
GCAGATAGGGCGAGGAGGCCGACAGCGCGATGAAGTGCGGCAGGTAGCGGTTGAGCGAATGCAGCAGGAACAGGCCCTCGTCGGGCGAGCCGCAGCCGATGTGCACGTGCTGGCCGAACACGGTGAACTGCTTGGCAAGGTAGCCGTAGAGCGCGGACAGCTCCTCGAAGCGCTGCTGCGAGTAGATGCGCTGGTGGAACCAGCGCTGGAACGGATGCGTGCCGCCGCCGCAGACGGCGACGTTGAGCCGGTCCCCCGCCGCCGCCAGCACGTCGCGCATCTGGCGCAGCTGCGCGAGCAGCGCGTCGTGGCGTGTGTGCACGCCAGTGGCGATTTCGATCATGCTCTCGGTGATCTCCGGCTTGACCTCGCCCGGAAAACGCGAGCGCCCGAGCAGGTGCAGCATGTCCATCGCCGAAGCGCTCAGGTCGAGGTCGGTCGGGTTGACCAGCTGCAGTTCCAGCTCGACTCCCATGGAGAGGGATTCGGAAGCCTTGAACGGTTCGAGGGCCATCTCAGCCTCTTGCGTCCTGCGTCGCCTCGCCGGCCCAGATGAGCGCGCGCTGCGTCACCACCGGACCCAGCACCTCGAGCAGCAATACGATCGCCACGGTCGCGCTTACCTCGTTCAGCAGATTCAGGTCCAGGCCGAGGCGGCGCGACTGCTCGAGCAGCAGGATCGCGAACACCGACAGCGGCGTGAGCGCGAGGCCGGTGAGCGCGCCCTTGCGCCAGGTGATGCCGCCGAGGCGCGCGAACAGCGTCGTCACCGCCACCTTGACCGCCGCGCGCGCGGCGATCACCGCGAGCGCGAGCCAGATGCCCGACGCGAGTTTGGTCCAGTCCAGCGTGGCGGCGACGAACACGAACAGCAGCACCGTCAGCAGATCGCCGAGCGCGCCGAAGTTGCGCTGCGCCTGCGACAGCACCACGCGCCGGTGGCGCGCGACCAGGCCGAAGGCGAGCGTCGCCAGCAGCGGGGAAAATTTGAGCGCGTGGGTGAGCGCGGTGAGGGCCACCACGGTAATCGCGAACGCGACGGTGGCGCTGCGGTCCATGCCGCCCAGCGCGCGCAGCAGCGCCGGCACGGCCACGCCGAAAAGGGCGCCCAGCCCGGCCGACACCAGCAGCACCACCAGGCTGCTCCATAGCGCCTGGAACAGGCCGCCGGCGCCGGACAGCACCCAGTAGCCCATCACGATCTTGAATGCGACCACCGCGAGCACGCAGTTGAAGGCCGACAGGTGCAGCGACCTGTCGGTGACCTGGCCCGAACTGTGCAGTTCGTTCGCCACCCGCAGCACCGCCGCGGGCGAGGTCGACATGGCCAGCGCCGAGAGCAGCAGCGCCGGCACCATGGGCAGCGCGTACCAGCGGGTGATGAAGAACACTGCGGCGAAGCAGCCGGCCGATTCGACGATGCTGGTGACGCCTAGCCAGGGGTTCGCGCGCACCCAGCGCAGGTTGATGCGGTAGCCCAGCTCGAACAGGATCAGGCCGAAAGCAATGTCCGCCAGCGCGGTGACTGGGCCGCTGCCCGCAACGGGCAGGAAACCGCCCTGGGTCGCGCCGAGCAGGAAGCCGACCACGCCGTAACTGCTGATGCGCGGCAGCGCCAGCCAGCGATGGCCGAGTTCGCCCGCCACCCATGCCAGCGCGAGCGCGACGGGCCAGGCGGTTTCGTTGAAAACCGCGACGATGACGTCCGGCATTAATTCTTTCTCACTTATTTTGCGGTGCCAAGCCAGCGCCTTACCGCGGCCACGTCGCGCAGCCGATAGCGCGCGCAGCTGCTGCCTTTGCCGACTTTGACGGAAACCCCGTCGCGCTTGTTCACTTCGGCAAAGCCGTGCTCGTCGTTGAGATCATCGCCGATGAATACCGGGCGGCGGCCGCGAAACGGCGGCTCGGTCAGATATTCCGCGATTGCCGTGCCCTTGTCCACGCCGGCCGGCTTGATTTCGGCCACGCGCTTGCCGCGCTGCAGCTCGAGCCCCGCGCCGGCGGCAGACGCGAGCCCGGCCATCAGGCGGTGCGCATAGGACGCCAGCCGGGGCGCGCGCCGGTAGTGCAGCGCCAGCGTCAGGCCCTTATCCTCGAGCAGCAGGCCGGGGTGGCGCGCCAGCACCGGCGCCAGTGCCTGCTTGATCGCGGCTTTGGCCGCCGGCGGCGTTGCGTGCGCGTGCACGCGCCCGCTCGCATCGCGGCGCTCCAGGCCGTGCTGCCCGGCGATCGGCAGGCGCAGCGCGCCGAGGCGGCCGTCGAGGAACGCCAGAGCGCGGCCGCTCGCCAGCGCCAGCGCGCCGCCGCTTGCGCGCTGCAGCCGCGCGAGCACCCCGAGCAGCGCGGCGTCGACATGGACCGCGTCCGGGGTCTCGGCGAGGTCGATCAGGGTGCCGTCCACGTCGAGGAAATAGGCCCAGTCGGCGCGGGCTGCGGGCGGCGCTGCGGCGCGCACGGCGCTCAAAATTCCATATCTCCGCGCTTGCCGATGAGGTGGCCGCGCCGGCGCATCGCCGCCGCGTCGAGCAGCATGCGCCCGGCCCAGCGGAACACGTTGAACTCGGCCACCAGCCCGCGCATCAGGCGCATGCGGTCGCGCTGCTCGGCTGCCGGCATGGTCAGCGCGATATGCAGCGCGGCGGCGCACTGGTCCGCGTCATAGGGGTTGACGATCAGCGCCTCGGGCAGCTCGCGCGCCGCGCCGGTGAACTGCGACAGCATGAGCACGCCCTGGTCGTCGTCGCGCGCCGCGACGAATTCCTTGGCGACCAGGTTCATGCCGTCGTGCAGGCTGCTGACGAAGCAGACATCAGCGGCGCGGAAATACGCGTACACGTCGCGCGGATCGTGGTGCTCGACCTTGAGCACGATCGGCGGCGGGCCGCGGCGCGCGAAGCGGCCGTTGATGTGCTGGGCCATGGCGCGCACCTGCGCCTCGTGGTGCTGGTATTCCTCGATGCCCGCGCGCGTCGGCGCCGCGATCTGGATGAAGCTGAAGCGGCCGATCCACTCGGGCTTCAGCTCGAGCAGGCGCTCGATGGCGCGAAAGCGCTCGACAATGCCTTTGGTGTAGTCGAGCCGATCCACGCCGATGCCGAGTTTGTGCTCCGGCGGCAGGTCGTTGAGCAGTCGCAGTTCGCTGCGGCACTGCGGCACGCTCTTCTGCAGGTTCTCCGGGTCCGGCGGCCAGGCGATGGAAATCGGGTAGCGGCGCACCGCGGTGAGCTCGCCGCCGAAGGAGACGGTGAAGGCTTCGCGGTCGACGCGCGCCTCGATGAACCGGTCCACGGTGTCGACGAAATTATTGCAGTGCGACTGCGTGTGAAAGCCGAGGATGCTGCTGCCGAGCATGCCCTCGAGCACTTCGTCGCGCCAGGGGCAGATCGCAAACGACTCGGGATTGGGCCAGGGGATGTGCCAGAAGGTGATCACCGTCGCGTCGGGGAGATCTTCGCGGATCATTTTCGGCAGCAGCGCGAAATGGTAATCCTGCACCAGCACGATCGGATCCTTGGTCTTGGCTTCGCTCGCCACCGCCTCGGCGAATTTGCGGTTGACCGCGACATACTGTGCCCAGTCGCTCGAGCGGAACGTCGGGCGTACGTGGGCGATGTGGCATAACGGCCACAGCCCCTCGTTGGAAAAGCCGTAGTAGTAGCCGGCCTCCTGCTCGGCGCTGAGCCAGACGCGGCGAATGCGGTAGGCGGGCTTTTCGGGCGGCACCGCGACGCGGTCGTGCCGGTCCACCACGTCGCGGTCGGCCGAGCCGCTGCCGTGCGCGATCCAGGTGCCGGAACAGGCGCGCATGATCGGCTCGAGCGCAGTGACCAGGCCGCTCGCCGGGCGGCGCGCTTCGATGTGATCGCCGCGCCGCTCGTGGATGTAGGGTTCGCGATTGGACACCACGATCACGTCTTCGCCGCGCAGTTCGCCGCGCAGAATCGCGCGCAGCGCCTCCGGCGACCAGTTGACCTGGTCATGGTCGCGCGCGTGCGAGTCGGACTCGAGTTCGCGAATCAGCCGCTGCAGGTCGCGCGCAATCGGCTGAAACCCGGGCAGGTCGTGCTGCGAGCCGGGCGCGGGCTGGCGCAACAGCCCCTCGCCGCGCAGCAGCGAGCGCATGCCCGCAATCCAGCCGCGCCAGGACAGCTGCGCAATGACTACCGTGACCAGCGATACCACCGCCGCCAGGCCCATGAACAGGTAGAACAGGTAGCGCTTGGTCTCCTCGCTGCGCCGCGCGACGAAACTCATGTCGTGCACCAGCACCAGACGCCCGTTCGGAGCGCCGTCGCTGGCCATCGGCCTCACCGTAACCTGCAGCGGCCCTTTGGCGCTGGGCAGCAGGTGGTCGTGCGGCCCTTCCCATTGCCCTATGTCGTCGCAGCGGATCTCCGGCGGCAGCGAGCGCGTCGCCAGGCCCTTGTCGGTGGCCGAGGCGCAGTAGCCGATGGCGAACAGGCGTTCGTCGCGCGTGATGCGGTTGAAGAACTCCAGGATCTTGGCTTTCCTGCCCGCCGCGAGCAGTTCCTGCAGCGGGTCCTGCACGGTGTTGGCGACCAGCGAGGCGCGTATGTCCAGGTCGTGCACGAACCAGCTCAGCGTCAGCCGGTCGACCAGCGGCACGATCGCATAGACGATGGCCGCCAGTACCAGCATCAGGGGCAGGACGAAGCGCAGGGATAGTCGCATGTGATTACCTTATCAGCCGGGCCGGCAGGGCGCGTCCGTCGCAAGACGAAGGGATGCCCCCGCCTTGTGCCCTCCGGTCATTCAGGCCGGCAACATATGGCTTTGTCGCCGGTTGCAAGATAGATGCGGTGCGGTGGGTCGCGCCGGAACGAAGGAACGCGGTACCGGGCCGCCTGAATTTACGTGCTGCTCTTCGCGATCGAATAGTGCCGCCCGGTCGCATCGAAGCGGGTTTGCGCAGCTTTGTTCGCGGGATTTGCTGCTGCGGATCGCTCCGCGCGGGACATGTGTGCGTGCGGCAGGTGCCTATTATAACATCATGGAGCAGCCGGTTTCGCCAGCTGCTTCTTGATCGACTGCAATTCGCGGCGCCGCGCGGCGCTGGCTTTGGGATACGCGAGGTGCATGCCTTCGAGCGTGTCCACGACGATCCTGGAAATGATCAGGCGCGCGTTTTCCTTGTCGTCTGCCGGCACTGCGTACCAAGGCGCGTCGCGCGTGCTGGTTGCGCTCATGCATTCGGCGTAGGCGCGCATGTACTGTTTCCAGAATTTGCGCTCCTCGATGTCCGCGAGGCTGAATTTCCAGTTCTTGTCCGGGTCATCGATGCGCGCGAGAAAGCGTTTGCGCTGCTCCTCCTCGGACAGATGCAGGAAAAACTTGACGACGCGCGTGCCGTTGCGATGCAGGTGATTTTCCAGGTCGACGATGGAGCGGTAGCGCTCACGCCAGATGGTTTTCTCGTCGAGCAGCTCCGGCGGCAGGCCCTGGCTGCGCAGGATCTCCGGATGCACGCGCACGATCAGCACCTCCTCGTAATAGGAGCGGTTGAAGATGCCGATGCGGCCGCGCTCGGGCAGCGCCTGCGTGGTGCGCCAGAGAAAATCGTGGTCCAGCTCGGTCGCGCTCGGGTGCTTGAAGCTGAACACCTGGCAGCCCTGCGGATTCACCCCCGACATCACGTGGCGGATCGCGCCGTCTTTGCCGGCTGCGTCCATCGCCTGGAAGATCAGCAGCAGCGCGTAGCGGTCGCCGGCGTAGTGCAGCCGCTGCAGGGCGGCGAGTTGCTCGACATGCTTCGCGAGCAGCGTCTGATAGTGCTTCTTCGACTTGTACACGGCGCGCACCCGCGTCGGCCAATTGCCCAGGTCGAGCTCTTTTCCGCCGCGTACGCGAAATTTTTCCGGATCGATTTTCATTCACATCCTCTCGCAATTTCTGTACGGACCGCTTCTGTACGGACCGCGGGCGCCGGCTGAAATTCATTGTAGACCAGGCTGCTATCCCGGCGATACCGCGCTCTGGTATGGTGGCGTTACCTACACAGGCAGGGCGGCGGCAATAGCCGCGCCCGGCAGGAACGCGCATGCCACGCAACACCGCAGGCCGCACCGGATCGCTGATGTTCGTCGCCACCGCGCTGATGCTGGCGGGACTGTGGGGGACGATCGCGCTTGCGCTGCATGCTGCGGAGCGCGTCGCAATCGCGCGGGCGGATGCGGAGGGCCGCAATCTGGCGCGCAGCCTGGCCGAGCACGTCGCGTCTTCGGTGCGCGCCATCGATCTGGTGCTGCTGCACCTGCGCTCGGATTGGTCGGAGGGCGCGGTGCGCTTCTCCGGCCGCGTCGCGCGGCAGGAGGAACAGCTGCGGCGCGAGCGGGTGTCGCAGGTCATCGTGACCGACGCGTCCGGACGCATCGTCTACAGCAGCCTGCCCGGATACGCGGGCACGGATGTCTCGCGCCGGCCGTATTTTCGGTTCCACGAGGCGCTTGCGAGTGGCGAATTGGACGTAGGCGCCCCCATGCTCGAACCCGGGCTCAAGCAGCTGACGATCAAGTTCTCGCGCGATATCCGTGACCGCCAGGGCCGCTTCGCCGGCGTAATCGCGCTGTTTGTGCCGCCGCCGAGCCTGGAGCGGGTCTACAACGACATCGAACTCGGCGACGGTTCGGTAATCAGCCTGGTGCGCGCCGACGGGCAGATCCTGGCGCGCTCGCGCGACCTCGCCAGGTCGTCGGGCGTTTCCCTGGCCGCGGCCCCGGCATTCAGCCCGGACGCAGCGCCGGCCGGCGGCTACCGGCGTACCGCCCTGACCGATGGCATCGCGCGCCTGTACCGCTACCAAACGGTTCCCGGCTACGCGATGACCCTGTTCGTCGGACAGGCGATGGACGCGGTACTGGCCCCGTACCGCGTGCAGCGCGCGAGCTACCTCGGCGCGGGGGCCATGGCTACACTGCTGCTGCTTGCGGTGGCACAGCTGCTCCGGTATCGGCGGCGCGACAAGATGGAAGCCGAGCGCAGCCGCGCGCGGCTGGAAGCGGACCTGCGCCAGAGCGAGGAAAGGCTCAGGCTGATCGCCGACACCATCGACGAAGTGGTCTGGTCGGTCGACATGAAGGTCAAATCGAACTATTACGTCGGGCCGGCCTACGAGCGCATATGGGGTCGCTCGCGCGAAAATCAGCGGAATGCTACGCGTTCGCTCGCCGATACGCTGCACGCCGAGGATCGCGAGCGCGTGCTGGCGGAGATCGCGGCCGCGAAACGCGAGGGGCGCGCGTTCGACCTCGAATACCGGATCATCCGTCCCGATGGTTCGCAACGCTGGATCTGGGACCGCGGCTTTCCCGTGCGCGGCGACATCGGCGAGCTGATGCGCTACGTCGGGGCGGCGCAGGACATCACCGAGCGCAAGCAGGCCGAGCAGGCGCTGCAGGAACAGATTGCGCACCTGCAGCTGGTCTACGACACTTCCAGCGTCGCCATTTTCGAAGTCGACACGCAAGGCAGAATCACCCACGCCAACCGGCGCATGGCGGAGATGTTCGGCGTCGCGCTGGAAGGCCTGGTAGGCAGCGACTACTTCTCCTACGTCAATGCGGAGCAGTGCGGCCCCGCCAGGCGGGCGGTGCGCGCGCTGATCGATGGCAGGGTCGCGGAGCTGGATCGGGAACGGCGCTACCGGCGCGCCGACGGCAGCCAGTTCTGGGGACACATCACCGGGCGGCGCATCTGCAACGCCGACGACAAGGTCATCGGCCTGGTCGGCGTGCTCGCGGACATCACCGAGGCCAGGCAGGCGGAAGAAGCGCTGCGCCGCAACGAGGCGCATCTGCGCGAGCTGTTCGATGCATTTCCGATCGGCGTCTCCCACGTGGACAGGAAGCAGGGCATCACGTTTGCCAATCGCATTTTTCGCGAGACCTATGGCAATTTCTACCCTGGCGTGCCCGCCCGCGAATTCATCGGCGAGCTGGTCTATGCGCAGAACGAGCCTTTCATCGAGCGGGCTCTGAGCGGCGAGGCGCTTGAATTCGAGCTTTCCGAGGCCGGCGACGACGGCCAGGTCAGCACGCGGTTGCTGCGCTATGTGCCGGAGTTCGATGCGGCGGGAACGGTCACCGGCTTTTTCGCCTTGCGCGAAGACGTCACCGAGCGCAGGCGCGCGGAGGAGAAGATCCGCAGGCTCAACGAGGATCTGGAGCGCCGCGTGCATGAGCGCACGACCGAGCTGAGCGCGGCCAACGCGGCGCTGCAGGACGAGGTGCGCGAGCGCCGCCAGGCGGAGGCCTCGGCGCTGCGCCTCGCCGGCCGCCTGCAGCAGATGGCGCGCCGGCTCGGGCAGGCGCAGGAGGCCGAACGGCGCCGGCTGGCGGCGGAACTGCACGACGGCGTGTGCTCCAACCTGGCGGCGATCGGCCTCAATCTCGCCATGCTGCAAAAGCAGCTGCCGCACAGCGACGTCGCCGGCATGCAGCGGCGCATGTCCGATCTGATCGCGCTGATCGACGAGGCCAAGGCGAACGCCAAGGACATCACCGTGGACCTGCGTCCGCTGCTGCTGGAGGACCGGGATCTGCTGTCGGCGCTGGAAGAATATGCGCGCAAGTTCGAGGGGAGCACCGGCATCGCGGTCGAAGTGAATGGCACGAATCTCGGGCGGCGCCTGCCGCCGGATAAGAAGATCGCACTGTTCCGCATCGCGCAGGAAGCGCTGACCAATTGCGCCAAGCATGCGCAGGCGAGCGTCGTGGCGATCGATTTCAACAGCGATTCCGACGATCTGCTGATGAGCGTCGCCGACAACGGCGTCGGCATCGACCTCGCCGGTGTCAGCGCGAAAATGCAGGGGCTGGGCCTGCTCTCGATGCAGGAGCGGGCCGAGGCCGTCGGCGGCAACTGGCGCATCGAATCGTCGCCGGGCAAGGGAACACGGGTGACCGTCAGGGTCGGCACTTCTACCGCCTGACCCTGGAGCGGGGAGGATTAGCTGCGCCGGCCCCCGACCGGCAGGCCGCGCCGGCTGGCTTCGATCACTGCCTGCGCGCGGCTGCTGACATTGAGCGCGCGGAAGATTGCGATCGCGTGGTTCTTGACCGTGCCTTCGGCCAGGCCGAGTTCGCGGCAGATCTGCTTGTTCGACATGCCGCGCAGCAGGCAGGCCAGCACGTCTATCTGCCGTGGCGACAGCCCCATGCCGGGCAGGCCGCCGCGCGCGGCGGTGGCGGGCGCTGCGCCGGCCACCGCCGCGGGATTCGGCGCGCTCGCGATGGCGGTCGGCAGCGCGATATTCCCATTGAGCGCGTGTTCGAGGAATTTCGCCAGCAAATCCGTGGGCGAGGACTTGCAGATATAACCGGTTGCGCCGCGCTCGAGTGCGTCTACCACGGTGGCGCGCGATTCGTCCGAAGACAGGACGACCACCGGCAGGGTCGGGAAACGCAGCTTGAGTTCCGACAGCAGGTCGAATCCGCTCATGCCGGGCATATGCAGGTCGAGCAGTACCATGTCGACGTCCGGATGGCGCTCCAGCTGCGCCAGCGCCTCGGCGCCGTTTCCGGCTTCGACGATCTCGATGCTGCCGTTCAGCTCTTTCGCGATGTAAGTCACCGCCGAGCGGATCGGCGGATGGTCGTCGCATATCAAGAGTTTGGAGCAGGACATCCGAAACACTTCCCACGCTAGCGGTGCATCGGCGCGGCAACCGGTCGCTTATCGCCCCAGCTGCTGCAGATGCCCCAGTCTAACGGCCCGGTGCCCGGCTGTGTTGGTCCATTCGGCCTAGGCCGTCGGCACGGCGTCGTGGGCCGGCGCGCGCGGGCAGGCCGCGATGTTCTGCCTGAATCCGGCTGGCCGGACAGCGCCTCAGGTCAGGTTGGCGACCGCAAACGCGATCAGCGCGCAGGCGCCAGCCGTAAAAAACACCAGGTCGCGCAGATTGCGCATGTCGGTGGGAGTGACCCCGCCTTTTTTCTTGCGCATCATGTTCCATTCGTAAATGATCAGCAGCAATCCGAGAACGGCCGTGATCAACACGGATTTCATTACCAGGCTCATGCAATTCCCCTTTTTTCGGGAAGAGATCGGATTTCCGGTGCCAAGATTACCATTTGCCTGCCATTTGCGGATCGCCGCGCGCGCCGTCCTACCCGGTCGAGCCGGGATCGAGCTGCTGCTCGATGCGCCGCGCGAACACCTTCATTTCCTTCTCCGCCTGCTTGTCGCCCTTTTGCGCGGCCGCGGCGATGCCGCTGCGGTAGGCATCCAGCGCCGCATGCGGCCGTCCCAGCTGCGTCAGCGCCTTGCCGAGCAGCTTCCATGCCGCCGAATACGCGGGGTCGCGCGCCACCGCCTCGGCGAGCTGCAGCTGCGCCTCGTGTGCGTCGCCGTTCTTGAGGTACTCGTTGCCGAGCGAATAGCGCAGCAGCGCGCCGTCACGCGGCGTGCCGATGAGTTGCTGCAGCTTGGCGACGAGGTCTGCGCTCATTTAAGATGCGGCCGTTGCGGGAGACAATCCGCGGCCGTCCAGCAATTATAGGCCGGTCGGGCGCGCGTTCCGCGCGCGGTGCGTCGGCGCGGCGGAAACGGCGCGGACGCGGCAACGCCGGAAGGGAGGTATTCTCTCGGTTCATGTGGACTTGGAACCCGTTTCAAAGTCGTTTTGTTACAGACTCTTTCAGGGATGCGACGCCATCATGCCAAAAAAAGTGATTAGCACGCCCAATGCGCCGGGCGCCATCGGCACTTACTCGCAGGCGGTGCGCTGCGCAAACACCGTCTATCTCTCGGGGCAGATCGGCCTGGATCCGGCGACCATGCAGCTGGTGGAAGGCATCGATGCGCAGGTGAAGCGCGTATTCGACAATCTGCAGGCCGTCGCCGCAGCCGCCGGCGCGTCGCTGGCCGACGCGGCCAGAGTGACCATCTACCTTACCGATCTCGCCCATTTCACCAAGGTGAACGAGGTGATGGCGCTGTACTTCAAGCCACCGTATCCGGCGCGCGCCGCAATCGGCGTCGCGTCGCTGCCGCGCGGCGCGTTGATCGAAGCCGATGCGATACTGGTAACTGGTTGACGCGCCCGGGGCGAGGCGTGAAGGCCGTGTCCGTGCGCGCCGCTAAGCCTGCAAGGGCGCGCAAGGCGGCGCCCGCCGCGCCGGTTGCGCCAGCGGACACGCTCAAAGCAAAGCTCGCCAAACTGGGCATCCGGCGCCAGTTCGACCTGGTGCTGCATCTGCCGCTGCGTTACGAGGACGAAACCCGGCTCACCGCCATCGGCGAGGCACGCGAGGGCGCGCCGGTGCAGGTCGAGGGCACGGTGATCGAAAGCCGTATCGCCTACCGCCCGCGGCGCCAGCTGGTGTGCAAGATAGAGGACGACAGCGGGTTGCTGTACATGCGCTTCCTCAATTTCTACGGCAGCCAGGCGAAGGCGCTGGTCGCGGGCGCGCGCGTGCGCGCGTTCGGCGAAGTGCGCCCCGGCTTTTTCGGCGCCGAAATGGTCCACCCGCGCTATCGCATGGTGCGCGCGGATACGCCGCTGCCCGAGGCGCTGACGCCGGTCTATCCGACCACCGCGGGGCTGCCGCAGGCGGCGCTGCGCCGGCTGATCGAGCAGGCGCTGGCGCAATGCGAACTCGACGAGTCACTGCCGCCGGACGTGCTCGAGCGCTTCGGCCTGCCCGCGTTTCGCGACGCGATCGACGCCCTGCACCATCCGCGCCCGGGCGAGGATGCGCAGGCGCTGGGCGCGCGCACCGACCCGGCGTGGCGGCGCATGAAACTCGACGAGCTGCTGGCGCAGCAGCTGTCGATGCGCCTGCACTACCGCGAGCGCAAGAGCAAGACCGCGCCGCCGCTCGCCAAGGCGGGAGCGCTGAGCGCCGGGCTGCTCAAACGCCTGCCGTTCCGGCTCACGCGCGCGCAAACGCGCGCCTGGGGCGAAATCGAGCGCGACATCGGCCAGGCGCATCCGATGCACCGGCTGCTGCAGGGCGACGTCGGCTGCGGCAAGACCGTGGTGGCGGCGCTGGCTGCGTTGCGCGCGGTCGAAAATGGCTTGCAGGCGGTGGTGATGGCGCCCACTGAAATCCTCGCCGAACAGCACTACCGCAAGTTCGCCGAATGGCTCGCCCCGCTCGGCGTGCCGCTGAGCTGGCTCTCGGGCGGCCAGAAAAAGAAGGACCGCGCTGCGGCGGCCGCGGACATCGCCTCGGGCGCGACCCGGGTTGCGGTGGGCACGCATGCGCTGTTCCAGCAGGGCGTGGAATTTCAAGCGCTCGGCTTGGCCATCGTCGACGAGCAGCACCGCTTCGGCGTGGAGCAGCGCCTCGCGCTGCGCGCCAAGGGGTCGCAAACGCCGGGCGCGGGCACCCGGGCCAGGACGCGTGCCGAACCGCATCTGCTGATGATGAGCGCCACGCCGATCCCGCGCACGCTGTCGATGAGCTATTACGCCGACCTCGACGTATCGCTGATCGACGAGCTGCCGCCCGGCAGGACGCCGGTCACGACCAAGCTCATCGCCGCCGAGCGCCGCGACGAGGTGCTGGCGCGCGTGCGCGACGCCTGCCGCGCCGGGCGCCAGGCCTACTGGGTGTGTCCGCTGATCGAAGACAACGCGCTTGCCGCGGAACAAGCCGCGGTCGCGGCGCATGCGCCCGGGCGGCGTCCGGGGCGCAGGCAGGCCGAGGCGCTGCAGCTGCAGAACGTGCTCGACACTCATGCGCGGCTCGCGGCCGAATTTCCCGAATTGGGGGTGGGGCTGGTGCACGGGCGGCTGGCGGCGGCGGAAAAGGCGGCGGTCATGGCGGAATTCACCGCGGGCAGGTTGCAGCTGCTGGTCGCCACCACGGTGATCGAAGTCGGCGTCGACGTGCCCAACGCTTCGCTCATGATCATCGAGCACGCCGAGCGCTTCGGCCTGGCGCAGCTGCACCAGCTGCGCGGCCGCGTCGGGCGCGGCGCGGCCGACAGCGCCTGCATCCTGCTGTACCAGAAGCCGCTGGGCGAACTCGCGCGCGAGCGTCTCAAGGTGGTGTTCGAGAGCAGCGACGGCTTCGAGATCGCGCGCCGGGACCTGCAGCTGCGCGGGCCGGGAGAGTATCTGGGCGTGCGCCAGAGCGGCGCGCCGCTGCTGCGTTTTGCCGACTTGGAGCGCGACGTCGACCTGCTCGAGTCGGCGCGCGACCTGGCGCCGCAGCTGCTGCGCCTGTACCCGGAATATGCGCGCCGCCATCTCGCGCGCTGGCTTGCGGGAAGAAGCGAACTCATGAAAGCATGACGCCGTGAATATCCAACAGATCAAGCAGCGGCTGACGCTCTACGAGAAGCTGATGCGCCTGGACAAGCCGATCGGCACGCTGTTGCTGCTGTGGCCGACGCTGTGGGCGCTATGGCTCGCCTCGGGCGGCCGGCCGGGCTGGCTGATGACCTGGATCTTCTGCCTCGGCACCCTGCTGATGCGTTCCGCCGGCTGCGTCATGAACGACCTTGCCGACCGCAAGTTCGACGCGCACGTAAAGCGCACCAAAGACCGGCCGCTCGCCGCCGGACTCGTGAGCGTGAAAGAAGCGCTGTGGCTGGCCGCGGCGCTGAGCCTGGCCGCTTTCTGCCTGGTGCTCGCGCTCAACCGCTTCGCGATCGGCCTGTCCTTCGTCGCGCTGGCGCTCTCCGCCAGCTATCCATTCACCAAGCGTTTTCTCTCGATGCCGCAAGCCTATCTCGGCGTGACCTTCGGTTTCGGCATCCCGATGGCGTTCGCGGCGGTGTCCAACATGCTGCCGTCGCTGTGCTGGTGGCTGCTGCTGGCGAACGTTTTCTGGGCGCTGGCTTACGACACCGAATATGCGATGGTGGACCGCGACGACGACCTGCGCATCGGCATCAGGACTTCGGCGATCACGCTGGGGCGTTTCGACGTCGCCGCGGTGATGCTGTGCTACGCGGCCATGCTCGCGGTGCTCGGCTACGTCGGCGCGCTGCTGAACTTCGGCGCCTACTACTATCTCGGCTTGGGCGCCGCCGCGCTGCTGATGCTGTATCACTACACGCTGATACGCGGGCGCAGCCGCGAAGGCTGCTTCAAGGCTTTCCTGCACAACAACTGGGTGGGCGGTGCGATATTTGCGGGCATTGCCGCGAATTACTTCTGGCGCTAGCTGCGCATCGCGGGAGCGGCGCCTTGTGGGAGAGGTGCCCTCGCCCCGAGCAGTGCGCGGCGCCTTGTGGGAGGGGCGCCCCCGCCCCGAGCAGTGCGCGGCGCCTTGTGGGAGGGGCGCCCTCGCCCCGAGCAGTGCGCGATCGGAGCAAGGTCGGCCCGGGGGCGGGCCTCCCACATTCAGAGCGTTCTGGTTGTTCCTCGTATGGCTCGTTTCGGCGGGAAGGGCTAACATAGCACCGTCGCGCCGACATCGGCTGCAGGCGCGCTTCTCGAGACCGGACTCTTTTCCATGCGCTACAAAGATCTGCGCGACTTCATCGCGCAACTGGAACAACAGGGCGAACTGAAGCGCGTCGCCGTCGAGGTCGATCCGCGTCTGGAGATGACCGAGATTTGCGACCGCGTGCTCAAGGCCGGCGGCCCGGCGATCCTGTTCGAAGCGCCCAAGGGCTTCGACGGCAAACAGGGCCGGCCGCACGTGGCGGTGCTGGCAAACCTGTTCGGCACGCCGCGGCGCGTTGCGCTCGGCATGGGCGAGGATTCGGTCGCGGCGCTGCGCGAAGTGGGCAAGCTGCTCGCCTATCTGAAGGAGCCCGATCCGCCCAAGGGCCTGAAGGACGCCTGGGACAAGCTGCCGGTGCTGAAGCAGGTGCTCAACATGGCGCCTAGCGTGAGGAGCAGCGCGCCCTGCCAGGAAGTCGTCTGGCAGGGCGCGGACGTCGATCTGGCTAAGCTGCCGATCCAGACCTGCTGGCCGGGCGACGCCGGTCCGCTGATCACCTGGGGGCTGGTGGTGACGCGCGGGCCGCTCAAGGCGCGGCAGAACCTCGGCATCTACCGCCAGCAGGTGATTGCGCCGAACAAGGTCATCATGCGCTGGCTCGCGCAGCGCGGCGGCGCGCTCGACTTCCGCGACCACGGCCTGCACCAGCCGGGCGAGCCGTTTCCGATCGCAGTAGCGCTGGGCGCCGACCCCGCCACCATCCTCGCGGCGGTGACGCCGGTGCCGGACTCGATTTCCGAATATCAGTTTGCCGGCCTGCTGCGCGGCGCCAAGACCGAGCTGGTGAAATGCATCGGCAGCGAACTGCAGGTGCCGGCAAGCGCGGAGATCGTGCTCGAAGGCGTGATCCACCCGGGCGAGAACGCCCTCGAGGGACCCTTCGGCGATCATACTGGCTACTACAACGAGCAGGAACGCTTCCCGGTATTCACCATCGAGCGCATCACCATGCGGCGCGACCCGATCTACCACAGCACCTACACCGGCAAGCCGCCGGACGAGCCGGCGGTGCTGGGCGTGGCGCTGAACGAAGTGTTCGTGCCGCTGCTGCAAAAGCAGTTTCCCGAGATCACCGACTTCTACCTGCCGCCCGAGGGTTGCTCCTACCGGCTCGCCGTGGTGAGCATGAAGAAACAGTACCCGGGCCATGCCAAGCGCGTGATGTTCGGCATCTGGAGTTTCCTGCGCCAGTTCATGTACACCAAATTCATCATCGTCACCGACGACGACGTGAATATTCGCGACTGGAAAGAAGTGATCTGGGCGCTGACCACGCGCGTCGATCCGGCGCGCGACACGCTGCTCGCCGAGCGCACGCCAATCGACTATCTGGATTTCGCCAGCCCGGTGTCCGGACTCGGTTCGAAGATGGGCATCGACGCGACCAACAAATGGCCGGGCGAGACCAGCCGCAACTGGGGCACGCCGATTGCGATGGACGCCGCGGTGAAGCGCCGCGTGGACGAACTCTGGGGCATCCTGGGGCTTTAACAGCGTCCCGATTTCCGACAGTTGCCAAGAGCGGCTATTGCGCGCTCTGCGCGCCAACCGTGTTTTTCGGACGGATAAAAAGCGTATCCGTCCGAAAAACACGGTTCTGGTTAACACCAATCACAACGCGAGGTTTTTACACAAGATCGCGGATTGCGCGCGGATGGCTTCTTATCCGTGCGCAATCCGCGATCCGCGCGGACGGGACGCCGTCCGCGCAAGCTAAGTCGCCAACTACGCTAGCGCCGCCCGATCAACAATCCTAGCGCGACGCCGACCAGCGCGCTGACGCTGGCGATTCTCCAGGGATGTTCGTGGGCGTAGTCGTCGGTTACGCGCACCGCGGCGCGCGCCTGATCGCTTGCGGCCTGCTGGAATTCATCCAGCCGCGCCCGCGCATTGCGCAGATTTTCCTGGATGCGCGGCTGCAGCGCGGCCAGTTTTTCGCCCGACTGGCCGATCACGGCCTTGAGCAGCTGCTCGGTGTCGGCGAGCACGATGCGCATGTCTTCGATTAGCTTTTCGCGCGTGACAGCTTGGTATTCGGTATCCATGATGGCTCCGGATTTAGGGGTTGGAACGCTATTATCGTAGTCTCTGGCACGCGCCCCGAATTGACTTTGATCAAGTACGCCGCAGTGACGCGCCAGGGCCACGCGCCAGGGCCCGTAGTATATAGACTGACCTAGTTACTGCTCGCTTAGTTCCCCCCGCCTGCCGCGCCGGCGTGCACCCATTCGAGCAGCGCGTCCTGTGCCGGCCGGCTGGCGGCGGCGTTCGGGTGATTGATGAACATGACGACGACGCGGCGGCGCCCGTGCCGGTCGAGCACATAGCCCGCCAGGGTGCGCGCATTGCTGAGCGATCCGGTCTTGATGTGCGCCTGCCCGGCGATGGATTCGAAGCGCAGCCTGCGGCGCATGGTGCCGTCCTCGGCGACCAGCGGCAGCGAAGACATGAGTTCCGGCATTACCGCGCTGCGCCAGGCATTGAGCAGCAGTTGCGCCATGTGTTCCGCGCTGATGCGCGCTTCGCGCGACAGCCCCGCGCCGTTGTCCAGGACCAGTTCGGGAAAATCGAGCTTCTTCTGCGCCAGCCAGCCGCGCAGCACCTCGGACGAGCGCGCGGTGTTTCCGGGCGGCCCGAGCAGCTGCGCGCCAAGAGTGAGGAACAGCTGGCGCGCCATCACGTTGTTGCTGTACTTGTTGATGTCGCGCACCCGCTCGGCGGCGCTGGCCGATTCGCCCGTCGCGAGCAGCCGCGCGCCCGCGGGGACGGTCCCGTCGCGCCAGCCGCCGCTGATGCTGCCGCCGAGTTCCTGCCACAGCTGCTTGAATACGCCGTAGACGTAGTCCGGCTGCGCCAGCAGGCTCGCATTCCAGTAGCGCTCGCCGCAGCTCGAGGGCATGCTCCCGGCGAAACTCGCCTTCGCCGACGCGCCGTTGCTCTGGAAATCGGCCGTGATGCCTGCGCGCCAGTCGCCGCAGGGGCCGTCGACGGCGCGTACCGCGGCGGAAAAATCCAGGCCGGCCGGCCTGGGTTCGGCGATGACGGAGACGCGCCGGGATTCGGCGTCCGGCACGAACTGGAAGCGCACCGCCTTGAAGTTCAGCAGCAGCGCGTCCGGAGCGACGTTGTAGGCGCGCAGCGGCTCGCCGTCGAATTTACCCGGGTCGTAGTCGGCCGCCTCGAAATAGCCGCGGTCCTGCACCAGATCGCCGCGGATTTCGCGCAGGCCCAGCGCGCGCAGCCGGCGCAGCAGCAGCCAGAAATCCTCCAGCGTGAGCTTCGGGTCGCCGTAGCCCTTGAGGACCAGGTCGCCCTGGAGGACATCGCCCTGCAGCCTGCCGGCGGCATAGGCTTCGGTCTTCCAGGTATAGGTCGGGCCCAGCAGTTCCAGCGCGACGTAGGTGGTGAGCAGCTTCATCGTCGAAGCCGGGTTCATCGCCGCTGCGGCATTGTGCGCAAGCAGCGGCGCTGCATCGTCCACGCCCTGCACGTAGATGGAAACCGCGGATGGCGGAACCTGCGCGCGCTTGAGCGCCGCCGCCACCGCGTCCGGCAGCGGCCGCGCGCCGGCCGCGCCGGCGGCGTGCAGCAGAAACAGCAGCAGGAATCCGGACAGGAAAGTTGCGGGGCGCATCGCAGAATAGTCGTTTCGGCCTGCATGATACTTGAAGCCGCTTCCGCCCGAACCGCGGCGGCGGACCCCGGCGCGGCCACCCGCCCGGCGGCAGGCGCGTGAATTCAACGCCACGCAGCACTTGAATTTGTCCGCGACTGGCCTCATAATTAGCACTCGTTGACCTTGAGTGCTAACAGTCAATGTCCTATTTCCGGCACCCGACATCTTGTCAGTGGCCACTAACTAACCATCAGTTTGGAGGAAGTATTCATGAAAATCCGTCCCTTACACGATCGCGTCATCGTCAAGCGCGTTGAAGAAGAACGCAAAACCGCCGGCGGGATCGTCATTCCCGACAACGCCACGGAAAAGCCGGATCAGGGCGAAGTCGTCGCCATCGGCACCGGTAAAGTGATGGAAGACGGCAAAGTGCGCGCGCTGGACGTGAAAGTCGGCGACCGCGTGCTGTTCGGCAAGTATTCGGGCTCCAGCGTGAAAGTCGACGGCGACGAGCTGCTGGTCATGCGCGAAGAAGACATCATGGGTGTGGTCACCAAGTAATCAACAGGCTAACGCCAGTTTCGGGGGCTGCACGCAGAAATCCTGCGCACTACCCGGCCCCCGGTTCCATTACAAAATTTTCAGGAGATATTCAACATGGCTGCAAAAGACGTACGCTTTCATGATTCGGCCCGTGCCAGGATGGTCGTAGGTGTAAACATTCTTGCCGACGCGGTAAAAGTGACGCTCGGCCCGAAAGGCCGCAACGTAGTGCTGGAGCGCTCCTTCGGCTCCCCCACCGTGACCAAGGACGGCGTGTCCGTGGCCAAAGAAATCGAGCTCAAAGACAAATTCGAGAACATGGGCGCGCAGATGGTGAAGGAAGTCGCCTCCAAGACTTCCGACGTGGCCGGCGACGGCACCACGACCGCCACCGTGCTGGCACAGTCCATCGTCAAGGAAGGCATGAAGTTTGTTGCCGCCGGGATGAACCCGATGGATCTGAAGCGCGGCATCGACAAGGCCGTGATCGCCATCACCGACGAACTGAAGAAAATTTCCAAACCCTGCACCACGAGCAAGGAAATCGCCCAGGTCGGCGCCATCTCCGCCAACGCAGACTCCTCCGTCGGTGACCGCATCGCCGAAGCGATGGACAAGGTCGGCAAGGAAGGCGTGATCACCGTCGAAGACGGCAAGAGCCTGGCGGACGAGTTGGAAGTGGTCGAGGGTATGCAGTTCGACCGCGGTTACCTCTCACCCTATTTCATCAACAACCCCGACAAGCAGATCAGCCTGCTGGACAATCCCTACATCCTGCTGCACGACAAGAAGATTTCCAACATCCGTGACCTGCTGCCGGTACTGGAAGCCGTTGCGAAGGCCGGCCGTCCGCTGCTGATCGTCGCCGAGGAAGTCGAAGGCGAAGCGCTTGCCACGCTGGTAGTGAACAATCTGCGCGGCATCCTCAAGACCTGTGCTGTGAAGGCGCCGGGCTTCGGCGACCGCCGCAAGGCCATGCTGGAAGACATCGCCGTCCTCACCGGCGGCACCGTGATCGCCGAGGAAATCGGCCTGACGCTGGAGAAAACCACGCTGAAGGACCTGGGCCAGGCGAAGCGCATCGAAATCCAGAAGGAAAACACCATCCTCATCGACGGCGCCGGCGACACCAAGGCGATCGAAGCGCGGGTCAAGAACATCCGCACCCAGATCGAAGAGGCGACCAGCGACTACGACAAAGAGAAGCTGCAGGAGCGTGTTGCGAAACTCGCCGGCGGCGTGGCGCTGATCAAGGTCGGTGCCGCTACCGAAGTCGAGATGAAAGAGAAGAAGGCGCGCGTCGAAGACGCGCTGCATGCGACCCGTGCTGCGGTCGAGGAAGGCATCGTCGCCGGCGGTGGCGTTGCTCTGATTCGCGCCCGTTCGGCGCTCAAGGGCCTGAAAGGCGACAACGCCGACCAGGACGCGGGCATCAAGATCGTGATCCGCGCGCTGGAAGAGCCGCTGCGCCAGATCGTGGCCAATGCGGGCGATGAGCCCTCGGTGGTGCTGAACAAGGTGGTCGAAGGCAAGGGCAACTACGGCTACAACGCCCAGACCGGCGAATACGGCGACCTGGTGCAGATGGGCGTGGTCGATCCGACCAAGGTCGCGCGCACCGCGCTGCAGAACGCTGCTTCCATCGCCGGCCTGATGCTCACCACCGATTGCATGGTGGCCGAGCTGGTCGAAGAAAAGCCGGCGGGCGGCGGCATGCCCGGCGGTATGGGTGGCATGGGTGGCATGGGCGGCATGGGCGGCATGGACATGTAACGCAGGCGTCCAGGCGCGGGCCGCTCTGGCGGCCTGCGATTGGAAACGGTTGCGTCCTTTCCCGGACATGGCGTCCGGGGAGGCGCGGTCCCCGAAAAGCCCCGCTTCGGCGGGGCTTTTTTTCGTCCGCAATCCGGCGCCACGAGCCCTTACGGTATCCACGAGTGCAGTACCTGCGGCGGTTTGCTACACTGAGGAGGGTAAGGGGAGACAAACGCGGATGAGAATACTCGTCGCCGAAGACGACGCGGTTCTGGCCGAGGGCCTGCGCTGCTCGCTGCGCCAGGCGGGCTATGCCGTGGATTGCGTCAGGACCGGCGCCGAAGCCGACAGCGCGACCGCGAGCAGCGAGTTCGACCTGCTGATACTCGACCTGGGCCTGCCCAAGATGGGCGGCCTCGAAGTGCTGCGGCGCCTGCGTTCGCGCCAGTCGCGCCTGCCGGTACTCATACTCACGGCGATGGACGGCATCAACGACCGCGTGCGCGGGCTCGACCTGGGCGCCGACGATTATCTCGCCAAGCCGTTCGCGCTGGCCGAGCTCGAGGCGCGCGTGCGCGCGCTCGCGCGGCGCGGCCAGTCAGGCACGCCGGTGCTGCGCCACGGCACGCTCTCCTATGATTCCGTGGGCAAGGTGGCACGCATCGCGGGCGAGATGATCGAGCTGTCGGCGCGCGAGCTGGCGCTGCTCGAGATTCTGCTTCAGCGCCCGGGCTGCATGGTGAGCAAGGAGCACCTCGTGGACCGCGTCTGCGAATGGGGCGAAGAGGTGAGCACCAATGCGATCGAGGTGTACATCCACCGGCTGCGCAAGAAGCTCGACCGCGGCGGGGTGAAAATCGTAACCATACGCGGACTCGGCTATTGCCTGGAACGCCCGCAGGTGAACTGAACAGGCCGCCGGAAACGCGCATGGACCGGTTCGAGCTCAAGGGACAGCGCCTGGCCGCGTTGAGCGTGCTCGGCATGGTGCTGTTCAACTATCCGCTGCTCGCGATATTCAACGTGACGGCCACCGTATTCGGCATCCCGGTGCTTTACGCTTATATCTTCTGCGCGTGGGGTCTGCTGACGGTCTGCATGGCGTACGTGGTCGAAGCGAAGGACTGAGGCAATCGTGTTGGTGCTGCGCCGCCGAGCCGTGAATCTCCAGGCCGCACGCATGATTCGCTCCCCCGGGCGCGCCTAGCATGCTGCAGGGCTGGGTCATCGTAGCAACCTCGTTCGCCTACCTCGGACTGCTGTTCGCGATCGCCTATTACGCCGACCGGCGCGCCGACGCCGGTCACTCGGTGATCGCCAGCCCGTACATTTACAGCCTGTCGCTCGGCGTCTACGCCACCGCCTGGACCTTTTACGGCAGCGTCGGCCGCGCCGCCGCCGACGGCGTAGGCTTCCTGCCGATCTACATCGGCCCGACGCTGATGATCGCGCTGTGGTGGGTGGTGATGCGCAAGATCATCCGCATCTCCAAGCGCAACCGGATTACATCGCTCGCGGACTTCATCGGCTCGCGCTACGGCAAGAGCGCGCTGCTCGGCGGGCTGGTCACGGTGATCGCGGTGATCGGTATCCTGCCCTACATCTCGCTGCAGCTGAAGGCGGTGTCCAACAGCTTCACCATCGTGCAGCAGTACCCGCACATCATCATGCCAGCCAACGTCGGCCAGCTGCCGCTGCTGCAGGACACGGCGCTCGCGGTCGCGCTGATCCTTGCGGCGTTCACCATCGCGTTCGGCACGCGCCACCTGGACGCGGCGGAGCACCACCAGGGCATGGTCGCGGCGATCGCGTTCGAGTCGCTGGTCAAGCTGCTCGCGTTCCTGGCGGTGGGCGTGTTCGTCACCTACGGCATCTACGACGGTTTCGCCGACGTGTTCGCGCGCGCCGCGGAAGTGCCCAAGCTGCGCGCGATGATGACCCCGCTCGAGGGCGTCGCCGGCGGCTACGCTAGCTGGATGTGGCTCACCGTGCTGTCGATGGCGGCGATCATGTTTCTGCCGCGCCAGTTCCAGGTCGCGGTGATAGAGAACGTCGACGAGAAGCACCTCAACAAGGCGATCTGGCTGTTCCCGCTGTACATGATCGCGATCAACTTGTTTGTGCTGCCGATCGCGTTCGGCGGGCTGCTGCATTTTCCCAACGGCGACGTCGACGCCGACACCTTCGTGCTGACGCTGCCGATGGAGGAACACCACGAGCTGCTCGCGCTGCTGGTGTTCATCGGCGGGCTCTCGGCGGCGACCGGGATGGTGATCGTGGAGACCATCGCGCTTTCCACCATGGTGTGCAACGACCTGTTGATGCCGGTGCTGCTGCGCCTGTCCTGGCTCAAGCTAAACCAGAGGAAGGACCTCACCGGCCTGCTGCTCGGCATCCGCCGCGGCGCGATCGTGGCGATCCTGCTGCTCGGTTTCGTCTATTTCCGGCTCGCGGGCGAGGCCTACGCGCTGGTGTCGATCGGACTGATCTCGTTCGCCGCGGTGGCGCAGTTCGCGCCGGCCGCGCTGGGCGGCATCTTCTGGAAGCGCGCCACGCGCCGCGGCGCGCTGTGCGGCCTGCTCGCGGGATTCTCGGTCTGGCTCTACACGCTGCTGTTGCCCGCGCTGGCGCGCTCCGGCTGGCTGCCGATCGGGCTGCTCGAGCAAGGGCCGTTCGGCATCGGCCTGCTCAAGCCGCAGCATCTGTTCGGGCTCGGCCGGCTCGATCACATCACGCATGCGATGATCTGGAGCATGATCGCCAATATCGGCGCCTACGTCATCGGCTCGCTGTCGGGCACGCAGAGCGCGGAGGAGCACCGCCAGGCGAGCCTGTTCGTCGACGTGTTCAAGCAGGGCGGCGAGGGCGGCGGCGCGCGCTTCTGGCGCGGCACCGCGTCGGTCCCCGATCTGTACCGGCTGCTCGCGCGCTTCGTCGGCAGCGCCGCGGCCGAGGAGGCGATCAGCGATTACAGGGAGTCGCGCGGTGCGCCGGATCCGCAAAGCCCGCAGCAGGCCGACGCCGAATTCGTGCATTACGTCGAAACGCAGCTCGCCGGCGCGATCGGCGCCGCCTCGGCGCGCATCATGGTAGCTTCGGTGGTGAAGGAGGATGCGCTCACCATCGACGAAGTGCGCGAGATCCTGGACGAAGCCTCCCAGGTGGTGGTCTACAGCCACCGGCTCGAGCAGAAATCGCGCGAGCTCGAGGCGGCCACGGCGGAGCTGCGCATCGCCAACGAGCGCCTCACCGAGCTCGACCGGCTCAAGGACGACTTCATCTCGACCGTGACGCACGAGCTGCGCACGCCGCTCACCTCGATCCGCGCGTTTTCCGAAATCCTGCTCGACGACCCGGAGATCGAGCTCGAGCAGCGCAAGAATTTCCTCGGCATCATCACCCGCGAAACCGCGCGCCTGTCGCGCCTGATCAACCAGGTGCTGGACCTGTCCAAGATCGAGTCCGGTTCCGCCGAATGGCAGGAATCGAGCATCGACATGAAGGAGCTGGTCGGCGATACCGTGGACGGCATGAGCCAGCTGTTCCGCGAGAAGGGCATCCGGCTCAGCGTCGATCTTCCCGGGCGCGTGCCGGCGGTGACCGCCGATTTTGACCGCGTGGTGCAGGTGCTGCTCAACCTGCTGTCGAACGCGGTCAAGTTCTGCCACCGCGAACGCGGCGAAGTGCGCATCGAACTGAGCGAGCAGGGCGCGTACCTGCGCGTCGGCGTCTGCGACAACGGCCCGGGCATCCGCGCCGGGGACGAGGACGCGATCTTCGACAAATTCCGCCAGGGAGGCGATACTTTGACCGACAAGCCGCAGGGCACCGGCCTCGGGCTGCACATCAGTCGCCATATCGTGGAGCGCTTCGGCGGCAGGATATGGGCCGAGAACCGGCCGGGCGAGGGCGCGTGTTTCTACTTCACGCTGCCGATCGCCGCCCAGGCGGCGCCGCTGCAAGGAGGAATCCAGTGAGCAAGAAAATCCTGATCGCCGACGACGAACCGAACATCGTGACCGCAATCGAGTACCTGCTGCAGCGCAGCGGCTATGAAGTGCTGCTGGCGAGCGACGGCGACGCGGCGCTGAAGCAAGTTGAGCGGCACCTGCCCGATCTGGTGCTGCTCGACGTGATGATGAGCGTGAAAAGCGGCTACGAGGTGTGCCAGCGCATGCGCGAGCGCGCCGAGTGGCAGCACATCAAGATCATCATGCTCTCGGCCAAGGGGCGCGAGGTCGAAGTCAGTAAGGGCATGTCGCTGGGCGCCGACCTCTACGTCACCAAGCCGTTTTCCAGCAAGGAGCTGGTCGCCAAGATCGACGAACTGCTGGGCGCGCCGGCAAGACCGGGCGGGGCATGAACCAGCGGTTGAAATTTTCGATCTGGCTGGCAGTTCTTTTCGGCGGAATCATCGCCTTCGTCGCGGCGACCGCAGCCCTGATGGCGGCCAGCTTGCCGGAGGGCGAATACCGCATGCTGCTGCGCATTCTGCGGGAGCGCGAGCAAATGCTGCTGTTCTTCGCCGCGCTGCTGCTGGTCGCATGCGCCGGCACGCTCGCCTGGCTGTTCCGCAATTACGTGACCGCGGTGCGCGCGCTCGCCGAGCAGACGCGCATCGTGCTCGGCGCCAACCCGGAGCACCGCGTGGCGGCGCGCGGCGGCGCCGAGCTCGAAGAACTGGCCGCCGCGATCAATCGCCTCGCCGACGCCTACCGGCGGCTGCAACAGGACGTGGAAGGGCGCATCGGCGCATCCAGCGCGCGGCTCGCGGAAGAGCGCAACCGGCTCGCCGCGCTGATGTCGGAATTGTCCGAAGGCGTGCTCCTGTGCAATGCCGAAGGCCGCATTCTGTTGTACAACGAAAAGGCCAAGGCCCTGTTCGGCGCGGCGGCGCAGGCACCGGGTGCACGCCAGGACGTGGTGGGCCGACTGGTCGGCCTGGGGCGCTCCGTATTCACGCTGATCGACCGCGACCAGGTGGCGCATGCGATGGAAAAGCTGCAGTCCAGCCTGGACCAGGGCGCCGAGCTGCCGGCGACGCGCTTCATCACCAACTCGGTGACCGGCACGCTGATCAAGGTGCACATGGCGCCGTTCCTTTCGGCGCAGGGGAGCATCGCCGGCATGGTGCTCGCGCTCGAGGACGTGACCCTGCTGATGGACCGCGAGGCGCAGCGGCGCTCGCTGCTGCGCGCGTTCGCGGCGGGCGTGCGTGCGCCGATGGCGAGCCTGCGCGCGGCGGCCGAAAACCTGGCCTCGTTCCCGGAAATGAACGAGGCGCGGCGCGCGCAGTTCACCGAGATCGTCGCCGCCGAATCGCGCCAGGTTTCCGCCATGATCAACGACGCGCTGGCCGAATACGCCGACGCGCTCAAGGCCGGGCTTGCGCTGGAGGACATGCGCGCCAGCGACCTGCTCAGCGTGGCGCGGCGGCGCATCGAGGCCGTGCTCGGTCTGCCCTGCGCGCAGGAGCAGGCGGCGGAGGACATCTGGATCAAGGTGGACAGCTTCGCGCTGGTGGAAGCGCTCACCTATCTCGCCGGACGCCTGCGCGAGGATTACGCGGTGCGCTCGATCGCGCTGCGCGCCACGTCGAACGGGCGATTCGCCGAACTCGACCTGGTGTGGAGCGGCGCGATCGTGGGCAGCGACGCGCTCGCGCTGTGGGAGACCGAGCCGATGCAGGTCGGCGCGCAGCAAACGCCGCTGACGCTGAAAGACGTGCTCGATCGCCACGGCGGCGAAGTCTGGGTGCAGGCGCATAAGACTTCGCACACCGCCTGGTTCCGGCTGCTGCTGCCGCTGGGCGCCCCGGCAGCGGTGTCGCAGCGGCGCAGCGTCAGCGCCGACAGCCGGCCGGAGTACTATGACTTCGACCTGTTCGGCCACGCGGACGCCGCGCCGGGCCTCGCCGAGCGCAAGCTCGCCGAGCTGCACTACACCGTGTTCGACACCGAAACCACCGGGCTGGAGCCGTCCGCCGGCGACGAAATCATCAGCCTCGGCGCGGTGCGCATCGTCAACGCGCGCCTGCTCAAGAACGAGGTGTTCGAGCAGCTCGTGGACCCGCAGCGGCCGGTGGGCCGCGAGTCCACGCGCATCCACGGCATCGAGGCGCAGGCGCTGCGCGGCCAGCCGACCATCGCCGAGGTACTGCCGCAGTTCCGGCATTTTTGCGAGGACACGGTGCTGGTGGCGCACAACGCCGCGTTCGACATGCGCTTTCTCGAACTCAAGGAAGCCGCCACCGGCATCCGTTTCTCGCAGCCGGTGCTCGACACGCTGCTGCTGTCAGTGATCGTGCATCCGAACCAGGAGGGCCACAGCCTCGAAGACCTGGCCGGGCGGCTCGGCATCAGCGTGATCGGCCGGCACACCGCCCTGGGCGACGCGCTGGTGACCGGCGAGATATTCCTGCGCCTGCTGCCGCTGCTCGCGGAGCAGGGCATCGTGACGCTGGGCCAGGCGCTGGAAGCCTCGCGCGCCACTTACCACGCGCGGCTGAAGTACTAACAGGGAAACGAGGCCGACGATGTCCGCAGACAAGACCCAGCTCCAGCACCGGCTCGCGGGCGAGCAGCAGACGCTCACGCTGCCGCTGCGCGCGCTGATCCGCAACGAACCGATTACCTGCGGCGAAAATATCAGTGTGCGCGACGCGGCCGCGATCATGCACGAGCGCGGCGTCGGCGCGGTGGTGGTGACCGGCGCCGACGCGCGGCCGCTGGGAATTTTCAGCGAGCGCGACCTGCTCGGCGCGGTCGCGCGCGGCGAGGAAGGCCGCGGCGTGGCCGAGCTCATGACGCGCGATCCGCTATCGCTGCCGGCGCACGCTTTCGCCTACGAGGCGGCGCTGACCATGATCGCCAACCGCATCCGGCATGTGCTGGTGACCGACAACGGCAAATTCATAGGGGTGGTATCCGGGCGCGACCTGTTTTCGCTGCAGCGGCTTGGACTGGGCGAACTCACCACCGAAATCCGGCTCGCGGGCGAGGTGAGCATCCTCGAAAACATCGCCGCAGAAATCCGCAAGCTCACGCGGCTGCTGGTCGAGCAGGGCGTCGCTGCAGCGCAGCTCACGCTGTACGTGTCGGTGCTCAACGACCGGCTGTGCCAGCGCGTGATCGAAGTCCTGCGCAAGCGCCACCAGTTGGAGCAGATCAGCTGGTGCTGGCTCGGCTTCGGCAGCGAAGGCCGGCTGGAGCAGACCTTCAGCACCGACCAGGACAACGGCATTATTTTCACGGCGCACGACGGCGCGCAACCCGAAAATGTGCGTGCGCGGTTGCTGCCGTTCGCGCTCGAGGTGAACCAGGCGCTGGACGCCTGCGGTTTTCGCTGGTGCAAGGGTAACGTCATGGCGTCCAACCCGGCGCTGTGCCTGTCAGCCGAGGAATGGCGGCTCAAGATGGGCGGCTGGCTGCAGAACTGGGAGCCGAAGGCGCTGCTCGAAGCATCGATCTACTTCGACTTCCGCCCGCTTTACGGCGACGCAAGCCTGGCGGAAGAACTGCGGTCGTGGGTGCTCGAGCGCACGCGATCGCACTCGACTTTTTTGCGCCAGATGGCGGAGAACGCCCTGCAGTCGCGCCCGGCGCTGGGCACGCTGCGCGACTTCGTCACCGAAGACAAGCCGGACGCGCCGCACAGCGTCGACCTGAAAGGCAGTGGCGTGCGCCTGTTCGTGGACGTGGCGCGCATTTTCGCGCTGTCGCAGGGGCTGGCGCAAACCAACACCGTGGAACGCCTGCGCGCGGCGGGCCCGGGAGCGCGCATGAGCGCGGCGGATATTGAAGCCGCCACCGAAGCCTTCCTGTTCATCCAGCAGCTGCGCCTGATCCACCAGGGCGCGCGCGAGGACATCGCCGAGGACATCGCCAACCGCATCGACCCTGACCAGCTCAACGAACTGCAGCGGCACACCCTGAAGCAGGCGTTCCGCATCGCGCGCGCGCTGCAGCGGAAGCTGGCGCTGATTTACCAGTTGTGAGCGCGCCGGCGGCGGCGCGCGCTGAGGAACGGGCGTTCCTGTCGCGGGTTTTTAGACTTGTCCGGTTCTGTAGCACATGAATTGTCCGCTTTTTCTGTTTAGGGCGGGAAGCGGCGCAGGGCGTCCCCCAGGGGGATTTCCTTCGGGGCATAGCCCGTAGCCGATTTCCGCCCTAAACAGGGCGCCTGGCGGACGGCTCAGGCGGCCTGTTGCATGGTGTCAGTAATAGGCCTCCCGTCCGGGGTGAAATAGGCCAGCCCGCGAGGTCCGTGAAACAGCGCGATCGCCCCGCTGGCAT